>JBBDIM010000087.1:0-31710 GCA_040880405.1 Pirellulaceae bacterium | reverse complement strand
TGAACCAACGGGCCAATTCCTAAAGGGCGTGCTAGCTTCAAAGCGGTGGGTGTTCGCAGGTGTAACCGTTGTCTCGGAGAATGAGGGCCTGCACCGCCAATTGTGCGCGGTCGGCCGGCCAGGCATCGAGCGAGCCATCGTCCGCTTTGCACGGTTCGCCCCGTTTGTAATCGACCGGGGTGACGGTCGTCCCGTCGGTCTCCAGTAAATCGAGTTTGGCGATCACGCCATGCGTGTTGCTGGATAGGGTCACGCTCCGCATCTTCGCGGGCCGATCGGTCTCTAGCAGTTCGGCGGCCGGTGGCAGGTCGTCCTCTTTGCGGTCGACCCCTTTATGGATGTGGCTCCCCTGGATCGTCTCGACGTTGTGGGCAAACACCCCTTCGACATGCTCGTAGTAGAACAGCCTGGGGCAGTACACATACTCGTTGACCATCCGAGCCGGCAGCGGCGAATCCTGAGCCTGAATCATGGTGCGGTACTCCCGTTCAAACGATGATGCAGGCGGAATCCAACGAGGTATACGCCTTGCCCAGCGCCGCGATGACCCGATCTCCCCGACCCTCCACCGGGCCGAGATCGACAAACAACACCTGATCCTCGTGATGGTGGATGATCTCACTCAACTGATGCCGGCATTTGGCCAAGTCAATCGGATTGAACTGGCACTCGAAGATTGAGTACTGCAAGTGGTCGCCAAAGTCGCGCATCGTTTGATACACCTTGCGCAACCGTTTGTCGTCGCAGATGTCGTAACAAACCAGGTAAGTGTTCCGCATCCCAAGATTCTCCCCGCGTAAAGAGCGGACCGGGGGAGGCCAGACATACCTCGGCACGCGCCAAGACATGTGGCATGCTCCCGAGATCCGAGGCAACCAATCACCCTCCTGGCGGAGTATTCCGAGCAGTGATTTAAGCCTAACTGGTGAAAATGGGAAAAGCAATGCTTTTAGGTGGTCTGATTTTTGCCAAACCGGGAAGGGAAACCTCAGAAAAAGGCCCCCGCCGAAGAGAATCGGTCTCTCCGGCGGAGGAAAATTGCGCGATCCGCAAGTCCCGACGGATTTGGGATTTCAATTGCCAAAGAACATTGCCCAGTTTGAGCTAACGCGAGATTTATCTGAGGTCCAACGACTACATTCACTCCTTCGCCGCGCGAAATGATCCCATGCCATAGTGAGATGCATAACCAAGTAGCAATGGACCCGCAATTGGTTCGCACAAGGTCAATCGCAGTCCGAATCCTACGTCCATGGGAGGCGGAGCACCACCACGACTTCGGCGGCGAATGTAGTGCCGCAACTCACGAGTTTGTTTCGGGTCGACATGAACTTCCTTGGCCTCAGGTAAGCCCCGGGATCGAAGTTCCATGTTTACCTGTCCCTCCAACGAGTTTTTGCCTCTAGCTTTCAAAAATCGAGGCGGAACGAATGGGGTCTCACTTTCCCAAACGCACGTTCCTCCGGAGGGTCCCAGCAATGAATCGATATTTACCGACAGCCTTTCAGGCAACCGCCGGAGCATGTCGAGGTCACCATAGCCGACCAGGGCGACTTGAATATCAGGGCCTTTCTTCCGCCAGGTTTCACGGACTTGCCGAACCGCCCGTTGCGCGGCGTCACCCAGCTTCATCTTCGCATAAACAATAATATGGTCGAGGTGACCATCGCCATCCAGATCGACAGGCAAAGTGTGGGTATGCCAGTGGTCGTCACGAAGTGGGGCCCCCGATTCATCCCTGCCCGTAAGTTCCGGACAATTCACCTTTCGCCCCTTCCCCAATTGACTTATTACGGAGCGATGGAATAACTCGGCTTGAGGAAGCGTGCGTGTACATGGGGGTAGCGAGGCACGGTTGCCGCTTGGCGTTGTGAGGGAGAGCAACATCGTGGTGACTGGTCTACTTCGCGGAGACCTTTGTTGGGGTGCAATGCTTACCTGTAACGTATCGCTTGGCCGCCAGTAGAGTACGCGTTGCGAACCGGGCGGTTGCGACCAACCATGGCCTTTCCACCACGATGTGTCTTTCGTAAAGCATGACAACAAGTCGGCAGGATAAGGGGCCACCCCCTTCTCGCGCTCTTTCAGGAGTTTGGCTGTTGGTTTCTTCTTCCCTTCCGGCAACGGCCAAGACGTCAGGGCGGTTTCCACTTGTTGACACTGCCAGACCTTATACGCTTCGGGCGGAATCGCAGCCATCAATGAAATCTGTTCGTACTCTGGGGCAGGGTACACGCCATCCTGGTGAGGGTAGGCATTGAAGTCCGTTGGGTTTGGTTCGTTCGCCGAAATCAATTCTGCCTCAACCCAACTTTCGCTGCGGCCCAAATAGCCGAGTGCCGCGGAAAGCTGGCCGAGCAACGCATGCTCCTCTTTGTTCAGTTCGCAGGGCCAGTGGATGAGCATACTCCCGTCGCCGACATTGGCCCAGGTGTCGAAAACGAGCGTGGTTTGTTCCCGTCCTTTGGCGAATCTACCCATCGGCATGAAATGGCGACTGTGGGCCGCGGTTGCGGGTGGCAACCTGTAAGACGGCAATATACCAGCAAGCTTGTCGGTCAGCCGCCGTCCCGTCTCGGGAACGTCACTCCAGCCTTGGCTGGAGAAACCGCAGGCAATCAGTGCCCGCAGCAACCGCCAGGGACTGGGGGGCCACTCAATCAAGCCTTCGTTAACATGGTGTCCCCATGGCGTGGCGTGGTAGCGCCCGCCGGGAAATCGCAATCGAAGTGTCGGCACGGCAGGCTCCTATTCCTCGTTGTCTTCGGCTTCGTCGCCAGAGTTGTCATCGCCGCCGGCCGACTCTTTGGCTTTCTTCAAAGCATCCTCAAACGTCACCGTGGTATGGACCATGAGATCCTTGCAGTCGTCGATGGCCTTCTTAACGGCGTCTTCAAGAGAAGTAAGGTCGGGCAGCTTGAAACCTTCCGGACGAGCGGCGGCCAAATCGTCCCGGTTCATAGGTTCCAAATCGCAAGCCGTTCGTAGCCGCAAATCACCGTCTAACAACTTCCGCACGCGGTAGAGGGCGAGTAGGATCAGCAGATTTTGCGATTTGGGATCAAGTCCGTACCCTCGAATCTGTGCCAAATCGAGATTGATATGGCAGTCGATTCGGTCGGCGACATACTCATCACGAGCGAAAGGGATGTTTCCAAAATGGTTTTTTGAATCTCCTTCGACTTTACCTGGATGAACATGATCGTTCTTTACGCCTCCCGAAGCTGCGATCTGCACACCGGAAGCTTCTATGAATGCGGAGAGCGCACGAGAAATCCGTAGACGTCCGCCCGCTAAATCCTTCTTGGCAAGAAAGACGCCGTGAATGAGACTGCCGACATCAAACTTCAGCAAGGTCTCGGCGAGTTTCTTTCGGTCGATCGGTCCTTCCTCAAGACCTCCCAATTCTTCTTTGATCTGGTTGAGGAACGTCTTATCCTTTCCTTCCAAAAGGTAGGCGCTGTTGAGACGATGCGCCTCGAGCATCGAATCAGTCAAGAAAGCTCCTTTGCGATTGACGGTGACGTGACTGATGCCATTAAGGGCTACTACTGGCTTATTCTGTCCGGCGTCCCAGCAGGTGGTTTCCAGCCGATTTGCCATGCTCTGGGCGCTTTCCACCAGCAGTTTGTCGCCATCCTGGGTTCGGTACGTGGCCGCCCCGAGACTCGGGAAACCGGTCGGCTGGAACCGGTCTCCTTGGACGGGTTTTAAGCGAACCGTTATCAGTAACCGGCTGGCTTGGTCGAGTGGGCTCAGGTCAAGCATGAAGTTGTCCTTTCAAGGAAGGGTCCAAAATGGCAGCAGCCCGCAAGGCTGTGGATTTATGAATAGGAAACGCCAGGGCGGCGGCCCAAAGAGGAGCGGTCGAGTCGTTGGTCACGCTCGCTTGCATCGGTGGACGAATACCGGACGACTGGAGACGCTGGCGGGCAATCGAAACCGCCCTTCCAGCATCGCCGGCGAGCAGTAATCTCACGATTCGTTTATCCGCGGGAGCCCCCCGCTGGTCGAGTAACGGCCAGGGTAGGCAAGCGAGGCGGATGGCCAACCAGCTTACATCCGGCATATCTTGAGAGCTTGCGGATGAGGGGAGGTGCGCTGGTCCCCATTGATCCCATTTGATCGCCATGAATGCCCGGGCCAGCCCATATAGTTTGCCCAAGTCGACCGCGCCGCTCACGAAACGGGCAAGGTCGTCAAGCCGCGCACCACATCCTGCGGCAGCGACTAGCCTTGACCGTCGCTCTCCTTTGATTTCCGATTCAATAAGCCGCCGCTCGACGATCGCAGCCAAATCGCGAATGGAATCCCGCCCCGACATCACGACGCGAGGATCGTTGACGAGCCGCTTGTCGGTCGTTTTGAATTTCCGAGCGCCTTTTTCAAGAGGCAACCAATGATGGCGGACTGGATCGCTGGGCCTGCCCTTGAAATAGCTGGCGGCGGCACTGCCGAGTGCCAAAGCCAATCGGACTTCCGCACTGTCATCGTTGACGGCGGACACCCAGTCGGGACGCAGCGGGGGAATCGGTCTCGCTTCTATACCGGTCCCGGTTGCTTGCAATGCTTCGATCTCGGTGGCCGCCAGTAGAATCGCCTGCCAACGATCAAAAGTGTGGTCGTGCGTCAGCGCCGCGAATATGGCATCGGCTAGTCGGCGTTCGGCTTGAACTAACCGAGCGGGAGCGTTTCTGTCGCGTGCTGAGCGATGTAGGCGATTAAGCCAATCGGAAAGGTCTTCGACAAGTCGAGCCGAACTGTTTTCGCGAACTCGAATTCGCCCAAGCGGCACGGCCAAGTGTGTTGCTAGGTTATCTCTTTGGAGATAGCCGTACCGTAGAAATGATGAAATTCCCCGTGTGGCTCCGAGACTGCACATCGCGCGAGCAGCGTCGACCGGGTTTTTCGCGTTACGGCGACCGGTCGAGCAACGTCCCTCTCGAAATAGCTGCTGTATTTCCCCGAACGTACTTGGCGTTCCCCAGAGTGGAAACCACTGTTCGCCACGCCCGGGATTCTTCCGCCCCTTGTTTAGTACAAATTCATCCATATCCGAACTTGAACCGGCACCCATTCCCAGGGAGGCAAAATAGAAGGGAGATGTCAGGAACCGATGCTTGTCCGAGTTTGATCGCCTTGTTACACCAGACTGTATGACGATTGAGCCTTCAAAACAGAGAAGCAAATCCCATGGTGAACCTTGGCCGCTTGGAAGAAACTGTCGGAATGGTCCCGCGACAATCTCCTTCTTTGGTCTTTTCGTTGCGTCGCTCGGCGGAGGTAAGAAGCTGCCATTCCAAGCATCCAAACTGGCACTATTACTCCATAAGCAGGATTGAATTGCGTGATCCCACGAGCGTTGGACAATACACTCTACCACCGCAGCGAGAAATGCCGCGGTATAACTGCCACTCCCTTCATTTCCACCAGTTCCTAAAATTGCGGGGCCGCGATAAGAGTCTCCCAGATTGGCCAAAACCGTGTCCAACCAGTCCAAACCAGCGCCTCGCATTTGCAGGCGAATTCGGGAAATCATTATCGCTTTACTTTCGTCTGCACTGGGTTTCTCACTACCACCTTCCTCAATAACACAACGAATTAGGGAGATTGCCTGTCGAAACATCGCGAGTCGATTGATACCCGATGTCTCTATTGCTGAAAGCCCATTTCGGGCCGTTTTCTCCGAGGAACCCGAGTAATATCCTGATCGACCACCCCAAGGATTGAAAATCGGAGTTGGTTCGTATTGTTCAGCAAAAAATGTCTCCAAGTCCTCCTTCGATAACTTTGTCAGCAGGCGGAAGGTTTCGCCGTCCCACCAACCGCGGGCCTGTGGGTCGGCTTGTTCACCCACGAGCCGCAAGATACCAAGGGCCTTCAAGTAATTGGCCAGGGGGGTCGGTGAGCAGCCTTTCAGGACGTGGACATGCATCGTCATGTACGGACCTCCGGTTCAAGTTTCGGGTCGTTGGTGGTGAGACGCGAGGCCCGCACGTCGGCCGATCGAAGGATGGCTTCGAGCAGGGCCAATGTGGCCGGTCCATGACGGTCTATTAGTCCGATACATCGCTCCCGCCAACTGATCCCGGTTCGATAAGAAAGCCCAACCGCGGCGGGTGACAGGGTGAGCGTCACTTCCGGCAGCGGCGACTCATCCGGCAACAACTTAACTTCCGGTAGCCGATCTCCCTCGCGGACGCCGCGGATTGGCAACCCCCGCCCGTCCCAGTCGCGATATTCCTGATCCTTAGGAGCCGCGTGCAGACCGACGCGTACCTTGCCGTGGTGGCTGGCCACCAGATAGGCGACTAGGTCGAATGATTCCGAAGTGCAGTTCAGAAGTCTCTCGATCCGCGGCGTCGGTGGCGTGCGTGATTCCGCTGTGGGCAGCGTTTCACCTATCTCGCTTAAGAGCTCGGTCCATGGTCCGAGCAGGGCCGTATGGTTTGGCGCGTAGATTCTCAAAATCGCGAACAACCCCAAAACGCTGGCAAGTTCGTGCCGGAACGCCGGCCGGATGTCGGTTGAATCCAAGTAGTGGTATCGGAGATTTTTCGGCCAACATTCATCGGGAGCCTTAGCCAAATCCGTCCGTGTCAATCGTTTGTGCTTTTCACCATCTCGAATTGAACCCTGGAACGCCGGGTGTGCTTTTCCCCAGTCGTGCCAAAAAGCTGCAATTTCGAGAGCATCCTGAAACTCCGATGGCAGGCCAAGTTGCGTTGCGATTTGGTTTGCGGCCTGGATCACCTCGGCGGTATGGCAAGCGATGGTTTTCCAGTCGCTGAAATAGCTTAGTTGTTCGCCATCTTGCTGATCGTCGGCTTCGTCGAACGCTTGAATCTTCGGGGAAACAGGAGCTGGTTCAACGACTGGCACAACAGCCGTTGAATCCGCCGAGAAACCTTGCTCGATAGTGTATCCGCCACTGTCCGCCGCCACACAGACTACCCGTCCCGGGAGTAAAGACTCGGCGGTTGCCGGTTCCCACTTGCCATCCAGCCAATCCCAAATCCATGCCCGTTTTTGGGATTTAAGTCTCGACTTGCCCTTTTCGCAAAGCCACTGCCGGGCCTTGAGGAAGGGAACCGAACAAAGCTCCTTGCGGTGTGGCTTATAACCCTCGGGAGGCATCTTCGGCTTTTCACCTTTATTGTCTTTGTCGATCTTGATCCAAAAGACTTGAAGGTCTCGTTCGTCGCCGGAACGGATGAACCGGCTGATGTCCAGATCCGCGCCGGTTAAATCGGGAGTGGTATCGAAAAGCTCATCGAATTCTTTTCGGAGCAGCAAGTGAGTGGGTGCGTAAGGATAAAGCTGCCTTCGTGCTTCCTCGCTCAGGGATTCCTCATGAGTTTCAAGGGAAGCGATTCCCACGTCTTGAAACTGCTGGAGGGTTTCCCAGCTACTTTCCAATTCTTCGGACTGGTAGGGAGAGGCAGTCGCATCATCGCGCCCTCGATCCGCAACGAGTACACGGCCGCTGCCACCGTAGCGCACACAGCGGCCAAATCGTTGGACAAGACTTGGCCAGGGGGCAAGCTCACTGATCAAACAGCCCGCCGAGATATCGACGCCCGCCTCGACGACCTGGGTCGCCACAATAATGCGATCCGCTCCGGATACGCAAGCGGCACGAGACAGAAATCGCTCTCGCCAACTCTCACGGTCGGCAGGTCGAAAACGGCTATGCACAAGTTCCAGGTCGCCGGAATAGCCCGCCTCCCGTAACGAATTGAAGGTCTCACAGGCCCGATCGACCGTATTGCAAACTACGAGGGTGATTCGGCCAAAGCCACCATCCGACGTGCTTTCATGTTCGTCCAGGATTCGCCGAGAAAATTTGCGCGCATCCCGTGGACCTATCGCCTCGGTCGATATTGATTTCTCTATTTCCCACAACCCTCCATGTCGTTCATTTTGGGCAACCGTACATGGGTCTCGAATCCAGCTCTCGTGATACTTCGCGGTATCCACACTGCGAAGCCAGTCGGCCTGCAACGTCGCGCTCATCCACCAGGTATGGCAAGGTTTAAGCCATTTCCCGTGATCCTCCTCGCGAAAGGCCTGGAGTTGCGCCGAGGTTGCCAGCCCGGTGTCCATCAACTGCGCTTCG
This sequence comes from Pirellulaceae bacterium, assembly GCA_040880405.1. GTDB lineage: Bacteria > Planctomycetota > Planctomycetia > Pirellulales > Pirellulaceae > JBBDIM01. Next base: position 23,591 of record JBBDIM010000087.1, on the reverse strand, counting down.
TCCATCACCCATAAGGCATCTTGATTCAGGAGGCCAAACTCCATCGGCCATCGGGCACGACTACTGGCGTACCCTCGGTTCAAGGCTCGCGACAAGAGCATATCTTGTGTTCCGATGATAATGGCGGGCCGTTCGGGCCAAAGATACCATTCGCGATCATCCTCTCCTCCCATGGCAACATCCACTATCGGGCGTTGCGATTCCGGCATTTGGTCCGCCAGTTGGCGGGCAATTTGTGCCGTCTGCTCTACGAGAACACGCATTGGCAGGCACCACACCAACCTCCGTGGCCACAGATCGTTTGCCCGCAGCACGCGGTGAAAACTCCAGGCGGCGAGAACACCTTCGGTTTTACCCAATCCAGTCGGAATTCGAATCAGGCGATCGCGGCAACAATTGTCGGCTGCAAGTTGCTGCTGCCAATTTCGAGGAGATGGATGATCCGTAATTTGCTCAAACCAATCTGAAAATTCGGTTTTTGGCATCAAATTGTCATTCCCGTTCATTGATTTTGAAGCAATCTACCGATCAGGCAGGGCTTATGAGAGAGTTCGCAAGCTTAGCATTCAGCCTCCCCTCAAAAAAGGGGGCAAATGCAGGAAAGAAAGGTTGTTCCTCCCCTCCTTTCTTAATGCTAGTGGTGGCTCGTGACACGTTTGGTCACACATTAAAAAATTGGCGTTCCAAAATCCGCCGTGTCATCAGTGCCCATTCGCGATTTCGCAAATCGTTCTCGGCCCACAAGTATGATCGCCGCAAGCAACCCTCAGGTTATCTGCGTCCGGATCACTTACCAACCCAGACGTCCGTTCATCTCTCGATCCAGTTCCCAAAGGGCGTAAAGATCCCGGGCCCCATTGCAATCGGGGCCGGACGGCATTGCGGGTTCGGATTGATGGGCGCGAGACCGGGATAGATCTGTTCCCTGCCCCCTCCAACCAAAACAACCACCCCCCGTTATCAAACCAACCCGCGCTCCCATTCGGGGCCTCGATTGTAACCCCTTTCAGACCTAGTAAACTTCTCGGTTCATCCACTTGTCGCTTACTGTCCGCAGGGAAGAGCAGATTAGGCCCCATGGCGAAGAAATCGGTTACTACAACCTCGCGTTCGCGACCCAGAAGGTGATCCACGAGTTGACTAACCTAGACAAGAAAATGTACCGAGCCAACCGGCGCGGCGAGGGCCTAGGACTGGGAGACGACGAGATCTGCTTCTACGACGCCCTGGCCCAAAGCAGTAGCGCCGTCAAGGCAATGGGAATCGACTATCTAAAGGTCATCGCCGCCGAGTTGGTAACCAAAGTCCGCGGCAGCGTAACCATCGACTGGCAGTACCGAGAATCGGCCCGAACCCGCATCCGAGTGCTCGTCCGGCGAATCCTCCGCCGGTACACTACCTGCCCGACTTACAAGCCGAAGCCATAAAACTGGTGCTGGTGCAGGCGGAAGCAATGTGCGCGAAGTGGGTGGATTGAGGAGGACTTTCTATGGCCGGGTTTGGTCAATGACTATGCGGGGCAACTATGCCTGTGAAGCGAAGTATTGGGGGCCACGTCATTCAGTCGTCTCAATCGCCCGGCTGGCGGATAGTGTAAGTAATTACTGTATGGCTTCTTACGACACTTCAACAGCTCGATTGAATTGGGCCTACTCGTGTCAACCAGCAGGCCCAATTCAATCGAGGCCGTGAAGTTGGGATCTGCCCCCTCTGAGACCTCGAATCAATATTTTCCGTCCGAGCACGGATAACGGTTACCCCGGTTTTCGACGAGTTATTGAAGGCTATGAATTGTCCGGGCCCTCGCCCCGCAAGGTAAAGAATGATGAAGCCGACAAGGGCGAGAATCTTCGCTCCGCACCCGACCTCAGAGGCGGCAGTTCCCAGCAGCGGCTTCGTTGTTCGGGTTCGCGAAGGGTGAGGGGCGTAGGTACCTGAAATAATCAATTCTGCGACTTCTCGCTTGGCAAGGAACGTCGCCTCTCCTGATGAAATAACTTCAAAACCTTCAGCCTGAGTAGCCGTCTGCCGAACCACCTTACCCCAGTCGTTGAAGCCTGTCTTTCGTGGTTGGACAGATTTGATTTGCAAAGTGGACAGCGAAGGGAGCGAAGCGGGATGCGGCGACGGAGCAGTTTTGGCGGGAAATGATTGCTGGGCAGGCCGATCTCTCCACCCGAATCCAAGCGGCCTTTTCAAATTCAGATAACGGCCTAAAAATAGCTTTGGACGAATGCAAATAGTGCCAGGGAAAGAGAGTGGCAAATCTCGTCGCGGTCGAGATTGCGACATCCTTTGTGGGTGCCTCGGTCACTCACAGGGAATGAGACCTAGCTCGTTTCCCGCGTCCCGCGTCGACTGCTCTACGTCCACTGAACCACTCGACCTAAATTTTGCGCGAAAACGTGTCAAGATAATTGAAGCGGAGGGGCTTAGTATTCACTGAAACGGCCCCAGTTCTTACCACGAACGAGCAGCTGAATCGTGTTCATAACGCCTCTCACCTAATTTAAGGCCCGCCCCCCTTCGCCGAATTCGGCGTTCGCCATCTCAATCCAAATCTCGACTTCGGCCTTATTAAAAGCGCCAGAAGCTCAATCGATGCCTACCAAAAGAAATCTCACCTGTCGCCTGGATAAAAATCTTTCGAGGCGGTAGAAATTTTTGGCCCTAGTCCCGAGGCATTCAAATTGGGCCTAGGCGAACCTGCCACAAATACGACGCAACGCCTTTCACTGACAGTAGTTACACCGACCCTAGCCGCCTTGCGATGGGTCTCCCGGCTGCGTGAATCTGGTCAAGGTCATTTATTTGCAGTCTAGACCACTGACGGTCCATTACGGCATTAAATTATGAATACAGCTTGCTCCTGCCCGTGGCCATGTCGCAGAATGCGGACACACCTGATGACTTTATTCCATCACGGCAGGAGCAATGAGATGGTACGGATAGCGACAAGTAAAGGGGCGTGCGAGATCCCTGGGGAACTGATCCAAGGGCTGAAGGAATTCGCGGAATATAAGGAGGCCGCAGTCGCGGAGAGCCTTTTGAGGGCCGGCTACGAGCCAGAGACCGATCCACCGCTTCCCCGAGGCTTACTCCTCGAACTGGGAGCGATGACAATGTTCGCGAGGTGGCAGGACCAAGGATTGGATCGGCACCTTGGGGCCTACCTCCCGGCCATCGAGGCGGCCACGCAGGAGTTTGGACGCCGCTGCCGCGAGGGCTACGAAGCATTTTCCGACCCGAGCGATGTTCCGTCTTCTCGCCTCGCGGTTCGTATATTCGTCCAAGATTTCGCCTGGGAGAGCAAGGACCGTTTGGGCGCGGTTATGCTGGTCAGGGGGGGCGATGATGACCGGCTCGTGGATGCCGTCGCCAACTTCCTCTGGAACAATCGATATCAACTGAGCCAGGCACTGGAGAGTCACCATGACGACCAAGCGTAGCGAAAACGGCAGGGGCCTCTTCTATACCCGGGATTCTGGTGGGAAGCATGAGACCACCCCGTCGGAATACGTCAATTGGGCGATCAGCGAGTCGGCAAAACGGAGTTTGCAGTTCGCAGGGACCCCTGACTCCATCCACGCGATGATTCGAGATCAGCAGTCCGTCGACGGGGACATCTTCCTCGACTATGGGGTTCCGGGAAATATTCGTTCGCGTCCCGGCCTCAACGCGCTAATCGAGGAAGCAAAGACGGACCTTGAAGTCTCCCACATCCTGATTCCTCGGCGAGATCGCCTCAGCCGACCGGATGATCCCACCGAGGGCATGATCCTGGAAACCGAACTTCGTCGAAGCGGATTGACGTTGGTTTTTATGGACGGCAGTTTCGGGCCACTTGGCCCCAGGGAACGACCAAAGATTGTCGATAACTTACTCGCCCTGCTTGCCTATGATCGCGCGGGCCAGGATCGAAAGGATCTTGCTCAGAAGGTAATCCACGCCCAATTATCCCTGGCCAAGCGCGGATTCTCCAGCGGAGGCGAGCCCCCTTACGGGTTTCGGAGGTGGTTGGTCAAGGAGGACGGGACAAGGATTCGTCAACTGGAGAAAGGCGAAATCGTGCGGATGAGTGGGCACCACGTCGTTTGGGCACCGACCCAAGAGAATGAACTGGAAGTAATTCGCCGAATCCTCGACTTGCTCCCTACTCATTCAGCCCATCGTGTCGCGAAAATCCTTACCGCTGAGAAAATCCCCACTCCCGACCATGGTCGCTACCGTACAGACAATGGCGTTCGCCACCAGACGAGCGGCATCTGGCATCAAAATACCGTCATTTGTATTGCCCGAAATCCGTTGTTGCGGGCCATGGTAGAATACGGTCGGCGATCGATGGGCGACCAATTGCGACTCACCCCGGAGGGGCCTCGCGAACTGACGGAGGACGACTACTGCCAACACCGTAACGCTCCCCGGGTCATTCGCAATCCGGAGGAGAGTTTAATTGCCTCGCCCGCCCACTTCGATCCGGTGGTGGATCCGACCGAGCATCGAAAATTGCTGGAGGTGCTCGATGAGAGGGCTGGCACCCAGCGCGGCAAATCCCGGTCGCGAGATCCGAACCGCAATCCCCTGGGGTGTCGGGTATTTGATATGGCCTGCGACTGGCCCATGTACCGGGTGCCGGCCAAGGAGGCGTTTCGCTACAAGTGCGGACTTTACCAACAAAGCAGTGGAGGCGAGTGCAATCACAACCACGTGGATGGCTTGGCGGCAAGCCGTTTCGCTTTGAGTTGCATCCGGCAGCGACTGCTTTCCCCATCGCTCCTACCCAAGTTGGAAGATAAGATTCGCCAGCTTGCTTCCCAGGAGAAACGAGATGACCGACTATCCCAGGAGCTATCCCGAAAACGGAGTGAGCTGAACGCGGCCAACGCCGAGAAGGGGTTGGTCGAGAAGAATATGGCTCGGGCCAAAAGTGACGCCCAGTACGAGGCTGTCTCGAAGGAGTTCGACCGACTGTCCGAGCAAACCAAGGCTCTATCGGCAGAGATTCAAACCCTCGAACGACAGGCCGCCGTCTCGGTCGGAGACAGCTCTGAAGTCGATCGGACTCTGGGTCTGATCCGCAATCTCAGCAACTTAGCCCAAGATGCCAACAGCCTGGAACTCGTCCGAAAACTTTTTGACTTGATTGACGTCAAGCTGTTCCTAGAATTTCAGCGAACACAACCCAAGAAGCGGGTCATAAACAAGCTAGTCAGCGGCGTACTAACCATCGGCAATGCTGCTCCCCCGGTGAAGATATACGAGGGGGCAACTGCTCGGAACAAAGTCCAATTAGCAAACACTGTCAACGACCTACCCCTAAACGGAAGTGTTTCTCCCGATGAAGAGAGTAAGTCGTTAGGAAATGCAAGTCGGGGTGACAGGATTCGAACCTGCGACCTTTTGACCCCCAGTCAAACGCGCTAACCAAGCTGCGCTACACCCCGTGGTTTGGTTGAGTTTTGAGAGACCGGCATGCCAAGTGGTCTTTTGGCTTTGCATGTATCTCGTTGGACACTCAAATACTTACGGCGGTTCGCCTGGGGGCTTGAACCGCCGTAAGTCCATAGTATGCCAAGCGGATCGAAAACGTACAAGGGCACCCTCGGGCACGAAAAACGGGCGGATTTTGGGGGCCATCCTTCCAAAGGAAAGCCTTGTCTACGTATCCGGGGAGCCGTTGATTTGTAACGCTCGTCAACGGCGGTTTCTCATAGCGATTGCCAGGATCTAGCCGAGGCGAATTACGCGGCGACATCCGGCACCGAGACACCGAGCGAGGTCGCCAACTCGGTTAGTTTCGCCCAGTTTTCACCATCCAGGAAAATCCCCTCTTGCTGTTTTCTCTGGAATGCTAAGCGTTCCGGGTCGCCGGGGAGCATGATTTGAGAGACCCCTTCAGCGGTCGGGCAGTCGCGGATGAAATTGATCAGTTGATTCACCTCGGCGGCGAAGTGCTCCGCTCCACCGAAGTTTTCCGGGTTGATCATCATCATGAAGACGCAATTACCCTTCTGCGTTTCCGCCTTTTCCCGCGAGCAGAGACCGCCGCTGAGGGCCCCACTGAAGATATCGACCATCACGCCCAGGCCAAAACCCTTGTACATTTGGGTGCCGCCGAAGGGGAGAATACTGCCGCACGGATCGGCGTAGAGAGATTCCGGATCGGTGGTAGGTCGGCCTTCGCAGTCGACGAGCCAACCCTCCGGGCAAGGCTTTTTGGCAATCTTGTTCACGCGGACTTTGCCCTCGGCGGTCGCGCTCGTGCTAAAGTCGAGGATCAGAGGTGTTTCTGCATGGGGCACGCCAAATGCAATGGGATTGGTGCCGAGACGAGGAGACTTTCCGCCGGGAGGGGCCATGCGGCAAATGGCCCCATGGGTGTTGACCATCACTTGCGAAACCAGATTGTTGGCCGCGGCCAATTCGCAGTATTCGCCCAATCGGCCGATGTGCCCCGCGCGGTACATTGTGCCGATCGCCATTCCGTTTTGTTGGGCCTTTTGAATGAGCTTGTCCGCCAACCAAAATCCGGCCGACTGCCCGATGCCCCAATTGGCGTTCGCGACCAGACTCGTGGGAGACTCCTTCACGATTTCGATTTGGCTGCTCAGATCGATCTCGCCCGCCTCAATCATTTGGACGTAAAACGGTATCCGCATGACTCCGTGAGAGTCGTAGCCTCGCATGTTCGAATCGACCAAACTGGCGGCACAGCGGGTTGCTTCATTTGGGCTTACCTTCACTGCTTCGAGCAACGCGGCTGAAAAATCTGTTAAGGCTTTGGGCGAGATGGTGGGCATCGTTGAGGGATTCCTTGGGTTCTCGAATCGGGGGCGAAACTTAGCCGATCGGGGACGCGCCAATCGGTAATTTATACTGACCGCCACAGGTGAGCTGGCGAACCGCTTCATAGGCGACAATCGCTGCGGTGGCGGATAGGTTGAGACTACGAACCTGGGTTCGCATGGGGACGGAAATTGCTTGTTCCGCGGCCTCTTCCAACAAGGTATCGGGCAGGCCGCTCGACTCGCTACCCAGAACCAAAACATCGCCTGGGGCGAACGAGACATCGGCGTAGCTGCATTTGGCCTTCTTGGTTAAGTACCAGAACCGTTGGGACTTAAGGCGATATCGCAAGGTCCCCCAGTCCGGCACGACTTCCCAATTCAGGTGCTGCCAGTAGTCCATGCCAGCACGTTTGAGGTCTTTGTCCGCGACACTAAAACCGAGCGGTTCGACCAGCCACAGCTTCATACCGGTGGCGACACAGGTTCGACCGATGTTGCCTGTGTTGGGCGGAATCTCAGGCCGGTACAAGACCACATGCAGTATTGGATCGTATGTCAAATTCGGCGACTGCTAAGGGGTTGCTACTTCACACAATACTCAAGCGAGTTTACGATAGCCCGCAATTGTAGACCATTTTCCGGGAACTCCCCAGGCCCTAACTTGTCCTTCCGGTGTAGTCCCTTTTTGACGACTGAAAACATCATGACCGACGCTCGCATTGCCCGATATATCGCTGCCCTGGAATTCGCGGAAAAGCAGGTCGCCCACACCGTCGAATCGTACCCGGATTACTTGCCGATCTATTGCAAAGATGGCAAATGGCGGCACGATGGCGAACTGTGGACCGACTGGTGCGGCGGCTTCTTCGCCGGACAGATGTGGCAGTTCCATCTCCGGACCGGGGACGCGGCTTGGCGGCAACGGGCGGAGCACTATTCCAAGCTATTGGAGCACCGGCAGCACGATCGAGACGTCCATGACTTGGGCTTCATCTTCCTCAGTACTTATCTCCCGTGGTATCAGCTCACCGGCGATGAACACTTGCATCAAGTGCTGATTCAAGCGGGCCGGACGTTGGCGATGCGGTTCAAAGAGAAAGGGCAGTATTTACGGAGCTTCGTTTCGGATGACTCGCTGTTCATCGACATCATGATGAACGTGCCGATCATCTTCTACGCCGCCAACGAAACGAGGGACGAGGAGTTGATGCGAAAGGCTGTGGCTCACTGTCGGACCACGCGAGACAAGATCGTGCGGGAAAATGGTTCGACAGCGCACGAGGGGCTGTTCGACCTGGAGACCGGGGAATTTTTAAAGGAAACCACGCACCAAGGCCTTCGGGGCGATAGCGCGTGGACCCGGGGCCTGGGGTGGTCGCTTTATGGGTACAGCAAAGTGGTGGCCCTGACCGGTTCCGAGGAGTTCCTGGATGTCGCCGAGCGAAATGCCGACTTCTGGATCAGAAATTTGTCCGAGGATGGCGTTCCCTACTGGGATTTCGATGCGGACTTGAGTCAACCCCTGCCTTGGGGACCACAAAAGGATAGCTCCGCGGGTGCCATAGCCGCGAGTGGCTTGCTGGACTTGGCAAAACAGACCAAAGATCCGGCCAAGGCCACGGCCTATCGGGACACCGCCCTCAAAATGCTTGACGCATTAGTCGAGTCGGAATACCTGGCGATCGATACCCCAGGCTGGGAAGGGATCCTGAAGCATGGTGTCTACCATACCGAAAAGAACCTCGGAGTCGATGAATCGGTGATGTGGGGCGAGTACTTCTTCGTGGAGGCGTTAACGAAAGTTGTCCGCGAAGGTAAGTGACCGCCGTTGGCAGCCGCGTGAGGAGGGTACCGAGCTTCGTCATACGAGTTCTCGGTACCTGATCGTTGCGAATCGGGGATGGTACACGGTTTAAGAAGGTCCGGGGGATCAAGCTGGTCGAATCCGCCGGGCTCGTGTAAGTTTAAGGAAGTGCTTACCCGCCTCCATCGCCAACGCACCCGGCTTCTGGACCTTCGCAGCATGATTATTCGCAAAGAGTACAAATTCTACGCGGCCCACCGCAATGAAGAACTCCAGGACAAGTGCCGGAATCTGCATGGGCACCGGTATGGGGTGGTCTGTTACTTTGAGGTCGAGCGGACCGGGTCGTACACCACGCTGTTTGGCGACTTTGACGCCAAAATCGAACCATTTTTGAAAGAGCACTACGACCATGGGATGTTAATCAATGTCCATGATCCGCTTTATCAAACCTTGGTTCGCCACATGCACGAGCATGGGGAGACGTTTAAACTTCGGGAGTTCGATGCCCCCACTTCCGTGGAAAATCTGGCCCATCGATTATTTTCGGAAATATCGGAAATGGGGTTTCAATTGAGCCACCTGGAGATCCGCGAAACCGATTCTTCGATACTTAGTTATTCTCGGCGAGACTGGGAGACCGATAATCGTGATCGGCAGTTCGGTCGGGCCGCACAAGCGAGTGCTCTGTAACGCCTTGCGTATTGGGATCATCTCGAAGGCGGATACCAGTCCAAATGTTTTACCGCGTCCGCGTGGTAGGGTATCATGCAGAGTGACGGATTGAATTTCCAAGACCGGGTCACTTCCAAGGGACCGACGAGGTGGCGCTAACTTATTTTAAACGCTTTCGGATGGAAATCGACCTACGGGTTGTGCCGGGTCCATTTCCTTCTTTGCCGGAAGGCTTTCGGTTCCGAGCTTGGTCTCCAGAATTGCTCCCTCTACATGCGGACGTGAAATTCCAAAGCTTTCGCATGGAGGTCGATGCCAATGTTTTTCCCTGCCTGGGTGATCCGGAAGGGTGCCACCGGCTGATGACGGAAATCAGTCGGCGTGAAGGTTTCTTGCCCCAGGCGACCTGGTTGGTCGAATCGTGGGATGATTCGGATCTGCTATGGCGACCTGTCGCGACCATTCAGGGGGTTCGTGACCGAGAAGGGAACGGCTCTATTCAGAACTTGGGTGTCGTTCCCGAGGCCCGAAGTGCCGGTATCGGTAAATCGGTTCTTCTAAGGGCCTTATACGGCTATCAAGAAGTGGGAATTAAACTAGTCTCCCTAGAAGTCACCGCCCAAAATACGGGTGCCATCCGGTTGTACGAACGGATGGGATTCAAAATTGGCGGAACCGTGTATAAGGCGGTGGAACTGGGGGCGATTCAGACCCTTTCTTACTAGAATGAAACACGTCAAGCGGAAACGGGATCAAGGGGAGATGGAGGCGATCCGGCCCCAGGCCGACCTCCTGCGTGAGACTTGGAAATAAGCCCTCGCAGCGTTTAAGCAATGATCCGACAGCCGATCAAGTTTTGCCGCAATGCTCGGATCGCCTCCGGCGAGACAGGGCATCCGGTCAAGGTTAGTAGTTTGAGTTGGCGATGACTACGGAGCTTTTCAAGACCCAAGTCAGTTACCTCGGTGCCGCTCAGGTCGAGTACTTCCAGGGCCTGGATCGGGTCGAGGTGGTCAAGTTGCCGATCCGTGATCGTCTTTACGGTGGCACTCAAATCGACGGCATGTAACCGCCCGCTCTTTCGCTTACGGAGTTTCGCCCCTAGCGATTCGAGCGTGGCGATGGTATCCGCCGGATCAGACAATGGTGGAGACATTTGAGGTACTCGCAAGGTCGGCAAAAGGGAGTGACGATCTCTCGTGAATTATCCCGGGGGATCCAGTTCCATCTCGACAATTCGAAAGTTCAGGCCGGAAATGGAAGCCCCACCATTGTGAAACCGGACACCGCTGAAATCGTAATCCGCGAGCGGAACGTGGGTATGGCCGAAATAGACGTTCTCCAGTCCCGATTCCTCCGGGTGCCCTTCGTTGCGGAGATACTGCATGATCTGCCGCGCGATAAACCACTTCGGATTCGCCACCTTGCCGACCAAAGCATGGACCCGGGCTCGGACCACCATCCGATAGGCGTGATTCCGCATGGCCGAGCGCTTCGTTTCATTCGCAGCCTTGTTGGACCGAGCTTGGGCAAGATGATAGTTCGTCGTCCGTCGCAGATGCACTACGTCGCCATGGAGCATCACAGCTGACCCGATCCTTAGGAAGTAAGGGTCCCACTGAAGGTTCGGCGACCGCTGGGCAAGTTCGCTGAGTTGCTCAACGAACTCCGGATGGCAGTCATGGTTCCCCAGCAGGTAGTGGAATTCACACTCTGGATTGATCTCCATCAAGGCCTCAAGCCAATCCATCGCGGCATTGATGGTTGAATCGATATCGGGATAGATCGTCCAGGCGAAATCAAAGATATCTCCACCCAGCACAAAGGTCCGCGCGTCTGCTACACGTGCCCGGATTTCCAGTTCATGCTTTTGGGCCTCGCTGCGGAGAGAGAACAGGTGTAGGTCTGAAAGAAAGTAATCCATAAATCGATTCGCCGAGGACATCGGTCGCCTCGTACTTTGCTCCAACTTAATTTTCAGCCGACCACGGAAAGGGTGACTTGCTGATCGACGCCGCGAACGCAGTCTCAATTGTGGTAATTAGGTGACGGAACCGATCGCATCGGAAGATGACCTCGACTGACTAGATTATTGGCGAAAAGGATGGCAGAGGAAAGCCTGGCGGTTGGCCGATGTGGATCCGCGATCGAAGTCTGCTACTCGGTATAGGGGATGTCATTGAGGGCGAACTGTTGGAAGAAATATCGCACCTCCCGGCTCTCAGAACGGCTACCAGGGCCGACCCATAAAACCGCGTAGGTTTGATCGTCGACGCTGAACAACCGAATCAGTGCGACGCGCTGTGAAGCGGTGGGCCCTTCCTTGCCTGCGAATCGATACCGATGAACTTTTATCGGCCCAATCGAGGTCGCCCGGTAGGTACGCGATTTCAGGTAGGTCTCCTCCGGAATAAACCGCTCGGCATCTCTTTCTTTAATCGTCGGTACCCATTTGTTCCAAAACGGGTTGGCTTCCGGGACATGATAGACCCGGAATGTACCCAACTTTTTGTCGTTCAATTCGAGTTTGGTAACTCCGGTCTCGGGGTCATATTGAACATTGATTTCCCCTGGAACCTCGAAACCCAAACGGAGGTGGTCGCTAGTATGTTCCTGCCATGAACCCTCAATCTCATCACGCGTGATTTTTGGAAATTCAAACGCCGCGATTGCCAAGCTGTCGGATTGGGAAGCATAGCGATACGCGACCAAGACCCCGCCTGCGACGATGGCCAAAAACAGAACCGCCACGCTACCCATGAATAGTTTGCGTTCAAACTTCTTCCGCTCTCGAAAGGCGGCCGTGGTCTCGGCGTACACTTGATTTGGATCGACCGGATTAGAAAAAAATTGGTCGTCATCGTCACGACGCCGTGTTTTGGAGATTTTTGGCGGTTCGACTTCCGGTTCGCGGTCTGCCTTACCCGTCTTGAGCTTCACCGCTCCGCCTACCGCAGCGGTGGGTCGCACGCGGAATGTCTCTGCGCAAACCGGGCACCGGACCCCTTTGCCGACAAGGTGGTCCTTCACTTGGAAAGTGGCACGGCAGTGATCGCATTGTGCAATCGCGGTCACGGTGGTTCGCCATCAATAGAGAATGCGGGATTTCAATCCCGCGAAGCCGGGCCATTCATCAAGAATGGGCCATCGACAATCGCTCAATCTCTGAAAACACGGAAGAGTTTCAACAATAATCAAGATTCGCACGATCGCCCCCGATTATTCATCACGATCGGCACGAGAGCCCGAACTGAAGTGTTCAGGACCGGTCTAATATCGAGGCCCTAAAGCCCAGGTGACGGCTCCCGAATCGGTCGCCACTGCGAGAAATGAGCATTCGCCAAATCCGGCCACCTGAGGGTTTACCCCCTCAACTCTTCTATCATGGTAGTGTGGACCAAGCCAAAAGTCCATGTCGATTTTCCCGCGCCGCCAGCTCGGTCCTTACCGTCAGGCGTACAATCACCTCCGGACGGCTTGGTTCAAGCTCAAAGGGACGAGAAAGCTGGCTATTCGCAAATTCACGGCGAACTCGCAGACAGTAACCACTCCCCGGCGGGGAACGAACCGGGATGGTAAAGGTACCATCGGCCCGAGTTTTAAAGACGCCAGTGCTCGGATGGGGCCCCAGCAGATCGAGAGCTAGTCGGGCACAAGGTTGCCCTTGAGGATCGAGCACCACTCCACGGATCACGAAACTCCCCGCCTCCAGCCGATCAAGCCGAGACATCTCGTCGAAGACGGTCTCCAACTCGGCCCTCCGCGGACACTCTAAAATAAGTCTGTCTTGGTCGAACTCCGCACGATAACCGCTCGTGTCTCCCAGTGAATTTTGGGCCTCGGCGAATAGCCAGCGAACGTCACGATATCGGGCGGTGAAACTTCCGACACGGCCTTTCCCGGACGGGAGAATTACCGCTTCGGGAAATAGCTGCTCCGCCTCCGCAGAACCTGGGGAGAAAAGGGTAGTATCGGCCCGATCGTTAAACCGCCAAGTGGTCCAGTAGGCCGCGACAACCGCAACAGTCGCCATCGCCCCCAAAAGAGCCGACAAGCCATACTGAAACCTGGAAGACCTTGCTGCGGGCAGTGGGACACCTTGCGAACCTTCCACTATCCACCTCATCCACGAATCGGATCACCGGTCGAGCAGCGCATACGGAATTGCGCTACCATTCCACTAGTTTCCTACCGAGAGCTGAGCGAAGAATCAACACCCCGGCGTGAAATCAGATGATTTTACGCCGCCGGTGCCGATGCCTTTCCGCTGGGCGTGATCTCCTCTCGGGGAGACAGTCCTAAAACTTCTCGGGCTAGCATTTTGTAGTCTTCCGCCCCGTTGGATTGGGGGTCGTATTGGAAAATCGACTGCCCGAAACTGGGTGCCTCCGCTAACCGGATGTTCCGGCGAATTCGGGTCTGGAAGACCTGCGCGTCGGCCCAGGAAGTCCCTTCTCCCCCTGATTTTCCGAAAAACTCGAGCACATCGCCAGCAACTTCACCTGCCAATCGGGTCCCCGATTCAAACAGGCACATGACGACGCCAGTCAATCGCAAACTTGGGTTGATCCGTTTGGAAACGACATCGACCGTTCGCAACAGTTTGCTCAATCCATGCAGAGCCAGGAAGTGCGGCTGGAGCGGCAAAAACACCTCGTCGACGAGGGCCAAGGCGTTGAGGGTCAAGACGCCAAGACTCGGTGGACAGTCGAGAATCAGGAAGTCGTATTCCTGCTCGTAATTCTCCCAGGCATCACGCAAAATCATCTCGCGACCGACTTCGCCCGCCAATTCCATCTCAGCGGCGGCTAGGTCTAAATGAGCCGGAATGCACCATAGGCCGTCGTCCGCCTGTTGGCAGATGTCGTCGAAGGTGGCGTCCCCCACCAAAACCTCGTACACCGACGCGGCTCCGGAGGCGACTCCGATACCCAAATGCAGCGAGGCGTGGGCCTGTGGATCGAGGTCCATGACGCACACGCGATGTCCCAGTAGCGCCAGTCCGGCGGCCAAATTGACCGCGGTGGTCGTCTTGCCGACGCCCCCTTTTTGATTCAGCACTGCAATGGACCGCATCGAAACCTCCTTTTTTCGACCGACTGACATTAATCGACACCGCTGTCGGTGCCAGCATACCGCTTAGCGATTGTACCGGAATCAGTCGGTTGACCTCCAGAGCGGTTTTTTGCCCGATTTATTCGTGATCATTCTGGGCAGATAGATTATGAATACCCCTGGGGATGCCTATTTTCGCGGCTGCCCGGACAATGCGTTCCCTTTTTAATCCGCCCCCGGCGGTTTATCATCAAAGACAAACTTTCCTCGGAAAGCCCATCCCCACCAACCCAGGATCCCTCGCGAGTGCAGTTCCCATGGGGCGGTTATGAGTGGCCCGAGGTATCGCAAATTAATTGACGACTTTCATCCATTTGCAACCGTGGAGCCGCTCTCGTGCGTGTGATTGTCCAACCCGACCCCGTTTCCGCCAGCCGTCGTGCCGCCGATATGGTCGCCGCGCAGATTCGCAAGAAACCTCGCACTGTGCTGGGCCTGGCAACCGGAGGCACGCCTTTGAAGATGTACGAGGAACTGATCCGAATGCATCGGAGCGAAGGTCTCGACTTTAGCCGAGTGACCACGTTCAATCTGGATGAATATGTCGGCCTCCCGCCGACCCATCCGCAAAGCTACCAGCACTTTATGCACGAGAACCTGTTTCGACACCTAAACCTTGATCTCCGAAATACCCATGTTCCCGACGGTCGGGCATTAGATTACGAGACCTATGGAGAACAGTATGAGCGGATGATTGCGGACGCGGGTGGTATCGACATTCAAATTCTGGGAATCGGTCGAGATGGGCATATTGCCTTCAATGAGCCTGGCTCGTCGCTCGGCAGCCGTACGCGGCTAAAAACGTTGGCGGGCGAGACCGTCCGCGACAATGCCCGGTTTTTTGGAAGCGAAGAGCAAGTTCCACGATTGGCCATCACGATGGGCGTGGGCACCATTTTGGAATCGCGGCGGTGCTTGCTCTTAGCATTTGGCGAGTCCAAAGCGGAAGCAATCGCCGCCACGGTCGAGGGTCCTGTCACCGCTCAGGTCACCGCCAGCGCATTACAGTTGCATCGGGATGTGGTCGTGATTGTCGATGAAGAGGCTGCCTCTCAATTCCAACGGCGTGAATATTACGATGAAGTTGAAGAGGCTCATCGGCTGCTCGATGCGGGTAAGCTGTAATCTCGGCCGAAGTACCATTTACTCGTCGGCCATAAAAACACTCCCAGCTCGGAGAGATCATGCGACAGATCGGAAAAATCGAATCCGCCACACACGCCCAGCGATTTGTGGATTACCTACTGACGCTGGGAATTAGCGGGAAATTCGAGACCGATAGCGATGCCGCGCATGGAATTTGGATTCACGACGAAGGGGATGTCCCCCAGTCTCGCACCGAACTAGAGGCCTTTCGCTCCAACCCGGAAGAGAGTCGTTACGTCGAGGCGGGCCGGGAAGCGGCCGAAATTCGAAAGATGGAGCGGCTAAAGCACGAGGAGCGGCGTAAAAATATCCACAATATGCGGGAGAAATTCTCCTCCCCGCTCAGCGGAAATGCCCCCATCACCAAAGGAATTGTCGTTATTTGTGCTATCGTGACCGCCATTGGGTTATTCGGCGGTCAGAAAGAGGGACAACTTGGACGCCAAGTTTACGATGCCATGATGTTCGTGGCCCCTACGGACATCATGGCCTACGCCAACACCGGCGACCCACTGGTAAGTATCATGCGAGGCCAGGTTTGGCGCGTGCTGACTCCTGTCTTTCCGCACAGTACCTCCATGGTGCTGCATGTTTTCTTCAACATGTACATGCTGTATGTACTTGGTGCCCCGATGGAAATTCGGATCGGGTGGAAAAAGTACCTGCTGTACAGTTTAATCTTCGCGATCGCGGGCAACCTGGGGCAAGCTTACGGTGCCACTCTGTTTGACGGAGGTGCCGGGATCCGATTTGTCGGCTACTCCGGGGCCTTGTACGGTATCTTCGGCTACATGTGGATGAAAACCTGGTACGATCCCTCCTTCGGGATTCGGTTGCCGCAATCGACCATTTTCATCCTGGTCGGTTGGTTTTTCCTTTGCTGGATCGGCATGATGGGTAACATCGCCAACTACGCCCACACCTTAGGGCTAGTCGCTGGAATGTTGGTGGCGTTGGCTACCTTGGGGAAGGATTAGTCCTCTAACACCCCAAGATCCTCGAAGAATTTTTTCATCCCGGTTTGGATGCGAGTGCAGTCGATTGGCTGGGGCTTGCCTTCTCCTCGGATGTGGCCGTCGCTGTCGTCGATCAGCACGGTGTAGTCATCTTCTCGGTCTGGGTCGGAGACCACTAAGGCCCATCGCCAAGCGGGCGGCGTGTCGGTGTTTTTTGGTGGCCAGCGGTAGCTTCCGTCGCCGATCAGAGCCTGCCGAAAATGAATCAACCCGCGGGCTTCCGAGATATCGTGCCGCTCTTGAATCTTTAGGCCGGAGACCGGCTCGATCTCCGCATCAACCGGATAATCTTGCTCGGGGCCCGTTTCATTCAGTCTGAGCAGTTCAACTTCCGGGTAGTGGCGTATCGCAAACGCGGCCTCCGACCCAAAGTAATCGAGTGCCCTGCGGCCCTGTTGCCAGTGATGGATCAAGGCAAAAAACGCAACCAAGCTGGCCGCCCCCATGATGAAGACTACCACCAGCCAACCGGGCAGCCCGCTCGGTTCAGGGGATTCGACGCTGGGATTTGAAGAATCGACGGACCGTGTGGCCATGAATTATCAATACGGTTAGGCGAAAGGAAACGGATGGGACACTCGTCGAAATAATGGCGAGTGGGGTGAATGCCGGATTGAGGTCTATTTCCGGGGGGAAGGCCTCTCAGTATACTGGAAGGACCTCGGAGGAGAGACCTCCCGTCACTTATTCTATGCCGATACACCCTGCGGAGTCCCGGTTGATGGCCGATAAATTCGATCCCTACCGCGAAGCCTTGGTCGTGGAAATCGAGACCCACTGGCCTGAAGAATACGCCCACCTCAGCGAAGCGGAAAAACGCCAACTTGAGGCGGCAATACACGCCGAACCGTCTGAGTGCGCCCAGTTGGAGTACGTCCGGGTCCATACCGGGTTCTGCCGCAGCATTACCCCATCAGTTGAGGAAATCGAGCGAGCTCAAGCCGCTTTGACATAATTCGCTGCCGTGCAGCAAACTTTTTCGCAACTCCTTCGGGTGGGCCGGTGACTTAGGTCCCCCGGGTTAGAAACGATATCGTCCCTCATGTCTTCAGCTTCCGATCGCAATTGTCTGACTGTTCCGGTAGAGTTGGGCCTGCGGCGCTACGATATCATGATCGGGACCGAGATTCTCTCTAAGCTCCCGAAGTTAGTTACCACGAGACGGCGTGTAAGTCATATCCTGCTGGTTTCCGATGACCGAGTCGCCCCGATCTTTGCTGATCAAGTCGAAGGTTCGCTGGTCGAAGCGGGAATTCGGGTAAGTCCGCTAATTGTTCCGGCCGGAGAACCAAGCAAGTCTGTGACGCAGGCGGATTGGCTCTGGCAAAAGGCAATTGCCGCGGGGACCGACCGCAAGTCGATCGTAATTGCCCTGGGTGGCGGTGTCATCGGCGACTTGGCAGGATTCATCGCGGCGACTCTAGCCCGGGGGCTCGACTTCTACCAGGTTCCCACCACGCTACTGGCTCAGGTTGATAGCAGTGTGGGGGGCAAGGTTGGGATCAATCTGCCGGCGGCCAAAAACATTGTCGGGGCATTCTGGCAACCGAAAGGAGTGTTGATCGATACCGCGGTCTTGGAAACGCTTCCCACGCGGGAATATCGATCTGGGTTGGCCGAAGTGGTGAAGTACGGCGTCATCCTCGATCCGCAATTCTTTACGTACCTGGAACAAAACATCGCCGGGCTCAACTCCCGAGATCCTCAAGTACTGCGGCATATTATTGCCCGAAGTTGTCAGCTCAAGGCTCAAGTTGTCGCGGAGGATGAAACCGAAACCACCGGGCTGCGGGCAATTCTTAACTACGGGCACACGTTTTGTCACGCGTTGGAAACAGTTGGCGGTTATGGCGAACTGCTCCATGGTGAGGCCGTTTCCATTGGTATGCTTTGTGCGTCTCGGTTAGGCGAAAAACTGGGGGTCTTTGCCGCAGAGTCAACCGTCCGCCAAGCCCAACTCCTTGCCGCCCTCGGCCTGCCGATTGAGGTTCCTGATCTTCCGTTAGATCAACTCCTCGCCGCGATGCTTAAGGACAAGAAGGTGGAGCATGGTAAGCTTCGCTTCATCGTTCCGCATGCCATCGGCGATGTCGTACTGACAGACAATATTCCGCTGGAACTGGCGAAACAAGCGTTACAGGAAGGCATCGCCTCCGCCTGATTCGTCCGGAACGGAGAGCTTAGTAGGCGACGATTCGTTGAATCTCGGAAGTCCTGTCCTATCGAGCGGTTATGGCTATTCTGAAGGCCGACATCACCGCGTCTTCTCGGTAATCCACATCGCGATAACTCTCATTTCGAATTGTGGTTATGACATTTCACATCTATAACCGGTGGAGTATTAACACGCCCCAACTCAGACCAATATCTCGATTAGCGCAGCCCCGAATGGATTTTAACCAACTACGCAATGTGTCGATACTCGCGAAGCCATTGGAGCAGCGCCGTCTGTTTCGAATCGGCGGATCCGAGGCCGATGGACAAGCCCTGCAAACGTCCTGTGCCGAACTTCAGTTGCCGCTGGTTGCTTATCCGTCCCTTGCCGACCTGCCGACTCCTGCGGAACAGGCGTCCCGTGGTTGCGTTTTCTATCATAACGTCCCGGGCCGCTCCAATTGTTTAGCGGACCTGCACATCCTTGCGACTGACTACTATCCCTACCCCGTGATCCTGGTTCTTGAACCGGGCAACATGGGCTTAGCGGTGAAGGCAATGCGACTGGGAGTCGTGAATGCCTTGGAAACACCCCTGGAGTCGAATCAGATTCGTTGCGTACTGACCACCGCTTGGAAAGAGGAAGAGGCAAGATTTCAGGAATTTCAGGTCGTCAGTGAACTAAGGCAGCGCGTCGCCAATCTCACGCCCGACGAGATGGAGGTGTTGAGGCGGATTCTCGAGGGCAAGCCGAATAAGGTGATCCGTAAGGAGCTCGATATCGGGCTGAGGACCACCGAACTCCGCCGCTCGAAGATTATGAAGAAGATGAAGGCGAACTCCTTGGCGGAGTTGGTCCAAATCTCCGTGTACGCTGGAATTGCCCCCGAACCGAAAATCGCCCGGGATTCAGTCATTCCTCCCGAGCAATTACAATCAAACTAGTTTGTTTGATTGCCGTTCGCGCGTGGGGTATGTCTTTGTGGTCGATCTACGGAAGAAATTCGAGGATCCGGAACTTGCGGCGACATTACGATTGTCACTGAGTTCAGGGATCGGTCCGATCCGCGTGCGGCAGTTGCGAAACCATTTCGGCGGTTTGGCCGCGACGCTCGCCGCTCCTCTTTCTCAATTGCGGCAGGTCCAAGGTATCGGTAATAAGCTGGCTTTATTGGTGCAATCTGCCGGTCAGATCGAGATCGAGCGTGAACTGGACCATTGCCTTGAGAATCAAATCGATATCCTCACCCCACAGTGCGAAACGTTTCCTCCGCTGCTATCGCAAATTCCCGACCCGCCCACGATGCTATTTGTGCGTGGCGGAATATTGCCGCGAGACGAATTGTCTGTCGCGGTGGTCGGGACGAGACGCCCCACCCGTTACGGCTTGAAACAGGCCGAGCGGTTCGGGTACGAGTTGGCAAAAGCGGGTTTCACGGTCGTTAGCGGATTGGCCCGAGGTGTCGATGCCGCCGCTCACAAGGGGGCGATTAGGGCAGGTGGTCGGACGATCGCCTTTCTCGGTGGCGGGGTTTCAAACATCTATCCGCCGGAACATGTTCAATTGGCAGAGGATGTCACGGCTCAAGGTGCCCTCATCAGCGAGTCCGCTCCACTTACCAGCCCCTTGGCCGGTGCCTTTCCGCAGCGAAACCGGCTGATCACCGGCATGAGCTTGGGAGTGATCATCATTGAAGCGGCCATCCGCAGCGGCGCGCTGATCTCCGCCCGAATGGCGATGGAGCAAAACCGCGAGGTTTTTGCTCTCCCCGGTCAGATCGACAATCCGGTCGCATTGGGATGCCTCCGCTTGATCGGCGATGGCGCGACAATGGTTACCTCAGTTGACGACGTGATCGAGCAGATCGGCCCACTCCACCGCCCGGCGGAAGTCGGCCCCGGCGAAACCGTCCGCAATGGTGCGGAGCTTCAACTCAACGACCGCGAACGAACCGTCCTGCAAGCGATCGAAACGGCACCCACCATGATCGACCAAATCGTCGCCGAATCGGGCATCCCGGTCCATCAGGTCCTCTCGACCGTAAGCGTGTTGGAGATCAAACGTCTGGTCCAACGAATTAACGGACATACTGTGCAGCGGATGTGAGGGATTGCATCTACCTACTTGCCGTAATATTCTCGATACCAGGCGACAAATCGGTTGATCCCATCTTCGATCGGCGTAGCGGGGCGGAAGCCGACCGCTTCGGTCAGGTCGTCGACATCAGCGAAGGTCGCCGGGACGTCGCCCGCCTGCATCGGCAGATAGTTCTTTTTCGCCTCTTGGCCCAGGGCTTGTTCGATTGCCCCAATAAAACGCATCAATTCCACCGGTTGGTTGTTCCCGATGTTGTACACCCGGTATGGGGCCCGGCTCGTACCGGGGTCTGGATCATCGCCATTCCACTGGAGATTGGGTTGGGCCGGTTGATCGGCCACGCGAATCACCCCTTCTACGATATCGTCGACATAGGTGAAGTCGCGCTGCATTCGGCCTTCGTTGAAGACATCGATCGGGCGGCCTTCTAAAATTGCCTTGGTAAACAGGAACAGCGCCATGTCGGGTCTTCCCCAGGGTCCGTAAACCGTGAAGAAACGGAGCCCGGTGGTCGGCAGGTTGTACAGATGGCTGTAGGTGTGGGCCATTAACTCGTTCGCCTTCTTACTGGCGGCGTACAGGCTAAGGGGGTGGTCGACGTTGTGATGCACGGAAAACGGCATCTCCGTATTCGCGCCATACACGCTGCTGCTAGAGGCGTATGCCAGATGTTTGACGTGGGTGTGACGACAACCCTCCAGGATGTTCATGAACCCGACGAGGTTGCTGTCGACATAGGCGTGCGGGTTTTCCAGCGAGTACCGGACACCCGCCTGGGCCGCCAGATGAATCACGACGTCAAACGATCCCCGCTCGAACAGGGCCGGCATCTCCGCGCGATCCGCCACGTCCAACTCGACAAAGCGGAAATTCGCATGCGACTCAATCCGAGCCAGTCGGTCGCGTTTAAGCTGAACGTCGTAATAGTCGTTCAGGTTATCGAGACCAACGACCTCGTCTCCCCGCCCCAACAATTGCAAGCAGGTATGATTTCCAATGAAGCCAGCCGCGCCGGTAACCAGAAAACGTGTCACATCAAGACTCCCAAAAATATCCTTGTTCCAGCAGAAACCGCAGGCGGCAAAGTACCCTGGCGACTAGGCTTTATGAATTCGCTCGCGATGCTCCACCACACTCTTGGTCGCATTGCGGGTATCGACCACCAGCTTGCTATGCCGAACGATAAAGTCGTAGTCGTAGGCCGAATGGTCGGTCGCGATCAGGACTAAATCCTGCGCCGCCAGCCAGTCGGCGGTCAAGGTTTCACTCGCCAACCGAGGCGTATCGAAGCTCCGCATCTCCGGCAGCACCGGAATGTGAGGATCGTTGTAGGTTAGCCGAGCGCCACGTTTAAGTAGCAGTTCCATCAGTTTGAACGAGGGGCTTTCCCGGGGATCATCGACATCCTTTTTGTAGGCCACCCCCAACAGCCCAATCCGGCTGCCTCGGACCGGTTTGCCGTGGTCGTTTAAGCTTTCGATCACCTGCTGGATCACGTATTCCGGCATCGCCGCGTTCACCTCACCGGCGAGTTCGATGAACCT
The DNA here is from genome assembly GCA_040880405.1 of Pirellulaceae bacterium. Classification (GTDB taxonomy): domain Bacteria; phylum Planctomycetota; class Planctomycetia; order Pirellulales; family Pirellulaceae; genus JBBDIM01. Next base: position 1,251 of record JBBDIM010000087.1, on the reverse strand, counting down.
TGTCGAGAGCTCATGCTTCCGGGCCAACCAACTGAGATAAAACGGGTCGATCGGGATACAGTGCCCACCCAGGCCAGGCCCCGGGTAAAAGGCCTGAAAGCCAAACGGCTTGGTTTTCGCCGCTTCAATCACTTCCCAAACGTCGATATCGAGCCGACTGAATAGCACCTTCAGCTCGTTCACCAGGGCGATGTTTACCGAGCGGTAGATGTTTTCCAGAATCTTGCAGGCCTCGGCCACTTCCAGGCTACTCACCGGGACAATCTCGACCACGGCGTGGCCGTATAAGGCGCAGGCCAGTTCGAGAGACGGCTCGTCGAGTCCTCCCACAACCTTCGGAATGCGACTGGCGCTGAAGTCCGGATTCCCCGGGTCTTCTCGTTCGGGGCTGTATGCCACGAAGAAGTCCACTCCCACTTTCAAGCCCGATTGTTCTAAGATGGGAAGAACCACATCCTTGGTGGTGCCGGGGTACGTGGTGCTTTCCAGGACGATCAACTGGCCAGGCCGTAATACCTTGGCGATCATCCGGGCCGTCCCCTCGACGTAGGCCAAGTCGGGGTCGCGACTCTCCGAGAGGGGCGTCGGCACGCAGATCAGCAAAGCGTCCGCTTCCGCCAGGCGGCTCATATCGGCGGTGGGCTTGAACTTCTCCGACTCGACGCACTCGGCGATCCACTCCGACTCGATGTGCTTGATGTAGCTTTGCCCCGCCTCCAAACGCTCGACCTTGGCCGGGTCGACATCGAAGCCCATCGTTTTGAAACCGGCCCTCACAAACGACTGCACCAATGGCAAACCGACATAGCCCAGACCGATGACTCCCACCGTGGCGGTCCTCTGTTCGATTGAAGCGGCCAGTTCGGCGGTGTGGCTACCGGGACTGATTTCTGACGAAGACAATGACATCAATACCCTTTCGATTCGACAATGATCAACACCGGGGCCGAAAGCCAACCGCGGATTCCGTTTGATTTCGTGGTGAAATCATAACTAGGGGCCATTCTAACACTCTGTTGGTTTCGCAGATTCCCCGGTTTGATTCAACAGAGGTTTTTTGCCCCCTCTGCCGGGTCGCTCCATTGAGACCCTTTTACCCCTCTTCTGGTTTTTTCTTGGCCGCCCCTCGGCCGGGCGGTTTGCCCATTTGGGGGTCGTACCGGTTGTGGTGTTGGGCCCGTTTTTGGCTCTGTGAACGCTGTATCTTGTGGACCCCCGATTGGGGAAACGGGCGGCCAAGCGGCCGAGAAT
>JBBDIM010000086.1:0-4970 GCA_040880405.1 Pirellulaceae bacterium | reverse complement strand
CCCCCCCCCCCCCCCCCCCCCCCCCCCCCCCCGACTCTGCGTTTCAAAAATACTCGATGAAACCGGAGAGGGCGTCCAGACTTCCCGGAAGGGGCACGATCATCGCTCACTTCTCATGCCCACGCTTTCCGGGCGTGGGCATGGCACCCAGACGCCAGCCACCCGTAAACGCTGATTAGACGCAGGGCCTAAGCGGTTTGGAGTGCCGGCGTTGGCTCATTTGGTAAGGCGGCCGGTTCCCCTAGCAGCAAAGCGGCCAGCGGCTGCGCCAGTTGCCGAAAGGTGGCGGTCGGGACCGCGACGGTCTTCCACTTGGGGGAAATCGTTTTGCTCCACGCGGTGTAAAGGTCCAGCCGGATGCCGACAAACCCATAAATCTCGCCGCGGAACGGATACAAGAGCGACGTGGGCAAAGGAGAAACCTCTCCGGCCACCTGGTATGCAAAGACCAGCAATCCGGAGAACCGCGGCCCCATTAGCCGCTGCCAGTGGGCCAGACTATCGAGATCGTCCGTCGTAGCCCAGTTTTTCCAGTACCGATTTTGGCGGCCCGAGGGGAATTTTCGACCCTTCACATCAACTAGAAACGAACCCTCTCCCTCCGGCGGCGAGACCACGAAGTCGACATTCTTGAGCGACCCCGCCCCATACAAACTCCGCCGCTGCTCATCGATCGCCAAGTAGGGGATCTTCAAATCGCGGAGATACGCCTCCAGGGCGACTTCATACGGATTAGTGCGGATGGTCATGGCATGGTTTTCCTCGTTGACCCATTTTATCGTACCCAGCGAGGGTGAGCAACTTGCGAAGAATCGAGCCCTTGGTAGGTTCGTGCCTTTGTTTTTAGCCGCGGATGGACGCAGATTAACGCGGAGCAGGAAGGCAGCGAATCACCGGTAGACGCGTCCCCATCCAATTCCCCCCCGTGGCAAGAAACCCCTGGGACCGCCGACGTCCCGTCGGCAGCTCTCGTTTTAAGGGGTGCAATCCGCGTTCTGCGCCTGAATGAGCCGATACGTGACCATCCCCAATTCACCCAGGCCTGGGCTGGGGCAGGCCCAAAGGGCCGACACCATTCAATCGAGCAGCATCGATTTACTCGAAGTCTGTTTTTGAAACGCGAAGCCGCGGAGACGCGGAGGCCCCACGTGCAAGTTGCGTCTCTACGCTCTCTGCGACTCTGCGCTCTCTGCGTTTCAAACCTGCGATTTGAATCTCTCGAAGGATGATTTTTTTAACCACGAATGACACGAAACACACGAATAGCTACCCAGAATTGAAACGTCTCCCCGTATTCGTGTCATTCGTGTGATTCGTGGTTGAAAAACATGAACCGCGAGTAAGGCTTGGCGTTGTCTGAACTCGGTCGCTTGATGATGAGGGTTGCCGGTGGGGTGGGGGATTTTCCCGCGAAAGCATGCCCGCGCTGACGGGCGTGGGTATGGCAATCTTGCACTCCACTAAACAGCTCAGACCACCACCGATCGTTCGCGTGTCGTCCGCCTGTTTCGTGGTTTAAAACACGTAAGCGGTGACCGGTTAGCCCCGCAGCACCGTCCGGACGTGCGAGACCAGTTCCGCACCGTCGCCGGCGAGGCTGACCTCGTTCGACGAACCGTCCGCCAGGCTTTTCACCTGGCAAACACCCGCCTCCAGTTCTCGGTCACCGGCGATGATCGCCAAGCGAAAGCCCTTGCGGTCGGCGTACTTGAGCTGTTGGCCCAGCTTTTTAGCCTCCGGGTACAGTTCCGTGGAGATGCCCGCCGCGCGGAGCTGCGTCGCGATCCGGAGGTAGTCGTGCAGGTGCGCCGGCGAGAAGTAGGGCAAAAACACTTCGGCTGGGGTCGACCGTTTTTCGATCCGCCCTAGTTCCTCCATCGCCGCTAACAGCCGATCGAGCCCCAGCGAGGCCCCAATGCCCGGCAGTTCCTGGTTGGTGTAGAGGCTCGCCAAATCGTTATAGCGACCGCCCGAGCAGATGCTGCCGATGCCGGGAAGCTCTCCCAAAAAGGTCTCGAAGATCGTCCCGGTATAGTAATCCAGCCCCCGCGCAATCGAGACATCGATCGCTAATCGCTCCGCCGAAACCCCCGCGGCGGTTGTCGCGGCGGTCAGTTCCCGGAGTTGGGCAACGCCACTCTCGCCGATCTCCGAACCGGCGACCAGCGGATCCAAGGCCCGTAGGATCTCATCAATCGAGCCACCGATCTCCGCCAGCTTCAGCACCTCTCCCGCCTGTTGGGCGGTTGCCCCAGCGGTCTCTTGCATCTCTGCAGAGACCTTTTCGGGGCCGATCTTGGCCAGTTTGTCCAATGCCCGCAGGACCTCGGTCGACTTCTCCGAGAGCCCTACCTTCTCTAGCAGCCCCGACAACACCATCCGGTTGTTGACGCGGATCGTGAATTGGTCGAACCCGATCGCCGTGATCAGGTCGTGGATCACCAAAGCCGTCTCGATATCGGCCACGATGCTCCGCGTCCCGATCGTGTCGAAGTCGCACTGCATGAACTCGCGGTAGCGGCCCCGCTGGGTATTTTCGCCTCGCCAAACCGCCGCGATGTGGTACCGTTTGAACGGCGTGCCGAGCTCGGCGATATGCTGGGCCGCGAACCGCGCCAGCGGGATCGTCAGGTCGAATCGCATCCCGACATCTCGCTTGCCATGATCCTCAAACCGGTACATCTGCCGGTCGGTCTCATCGCTCCCCTTACCGAGCAAGATCTCCGCGTATTCTAGGGCCGGGGTATCGATCGGGGCGAATCCATACGAGCGATAAACCCGCCGCGCTGTCTCCATCAGGGCTTCGCGAGGGATCATCACCTCCGGCAAATAGTCCCGAAACCCCTTCAGAGTCCGCGGCTGGATCCGTTGTTTCTTATCGCTCATTACGTTTTTTGTGGGAGGTGAGTCTCGAAAAATGGGTCGCCAACCGTTACCGCAAAATCGGCAACAGGTCCGGCTTGCGGCTCCGGATTGACTCCCCGGGCCGACGCGGGCAGACCGCCTCGGCGTATTCGGCGATCTGTTCCGGGGTCTCGAAGTATTTGTCGTACACCCAGTCCTCGTTGAACTCGCAGGCGTCGGTCGTGTAGTCGCGGCAAATCTGTGGTCGAGTCTCGTAAATGCCGCACAGGTTGTCGTCCCGCAGGTGGCGGCAGGTCGTATGGACCAGCAAGTACCAGACCTCGTCGTCGACAAACACCGAGGCCCGATCGTGCAGCAGGTACCAGCGGATGAAGTCGAAATCCTTGCTGTCGTCCGGGGTGTCGATCGGCAGGGCGAAGTACTTGCAGCACTTGGCGGTGCAGTAATCGCACAGCACCTCGTCCGGGCCGAGATCCTCGCGGCGTATTTTCTGAATCATCCGGTTATCCCTAGGGTAGCGATTGTGCGGCCGATTTGGGGGGCGATTGGCATGCCATGTCTCCCCGCCCAAAGTACCAGACAGATGCTAGAATGACTAGTTCGGGTATTTTTTCCGCATGTCAGCTCCCAAGCACGAATAAGATCGCCCCATGCTCGTCGTCATCACCGCCGTCGGACCCGATAACTCTGGCCTGGCCGATCCGATTATCCATTACATGACCGGACTGGGTGCCAATATCGCCGAGATCCAGATGTACGACCATGACGAAGAAGCGATCTTCGCCATGCTGCTCCGCGTCCATACCGACGCGGAGCACCTTCCTCAAATCAAACACGCGCTCACGGAAATAGGTCGACTCAAACGCCTCTCCATCCGCGTCTGGTCTCCCGAGGAGCGGGGCGAGTGCCCACGACTAGCGATCTGCGTCACCTACCGCCCCGAACCCGCCTTGGCGGTTCTCCGCGCGATGCGGGATGGCCAGATCAAGGCGATCCCGGCCGTGATGATCGGCAACCGGAACGCCTGCCGCGGCCTGGCCGAGCAGTTTAATGTCCCCTGGCACAACGTGGGGGACGACAGCGGCCGAACCGACGACGACCAAATGATCGACCTGTTGGACCAATACGAGGTCGACTACGTCGTCCTGGCCCGCTACATGCGGGTCCTCCCGGCGAGTAGCTGCTGGAAGTATGCCGGGGGCCGGATCATCAACCTGCACCACGGCCTGCTCCCTGGCTTCCCCGGGATGCGTCCCTATCAGGACGCCTACCAGACCCGGATGCTCACCTTCGGGGCGACCTGCCACTTCATCGTCCCGGAATTGGACGCGGGCAACCAGATCATCCAGCAAGCGACCTTCACCGTCCCGCCCGGCTCCAAGCTGGAAGACATCATCCGCATCGGGCAGGAAGACAACGAGCCCCGTTGCCTGGTCGAAGGGGTTCGCCGCGTGGTCGACCGCGAGGTCGAACTTCACTTCCACCGGATCATTGCGCGGAAGGATGCCGGGAAGTAACCGGCCCGCCCCGTCTCTCGGCCAATCGTCTTTGAGCCTTCTTGCTCCCGCTACCGGGCTGCTCCATTGAGAATCTTTTGCCCCTCTTCTGGTTTTTCCTTGGCCGCCCCTCGCCCGGGTGGTTGGCCCATTTGGGGGTCGTACCGGTTGTGGTGTTGGGCCCGTTTTCGGCTTTGTGAGCGCTGTATCTTGTGGACCCCCGATTGGGGAAACGCGCGGCCAAGCGGCCGAGAATTTTAAAACCGCAGCCGAGGCCCTCTTCCCTTAATTAGCTCTCACGGACAACAAGGGAAAACACCAGGACCTAAGATACCCCCATTTTGGTGTTTTCTCCTTGGCCGCGCGGCCAAGGGCTTGCGGATCCCACACGAGATCCTTTGCGCCGGGGTTTTTGTGAACGTTTGCACAGTGCCACACGCTTCAAATTTTCAAAGAACCACCCCCATTCTACCCGCAGGTTCGCGAACCACGCGCTCCCCCTGGGACCGCCGACGTCCTCGTCGGCAGCGCCGCGTTCGACATTGAACGGGACAAAAAACGAACGAACGGGTGCCATGCCCACGCCCTCCAACGTGGGCATGTTTGGGC
>JBBDIM010000085.1:0-32140 GCA_040880405.1 Pirellulaceae bacterium | reverse complement strand
ATTCCACCACGTTTAATCTTCAGGCTTTTGTCAATCGTCACGTACAGGCTCCTGCTATCGGTATATGGCTATATTTTTGTATCACAGCGGCCTCTGCTCGGCGGGAGTCCCTAAGTGAGATTCCCCGGTAGGGCCCGCGTTTTGGCTGGTAAACCCACCATCGTATCATTTCCGAGAAACGCGTCAAGCGGCGATCTACGGACGGCGGGGCTAAACCCCGCCGCTCATTTTACTTGTCGACCGTGCGGATGCGGATCAATTGCTTCAACAGTTCCTTGGCCGAGTCCGGCCGTTTGGCGGGATCCTTGGAAATGCACTGCATCACCAGCTTGCCCAGTTCCGGATTCAAGTTGGGCCGGTACTCGAAAATATCGGTTGGCGGGTTGCTGTCGTGGGCTAAGGCGTCTTGCCCTGTTCCCCCGCCGGAGGGCCACGGCAGTTGGAACGTCAGCAGGCGAAAAAAGGTGACCCCTAGGGCGAAGATATCGACGCGTTGGTCGGTCTCGCGGCGACGCACGATCTCCGGTGCCATGTAGTTGGGGGTTCCGGTTCGATTGCCGGGCACCATGAATTCCGGTTTGGCTGGCAAGGTGAGGCCGAAGTCGATCAGTTTGCACTCGGAGCAATCGGCCAGAACGATGAAATTTCGTGGACAGATATCGCGGTGGATGTAGCCCGCTTCGTGGACATACTGGAGCGCCTCGGTCATGTCCCGCATCAGCTTTAGCTGGTTCCCCTCCAACTGGGGTGACCGGTCGAGCACCAGCGTGTTGAGTCCTTGCCCTTCGACAAACTCCATCAAGACGTAGGTCTCATTGGTGATGGTTTTGCCATATTCCAGGGTATCTACGATTCGGGGATGTTTCAGCGAGCAAGCGATCTCCCCTTCGCTGGGGCGTTTGAGTCCTTCGAACCGGGATTCAAAAAAACGCTGCTTCTCGGGGTCGAGGATCTTGAGCCCCAAGGTCCGCCCGGTGGAATGCTCGCGGACTTTAAAAAAGTTGCTCATGGTGCCCGAGACCGCCTCGCGGAGGATCTCGAACCGCGTGGAAATATCGAGCTTCGATTTGACGCCGAGGTAGGAGCTGATCCGATCGAGTAGATTCATCCGGTTTTGCCGAGCATGCCTGAGTGTAGCCTACGTTCTGTTCCAATGCTGCTTGCCTACCTTCACTTTAAGCCCACCCACCTCTGGCGGCAAGGCAATCGCGGGGCAAGTCCAGCGGGAATTACGCCGCGCAGGCCGGAGAATCGGCCCCTTACGCAGCATCTCGGATCATTTTCCGCAGTAGTCAATCGCCTTGGCGATTTCCGATTTGAGGCGATCGCGGGGCACAATTCGGTCCACAAACCCATGTTCCAGCAAAAACTCGCTCGTCTGGAACCCAGCCGGTAGTTCGATCCGAATCGTCGCCTTGATGGTCCGCGGCCCGGCAAACCCGATCAGAGCCTTCGGCTCGGCGAAGATCAAATCTCCGAGCGAGGCGAAACTGGCGGCCACGCCACCCATGGTCGGATTGGTAAGCACGGAGATATACAGACCACCTGCCTCGTGATATTTCGCCAAGGCGGCCGTCACTTTGGCCATCTGCATCAGCGAGAAGATCCCCTCATGCATCCGCGCCCCACCCCCGGAGCCGCTGATGATGATCAGCGGCAGGTTGTGCTCGGTGGCGCGTTCGATCAGGCGGGTCAAGCGTTCACCCACGACCGAACCCATGCTCCCCATGATGAACGCGCTATCGGTGACGGCGAGGGCGACTCGGCGGGCGCGAATCATGCCGGTGCCGGTCAGCACGGCGTCATTCATGCCGGTCCGTCGCTGCTCGGCGACAATCCGCTCGGCGTACGCTTTTTTATCTTTGAACTGGAGAGGGTCGGTCGGACAGAGGCCGCCGTCACACTCCTCAAACGTGCCATCGTCCAGCACCTGCTCGATCCGCTTGTGGGCGGAGATGTACCAGTGGTAGCCGCATTCGGGGCACACGCCCAAGAGCTGTTCGGCCTGCTTGCGGAAGATCACGGCTTGGCACCCGGGACAGCGTTGCCACAGCCCTTCAGGTACCCCCCGCTTTTTCGGGCGGAGCGATTCATCCAGCGAAGCCGCCGGGTCTTGCGAGACGGAAGCCATGGTCTTGTCCTTTGGATATTGATTGCCGGGGTCGGTTTCCGTGGGCACCGGGTCAATGGCCGGAAGCGACGGGCGTTTTTTCATATTCAATGATTTCCCACCATCCGCAATGCCCCTCGGCCTTCCACAGGTTACCCAGTCGCTCCCGCGCGAGTTCCGCGTGAATGACCGAGGCAAGTGGTTCCGGGGCTACAATTACGACCGTGGCGGATCCTTTGTGATGCTTTTTCCAAACCTTGTCCAGAGCGGTTCGAATCCGGTCTCGGACTTCGGAAACCGATTCGCCGCTGGGGGGGCAAACCCCATCCGGGTTTTCCTGCCATTGGCGGTAAACCCGCGGTTGATGCTGTTTTACGTCCGCTATTAGTTTACCCTGCCACAGCCCGGCATCCAAATTGGCCAGTCGGTCGACGATTTTCAGTTTGGCATCGAAGGCATCGGCCAAGGCCTCGGCGGTCTCCCGGGTCGGTTGGCAGGGGCCACTGTAAACCGCATCGATATCGAGTCCCCGCAATTGCTCGATCGTCTCGTCCACCTCGTGAAGTCCCTGGGGATTCATCGGCACATCTAGGGTGCCCCGGATGCGGAGCTGGTGGTCGTAATCGGTTTGGCCGGGGCGAACTAGGACGATTCGCAACATGATGCTCTAGCCCCTTAAGAAAGGTTGGATGTGGAAAGACGTTTCAAATCGGCGACGGCCTGGCGATAATCGGGCTGCCCGAAGATGGCGGAGCCCACTACCAACAAATCCGCGCCGGCTGAAACACACGAGGCGATGGTCTCCTGATTGACCCCACCGTCCACTTCCAGCAGTACTTCGGGGCCGATCGCTTGGCGGACCGCTTGCAGTTTTTCCAAGGCGATGGGGTTGAAGCTTTGCCCCCCGAAACCGGCGTTCACGCTCATGATCAACACCAAATCCACGGTCTCGAAATAAGGCTCGATCGCGCTCAGTGGAGTGTCCGGGTTGATAGCAATGCCAGCACCCGCTCCGAGGTCGCGAATCTGAGCTAACACCTCACCGGTCGATTCACCGGTTGCCTCCTGATGAATCGTGATGAGGTCCGCACCCGCCTCATGAAACTGTCGGACATAGCGGCCTGGGTTCTCGATCATCAAATGGACATCCAAAGGAAGATCGGTCAATTTCCGCAGCCCGGCGACAATCGGCATGCCGTAGGTCAAATTGGGCACAAATTGACCATCCATCACGTCGAGATGAATGGCTGGCACGCCCGCCTCCGTCAATTGGTCCATCTCTCGGGCCAAGTTGCCGAAGTCGCACAGAAGCATTGAGGGCAGAATATGGGGCGCGGACTCTTTTAGTTGCGCCCACCGCTGACGGCCAGCCATGAATTGCCTTGCGTAAGGGGAATGGATACCGCGGCGAAACAAACGGGCACCCTCAACCGGCGTTCATTGCCAGGGGAGGCATCCCGTGTGAAGTACACTTCCTCGTCGGAAAGCCTTCACCATCTTTTCGAAAGCCACGCACATGCCGCAATCCGCCCAGGTGGGCAAGAAGGCTTAGCACGTGACGACGACTCGCTGGTATCCATGAAATGTCGTTTTACGAATCATGCAATTCTATCAATCCGACCGCCGGGCGTCTGCGCTGCCTGTGGGTGGCGGGCGTAAGCTGTTTGGTGGAAGTCACTTAGGATGCTAGCACGGCGGTTTGCCAGCTACTCGCCATCCAGGATTTGAGGCTGAGGCAGGTCGTCGAGCGATCGCAGGCCAAAGGTCTGTAGGAACCGCTCGGTTGAGAAGTAGCGCTTCATGCGGCGGTTTTCAGGGTCCGGTTCGATCCGCAGAAGTTGTCGACGGACCAATTGATTGAGCAGCGGCCCGCTCGATTTGCCCCGCATCTGATCGACCTCTTCCCGGGTCAGCCCCGGATGGTAGGCGACCAACGACAAGACATCGATCGCCGGTTGCGAGAGCTTCGCCTCGCGGACCTTGCCGTAGAATTTCTCGCGCAAGGGGGAATACTCGCCCCTGAGCGTTAGCCGGTAGCCATCTCCCTGCGGAAGAATCTCGTAGGGGCACCCTTCCACCTCGTACTGGCCGTTGAGTTGGCGGACGAGGTCCTCGATCTCGTCGGCGGTGACGCCCCGCATGACCGAAGCGGCTTTTTCCGCTGAGAGCGGCTCGTTGCCGGGGTTCCCTACAAACAGCAGAGCTTCGAGGATCGTGCGGGGGGAAAGCTCGCAGGGATCATCGACCGGTTCCTGGTCGACAATCCGCTGCACCGCCTCGGCGGTCGACTCCACCTCCAAGGGTTCCTCAGCGTCCGCTTCGGACTGGTCCGCCTCCGCCTCGTAAGGAGCCGGCTGGGCACCAAGGGCCTCGGCAAAGGTGGCGGAAAGCATGTCGAGCGAAAGCCCGGCATCCTCCGAATCGGACTCATCGTCCGGCCAATCCTCTTGGGAATCCTTCTCCGCCATCGGTCTCTCCGTGCTTTTCGAGAGGACTAGCCCCAGCGCTTAGCGACTTCCTGCTTCATAAAGGCCAACCCGTCCCGGGCCAGTTGCTCCTCCGTGGAAAACATCTTCCGCCAGATTTTGGTGGCGGCGGCGATCTCAGGCAAGGCCAAACCGAACGCCTCGACCACCATCCAGCCATCGTAGCCAACTTCCTTCAGGGCGTCGAAATTCGCGTCCCACGGCATGTGCCCTTGGCCTGGGGTACTGCGGTCATTCTCCGAAATGTGCACATGATGCAGGACATCGGAACAGTCGCGGAGCGCTTGGGCGAAATCCTTTTCCTCGATATTCGCGTGGAAGGTGTCGTACATCACCTTACAATTGGGATGTCCCACTTCCCGCGCGAACCGCGCCGAGTCGGCATGGGTGTTCAGCAGGTAGGTTTCGAACCGGTTGAGACACTCCACGCCTAGCATCACGCCCACTTCGCCGGCGTACTCGGCCGTGCCGCGCATTACCTCGACGCCCCATTTCCATTCATCCTCGGTTGGGCCGGCACCGCTGAACTCGCCGATCGCGGAATGGTAAGGGCCGACCAGTGTCTCCGCCCCTAACGCCTGGCAACAGTCCAAGGTGCGTTTGTTCGCATCAAGACCCTTTTGGCGGATCGAGGCATCGGGACTGATCGGGTTGTCGTCCGCGTTGCGGACCGTCACCGCCGTGCAGGCCAAACCAATCCCCTTGAGCCGCTCGCCGAACTTGCTCCACTTCTCGACATCCAGGTTGAACAGCGGGACTTCCACGCCGTCGTAACCCATTTCCTTCAGGCTCTCGATCACCGGCCAGTGGCTGTCGTCGGGATCGCCGGACCAAAGCAGTAAATTCATGCCGTATTTCATGGGACAATTCCTAATGCAAAACAGATAGGGGTGATTCGATTAGTCGACGCGACCGCGTCGCGTCGTGGTGGGATCCATCAATAGCGCGGCACGCGCCGTGGTTACCTCGGCCCGAAGCTCGGGCAGCAGCGTTTGAAACGCACCAGGTAACGGAGGTAGTTTGACGCGTTGCATCACCTGATTCAAGCGGTAAACCAACTTTTCATCGTCGGCGTAATCCTCCAGAAAGCGGACCTCGATAAATCGCCCAATGAACCACGCCAGCCGATCGGCCGGCTTCCCGGCGACCTCCGAGACCACCCGCTCGACCTCCGCCGGATCGATGTTTTCCATCGCCGCGTAGTATTGATCCAACAGGCCCGGGGTTTGCTCGGCGAGGGTCGCATCGAGCAAAATCTCGACCAGAATATGCCCCAAGAAGCTAGGCCGCATGCCGGTGGTATCGGAGAGGTGGTCCCGAATCCGGCGCGAAAATTCCCATTGCAGCCGGTTGAACTCCGCGGTTCGATGGAACCGGTCGTCATCGTGGTGATGGCGGACAATCCCCGCGGCAATCGCCGCCTCGCGCGGCTCATCCGAATGCTGCACGATCCGCGCCTGTTTGGATCGCGCGCGGACCTTGCGATCCACCACGCTCAGCCAGTCGGGCACCGCCGTTCCGGCCAGGAAATAAGGATACCCGACGAACAGCCTGCCATGGGCCAGATAGTTCATCGCCGCAACCTGCTTTCCGCCGTTTGAGCATGACTGAGCGGGTTAAGCGAAGCAGAGCCCACTGTCGCCATCTGTTCTCCTTCGCCGTCGCGGAAGAACCAATCCAGAACCCGCCTGGGGAGAAAAAGGGGAGGAGTCCAATTATCAATCTTCCTGAACGGGTCGCCGCACAAGATGGAATCGATAATTGGACTTTTCCCCTTTTTCATTTGGCGAGCGCGTTTGCCGTACCTGTCTCATACGGTCGTAACGCCAACGGAAAAGCAGTTCGCTGCACTTGTTGGCGGCAAGGAAAAAGGGGAAAAGTCCAAATACGGTAGCCGCGGATTAGGCTTCTTAACCGCCGACTCCTTGTAATTGGACTCCTCCCCTTTTTCTCCCCAGGCATAGGACCGCGCCACGTTGTTCGGCCCGAATTCTTAGCGAATTCGGCTACGATGCATCACTCCACGTCGTGCCACGTACGATCCGCACCACTGGCCAAGACTGCGTCACAAATTTTGGCGGTTTCCAGGGCGCTGCGGAAGGTTGGCTCGCACGGTTTGCCTTCCTCGATCGACTTGAGGAAGTCGGCCACTTGATGCACGAAGCTGTGCTCGTAGCCGATGATCAAACCGGGGACCCACCAGTGATCCATATAGGGGTGATCGCCATCGGTGACATGGATGCTCCGCCAGCCACGAACGTTGCCGTCGTCGGCGTGGTCGAAGTATTCCAGGCGGTTCAGGTCGTGCAGGTCCCAGCGGATCGAGGCGTGTTCGCCGTTGATCTCGAAGGTGTACAGGGCCTTATGTCCCCGCGCATACCGGCTCGATTCGAACAGTCCGAGCGAGCCGTTCTCGAAATGGCACATGAAGGTACACGCGTCGTCGACGCCCACCTTCTCGACCTTGCCGGTCTGGGTGTGCATTCGCTCTTTGACAAAGGTCTCGGTCATGGCGCAAACGTCCTTGATCGAGCCATTGAGCCACAGGGCCGTATCGATGCAGTGGGCCAGCAAGTCGCCGGTTACCCCGGAACCGGCGGCGGCGGCATCCAATCGCCACAGACCTTGTCCACCCTGCGGGACATCGGCCGAGATGGTCCAGTCCTGCAGGAAGTTGGCGCGGTAATGGAAGATCCGGCCGAGCTTGCCGCTATCGATAATCTGTTTGGCCAAGCTCACGGCCGGCAGGCGGCGGTAGTTGTACCAAATGGTATTGGGAACGCCCGCCTTTTCCACGGCGTCGACCATTTCGATCCCCTCGGCGGCGGTCCGACCGATTGGCTTTTCACACAAAACCATCTTGCCCGCCTTGGCGGCTGCGATCGAGATCGGGTGGTGGGTGTCGTTGGGTGTGCAGACATCGATCGCGTCGATATCGTCCCGGGCGACCAGCTTCTCCCAGTCGGTCTCGTACGACTCATAGCCCCACTGCTCGGCGAAGGCCTTGGTCTTCTCTTCGCTCCGGCCACAAACCGCCTTGAGTACCGGTTGGTACTCGAGTTCCGGGAAGAAATCGGGCACGCGTTTGTAGCCGTTGGTGTGGGTGCGGCCCATGAAGCCATAACCGACCAAGCCGATATTCAGAGGTTTTTTCGCCATGAGGTGTTTCGTGTCCTTTCAGGTGTTTTTTTTGGTTGTTCGGTTTGCTGGGTGGATCGTCTGACCGCTACGCGTTCCAGCCGCTGCGGTCGCGGACCTTGATCATCACGTCGAGGATGGTGTTCCAGGTGCTGGGGTCTTCCAGCATCTCGTTGGGGAACATGCAGCCATCCCAGCAGATGTGCTGGATACCGCGATCAGCCGCCCCTTGCAGCCAGTAATCGCTGCACTCAACGATATCGAGCTTGCCGTTGGGGTCATCAGCGGGACAGTGGCGACCCGTCTTGTCGTGGGCCCCGGTACCATGCACGCTGCCGTCGTTTTGGGCGACGTGGAAGTCGATCGTCCAAGGCCGGAGAGCATCGGTCATCTGCTTGTAGGCAGCCTTGAATTCCTCGTGACTGTAGCCTGGCTTGAGCAAGGCGTGCTCTTCGGCGTTATGGCCCATCAGGTACAGGTAGGTGTGGGCCAAGTCGGCCTGGAAGCCAACCGTCCCCGGCATGCCGACCTTTTCCAACAGGATGAGCATTTCTTTCCAGGAGTGCATCCCGGCCCAGCAGATCTCCCCTTCGGCGGCCAGACGCTCGCCATGGTCGGCGGCGATCTTGCCCGCTTCGCGGAAGGTCGCGGCGATCTTGTCCGTATTGCCGACGGGATCCTCGGCCCACGTCTCGGGGCTAGAGGCGGAGTCGATTCGGATCACGCCATACTGTCGCACACCATGCTCGTTGAACACTTTGGCGATCCGGCAGGCCTTTTTCACTGCCAGCAGGAAGTTGCCCCGTTCCTCTTCGGTCCCCATCGCGGGGCCACCCACGGTGCCGGGCCAAATCGGGGCGACTAGTGAGCCGACCGTCAGGTTGTGCGAGGCGATCAAATCCGCAATCCGCTTCAGATCGGCGTCGCTTGCATCAGGATCGGTATGGGGGTGGAACAGGAAGTAGTCGATCCCGTCGAACTTGACCCCATCCACCTTGGCGGCGGCGGTCAGCTCCAGCATCCGCTCGAGGCTGATCGGCGGGTGATCGGTCCCTTCTTCCTTGCCCACGAGGCCGGGCCACATGGCGTTGTGCAGTTTGGGGAACGAATTGGTGTGTGCGGTCATGAGGGATTGCTCCGAGGCGACAAGGGGGCTTGTTGTGAATGCGGGGTCATCGAAAAGCGGCAGGCCGCACAATCGGCGGCCCGCCGTCTGGTGTCACTTGGCTTCGACGATTACTTGCGGAAATCACCCACGGCCGGCACCGACAAGTGCGCGTCGGGACCGAAGTACCGCAAGCCGACCAGCGGTTCGCTGCCGGTGTTTTCGATCTCGACACCTTGGGTGGCCGCCTCGTGCGAGATGAAGACCTCGTCCTCGGTCTCGGCTCCGAAGCGGATCATCGCGGGGGTTTGCAGCTCCAGCTTGCCCATCCGGCCAGAACCCTGCACGGTGATCCAGCCGCTGGAAGAACCATCCTTCAGCGTACACTTGGCACCTGGCTGGAGGGTCAATTCCTTGGCGCTGAAGAGCTGCTGCCCTTCGACCGTGCCGTAGACGATCCACTTGTCCTCGTAGCCATCGCCGGAGCGGCTTTCGTCGACGATCGGCTCCAGGTAGTTGCTCGCCTTGAAGTCGGGGTCGATGTTCTTTTCCCAGTCCAACTGACCGATGATGAAATCCAGGTCCTGGTGTTTTTCCTCTGGCATGTCCTTGACCAGCAGCGACCAAGGGACTTCGCGTCCTTCGACGATCGACTGGAACATCCCAAACACGTCGCTACCCCACTGTGGCTCATACGTACACAGCGAACCGGGAGCATGCAGCACACCGGGCGGAACCAACCAGCCGGTGCCACGCTTCAGGCGATGGGCCTGCGAGAGATACAGGATGCCGTTGTCCCCCTTGTGCCAATCTTCCAGGCACTTGCGAAGCTGCGCCTTGCTGGTGTCGGGGGTCAAGCCGAAGAAGGTGTAGGCGAAGTTGTTGTCGACGTTGTTGAGCTGCGGCGGATAGTAGTAACTTTCCGGCTTCCCTTCCTGCCCAACCAGGGCCGCGTCTTCCTGGCTTTGGTGCATGTGATGCGGGATGGGGCCCATGTTGTCGAAGAACTTCGAGTAAACAGGCCAGCGGCTATACTTGCCGAACATCGCCTCGCCGATCAGCCGTTTGCCCTGCTCCTCGATCGCCTCTTTGAGCATGAAGTGCTGGCCTTCGAAGATCGCGAAACTTTGCCCTTCGTACCAAACCCGGCCTTCATTCGCGGCGTCGGTGGTGCTGGCGAACCAACGTTCATCGATCCCACCCCGGTGAGCGCCATACGCGTACCAATCTTCCGGATGCAGCTTGATTCGCTTCCCGGGGTGCAGAAAACTCCGCGGCACCCAGTTGGGCGAGAGCCTCAGCAGGCCTTCGCCGGCGTCCATCGCACGTTCCAAAATTCCGCGTACGCTATCCCCTTTGACAACATTCTCGATCATCGGTTGCTCTACTTCTCCGGGATATTTGGGGTTGGGGGCGACTCCACTGGACGACCTGTCAAGGCATCGGCCACACCGAAGTCGGATGGAATCTCACTGCTGCTCCGCTGGCATGGAAACCAGACTCGGAAGCGCCCAGTTTTATCAGGTTTTGACCCGCTGACAAGTAAACCGACCGCCATTTCGGTGGGGTTGTGCTGGAAAGAGTGACCTACCGAGCGTATCTTAGCGGAGCACATTCCCTTTATCCGTTCCGCCGATTGGAGCCCCGCTCAATCATGCCTAACTCGTTGCCCCTGAAGCTCGATCATCATCAATTGGTTGCCGCCGGCGAGACCGCGCTCTCCAGCGAGGTCCATTCCCTTTCGCTCAAACATCGCCGCCTAGCCAGCGGAATGTCTGATGGGGTGGATGTGCTGGAGGTCCGCAATGGCGACTTCACCTTCCGCGTGCTTCCGACCCGGGGAATGGGGATTCATCAGGCGGTTTACAAGGGGACCCAAATCGGATGGCAGTCGCCGGTCAACGGCCCGGTCCACCCGAAGTTTGTCCCGCTCAGCGATCCAAGCGGGCTCGGTTGGCTCGATGGTTTCGACGAGCTGCTCGTCCGCTGCGGCCTGGAAAGTAACGGAGCCCCCGAGCATGACGAAGAGACGGGGCGACTCCTTTACGGGCTGCATGGCAAAATCGCCAACCGCCCGGCCGAAAACCTCACCGCCGAGCTCTCCGACAGCGGCGAGCTGACCATCCGGGGCGAAGTCCCTGAGACGCGTTTTTTAGTTTACAACGTGGCCCTGGAAACCGAGATTAAAACGGCCACCGGCGAGCATGGTTTCCGGATCAAGGACACGATCGTCAACCGGGGTTCGCACCACGCGGCGGCCCAGATGCTGTACCACATCAACTTCGGCCCACCGCTGTTGGGTGCAGGATCGCAGCTTGTTTGCCCCGCCAAGCGGATCGTCCCGCGGAACGAGCATTCGGCCAGCGATATCAAAAATTGGGACCTGTACCAAGGACCGAAGTCCGGGTTTCAGGAGATGGTCTACTTCTTCGAGTTGGAAGCAGACGCCCAGGGGGAAACCCAGGTCCTGTTGAAAGACGCCGCCGGAAATCGAGGGGTCTCGCTGCGGTTCAACATCAGCCAGTTACCGCGCTTTATCGCTTGGAAAAACACGGCGGACGAAGCGGATGGCTACGTCACCGGGCTGGAACCGGCGACCAACTTCCCCAATCCCCGCTCCTTCGAACGAGACCACGGCCGTGAGATCCAACTGGCGGGGGGCGAACGTTATGAGATTGATCTGGCCTTCACCTTCCACCCGGATGCCGCCGAAGTGCAGGAAGTGGAACAGTCGATTCGCAAACTAACCGGAGGCAAGCCCGCGACACTAGAGACCGCGCCGCTATCGCAATGGTGTGCCCCGTAGAGGTGGCATCGGCCGGAAAATGCCTGAGGGATTTTAAATTTAGAAACGCAGAGCGACTGAGACGCTTGTCAAGTTGATTGTTTCCTCATGCGGGCGTGGTTTCGTCGTGTCACGCCCAATCCAACATCGATTGATCCAGCAGCGCAAACAGGATGGAAACGCAGAGACGCCAGGACGCAGGGACGCAAAGAAATCCCATGGGGGCTCTTCGCGTCCTGGTGTCTTTGCGGCTTGGCGTTGAATGATTTCGATTTTCGTCATGGCTGGTTGCCTTTGCTTTTTTAACAAGTCGCGGACGCAGAGGACTCTCTCTGCGCTCTCCGCGTTTCAATCCCGTTGGGCACTGCTGGTTCAAAAAATGTCGGATTAGCAGCGACACGTTCAAACCGCAATCGGACACTAAATGAACGAGCGGCCCTAGTGATCTGTTCCAGCTTAATTTTCGGGTTGGGAAATTAATTGGCGCTTCACTCTCACCGGGCAAGCCGCTAGTGGAACCCTAAATCTTAGTCGTGACGGACCACTAGATTGACGATCGCCTTTTTCATTCGAAACTGGCCCCGATGTATGCTAGGCTAGGTTCATCGATCAATCTCGCCTACGTCCTGGAGCCCCACCAATGCCTCTTCGTTTCGTCCTCTCGCTTTGTTTCGCCTGCCTGCTGAGCTTGCCTGTCGCCGCCGAGGAGCGACCGAATATCTTGTTTATCTTCGCCGACGATCAGGCATACGACACGATCGCGGTCCATGGCAATACCGAGATTCAAACGCCGCATCTCGACACGCTCGTCCGCGAGGGGCTCACCTTCACGCACACCTACAACCAAGGCTCTTGGAGCCCGGCCGTCTGTCTCGCCAGTCGAGCGATGCTCAACAGCGGGCGGTTCGTTTGGAAGGCCGAAAGGGTGCACAAAAAGATGGAGCAAGAGCGCCAAGCGGGGCGGTTTTGGTCCGAGCACATGAAACAAGCGGGCTACGACACCTACTTTACCGGCAAGTGGCACGTGCAGGCCAACGCCCAGAAGGCTTTCGATTTTGCCCAGCATGTCCGCGGCGGAATGCCCAACCAAACGCCGGAAGGCTATCATCGCCCGGCGGCTGATGGGAGCGATCCTTGGTCGCCGTCCGATCCAAAGTTCGGCGGCTTTTGGGCCGGTGGTAAGCATTGGAGCGAAGTAGTGGGGGACGACGCGGTGGAGTTTCTCGGCCAAGCGGCGCAGCGAGAAAAACCGTTCTTCATGGTCATCGCCTTCAACGCCCCGCACGACCCGCGACAATCGCCGCAGGAGTATGTCGACCGCTACCCGGCCAACAAGATTGAGGTGCCTGAGAGCTACCTGCCGCTCTACCCTGAGCGCGAGGAGATGGGCTCCGGCGAAAAACTCCGCGACGAGTATCTCGCCCCCTTCCCTCGGACCGAGCACGCGGTGCAGGTCCATCGCCAGGAATACTATGGGATCATCAACCACATGGACGACCAAATCGGTCGCATCCTGAAGGCGCTGGAGGACTCCGGCAAAGCGGACAACACCTACGTCTTCTTCACCGCCGATCACGGCTTGGCCGTTGGCCACCATGGACTGATGGGCAAACAAAACATGTACGACCACAGCGTCCGCGTCCCCTTCATGGTGAAGGGCCCCGGGATCGAAGGGGGCACTCAAAACAAAACGCCGATCTACCTGCAAGACGTCATGCCCACGACCCTGGAACTCGCCCAGGTAGAGAAGCCAGACCATGTCGACTTCCACAGCCTGCTCCCCCTAATCCGCGGCGAAGACAAAACCCCCTACGACGCCATCTATAGCTGCTACCTCGACCGGCAACGAATGATCACCACCGACGGCTACAAGCTGATCTACTACCCAAAAGCCAACAAGCTCAAGCTGTTCAACCTGGAGGATGATCCGCAAGAGATCACCAACCTGGCAGACGATCCCGAGCAAAAAGACCGGATCGCGAAACTCCTGGATAAGCTTCGTGACTGGCAGGAGAAGACGGGGGATTCGCTGGAGCTGGGAGAGCTTTAGTTCTCGCCGACTGTGTTTGACTTGCCCTCATTTCTCATGTCCAGCAGCCGCCGGGCCTCCTCAAGTTCATGGACCAGCAATTGCTCATCAGGAAGCTTGGTCCGATACTCGGCGGCGAGCACCTTGTTGGGCAAACCATCTAAAGCATACTTCGCCAGCGTTTTTCGCTTGGAGGCGCAGAGGATCAGTCCGACCGGTGGATTTTCATGCGGCAACTGCCAATGTTCTTTGGCATAATTGAGATACATGTGCATCTGGCCAGCATCGGCGTGAGTGAAGGCTCCGAGTTTGAGATCGACAACCACCAAGCACCTCAAGCGGCGGTGAAAAAATAACAGATCGACCCGAAACCACTCGTCGTCGATTCGCAGTTTTTGCTGCCGTGCGACAAAAGCGAAATCCCCGCCCAATTCCATAAGGAAGTTCTCCAGCTTATGAACGAGTGCCTCCTCCAAATCGCTTTCCGAGTACTCGTCCTTCAGATCAAGAAACTCCAACACCAGCGGGTCCTTGATTTCTTCCTCTGGCAGGACCATGTCGGTCGGTAAAGGTGCTTGCCCGCCCTTCAGCATTGCCCCCTTATTGCGAGACAGGAGTGTCCGCTCGTAAAACTGGCTGTTAATCTGCCGCTTGAGCTGGCGAATCGACCATCCCCCGCGGATCGCCTCCTTCTCGTAAAACCCGCAAGCCTGGTCGCTTTCGACCGACAAGAGCGTTAAATAGTGGGACCACGGAAGAATGAATTTCCTGGACTGTTCCGTGCTTGTTGTTTCATCCGAATGGGGGGATTTCAATTCCGCAGACACTGTCTGCGGAATTGGCCACCGCTGATAGAATCGCCGCATGTAAAGCAAATTCCGCTCGGAAAAGCCGCGGCCGAATTGACTGCTCAGGTCTTCCGCCAACCGTTTTACCAGGCCTTGGCCGTACTCGGCTCGATCTTCCCCCGCTTGCTCGACTTCCACGATCCGGCGGCCAATTTCCCAATAGGTGGCGGTCATGGCCGCGTTTACCGCGCGAGCCGCCGCGCGGCGCGACGACTCCAGCAGTTGGGTCAATTCTCCCAGCAGCGCAGGGTAATTTGGCAGGTCCGAGGCGGCGACGAGTGGATCAGTCGTTGAAGTCTTCTTGCGGGTCATCCCTCTATAGTCATTCACTGGAGCCCCCGGATCAAGCCAGCAGCATGCCCCTCCCAGGCGATAGCTTGAAATTGCACCGCTAAAACATTTATATGCAATTGAATTGCATGTGATTGAGTTCTGCATCGGCACCGCGTAAATTTAAGTCAGGCGGCTTGCCTCGGCCCTGGGGTCTGGTTCACAATCGATGGAACAAGCCAGCGACCGCATAGGCAGCCAGCATCGCCGTTCCGCACGAGTGTCGGAATCCACACCCGACGGCGTGCCTCTTTACTCACCACCTATACGAAGGGTTGTCGTATGACTTGGATTGTTTCCTTGCTGGTTGTTTCCCTCACGCTCAGCCCCGGCAATTGGCCTCATTTTCAGGCCGATACCGCCGACCTGACCACCGCCCAGGTTCCGCTAAAATGGCAACCGGGCGACGACGCCTGGCATCAGTCGATCGAGGGCTACGGGCAAAGCAGCCCGGTGGTGTGGGGTGAGACGGTCTACGTCACCACGATCAGCGGCCCCAAGAAGGAACATTGCCACGTTCACGCTCTCTCGCTTGCCGAGGGCAAGCTGCTCTGGAAACATGACTTGGCCGCGGCCAGCGAAGGCCAAAACGCCAACCACATGAGCCGGGCCGCCCCGACACCGACAGCCGACCAAGAGGGCGTTTATTGTCTGTTCGAAGGGGGCGACCTGGTCGCCCTGGACCATGCCGGGAAGCCGCGGTGGGACCTCGACCTGGTGCAAGAGTTCGGCCCGATCGACGCGCGGCATGGTTTGGCCTCGTCGTTGGCTCAGCAAGAGAACCGGCTGTTTGTTTGGATCCAGCGCGGGAGCGATCCCTACCTCACCGCCATTTCGAAAGCGGATGGCAGTGTGCTCTGGAAGACCGCTCGCGAGGAAGGGAGCACCGCTTGGAGCAGCCCCGTGTTGCTGCCAATGCCTGGGGATCAAACCCACTTGGTCCTCAGCAGTTCCGGTAGTCTCACCGGCTACAATCCGGGCGATGGCAAGCAGCTCTGGCAACTCGGCGACCTGGCCGGCAACACCTCTCCCACGCCGTTTGTCGTCGGGGAAGGAAAGCTGCTGGTCGGCGCCTCCGGCGGCCGTGGCGAAGAGGGACCCACCAAGGAAGCGATGGAGACCAACGGCTTGGTTGAAATAACTCACGATCAGAATAGCGGCCAGTGGCAGGCCGAATACCTGTGGCGGAGCACCAAGGCGACCTGCTCGTTCAGCAGCCCGATCGCCGTCGATGGCCGGGCTTACTATGTGGCCCGGGGTGGGATCCTCTTCTGTCTCGACCTGGAGACGGGCGAGCAGGTATACGTCCAACGACTAGGGGACGAAATCTGGGCCACCCCGCTAGTCATCAAAGACCGCATCTACTACTTCACCAAGGATGGCGACGCCAAAGTCATCGCCACCGGGCCGAAGTTCAAAATGCTGGCCGAAAACGCTCTCTGGAACGAAGACAACCGCCCTAAGGCCCCCGCCCCCACGCCCCTATCCGGCGGCGGCGAAGGAGGCCGCAGCGCAGGAGGCAGGCCCGGCCGAGGAGGCCCCGGAGCCATGCCCGCCAGCACCACCCAATACGCGGCAATCGCCGTGCCGGGGACCGTGGTGATTCGCTCGGGCTCGCATGTGTATGGGATTCGGGTGGAGGAGTAATCCGTTGTTTTTTGAGTGGCACTGGCGGCTTGTCCGGTGAGTGCGCGGTGCCGGGCAATCTGTTCTTGTTGAGGCCGGCACGGCGCATCCGTGATACGCGAGTGGATTGGCTTGAACCCGGTCGCGCGCCAGGAAATTCAATACTCCACCCGCGCGGTGATTCGGGGAACGGAAAGGCCCGAAGTCGATACGAACCGGCCGATTCATTTTCTCGCCCTTCCCATTCCCCCTTTGCGTCTTGGCGGCTTTGCGAGAGAAATTTTTTCCTAATCCCCGCGCCAAACCAGGGATGCCTTGGCACATGGGTGCCATGCCCACGCCCTCCAACGTGGGCATGTTTGGGCGGGAATATTCTCTAGCGGCAACACGCATCATCAATCACCAAAACGGCCAAGTTCGGACAACCAAAACCCTCACCCACGGTGAACCGGTGAAAACTCCAACCGCTCTGCCCGCTAAAATCTTATCCGTGAAATCAGTGTAATCCGTGGTTAGATCCTTCTTCTTTTTTAACCACGGATTTCTCGGATGGTATTCACTGGGGCAAGGCAACTCGCGGTTCATTTTTTTTAACCACGAAACAGACGAATGACACGAAAAGCAACCTGCGAAACAGCCGCTCTCTAGGTTTGAAACGCAGAGCCGCAGAGAGCGCGGAGAGCGCGGAGACGCAGCGTACAGAGGGGGTCTCTGCGATCTCCGTGGCTCTGCGTTTCAAAAACAGACTTTGAGTGGTTCGATGCTGCTCGATTAAATTGTGTCAGCCCTTTGGGCCTGGGCCGGGGCAATGGTCCCGTATCGGCTCATTCAGCCGCATAACACGGATTGCACCCCATTTCTTTCAGATTGACGATGCCTTCGTTCTGCCCGTCGCCGGGACTCCTTGGCTGGTAAAGTGCGTCCTCCTCCAAAAAGATCAAGGTTAAGTATCTTGATGTTAAGGTAAATTGCGGTTAAGGTACTCCGAATGGAATCTGACATCATTGATGAAGTCGTACGCCAATGGCGTGAGGCGCGGCCCGACTTGGATCCATCCGCGCTGGCGGTGGTCGGTCGAATCTTGCGACTCGGGGGGCACCTTGAGCGCCGAGCCAACCTAGTGCTGCAAGAGCATGAACTGCCGATTGGCGGCTTCGATGTCCTGGGGACATTGCGACGCCGAGGAAAACCGTATGCCATGACCCCCACCGAGTTGATGCGCTCGACCATGCTTACCTCGGGGGCCATTACCAATCGTATTGATCGTCTGGAACGGCACGGTTTCGTTGCGCGACTTCCCGACCCCCGTGATCGGCGGTCGCTGCAAGTCCGATTGACTCGCAAGGGGCTTAAGCTTGTCGATGCGACGACCGGTATTCGCTTTGAAGAAGCCAATCAGGCGATTGCGAGCTTGAGTGCAACGGAAGTAGCCAAGCTTGAAACGCTCCTTCGCAAGATGCTGCGGGGACTCGAGCCCGACGCTGCGAGTTGAGATGGTCGCTTGGCTTATTCGTTCCTTGGTCAAGTTTTCACATTACGCTTAAAGAGAATTGTTGCGCAAATCGAATGTCTGAGCATGATTCGGCAGAGACACCTGCCAACCGTGGTTTACCAATCTCCCCTGGCTTGGATCTGGTGATTGAGGCCAGTCAGGTGCCTCCCGAACCGGTGTACGTGAGTGCGAGAACGCTCCAGATCTGCGGACTCGCCATGCTACTTGGTGTGATCGCCGCGTTGGTCGCCCAAGCGCTCGTGGCACTGATTTCGGTCGTCACGAACATCGCCTTTTTTGCTCGGTTTTCCCTCGAGGAGGCAATTCCGGCGGATGCCGTGCCCTCGCTGGGGCTCTGGGTGGTGGCCATTCCGGTGATCGGGGGACTCTTGGTAGGCTTCATGGCTCGCTATGGCTCGAAGGCCATTCGGGGACACGGAATTCCCGAAGCGATGGAGCAAGTGCTTACGAATGAGAGTCGTATCCCGGCGCGAATCACGTTCTTGAAGCCCATCTCGTCAGCCATTGCGATCGGTACGGGCGGGCCGTTTGGCGCGGAAGGTCCCATCATTGCCACCGGGGGAGCACTCGGCTCGGTGATCGGACAGTTGATCCATTCATCTTCCACGGAACGAAAAATCCTGCTTGCGGCGGGAGCCGCGGCGGGCATGGCGGCAACCTTTGGAAGTCCGGTTTCGGCCGTACTGCTCGCGATCGAATTGCTGCTCTTCGAATTTCGACCACGCTCGATCATTCCCGTCGCACTTGCCGCCTCCGTTGCCGCGGGCATGCGGATGGCATTTGAAGGCTATGAACCGATTTTTCCGATGACCGACCTGCAGCAGCCCACGGGGGCAGCACTGGGGGTTTATATTTTGCTCGGTGGTTTCATGGGCCTGGTGGCGGTCGTCGTCACACGCATTGTCTATGCGATCGAAGACGGGTTTGAAAAGCTTCCCATTCATTGGATGTGGTGGCCAGCGATTGGCGGGGTTGCTGTGGGAATCGTGGGCTATTTCGCCCCGGATACGCTGGGGGTGGGTTATTACAATATCAGCAATCTTCTCTCGGACCAATTGACGGTCTCCGCGATCGTCTTTCTCTGTGGGATGAAGTTTATTTCATGGTCGATTGCGCTGGGAAGCGGCACTTCGGGAGGAACACTCGCCCCTTTGTTTACGATCGGCAGTGGAATTGGTGCCCTCATCGGAATTCTGGTGATTGCGGTCGCGCCGGGACTGGGAGTCGATGTTCGCATTGCGGCCTTGGTGGGCATGGCCGCGATTTTCGCAGGGGCATCCAGGGCCATGCTTGCTTCGGTGGTCTTCGCGTTCGAGACAACACTACAGCCCTTTGGCTTGCTACCCCTGCTGGGAGGCTGTGCCGCTTCTTATCTGGTTTCCATCGCGTGTATGCGCAATTCCATCATGACGGAGAAAATCGCACGACGAGGGGTGCGCACGCCGGAAGACTACGAGGCGGATATTCTGGATCAGGTTTCGGTAAAAGGGGTGATGTCAAAGGAGGTTGTGCGTCTCTCCGCGGACGACCGGATAGGCGATGTCCGCGCCTGGCTCGCCGGCGACGACGTCCGATCTTCCCATCATGGATTTCCCGTTATAGATGAACACCAGACGCTCGTCGGTGTCGTAACCCGCCAAGAACTACTTAGCCCGCAGGTTGCGGAAGACGACCTCGTGCGTCAGGTCGTGCGGAGGCCTCCCAAGTTTATTTATGACGACTGTACGGTTCGGCAGGCCGCGGAGCATCTGTCGAACCACGCGATTGGGCGCTTACCGGTCGTGGCGCGGAACTCTCCTCATCAGGTCGTCGGCATGATTACGCGTTCCGACGTGCTCAATGTCTTCGTACGGAGGACGCAAGCCTCGGAATTGCAGCGTCCCAGCCTGCGATTGATTCCAGAAATCGGTAAACGCAAATGAGTGAAGCAAAGGCTGCTACGAGGATCGATCCCGTTTCGATTTCCGCGCAGGGAATCAGACCGATGAGCGAGGTTAGGTTAGAGGCTCTAGGCCGGTGCAAGATTTGACGGAATGGTTCGATCCCGAGTTATTTCATTAGTGGCGACAATCTCGCGAAGCTTGAGAACGATATCCGTCCTCTCCGTCTGTTTCCAGGAGATTGCCGTTAACAGATATTTGAGCGGCAATTCGCCGTGTTCGCACTCGAACCGGAATCCTGGCATCTCCTTTGCCATTTGACAGATAAACGACTTAATGTTCTTGATGAGCGCGCCGACAATTCGCTTTTCGCCATTCTCTTCGGTTTGCGACAGGTAGACAGTCACGAGGCCATCAAATCGCTCCGCGTAATAGCTGTCTTTCGTGATGAAGATCTCAACGCAATCGCCATCATCACTTACATGCACTTGAGGAAACTCGGAGGATTCTTCTACTGATCCTGCGATGCTCAGCACGTAATCAGCAAAAGTCTGCGACATGGTGGACACCTGCTTCAATTGAGCCGCATCTTGCTGGATGCGAAAAAATCTAGCCTGCTAGAGGGGATACCTACAAGACCTTTTTTCGGAAGCGAGTCTTGTAATCTTTGGGAAGGTACGATACGTCCCTGTCCGCTTCGCACCAATACCAATTATACAACACTCTACCGTCAGTGACAAAAATTGCCATGACCTGCCCAGGCCAAGGTGCTCTTTTCTGCGCCGTTTTGTAATCGTACGCGGACTCGGGGACTCCAACGTAACACCACCACTCATCCTCGCTCAATTCACGAACACCCTGGTAAACCGCCCGGGGCGTTTGGAGAATTTGCTTAACCGAATCGGCCAGCTCTAAAGTCTTCCCTCTACTGTGCTTAGCAATCTCCTTCACCTTTTCGAGTGAGATCAAAACGTCCCACATTTTCCCATCATGGGGATCAACCGCTTCAACGCTCCCATAGCCATTACGGCAAAGCTTCTTTTCATAGGTTTTTGATGAGGGCAAGTCTTCCGGAACCATTCGTTTATTTCCCTAGTTCGAAAACCGCTTCCCTGCGATATCTGGAATCCTGGAACGCCACAAGAGCCTCGCCCTCTACAAGGGGAAAGGCCGCTATTCTTGAGGAATTCTCTACGGTGAAACTGCATCAATTGAACAAATTGTAGCGAATTCGCTAAATTGCTGCTAGCGACGCTGGCGTCGTTGTCGCAAACCGTTCCTGTGAAACCACTTGCGTTAAATCGCTGTCGAATCATCGCAGCGATAGGCCTACCGCCTTCTGACGGCCCTTATCCCTCTCACCCCAGCCGCCCACAAATCCGATCCAACGAATCCGAGGTCTGATAAACCAGCGCCTCCGGGTAGTGCGTATACGGGTGAAAATACTCGAACGTGACGTACCCGTCGTAACCGGTTTTTTCTAGTTCGTCCATTACCGCGGGCCAGTTGGTGGTGCCGTCTAGCAGTGGGCGAAATGTTTCCAGGGAGTAATCCGTTCCCTTTTTGGTGAACTCTTTGAAGTGGATATTGCGAATGCGGTTGCCCAGGATCGGGATCCAGTGTTCCGGGTGTTGGAAGATGGCGATGTTGCCGGTGTCGAAGTGGACCTGGACATGCTCGCTTTGGAAGTGATCGACAAACGTGTTCATCTCCATCGGGGTCATCAGGTAGCCGTTGAAGAAGATGTTTTCCATGTTGAGATAGACCTTCAGCTTCTCGGCCTGCTTGGCCAAAGTCTCGATCGCCTGTTTGGCTCGCTCGTCGCAAATGTCGTTGCGGACCGGTTCGTGGTCGTCGCGCCATGGGATGTGGACGGCCCCGGGCACCACCAGCACGTTTTCGACACCCATGTGGTGGGCGGCTTCGGCGATCTTGCCGGCAAGTTCCATCCCGCGTTTGCGTTTCTCGGGGTCGTTGCTGGTGAGCGGGTAGGGCCAAAACAGGAAGCTGCAGAGCCCGCTGATTTGGATTCCGATCTCGTCCGCCATCCGGCGGATCGCCCTAAACTCTGGCGGGCCTGACTTGGGGGAGATGTCGCTTTCCAGGTCGTAGTTCAGCTCGATGCCGTCGAATCCGGCGTCCTTGGCCAGTTGTAGGCATTCCCGGAGGGTCATCCGATCCGGGTAGGGAAACGCCCACAGGTTGATCGACTTTTTGACGTGGTACCGCTTGGGGGAAGCGCGGCGATCGTCGGCCGGCTTGGTCTGGGCGGCTAGTTGGGGGGCGTCCTGGGCCAGGGCGGCGCTGCCGGCCATGGCCGCCGTGCCGGTCGCGGCGGCCATTACCGCCCGCAGGGCTTCTCGACGGGAAATGCAGTTGTGGCCGGGAGGAAGGGGAGCGGTCATGGTGTGTCGTCTCGTCGAAGGGGTCCGGAGAAGGGCGAATGTCTATCTGGCCATCGTAGCCAACCGTCGACCAGGAAAAAAGGAAAAGGTTGGCAAGGCCGCGTTCATTATATAAAATGATCTCAATGCTTCTGACGATCTTTGCGCGCCGAGCGGGCATCCGCCTGAACTTGGCGAGGCTGAATATCGCTGCGAGGGCACCTTTTCGGTAGATAACTATTCATCCGGCACTAGCTCATCAGGCGACACAGTGCCCCACACCAGCGGGAATGGCATGGCAAGCGGTACGGCAATTCAGGAGCATGGCTCGCGGCGGTCCAATTTAGTCCAGCGGCTGCTCCGTGCGATTTTCGCGGGTGAGCTAGAACCGGGTCAGCGTCTCCGGTTGGAACGTCTCGCGGCGCGGTTCGAGCTGAGCGTAACTCCTGTCCGCGAGGCCTTGGTGGAACTGGCCGGAATCGGCTTGGTTGAACTCCAGCCAAACCGCGGGGCGGTGCTCTTGCCGTTTGGGCGAAAGGAACTGGGGGAGATCCTTCAGGTTCGCCGAATTCTCGAATGTGAGGCGGCTCGATCTGCTTGTGGTCGAATCCCGTCTGATACGCTTCGGCAACTGGAGCAGCGGTTCAAGCAAATGGAAACCGCCCCGCGAGGCAGCGACTGGTCGCACCGCACTCGGGAACTTGATACCGAGCTCCACGAGCTAATCGCCAGCTCCTGCGGCAACGGGCGTCTGGCCTACGAAATCAACCGCTACACGGTGATCTACCGCACCTTACGCGACGCGCGGCACGAACACCGCAACGCCCGCGCGAATTACGAAGAGATGAACGAGAACAGCGAGCATCTGCTGATCGTCCAGGCGATGATCGAAGGGGACGCCGACAAGGCCTCCCAGGCGATGGCCGCCCACGTCAATCAAGCGGGCTACGTCCTGCTACAGGATGTGTTTCCACATGAACTGGATGATGAGCCGGATCCCGCCCCTTGAACGAGCTGGGCCACTCCTGTTAATTCGGCTCTCAGTGGCCGCTCGCAGCTCGTTTATCAAGGCCTGAAGCCGGTAGGCTAGTTATCCAAAGCAAAATCCTTTTGGTTAAGGCCCGGCTCCATCTCGAAGGTTAGTTCCGATTTTTTGTTATAGCGCTCGGGAATAATGGATTCCGTAATATCGATCATCGGACTATCGGGCTGGCCCTCATACGCGGCACGCTGTCCAGTCACTTTGGTCGCCAAAATCTCGACCCGCTTCGAACCGGGAGGCACGACAAGGGAGTATTTCCCGGCGGAAATTCTGCCCCCTGCGGTGGGAGTTTTTTCGTCGGTTGGAATGAAGGATATGGTGCCGTTTTCAAGCGGCACTCCGCCTAGAGTCACTTCGCCACTTACCTTGGCCTCAGAACTTGTCTCGCAACCCGCGGTGGTCCCGAGAACAACGACAATTGACGCCCAGAGCAAGCTTGCTTTTCCTAAAGTATTCATGCGTGACATTTCTATTTTTTAGGGCAATTGGAATGTTTCGTTGCCGCCCGTCGATCCAGCGCCAATCCAAATATCAAGGGCGATCGTTTCTCCCACGAATCGAATGGAGCCATCGGCCAAGGCGGCGTTGACGCCACCAGGGTGCCTACTTCGCGCTGCAATATGATGTGGTGAACCGGTATCGGTTGCACAGGGTGGATTGGGTGCCTCGTTCACACAAGCCTGTGGGTTATCAATGCCGCTATTCGGGGTGTTGTTCGTCATGAATGCGCTACCGGGGCCATCATCGTTGAAGATGTCTCCCCGAAAATCGAAATGATTTTCCGTCGGCATGATCAGTTCCGACAGAAGCAGGGTATTTGAGGTGCCGTCAATGATGTCACTCATCTTCCGTGCCTTGTCGTTCTTAGTAAACGGGGCGGACCGTCTCGCTGCATCCGCACCGGCGGTGAACCCAAAATTCGCCACGTAGTTGCCGCGAGACCGCCAGTAGTCGTCACCTCGCCATAAAGTGGGTCCCTTTTCGCTGGGGCAAAAGTACATGTCAACCGTTTGGGCACAAAGACCGGTCGTAGCGCCCAGGTTCACATGCGGAGCGACATGAAACGGTTGCACCGGATCGTACTGGTCGGCGAGGGCGGATTGCTCAATGAAGGGCCAAATCTCCACGACCCAGGTATGTCGCGGGGCGTTCGTGGCTCCGATCGGAAATTTATTATAGGTGTCGTGGTGATTGTGCATCGCGAGAGCGAGTTGCTTCAAGTTGTTGGTGCATTGCATTCGCCGAGCTGCTTCGCGAGCCTGCTGCACGGCCGGTAATAGAAGCGCGACCAGCACACCGATAATGGCGATCACGACTAAAAGTTCTACAAGCGTGAACGCGCGGCGTAATGCTGAATTGCCGATAAGCATGAGTTCATCTCCGAGATAAGTAGGAAAAAAACGAGGATCGTGATTAGACGAAGGGGCCTCACAGGAATTCACGCCAGCTCCCAAATGGATCACCGTTCGGCGGAACACCGGATTCCGCCGGCGTGGATTTGAGGTTGTCACTTAACTTTCATCGCTAATGGGTAGCCCCGTCAGGACACTGAATAATTTGCTTTCTCCCTCGGTCACCACCAGCATCCGCTTCCAGCGGGCCGCTTGAAGCTGTTCCGCGGGGATATCGAAATAGCTTTCCCCTTGGGAAACGCGGGCGTGGTGCGTGGCGATCTCGTCGGAGGAGAGAGCAAAGTCGTAGAAGGCGAGTTCGTCGATGATGCCGTGAAACGGTTCATGGTTCGGCATGTGCGTGTTGCCGATGCGGGCCGGAACGGGGCCTCCACTTAAAATCAATGTTCCCTTGGGAAAGGTGTGCTCAAAACATAATTGGCCATCGACATAAAGGGCCTTGCGGCCGGTAAAGCAATCGTACGTGGCGACGATATGGTGGGGTTGGCCGTCGGTCAATTCCTTCCGCGTTGGCCGTCCCTCCTTGCCGTCTAAAGGCATATCCAGTTCGCTGTAGCCCAGGCCCTCCAGATGCAATCCAAATGAGAGGCAAGGCGCGGGATCGATCGGCGGAACCGAATAGTCGAAATCATCGTGCTGAAAACTTAACAGGATGCGATAGTCTCCATCTTCCTTGCGGAAGATTTCATCGTAGTCCTTCCATTTGCCGTTCCAGCGGGAAACAATGATCGCCTCGATCGAGACGCCATGCGTCACGGCAAAACCGCCAGAGCCCACTTCATCTCCCAGGCCCCCTTCCACTTCGACATAGGCTTCCCGCGTGTTGTCGAATTCCAAGGCTCCCTCGCCAATCAGTCCGGGAACGTGATTCACGGATTTTCCCAGGTGAAGTCGCTCTCCGACGACTAAGTCTCGCGAATCGTTCGGGGCGTCGAAATTCCAGTAATATCTCGGCAGGCGGACCATTGTCTGGACCTCCACCTCCCCTTCAAGCACCTGTACCTCGGTATCTCCGCGTTCAGTGAGCCGAACCCGAAACTCCGTGCCGAGATCGACCACGCGGACGCTGGGTGTCTGAACCGAGAATTTCGACTCAGGGTTGGGAAGGCGGGCATTGACGGTGCCGGAGAACAATACACCGGTCGCCTTTGACTCCAAACCGAACATCGTCGGCCCAAGGATATGGACATCGGCCCCACTGTCAAAGGCCCAACGCGTTTTTCCACTTTCTTGACGCACGGTCGTGGCCCCCAGCCGTATCCCGGAACTGACCGGCGATTGACTATTCACTTCCGCCTCGTCACGCAGCGTGGCCACAAACGCGATCGGCATTTCACGGTGGTCGTAATACGAATTCACGTGACCGTCCGCGATCTCTCCAATCCGCTCGGGGGCCAGGCCGCGAGGTGGCGGCGGAAGGGCTACGGGGCGTGGCGATTTCCAAAGGACGATGCCGACCGTGAGGATCAGGATCGCGGCGATTGTCCCGATGAAGGGTACTATCCAGGCCGCCGATTGGCTTGGCTGGACGCCACTGGGACTTGCGCTGGGGATCGCGGTGAGATTTGCGCTGTCGAGGTTGAGTGGGGAATTCTCGTCGGTGGGATGCGATTGGGAAGCCAAGGCCTCATCCGTCAGACTCAACTCGGCGTGCAGCATCATGTAGTGGAGGTAAGCGCGGCGAAATTCAGCGCTTTGATGGAGCAGGAACGTTAAACGCACTTGTTGTGGTAGGTCGGCTGTTCCCTGGAGGATTTCATCCGCCAACGCGAACAATTCCTCGCGCTCATCGTCTTGGAGTGGAGAACCGTTGGATGCATGATCGTCGCGGGCCATGGCTTACAGTTCCTCTTCGACGAGTCTGCTTTCGATGCACCGTAGCAGCGAGCGGCGGAGTACTTTCAGCGCTTTATAAACAGTGAAAACGGATCG
This sequence comes from Pirellulaceae bacterium, assembly GCA_040880405.1. Classification (GTDB taxonomy): domain Bacteria; phylum Planctomycetota; class Planctomycetia; order Pirellulales; family Pirellulaceae; genus JBBDIM01. The sequence goes on along the minus strand of JBBDIM010000085.1, from coordinate 5,520 downwards.
ATCCCAGGCATCGGCAATCGCCATCGCGGCTAGGTTTTTGCCATAGAAGAGCTCGATCAACTGGCGCTGTCGCCCGGTCAATTGTTTCACGCATTCCCGTAACGCGCGACGCCGCGGTTCGTTCTCCAGTGCGATATCCAAGGCATCATCGGCCAACTGTTCCACCAATACCTCACTGTAAACATGGCGGTCCCCTTTGCGGGTCCGCCAAAATTTCAGCACTTGATTCCGGGCCACGCCCAGGGCCCAAGGGAGGAATTCCCTATCGGGCTGATAGCTCCCATATTCCCGCCACAAGACGAGGCTCGTCTCCTGGAAAATGTCATCCGCATCATTTCGATCGTGGACTAAGGCCAAAATGTATGAGAGAACACGGAGCTGATCCTGCACGAAGCGCCCCAAGAACTGTTCGTACAATTGCGATTCGCACTCAGCATCCATGCCATCCTCGGTCCGGTTCATGGGAGGCATTCATTAAGTCGGGAGAATCTCAAGGGGTGATTTTTTTAGGGAGGCCGGCACTTCGACACTAGGCAATGGCGCGCGAGGAGGGAAATTGATACCAAAATTCTTTTCTCTTTACCGAATTTTTGAGATCTTTTCATTGGGGGCATCGAGACGCCCATTTAGGCAACGGTCCTGGATCTTTTTCAATCCCGAGCGGTAGTCCGTAAGTCACTACCACAAATGGACTTGCGATCCGCCTTGGGGTGGATCCCTCTATGCAGGACCGGCTTGAGCGGTACCAAAAGCGACCGTAAAGCGCCACTATGCTAGAGACGGTATCATAAATCCAGAGACCAACGCGGGTTCCCTAAATATTTTGGGCACGTTTTAACATGAGACTGCGCTTTAACCTTCTGGTCGCGGGATTCGTGCTGGGCTTGGCTTGGTGCCAACAGGCACGGGCCGATCAGGCCGCGGATTTTCAAGACCGCGTCGCACCGATCCTCCAGCGGCGGTGCCTTAGTTGCCATGGGCCGGATCAGGCCCACGGCGGGCTTTCGCTGGCGACGCGAGATTTGTTGTTTTCCGGTGGCGAGAGTGGCGAGGTGGTCCTGCCGGGTGATGCCGATTCCAGCTACCTGCTGGAAATGATCACGCCGCACGGCGGCAAGGCGGCGATGCCCAAGAATGCCGATCCGCTTTCGGCCGAGGAGATCGCCACGATCCGCGCCTGGATCCAGTCCGGGGCCGATTGGCCGGAAGGGGTGACCCTGAGTGTCGCCCAGGTTACCGATACCGATTGGTGGTCGCTCCGGCCGTTAAGCCCGATTGATCCGCCACAGGTAACCGGCCAGGTTCGCATTCTTCAGCAAGGCGAGGTGACGCTGAAGCCACTGATGGGCGAGCACCCGATCGATCGTTTTGTGGCGGAAAAACATCAGGAACTGGGGCTCTCGTTCGGGCCGGTGGCCGATCGTCAGACGCTTGTGCGCAGGCTCTATTTCGATTTGATCGGCCTGCCTCCAACCCCGGACGAGGTGCGGCGGTTTGTGGAGGACCCTGATCCGGCGGCCTACGAGAAATTGGTTGATACGCTGCTCAGCTCGCCCCACTATGGCGAACGGTGGGCCCGGCACTGGTTGGATGTGGTGCATTATGGCGATACCCACGGCTACGACAAGGATAAACCTCGCCCGCACGCCTGGCCTTATCGGGACTATGTCATCCGCAGCCTGAACCAAGGCAAGCCGTGGTCGCGATTTATTGAAGAGCAACTCGCGGGGGACGTGCTTTATCCTGGGACGGCGGACGGAATCGAGGCCCTCGGTTTCATCTCCGCCGGGCCGTGGGACTTTGTGGGGCATGCCGAAGTCGCCGAATCGAAAACCGACGGCAAGATTGCTCGGCATCTTGATCGGGATGACATGGTCCGCAACGCGATCCAGTCGTTCAACGGCCTGACCATCGGTTGCGCCCAGTGTCACAACCACAAGTTCGATCCGATTTCGCAGGAGCAGTATTACCAGCTTCACGCAGTGTTCGCGGCGGTCGATCGAGCCGACAAGGAGTATTTTCGCGAGCCGGAAACCGCCGAGCGGTACGCGGCTTACAGCCAGCGGCAAGCCGCGATCTCCGCTCAAAGGGATGAACTGAAGTCGCAGATCGAATCGAAGGCGGGAAAGCGTCTGGCCGAACTGGACAAGCAAATCAAAGAACTTCGCCAAAAGCAACCAGGCAATTCCGACGCTCAGTTCGGTTACCACAGCGCGATTGAAGCTCGAGACGACGTGACCAAATGGGTGCAAATCGATCTGGGTTCCACGGTCTCGCCCGAGGTGATTTTCTTGCGGCCGGCTTATGATGACTTCAACGGCATCGGCGCGGGGTTTGGTTTTCCGCGGCGGTTTCGGATTGAGATCTCCGACGATCCCCAGTTCCTCACCGGCGTCCATTTGATTGCTGATCAACAAGCGGAGGACTTGCCCAATCCGGGAACCACGCCGCAGCGATTCCCGATTAAGGACATCGCGGGCCGATACGTTCGCTTGACCGCCACCAAACTGGCCCCGCGGCAAAACGACTTTATCCTTGCCTTGGCGGAGTTTGAGGTCCTTGTTGGACAGGACAATTGGGCTCGGCGGGGTCAGGTTTCCTCGCTTGATTCGATCGAGGCCCCGCCTCGCTGGGGCCAGGCGAACCTGATTGATGCGGTCCATCCACCGACGCCGGAAGGGGATTCCATAGTACTGCAAGCGGAGCGCGACCAGTTGTGGCAACAGGCCACCTCGCCTGAGGTTCGCGAGCAATGGGCCGCGTTGGCCCGTGATTTGAAAGAGGTAGAGTCTGCTCTCGCGGCACTACCCAAACCTCAGCGCGTATACGCCGGAACCGTGCATCATGGCAGCGGGGCCTTTGCCGGTCGAGGCGCGGTTGATGGAGAACCGCGGCCGATTCATTTGCTGCATCGAGGTGAAGTCAACTCGCTCGGCAAGTTGGTTGAGCCCGCGGCGCTGGAAATTTTCGCGGGGCATCCAGGACGGTTCGATCTGCCGGAAGGACATTCCGAAGGACAGCGCCGAGCCGCTTTGGCCCAATGGCTCTCTTCCCAAGACAATCCGCTCACTTGGCGGACGATTGCCAACCGTGTGTGGCAATACCATTTTGGTCAGGGACTCGCGGAAACGCCAGGTGATTTGGGTCGGCAGGGAGCCAAGCCGACCCACCCGCGGCTGTTGGACTTTCTCGCGGTGCAGTTGCGGGACGGCGATCAATCGCTCAAGACCCTGCACCGGCTGATTGTGACCAGCCATACCTATCGGCAAGCTTCCACCCTCGACGATCCGGCAGAGCCCACGACCGCCCAAGGCCTAGAGACCGACGTGAACAACCGCTGGCTGTGGCGGGCCAATCGGCGGAAGCTAGAGGCGGAGGCGGTGCGTGACGCGATTCTGGCGGTTAGCGGTAAATTGGACCGGACCATGGGGGGACCCGCCTTCCAGGACTTTGTGATCGAGAAGCCGCAGCACTCGCCCCACTACCAATACCACCTGCACGATCCGCTCGACCCCAAGTCGCACCGTCGGTCGGTCTACCGATTCATCGTCCGCTCGCAGTTGCAGCCGTTCATGAATTCGCTCGACTGCGCCGATCCGTCGCAGCAAGTCGATACGCGAGGGGAAAGCGTCACTCCGCTGCAAGCCTTGGCGGTGATGAACAACGCCTTGGTGGTGGCCATGTCGCGGGAGTTCGCCACACGGTTGGAAGCGGAGTCGGACGATTTGGAAAAGCAGATCTCGCTGGCCTTCCGCTTGGCCTTAGGACGAGACGTGACCGACCAAGAGCGGCAACCTCTTGTGGAATACGCCGCGCAGCACGGCCTGCCCAACTTCTGCCGGTTGGTGTTGAACCTGAACGAATTTCACTTTGTCGATTGACCTTTCCCGCCTAGTAACCATCATGCCTCAAAACAGTCCATTTCACCGTCCATCGGCACCGCGTCGACATACCACGCGACGTGAGTTCCTAGCCCAGTCGGGCGGTGGGCTGGGGGCGATTGCGCTGGCCGCGATGCTCGGCGAAGAGACCGCCGCGAATACGCCCCACAAATCTCATTTCGCGCCCAAGGCGAAACGCGTGGTGCAACTGTTCATGGCGGGTGGGGCGAGCCATCTCGACCTGTGGGACTACAAACCGGAGCTGGTCAAACGCAACGGGCAGGAGTCGGACTTCGGCGAACCGGTCGAGGCGTTCCAGAATGGGCTGGGCCCGTGGAAAGAGCCGACCTGGAAGTTTCGGCCATACGGCGAGTCGGGCAAGCCGCTGAGCGAGGTCGTATCCCCCTTGGGTGGCTGTGTGGACGACATCGCGTTCATTCACAACATGGTCGGCAAAACAGGTGTCCACAGCCAAGGGACCTTGCTCCAGACGACCGGGTTCAACCTGCCAGGGTTTCCCGGGATGGGCTCTTGGGTCAGCTATGGCCTGGGGAGCGAGAACAAGGACCTGCCAACCTTTGTCGTCCTGCCGGACCACCGGGGGTTTGCCTCCAACGGGGCCAAGAACTGGGACGCGGCGTTTCTCGCTTCGGACCATACCGGCACGGTCATCTTTCCGGATCGCGCCAACCCAATCAACGACCTGATGCCACACGCAAGCGGCGATTACATCACGCAGGAGAGCGAAGCGGAAACCCAGGCAATGCTGGCCCAGCTCAACCAGCGACACGCGGCGGATCGGATGCTTGATGGCCGGCTGGAATCACGGATTCGTTCGTATGAATTGGCGGCTCGGATGCAGTTAGCGGCCCCGGAGGCCCTCGAAATCACCAACGAACCAAAGTACATCCGCGACCTGTATGGCATCGCCCCGGACGGGACCGAGTGGCCCTCGGAGATCAACCCACGCGAAGAGGCGGACGCCTTTGGCCGAAAATGTTTGATCGCGCGGCGGCTGTTGGAACGGGATGTCCGCTTCGTGCAAATCTGGTCGGGCAACGACAACGGGTTCCCCCGGCGCAACTGGGATTCGCACGAGGATGTCGAGCGAGACCATGGCCCCTTAGCCCAAGGGATGGCCCAAGGGGCGGCCGGGCTGATTCAGGACCTCAAGCAGCGGGGCATGCTGGAGGACACCATCATCCTCTGGACCACCGAGTTCGGTCGAATGCCTTCGACCCAAGGGGGCAAGGGACGCGACCACAACCCCTACACCTTCACCAACTGGCTCTGCGGTGGCGGGATTCGAGGGGGCATGACCCATGGCGAGAGCGACGAACTGGGCTACAAGCCGCTCGACCGAGCCAACCCCACGCAGGTCTACGACATCCATGCGACGATCCTGCATCTGTTGGGTCTCGACCACACGCGGCTAACGGTCCGCCACAACGGCATCGACCGCCGTTTGACCGACGTGCATGGCCATGTCCTACATGACATCTTGGCGTAGCCTTGATCCGCGCTTCCTACGTAGCCACGGTCGCGTAGACCGTGGGGGACGTGCGAATTGCGTTAACACCCAGGGCGAAGCGGGTTAGATCGGGATAGGGAGGAGCCTTGCGGCTCCTTCCCTCCCACA
>JBBDIM010000084.1:0-5139 GCA_040880405.1 Pirellulaceae bacterium | reverse complement strand
GGTCCCCTCGCCATACATCAGGCCGGTCATCTTGATCCGCTCTTTGAGGATGCGGAAGATGAGGTCCTGCCTTTTGGCGTTGGCGATATCGTTGAGGTTCTCCTTCCGGGCCTCCTCGATCAACTCCGCCATCGTCATTTTTTGGAGCTCGGCGACATGAATCTCACCCGGCTTGGACTTGTCGTAGTCGTCCGTCGGTTCCGGTTCCGCTGAACCTAGTCGCCGTCCGGCCCGATTGTGCTGCTCGGCCAAGGACATCGGCTCGTGCTCGTCGTCGATCATCGATTCGACAGGCGGGCGCGGCGCTGCGGGTTGCGGCACGGGAGTACGTGTTGATCCGTTGTGAGTTTCCGCCCCGGTAGTTGAATCCGAATTGGGCAGAATTCCGGCACCAAACGCAGGGTTGGGATTTTTTGAGTTTGCGGACACCGAACTGTTTCGTGAAGTCGAGTTACGTTGTGGCATCGAGCCATTCTCCGAGAAAAGGTTCCTGGCCGGCCTGATTAAAGGTACCGACACGAGCCACGAGTGTTAGGTTGTCTTGAAAAGTCTTCGGGGCAACCGATCCGTGGCCAACGCAGGACAATTGAGGAGACACCATCGTTGTAGCAAAACGAAGCGGTGTTCGCGAGGCGACAACCGCTGGATTTGCAATCGGCGCAAATGGTTATCTCATAGGGTTCTACTGAAATTCAAAGGGCTTCATGGTCCCGGCGATCAAAGGTCCCCAAGCTTTGGCATTAAGTCGTTTTCCCCGCCACTAAAACGGGACAACCTTCGTCGGGTGAGAAAAGAGGGAAGGGGTGGGCGTAAAAAATTTCCACGATGGCGGCGGCTACTTGTGGCAGGAGTCGCTCAGGGCAGTAGGCACTCAGTCCAGGAGGTCGTCCCAGACCGCTAGTACTTGTCTACGTAAGTGAGGAAGGTCTTGATCATTATTCACTATATCGTCGGCCAGCTCACGTTTCTCGTCCAAATTTTCCTGCCTTGCCTCACGGGCGTCAAATTCTAATTCGCTCCAGGCTCGGTCTTTGGCCCGAGCGAGACGGTTTTCACGACTCGACTGGACAAATAGGACATGGTCGCAATCGGCCAACCAACCAGCTTTTATCATAACAGGGGCGTCTAGTACCAGCAGCGGAACATTGCCAGCTTTAAGGTAGCAAATTCTTTGCTGATCCAACATTTCGCGGATTTTCGGGTGGGTAATCCGCTCTAGTTTCGTGAGCGCAGCCGGTCCTTCCGGCGTATTGGCAAATACCACGGCCGCGAGGCGGCGGCGGTCGACCTCACCCTCTGGATCAAAGACCTCGGATCCGAACTGCTGGCGAATCCGCTCCTTTACCGCCGGGTTACGGAGGACTTCATGGCCTGCACGGTCTCCGTCGAAGATAGCGGCTCCTAATTCGCTGAGAATTCGGGTCACCTCGCTCTTCCCGCTGGCGATTCCGCCGAGGATTCCGACCGTCTTCATCTTGCTCCATTCGCCTCGGTTCGAGGCGTCCTCTGAGAGGCGCGATTGCGTAGTTCGCCCTGTTGAACCTTCAAAACCGGGGCCCTCACGGGGCGGAAAAGTTGCGGATTTCCACGAAGCCGAAGCGGATAACCACAGTCGGTTTTCACCCCAAAGATTCCCGTTGGACACTTCCCCAATTGAGAATCACGCGCTCATCGCCCTTTTCAAACCGGTTGACATTCGGCCCAATTGGGGCCCGATTCGATATCCACCACCAGCGGCACCGCCAACTCGGCGGCAGCCATCATTTCCGCCTGGATGATCGGCACGAGATCGTTGACATTCCCCTTCGGTGTCTCAAACACCAGTTCGTCATGAATTTGCAGCAATACGTTCACGGGGAAAGAGCAATCTCGAAGTTTGCCACGGACCCGGAGCATCGCCAGCTTGATGATATCGGCCGCGGATCCTTGGATGACCGTGTTCACCGCGGTCCGTTCCGGCATCGTTAATTGTCGAGCCAGACGATCTCGCTTGGCGGGGCTGCGGACACCATCGATTTTGCGTTTGCGATTGAGGATGGTATGGACGTAACCTTCCTCATAACATTTTTGCAAGGTTTGTTCCATAAATTCGTCGACGCCCGGGTAACGTTTGAAATAAGCATCGATGAATCCGAACGCCTCTTCCTTGCTGATATCCAGCGACTTGGCCAACCCAAAGGCACTTTGGCCATACACAATCCCAAAGTTGATCGCCTTGGCGCTGCGGCGTTGGCTGGAACTGACCTGATCCAGCGGCACCTCGTATACTTCGGCGGCGACCTTGGCGTGAATATCCTGATCTTGCCGGTAGGCTTCGATTAGGGCCTCATCCTGCGAGAAGTGCGCAAGGACGCGCAGTTCGATCTGAGAGTAGTCGGCGCAAACCAAAACCCAATCGTCTTGGCTGGGGCGAAAGGCGGAACGGATTTCACGCCCCTCCTCGGTCCGAATGGGGATGTTTTGCAGATTGGGTTCATTGGAACTGAGGCGCCCCGTGGCGGCGACGACCTGGTTGAACGAGGTATGCACCAGCCCTGTTTTCGGATTGATCAGATGGGGGAGCGTATCGAGGTAGGTGTTCTTCAGCTTGGCGTATTGACGATACTCCATGATCTTGCGCGGCAATGGGTCGATCTTCGCCAACTGCTCCAGGACCTCGGCATCCGTACTGGCTCCCGTCTTGGTCTTGCGGATGATCGGCAGCCCCCGTTCTTCAAACAAGATCTGCGCGAGTTGTTTAGGTGAGGCGATGTTGAAGGGGCGGCCGGCGATGTCGTGGATCTCCGCCTCCAGGCGGTCCATGCGGTTGCCGTACAGTTCGCTGAGGACGCCCAAACGGTCGACATCGACCTTGATGCCGTTGTACTCCAGTTCAGCGAGGGCCTCAATCAGCGGCAATTCCACGTCGAGAAGCAGCGAAAGCAGTTTTTCTTCCTCCAGACGTTCTTTCAGAATCGGGTACAGCCGCAGGGGAATATCGGCGTCTTCGCTCGCGTAAAACGAGATGGTCTCCAGGGGGACTTCATCCATTTTTTTCTGGTTCTTGCCGGTCCCGATCAGCTCGCCGATCTTCACCGTTTCGTGACCCAGGTATCGTCGCGAGAGCTCGTCCATCCCATGCGATCGAGCGCCCGATTCCAGCAGGTAGTGGGCCACCATCGTATCGAAGACAACCCCTTGAACGTTCACGCCGGCCGATCGCAGCACGGTCAGGTCGTACTTCAGGTTTTGCCCGATCTTGCCGATCTTGGGGTCCTCCAGCACAGGGCGGAGGATCTCCACACATTTTTCCTGATCGAGTACCGGTTCTCCCGCGGGGGCCCGGAGCGGAATGTAGCGGGCTTTGCCCACTTCCCAGCCGATCGAGATCCCGACCAAATCGGCCCAGCGGGCATTGGTGCTGGTGGTCTCCGTATCGAGCGAGAGGAGTTTTTGCTTTTCCAGTAATTCTACCAGCTCCTGCAACTGCTCAAGCGAGGTCACGCTCTGATAGTCGACCGTAGATGGATCGATCCCTGTCGGTGCAGCCGGGGCCGCACTCCCCTGCCCCAGGTCGAGATTGGCGAACTGATCCGCCAAGGTGCGAAACCCGAACTCGCGGCACAGGTCCTGACAGGCGGGCAAATTGATCGGCGTGACCCGGCAGGCATCCCAGTCGATCTCCAGGGGGATATCGTTGACCAACCTCACCAAGTCGCGACTGATGTGGGCCATTTCTCGCCCATTGACCAAGTTTTCGCGCCGTTTATTGCCGGAGATTTCCTCCGCATGGTCCAGGATGTTGTCCAAGGTCTCGTACTTCAGAAGCAATTCCTTAGCGATCTTCGGCCCGATGAGCGGGATGCCAGGCACATTGTCGACCGAGTCACCCACGAGTGATTGGAAGTCGACCACTTGATCGGGCCGAATTCCCCAGTCTTTGAGCAACGCCTCGGCGTTGTAGTAAGCATTCTTGCGGACGTTGAATAGTTGAACGTGCTCAGTGATTAGTTGCCGACAATCCTTGTCCGTGGTGACCAAGGTGCAGCGGCCGCCCGCCACTTCCACCTGTCGAGCGAGTGTGGCGAGCACGTCGTCCGCTTCGAACGACTCGCGCTGGATCACCGGCAAGGTCATCGCTTCCATGAAACGGTGAATCCCTTCGATTTGCGGCCTCAATTCCTGGGGCATCTCCTCGCGATGGACCTTGTAATCATCGTACAGGTCATGGCGAAAGGTCTTACCCGGCATGTCGAAGGCGCAGATCAGGTAGTCAGGCCGCTTCTTTTCCAGCAGGAACAGCATGTCGCGGCAAAAGCCGTAGATCGCCGCCACCGGTTGTCCGGCCGGGCCGGTCATGGGGGGTATCGCGTGGAACACCTGGAAGATGAGCGAGTGGGAATCGACAATCCAAACCTCGGCATCCTGCAGGCCCTCCACGCCGCTGAGGACGTTTGAAATGGCGTCGGGGCCATCGCTCTCGGTGGTTCGGTCATCCGCAGCGGGAATTTTTTCCCCGCCTGGGGCGTTGAAATTCAGCGACGTTTGAAAGTTGCGTCCTGGCATCGGCAGTCCATGGCCTGTAGGGGTCGGAGTAAGTCGAGCGAGTGGCTCCTAATGCGTATATTATTGGGTGCCAATAGGTTGCGCACAATGCGGGCAGGCCGGAGTCCATGCCATTTCCGGTCGCTCCAACGCCACGCCCCTCCCCACTTGAGTGAGGCCGAATGGCGACATGTGGCGGAAAGTCAACGACTGTCTAAACCCATTGGGAAATAACGAGTTACCCACGAATTCAAATTCGTTGACTCTGGATTTGAGCCCGACTAGAATCAGGACATCGCGGTAATCCCGAGGCGAAACCCACGCCGTCGCACCTCGACTTACACTGGTTTCGTTTGGTGTAAGGGGCTCATTGAGAGAGCCAAGGGTGCCTTGGAAGTTGAAATCAATTTCCAGGTAATTATGTTGAAAAGATTACCACGCCTCGTCATTCGCGCTTTTCGGATCTAGTCGCCGACTTCCGTCTTCAGCAAGGAGTTTTGAAATATGGCAACCCGTGATAACCAAGGCCTCCAGGTCGTTGTGATCTTGATGGTCCTGATGGTGGTCGGTTTAGGGGTGTTCACCTACGTGTTTTACACGGCCGATGTGAAATCG
>JBBDIM010000083.1:0-5307 GCA_040880405.1 Pirellulaceae bacterium | reverse complement strand
ACTCTGCGTTTCTAATTCTTCCAATCCGACAGAGATTTCTCGGACGATGCTAAGTTCCGAGTTCTCGCGGTGCCTGGGACGCCGTCTCGGTTTCTATTGGGATGGCGTTGCCGGTGGGAAATCCTCTCACCAAAACATGCCCACGCTTTCCGGGCGTGGGCATGGCCTCGGCATTGAGATGGCATCGACTCGCGCGAACCCGCGAGCCCACGATTTTCGCCAGTTCGCGTGGTAACGCGGGGCAAAAATCATTTTTTGACGCGTTCGAGGTATTCGCCGTTGCGCGTGTCGATCCGGATGATGTCGTCGATGTTGACGAAGGAGGGAACCTGGATTTCCGCCCCGGTCTCGACCTTGGCCGGTTTGGTGACGTTGGTGGCGGTATCGCCGCGGACGCCTGGCTCGCAGTATTCGACCTTGAGCTCGACATGGGTCGGCGGGGACATGGAGAGGGGGTTGCCGTTGAACAGGGTCAACAGGCACTTCATGCCATCTTTCAGGTACTTCCAAGCGTCATCGACTTGGTCTTTGGTCAGTTCGTACTGTTCAAACGAATCGTTATCCATGAAGACCCAGGTATCTCCCTGAGCGTAGAGGAACTGGACGTCGCTTTCTTCAACATCGGCCGATTCCAAGGTTTCGCCACCCCGGTAAGTCCGATCGAGTGTGGTTCCCCGGACCAAGTTTTTCATGCGACATTTGTAAAGGGCGTTTCCCTTGCCCGGTTTGACAAAGTTGCACTCGGACATCAGGTAGGGCTCACCATCGATCTGAACTTTCAGGCCTTTGCGGAAATCGCTCGTACTGTACTGCACTGGTGGAACTCGCTCTGAAAAAAACCGGGGGTAATGGTCGTTTATCTTTTATCGAAAACCGGGGTGTCGGTACTTCGAACCCGCTGGGGTAAGATATGAACGATGAACATTGTACCCACCCCAACCGGATCTGGCAGTAGCGCTTCCCACGGAAAACAGGGCACGGGGGGCTCTCGCGACGTTTTCGTCCCGAACTGGACCGAGGCAATGCGTACGGCCATCCGCTCCGGGGCCGAATTGGCGCGGTTTCTGGACCTGCCACAGTTGCCGAACCCGCACCGCGGCGGGGCCGAGGCGGACTTTCCGGTTTTCGTCCCTCGGGGCTTCGCGGAGAAAATGGAACCGGGGAATCCGCACGACCCACTGCTCCGACAGGTGTGGCCAGACGTGGCGGAAACCGCTTCGGTGCAAGGATTTACAGATGACCCGGTGGGTGATTTAGCGGCCACGCTGCGGCCCGGTGTGCTCCAAAAATACCATGGACGGGCGCTCTTGGTGGTCTCGCCTGCCTGTGCGATCCATTGCCGCTACTGCTTTCGCCGACACTTCCCTTACCACGAGGGGCCCAAAGGGCTGACGGCGTGGGAAGAGGCCCTCACGGCAATCCGGGCCGACATGACGATCGGCGAAGTGATTCTTTCCGGCGGAGATCCGCTGACCGTGGTCGACCCCATGCTGCGTGAATTAGTGGAGCGAATCGCCGCGATTCCGCATGTCCGGCGGTTAAGGGTACATACCCGATTACCGATCGTGATCCCCGCTCGGGTCACCGGCGACCTGATCCATTGGCTGACCGGCACAAGACTCCAGGGAGTGATGGTGGTCCATGCCAATCATCCTCTGGAGGTCGATGCCGAGGTCCTTCAGGCCCTCGGCAAAGTCCGTGCGGCCGGGGTGCCGGTCATGAATCAGAGTGTGCTCCTGCGGGGGGTGAACGACGACGCGGAGACTCTCATTGAGCTATCCGAGCGGCTGATCGATGGCGGGGTTTTACCCTACTACCTGCACCAGCTCGACCAGGTCCGCGGGGCGGCCCATTTCGAGGTCGACCGGGCGACCGGGCGGCAGCTTATTGAAACGATGAGAGCTCGCTTGCCCGGCTATGGAGTGCCGCGGTATGTTGAGGAAATTGCGGGCGATGTTGGCAAACGGGTGCTTTGATTCGGTTACTCAGCCCATGGGTCGAGCTCGGCCATCAGGCGGTCCACTTCTTCCTGAAATTCCTCTTCGGGAATCGCTTGAATTTCGAGCGTCCGCTCGGCGAAGGAATCGTTCCGGATAAGTTCCGGCGTGGCGGCCAAGGCGGCCTGGAGGGCCACTAAGTCATCTCCCGCGGGATCGGCGGCGGCGGAGGGTGATTCGGGCGAAGTCCAGATGCTCGGTGAGGCCAAACTGACGTTCGCCAAGTCGCTACGATATTCAGGCCCAATCCACCGCGGGCTAAATGCCAAGGCGGCGGGTGGCGCAGTGGTGGGTGTCGTGACGGGGGGAGTGGGGGAGACCAAGGAAGATTCAGGCCCGCTCGGATCGGCGTTGGGCGTACTAATCGGCTGCGGGGCAAGCTGGGCCTGATCGATGTCGATCCGCTCGAAAGTGCCTCCGCCCGTGGCCCGGCTGTAGTACGTGGCAAACTGGTCGGTCATCCAGGCGGCTTGACCCATATCGCCATAGGTGTCCTGAGTGGTGGTTTCGACAAATCGGACGACGTCCTCGGTCGAGCCGAGATAATATTGGATTTGGGTGGCGGTCGTTTCGATTTCAAAGCCCGATTGCTCCAGCCGCAGGCTGGGGCCCGCCATGGTCACCAAATTCTCACCCTCACCACCGATCAGGATCACGGTGTTGATCCCACCCAGCCCGTCAAATCGAATGTTCTGATATTGGGCCGCATCGTAATGATTCGTCACGCCGTTGAGCGTGATCAGCCATTGGTTGCCACTCACATCGATCGTCAGGGCATCCCCCGCCGCGGTCCCGGTCAATTCCAGCACCTGAGAGGTCACCGGCTCTGGCTCAACGCTGGGTGGATTGGTTGGGGGTGGTTCGGTTGGGGGCGCGTCCAGCTCCGGTTTATCCACCGAAGGCTGCTCTTCAATCGGCCCGCCCGAGATGGTCAAGGTATAGGAACCGAGGTCGGATGGGCCCCAGCCTCGAACCTGGGCAAACACCGTTTCCGACGTAGTCGCGGTCCAGGTGATCTTCGAGGCGTATCCCAGGCCACCATCGTCGTCTTGGGAAAGCTTGGTCACGCCATCGCTCCCGTACAGCACGAGAACTGAATCGTAGAGCCCGCTTAATGTTGTTTCGAGGGTATAGGTATGCCCCGCGACGACCTCCAGGGCATACCAATCGGTATCTCCGCGGTAATCGATCGCACCGCCGAGGGCCTGGCCGGAGCGAGTGGAAGTCGCACCGTCAGCCCCATTGGCATGATCATCTTGCGATACAACCATAACTTCGGTCGTACTTAACGAGCTCCATATCCCCTGGTTGTCGACCGCTCGGGCAAACAATTGGAAAGTCCCCGCCTCGCCAAAGGGATTACTGAACGTGACCGTTGCGGTTGCATCGCCGCTGGGAGCTGCTTGGCCCATCACCTGATCGGCCGCGTCCCATTGGCCGTTCCCATTGGTATCGGCGTAAAAATAGACCTGCTGGATGCTCCCATCGACATCGTCCAGCCCTCCGGCCACCATCGTGATGGTGTCTCCCTGGGCCAATCGCACCGGATCAGGCATCGCGGTCAGCGAGCCGATGATCGGTGTTCCGCCGCCAACGCTCAAATGCTCCAACGTTCCCAAGGCGCTGAGCTGACTTCCGCTGGAAACCAGGTATTGCAGGCTTGTGGCGGCATCGCCCCCTTCCAGAATCGCTTCGCGGACCTCTTCCATCGTGGCATCCGGCTGCAGAGCGAAGGCCAACGCGGCCACCCCAGTGACATGCGGCGCGGCCATGCTGGTGCCTGACATTTGGGCGTACCCACCACCGATGACCGTGCTGCGAATTCCCACCCCCGGGGCGGCGATGTGGACGGTGCTTTGGCCGTAGTTGCTGAACGAGGCCAAGTCGCCATTGGAATTGGTGGCGGCGACCGAAATCATGTTCGGGCTGTCGTAGTTCGACGGGTAGTGCGGCTTCCAATCGTTGTTGCCACCGCTATTACCGGCGGCGGAGACAAACAGGATGCCGGCATCCGAGCTCGCCTGAATCGCCGAGTCGAGGGCCGCGCTGTATCCGGTACCACCCCAACTCGCGTTGATGACGCGGACGTTCACGTCAAACTGGGTCCGCATCATCGTGACGTAGTTGACCGCGCGGACGGCATCGGAGGTGTAGCCCGAGCCGCTGGCACTCAAGGTTTTGAGGGCCATGATGGAGGTGTTCCAGGCCACGCCGGAAATGCCCTGGCCATTGTTACCGGCGGCGGCAATGGTTCCCGCCACGTGGGTTCCGTGGTGGTTGTCGTCCATCGGGTCGCCGGTGTTGCTGACGAAATTGTAGCCATGGACATCACCGACAAACCCATTCACCCCGCTGGAATAAGGATTCACCCACATATTGCTGGCCAAGTCGGGATGGGTGTAATCGACTCCGGTGTCGATCACCGCCACGATCACCTCGCTTGATCCCGTCGTATAATCCCAGGCGGCCGGGGCCTCGATTTGCGGCAGGTTCGGCTGTGAGGCGTAGGAGGGGTCGCTGGGGACCACTTCCTGGGTCGAGACCAGATCTTGTTCAAATTGGGCGATGACATCAAGCGACGAGAACCAATCGCTCACGGTCGCGGCGTCAGCGTCGGTGGTGCGGACCAGCAGTTGCCCCACCTGTCCCAGGCCGCGTACCACATTGAGCTGGAACTCATGATGCGTGAAATAGCCGAGGGCGTCCGCCACTGAAGTCAGTTCGCTGGCACTTTCGTGTGTCAGTTGGACAATCCAATCGTGCTGGCCGACGGACGATTGTTCGCCGGTATCGCTCTGGTATGACTCGGTGCCCAAGCTCCCTTCCGGGTCGCGCACAAAGTCGTGACCCGCGACATCCTCAAACCAAATCCCGCTGACAACCAGATCGGCCGTCATCATCGACCGGCTTTCCAGTGTCTCGACGACGCCGTGGAACTCCGTCCGCTGGCGTTTGGCATGCTGACCACGAAAATGATCGAAAATCCCCACCGGGAGAACTCCCCACCGCAGCTTGCGCCGCGCGTTTGTCACTGCTGAAAAGGAATGGCGAAAAGGATGGCGTGGACCGATCGTCCGGCGGATGGAAATCCGTGCGTGGGACGTGGGGAGTGGTCATCGCCACGCAAAGATGGGTCGCCTGTAGCGAGGCGTCAAACCGGCAAGGCGAGAATTGCGGAAGGTTACGGCTGCCCGCTGCCAGCGTGTTGCCGAAAGACAACATGAAGACAAAAGTCCACCAGTCCTGGCCCGGGGCATATTGGATTGGGCATGACACGACGAAACCCCGCCCGCATGAGGAAACAATCAAC
>JBBDIM010000082.1:0-33686 GCA_040880405.1 Pirellulaceae bacterium | reverse complement strand
GGATTCCGTTCTTCTCCGGGAGCGATTGGACGCTTCAGCCATCGACATCCTGTCTTGGCTGGATGGCGGTACTCAACAATCCGGTGGCATCGAAATGCTTGGTGGGACATCCATGTCTCACCCTTCATTTCGTGATCCGCGGAATATCTGCCGGGGCAATTATTCCAATGCGCGATACTAGCCCTTGCGGTTTGCAAGTTTACCGAGCCAAGCCTCGCGAAAGTTTCCGCGAAACTTGAATTGCTCAGGTGAGGCGGCAAATTATTCGTTTTCGCAGGATCGGTCAAGGTCTGTTTGCCGAACCGATTGAAAAAAAGAAAGGCTGCTAGCGAGCGGCCGATTCCAATTGTGGTGAGGCGATAATGTTTGGGCGTTCCCAGTCGCATTCATTGGCCAGCAAACAAATCATATCGCCACCGCGTTCTTGGGCATGGGTCAGCGCGATTTCCGCACGTCCGATGAGATGTCCACCCTCATCGCCCCCCAGGGCTTCCGTTATTCCCACAGAGATGGTGATGCGCTGCTCACCATTTTCCGACTTAAGTGACATATTGGAAACCGCACGGCGAATTCGCTTGGCGACCACGGAAATTTGTGCGGCATTCGCTTTTGGCAAGAGCACCGCGAATTGATTCTCGTAACTGCGACAGACGAAATCCATATTCCGAACCGCCGCAGTGATAATTTGTTGCACGGCATCGTGGCCCTGCCGGGGGACTTGGCTGACCGAGGTTCCCGCGGTGGCTGAATCAATTGCCACGAGCACGACGCATAAGGGCTCCTTGCTGCGAGTAAACTCACCTAGTCGGCGTTCGAGATTTTCGAGGAATTGCGCTGCCTCCGGCTGTTTACGACCATAGCGAGGGTGCATTTCCGGCAGTTGCGTATTCGCTTCGCTCCGTTGTGAGGTGGTCGGCTTGGCTTTCGTCGCGGCCACTTGTTTGGACTCGCTGCGGGATTCCTCCAAGATCGGCACACAGGACTCGCCATTGTGCAGATAGGCGCGGTTTCGACCGTTGCTCTTGGCCGCATAAAGGGCGATGTCTGCCCTCTTGATCCAATCGGCCTGGGAGACGTCTCCCATCGTTTCAGTCAGGCCGATACTCGCGGTAACGCGATGCGATTGCCCGTCGAAGTGGATATTGGCTTGATTGATTGCCCTAATTAATCGAATGGCGGAAATCTTGGCGTCCGAAAGATTGCCTAAGGGGAGTAAAATCCCAAACTCCTCGCCGCCATAGCGCGAGACGATACCCCCGACGCCCCGGAGCGTGCGGCGGAGTATGCCACCTACCTGCTGCAAGCAAATATCACCCGCCTGATGACCATATTTGTCATTGAAGACCTTGAAGAAGTCAATGTCCAACAGCATCAATGAAACCGGTTGCTTCGTCCGTTGCCACGCTTCATAGAGCCGCGCCGTTTCCTCGTCGAAGACTCGGCGGTTCGGCAGATGGGTGAGGGGATCGGTTCGAGCTTCGATTCGCTCCGACCGCAGGAGTTTGGCCTGCTGCTTAAGGCGATTTTCCGCCGAATCCAGTCGACTGCCCAACTGCTGATTCGCTTCCAGCAGTCGAGAAATAATCTTAGTGACGTTTTCGGTCCCCTGCTGACCCTGAACTCCGATTAGATCGTGATTGATCGCCTTCATCGCAACGCTATGAGCATTGACATCAGTTCGCACATTGTCCGTTAATGCTTCAAGCTGTGTCATGAGCTCGGCTATTTCCGGTTTCGGATCACAGTTCTCTGAGGCTTTTACACGACCTTCCTCTGGAGCCGCTCCCTGATTTCCGGACTGAGGTTGAGGGGAGTTTCCTTGCCGTTGACCGGCGTACCAGTGCTCCTTAGGGCGATAGAAAAGTAAACAGCCCGCCCCCATTCCGATTGCGCACGACAAGAGGCATAAAAGAATGTCGAACATCCAAAGTGATATCATAGGATCTGATTCTACCGCAAATGACCTGTTGCCCCTGCTCATGCAACCGCGCGATGGCGACCCGGAGGACCGTTATGGATTTTATCCCTATTAGATTCCTAGTACAGGTTTCGACGAGAGCAATCGAAAACCGATGACACCGCCGCGACTTTCCGAAAAATCGCCTTGGAATGGCTTTTGTGCTGATATGCCCGGTTTACCTTGGCACCCATGCGGACGAGTTGATTTCGCCTGATCGGTCGCACATCGGTCAAGGCGGGAGCCGCGTTTAGCCTGCTCGCTGCGCGGCTCTTTTTTTCTCAATCGCTTTTTCGGCATCAATTTGCCGCCAATCGGTAGATTCCGACTCAACCTCACGATCGTTACAATTAGTTTCTTTCTCCCCAAATCCCAAATCGGTTCGATGGCGACAGCAAGCGCGCGAGAAAAACTGCGACTGGTCAAACAGCTCTTGGCGATTCCCGGAACGAGCGGTGAGGAAAGAGAAGTGGCCGAATTCGTCCGCTACTCCCTCCGCGACGCGGGGTTGCCAGCCAGGCGAATAAAAATGGACGACGCCTTTCGCCGCTGCCCGATCCCAACAAGCAAGACCGGAAATCTCATCATCGATCTTCCTGGTACGATCGACGGTCCGAGACGCATGTTGATGTGCCACTTGGATACGGTCCCGATTTGTCGCGGCACGATTCCCAAAGTTCGCGGCGGTGAAATCTATTCCGCCAACCCGAATACCGGACTCGGTGCCGATAACCGGGCCGGCGTAGCTGTCGTGTTAAGTACGGCCCTGACCCTGCTGCGCGAGCGTGTTCCGCATCCGCCGATAACGTTGCTGTTCACCGTTCAGGAGGAGATAGGACTGCAAGGAGCGAGGGCGATTAACCCGGCATTACTTGGGGAGCCAGCGCTCGCATTCAACTGGGACGGTGGTGACCCATTTAAGGTTACCGTCGGGGCAATCGGGGGATATCGGATGAACGTGCAAATTCGAGGCATCGCGAGCCACGCCGGAGTCGCTCCGGAGCGGGGCGTGAGCGCCATTGCCATCGCCGGTCTGGCGATCGCCAAACTTCACCAGGGGAAGTGGCTCGGTAAAATTAAGAAGCGAGACTTTATTGGCACCAGCAATATCGGCGTTATCCAAGGGGGCAACGCCACCAACGTGGTGACGGACTCGGTTCACATCCGGGCGGAGGTTCGGAGTCATCAATTGGCAACCATCAAGGAATTGGCCCAACGTTTTGAAGCCGAGTTTCAGGCTGCGGCGGCAAATGTTACCAATAACGAAGGAATCTCTGGTAAGGTAGAGGTCAACGGAAATTTAGAATACGAACCTTTTGCCTTGACCACGGAAGACCCCTCCTGGCAGGCGGTGAACCGGGTAATGGAACAACTGGGCCATTCACCGCAAGTTGCCATCGCCAATGGTGGCCTGGACGCTAATTGGATGTTTCGTCATGGGATCCCGACCGTATCGCTCGGCTGCGGTCAGCGTAATCAGCATATGACTTCCGAACGACTAGTGCTGGACGAATATTATCAAGCTTGTGAGATCGCGCTGCGTCTCGCCACCTTGAGAGAGTAATCACGCCAATGGACCATCATGAAGACCTTTGCCTCTGCTTTCATGTCACGCGGAGAAAGGTGATCAACTATATCAAAATCGAGAAGCCACGCAGGGCATCGCAGCTCTCCGAGTGTTACGGTGCCGGAACGGGTTGTGGTTGGTGTCGTCCGTTTCTGGAACGCCTCTTTCAACGCCACAGCCAGCCCGGCTCGACGGAGCCTCAGACTGACGATGAGCTGCCAAACGCGGAGGATTTCCAACGCAACCGGGCCGCCTACATCGCTCAAGGCAAAGGAAAGCCGCCGGCGCTATAATTGGGCATCGCAGCTTTGAATTCAGCGCGTACCGAATCGGCACTTTTGGGGATTACCGTCTTAGAATGGCCGATTTTTTTCGCGGAACCGGACTCGAATCGGCGATGGTTTGGCCCTGCGGCGAGCGATATTTCGTTAGGTCGGTGGTGGTCGCTCGGGGAGGAACGTTTAGAGCGCGAATCGTTTCGCCTTCTTCTCCCGCCGTGAACTTTCCGGGCTCTCCCTTCGGCGTTTTCGCTTCCGCATCTGCCAATTCTGAACTGGCGGATTGCCCTAATAGCTTCCGCCGTGAGGCTACACTGCGGCTATGAACCCGGGATACGACTTGAGAAAACTCCTGCCGGACTTCGGGATTAATCGTCGAGAGCCGCTGGGCTAACTGATGCATGGCAGGCAAATTCTCTTCGGAGTTCTTGGAGATCTTTGCGAGAAACGCGGTCGACTCGGTGAAGTTGTGATCGGCGGTCTTTCCTATGAAGGGGTGTAACGTCTTGGCGAGGATATCCGCCCCCTTGTTCTCGAACTTCACGAAGACATCCAACCGATTCGAGACGAAGTCTCGACCGTGATCCGTACGCGTAAAACCGGACTTGAGCAGGAGAACGCATTGGGCATTAATTCGGCCTGGAGCCATCGGACCTTCATAGTAGCCGTCGGCGATGAGAAGTCGCGTGTTGTCATCGGCGTAGGCAACATGAATGTCAGTGACCGTGCCGGCGCCATCGTCCGCGTGAAGTTGATGGTCGTTCAACCGATTGACGTTAACGGTGGTGATTCCCATCAATTGCCAAATACCGACGACGACTTCGGGATTCCCAACCAAAAATTGATACATCTCCTGATCGCAGTCGATCACCTGCACCGGTAGACGTCGAAAAAGGCTCGGATTCTGGACGACTCCGGAAACCTTGGCCTGAGTCGCGTCATCAAGTTGCCGAAAGGGAATCGCCCTCAACGCGTCTGTCTTTTCTTCACGATTGAAAGCGACTCGCTCAATCTCGGTCTCCCCACCCTGCAGCAGCGAAGTAGAAGTAGTGAGCCATAGGATCGACATTACCGCGCACAGCAACGACGCTTGCAAATGGCAACGGACTTCCATTCCGCGCATCACGCGGCGCAAGACAGTGGACAAACTCATGAATTCCCCCCTCGGCCAGCTCGATTCTCATCGTGGAGGCAGGCCGCGAATTACTTTTATGGCGCTGGATTGGGTTGTAACGACCCCTACACTTCCATCGGCCATTCGGTTCGACCTACCCCAATCAATTTAAGCCGGATGCGGTGGAACCATCGCCCAACCGCTAGCAATAGTTTCTCTTGTGTCACCGCTGGGGATCGCTATGATGTCGTCCCCAAACACGCGAGGCCGTGGCCCCCGCGAACCCAGTTTTCCGGCGACGTTCTCAAATCGATGGCGAGCTTAACGCACATTTCGACCTGGCTAATCCGCAAGGGCCCGCTATGGATGCTGGCACTGCTGCTGGTTTTCTCCTTAGGAGCACTGGTGTGGGTGGGTGGGCGACATTGGGTCCGGACGCGAGCGTGGCATCAGGTGATTGAGAGCCCCGCCAATGAACTGGAAGCCCGCCTTGAGAGCTTTCTGCGGCAAAGTCAGAACCCCGGCCAAGACCTCGCCAGGGCGATTTCCCATGAGCGGCTGGACCTGTCTCTGACAGGCATCAAGGCCCTTCGGAGGCGACTTGACCAGTGGCGCGACCAACCGGCGGTCGAATTCCGACAGCATCTGGCAGAGTGCGTCATCCATTTAGCCAGGAGACCCGAATCGCACTCCCCCGATATCTTTTATCCACTCGCCGAACAATTGCGGCGGATCAATCATTGGCATCTTGATTTGCCACCCAAGGTGGAGACTCGATTCACGGTCGCCCTGGAGAAGCTCATTCGGCAAGAGGCATACGCTGAGCGGGAACCTGGGCTCGCTTTCAATCCACCGCCGACGACCGCCTCGTCCGCTACCGCCGCCTGGAACCCCCCGGTTTGGGAGCAGTCTTCGCTCGCTTCCAGCACCGATCTCCCTCCCAGCATGGCCCAAGTGGAGCGCGAACCACCTCGCTCCGGTTCGTCGCGGTTGAACCTGGACGCTCCGCGAGCCAACGGTGAGGCCTTAATCAACCCGCCCGATCGGTTACCCGGCATCCTGGTCGATTCACCCGCCGCTCCCCGTGCGATTGAGGATGCGCTGCATGCGGATACCCCGCATCTTCCCCCATTAGAGAATGTGCCCTTGTTTGATCTGGTGTGGAAGCTGCGTGACCGCCAAGAAGTAGTGGCTCAAGCGGCGGAAGTCGAATTGCGGCGGCGAGGGTTTACAGATGCCCACCTCGACCTAGCCTTGGAGATTACGCAACCGAATGCGCTTGCCAGGACAGCGGTCGTGCGCCGAATCCCCACGATACCGGGAATTCAGACAACCGCTTGGCTTTACCTGATGACAAAGGACCCGGACGAAACAGTCCGCTATTTGGCAACCGCGATATTAATGACATCGCGCGACCCACGTCTGCAAAAGCAAATACGCGCGGACCTGGCAACCGACCCAAGTCCGCGCGTACGTGAATTGATATCTCGCTAAGTGCTATTGTTGGAGACTGCGAGGACAGGCCAACACACTCAACTGAGATGCTTATTCGGCGAGTTGAGCATAGATATCCAAGGCACTCTTGGCCCGGGACAGTCCACCCATTGATTTCACAAACGATTTTGCCGCCATCAGTTCGTCGGAGGTGACTTTCCCACCACGACCTGAGATCGCGCCCAACGAACCCTTAGCACCTCGTGCGGAGACAGGGGTACCTGCCTTTTTCTTCTCTTGGAGTTTTACCATGCTGACATACTGAGCGGTAATTCCCTTATGCCCCTCGTTCGTCAGTTCCTCGGCAACGGCTTTCGGTTGAACACCCGGGTTGGCGTTCAAGTAATCACGAATTAGGGCCGCGTTCGACTTCTCAGACTTCTTGGTGCCTTTTTTGGCCATCTTGTTTAGCTCGCTTTCTCTACAAACAGGGGTCAGGTCATGATTACCATGACCGGCTAATGACAATCGATCTGAATCGCGGCATGAAGTAAGACGCCGCGGTCAAATGCACTTGATTGATTGGTGACTTACGTCAGGTATCGAGAGATTGATTCCACCGGTTGTAAGAAATCGATTTCAAAGGCATCCGGCGCATCTTATGTCCTATCTCCGACCCTCTAGGATACCCTAGATATACATGATTGTATCGTGGTCTAGAGAAAAAAACAGACAAGCCCCGCACCTTGACAGTGATCGCCCCCCTCTCCATGAGTGACCCCTGCATGTTGTCAAGCGTGCGACGGTGAGTTTACACGGAGTTTTGCTAGTCGCCTTGCGGACCGATCGGATTGACTAAAGAGCCGTATTTTTCCGCTGAGGCGCAGAACGCGCCTCAAATGAAGCGTCTTGACCTTCTGCTGGTCAATGTCCCACCCTAGTCGAGCCGAGGAGAAAATATTGGATCGATCAGACGATTCGAATTTGATTGACATCTGCTTGTAACCATTTTATAACGCCAAGCAGAGGGGTGAGTCTCGTCTCACGATTTCGATGGCCTATCGCGGTTTTTTCCGCTCGGAACAATAGGTTCGCCGAATCGTAAAGGATTCCCTTAATAGGCACCGGGAGGTGTACGATGTCCGATCGAAATTTTTCAACGGAATTAGCGGTTCAGGAGTGGTTGGCGGAACAGACATTACTCCGCCAGATCTTGACGCAAATCGACGAGGTTGGAGACGGCGAATCTTGGTCGTTGCGAGTGGCCGGCATGCTCCGTGAGCTCCGCTGGCGAATGGACTCCCTGTTTGCTCGCAAATCGGAGCGTGGTTATCTTGTCGACGCGATTGATGCGGCCCCTCGATTCGCCAGGCAATGCGAAAACCTTGAGCAGAATCATCGAATGTACTGCGACGAAGTCGATTCGCTCATCGAACTTGTGGAGAACGCGGAACAATTTAGTGCGGTTCCGTTCCAAAAGCGGCTACGATCCTTCGTGCGGCGATACCTCAACCATGAGCATCACGAAACGGCGATCATGCAAACCGCGCTGGAGACCGATATTGGGGTAGGCGACTAACCCTAGCCCTCATTTCCGCCCCCTGCGGTCTAGCTTGTCCAGAATCGGATCCATCGCTTCCAAGTCTGTGTAGTACCGGGCACTGGGGTCGATTTTCCGCTCTTCAAGCCACTGAAGGTAGCTCCGTACCGCCGGCCGCTCGGCCAGCCAAGGCAGTCCGATCAACCAAGTGGCCGCAATCATCACGATTGCCGCCGCCAGATGCCGTCTGCCGTGCGCGTTGGAATCGGTAGCGGTCATGGGGCTAACAACTGATCGATCGAATCGCGAAAGATGACTCGGAACATCAACCAGGCCATCAGGAGAGTCAGTGTCAGATTGAAGGCCTGCCCGCAGGCGTAGAGTAGGAGCGGCTTGCCCCCCTTTAAGTAGGGAGTGAGTTCGCGAAAGTTGGTCATCAGGCCGATACTCACGAACGCCAGGCAGAATAGCCAATCGCGGAGAACCTTGGTCGAGCCATTGGTTACCGCCTTCACAATCTCCGGCCCGGCTGGCAACACTTCGTAGAGGGTCGAAAACACGACGGAGGCCAATACGAAGCCGAGCACGAACTTGGGAAAACGATGCCAGATCTCAATCACCCCAGGCCGCCGACCTTGCGGATCGCGTTCGACATAGGTGACCCAGTAAACCGCCACCCCGAATGATGTGACCCCGATCAAAATATTCTGGATCATCTTGATCGTCATCGCGACCTCTTCGGCCTGCGGACCCAGCATCGCCCCGGCCGCGGCGACCGCTCCGGTCGCATCGATCGTTCCGCCGATCCAGGCCCCGCCTAGAATCGGGTCCATCCCGACCGCTTTGATAATCGCCGGTAGCACGACCATCATGATGACCGTAAAGCTGAGGGAAATACCGATCGCCAGCGAAAGCTCCTCTTTCTTCGCCTTGCAGGCCCCGGCGGTGGCGATCGCCGCCGAGACGCCGCAAACCGACATATCGGCCGAGATTACCATGTTTAGCGAACGGGATTCGATCTTCAGAATTTTTTGCCCAAAGATGTACGTGGTGATTAACACAATCGGCGTCACGACCCACGCCACAAAGACTCCCGGCAGGCTTAGGGCCAACAGACGGCTCATCAACACCTCAATCCCATACAGGACGAGCCCCGTTTTGATATAGAACTCGGTCATGGCGGCTGGCTTGAGCCACTTCGGGGTGCCGATGGTGTTGCTAATCAGCATCCCGACCAGCAAAGCCCAGAGCGCGTATTCCAGATTGTACGCCTTCACCACACTCTGGCTCGCCATCACAAACGCAAGCAAGGCCAACAGAAAAACAAACGGATAGGCCTTCAAGAAGCGGACGCCCGACCCACCGCGGATCTGCATCGCCACCGCGAACAAAAGCCCGATCGCCGCACCGGCCACGAGGATCCCCGGCAGGAGGTTTTTTGACGCTAAACCTTCTTTCCCCGGAATAACAAAGGTGCTGGTTGGATTCTCCGTCCACTTCGCCGGTTTTTCCAACCACGAGAGGAGGGGACTGGTGAGCTTAATCTCTTCCCCCGAATCGACCTGTTGTTGCAAGGTCTCCGGTAGCGTCATCCAAACGGCCGCAAAAGAGACCATCAAAATAAACACGCCACACCAAATAGCCCACCAATCCTCAGCAGTCCGCATCTCCGTCCACGTATTACGGCGAGGCTCGGCGGACGTGGGCTCAATGGGCGAATCGTCGGGAGTCGCAGGCTCTGGGGCCATCAGGTGGGACTTTCAGTGGGGAGATCTATAGGGAGGGCTTGGGAGGGTGGTCGCAAGGGGTATCCACAATCCACGCCCATTTTTAGGGTGTTCACAGAGAATGTTCAAGCGGGAACCAACGGCAGTCAGTAGTCATTGGCCGATGGCGACCTGGGTCGCTAACTCCCCAATGTATGCTCGTACTCCACCACGTCCTTGAACTTCGCCTCGGGGTCAAAGCCCTCACCGGCGGTGATCCAGATGTCGTCCAGCGAGTCTCCCTGCTGGGCCAGCACTCGGTAATGACGGACAAGTTCCAAGATGGCCAGGAAGATGCCGATGATCTTGGTCTTGTGGGCGTCAGGGGGGAACATCGAGCGGAAGTTTACCTTCTCTTCGGCGACCATGCGGCCATGGATCTGCTGCATGTAGACCCGGATCGGGGTGTCGTCGTAGACGATGTTGGTTGGCTGGACCGCTTTATTGTCGCGGATAATCCGGTTGAGCGCGCTGACCAGGTCCCATAGCTCCACCTCGTTGATCGGCTGATCGGCCGGGTCGATGCGGCGCGGTGGCAGGTCGTCCGAGAGACGGCGAAATCGCTTTTGCCACCGCCTGCCATGGTCCTCAAGAATGCTGGAGGCGTCCTTAAACTTTTTGTATTCCAGCAGCCTTTCAACCAGATTTTCCCGGGGGTCCTCCAAGACCTCCTCTTCCTCTTGCGCACTGGGAAGCACCAGTTTCGACTTGATCTCGATCAGGGTGCTGGCCATCTCTAGGAAGTCCCCCACGGCGTTCACATCCAGCGCCTTCAGGACATCCAGGTACTCCAGGAATTGGGCGGTGACCTTGGCGATCGGGATATCGCAAATATCGACCTCCTGCTTGCGTACCAAGTACAGCAGCAGATCAAGCGGTCCTCGATAGGTGGCGATATCGACGCGAAAATTCATGAGCGGCCCGAGGAAAAAATTCCGCCAACTGAACATTCCCCCTCTGGCGGATAGCCACGGTGCAGGGGGACGCGGCAAGTTCAGTGGCGAGTGCATTATTCCCCGAAATGCAACGGACGTCAAAAGGCAATCAAGCGGGGACGCGGCATCGTATCCGAACGCTAAGACCGGGGATATGGCAACTATGGACCGGTGAAGACAAAGGTGATGGTTCAGGAGGAGCACGGCCGGAATTCCGATAGACAGCCAATCGAACAGGCGGCAATTGGAGAAGTCAAATGTCCCGTAATCGCGAAAAACCTCCAGGAACCTACTGTGTTTTAGGGGCGAGAAATTGGAATTTAATTGAGATTGCACTTTTGTAGCAAGGTGATTCACGTTTACAATTGCGGGTGTCAGGTTATTTTCATCCTGAAATGAATTTAGTTTTTGTAGACTGCCCCTCTACTTCTTCTTGGTTTAACGATTAGCGGCATCGCGAAGTCATCCATCAGGATACTTCACCACATAGCCGATAGCATAACGCGCTTCCATGGAACTGGGGCGAGGTGCCACTTTGAGAAACGTTTGGCAGAAGCCAAACGTTTCAGTGGCTATCGTTCCATCTCATACTTTCTCCATTCGATTTCTCCATTGGCCAGAAGTGGGAGTTCGAGGTAGCGCTATGATTCAAATAAGACATCGAGAGACGCAGGAGGTGCTGCATGAGGTTCAGGCAGAGACCCTGGAAGGGGCAAAGCTGTTGGGCAAGAACCTGACTGGGGCAGACCTCTCGTCACAAATACTCAGGCGGTGCGTGTTCGACAGCGACAATCTGAACTATTGCTCATTTGAAGGGTCCGACCTGGAGGGAGCTACCTTCATCGGGGCGAGCGTTCAGCACGCCAACTTCAATGGGGCGAACCTGACTCGGGTCGATTTCACCGATACCCTGCTGCATCACTCTACCTTTGTCCACGCCAACCTGACCCGAGCCAACTTGCGGTACGCTAAGTTGGCCGACTGCGACCTGACTGAAGCCCGCCTAGTGGAGGCGGACGCCAGCATGGCAGACCTTCGCGCAGTCTTCACCAATGCCAACCTGACCCGGACCGATTTGCGCGGCTCCGAATTGAGCGGTGCCGATTTGCGGGGTGCCAAAGTAGACGACGCCGACTTCACCGACGCACATATGCAAGAAGCCAATGTGGAAGGAGTATTGCTGGAACGGGCCAAGAACCCCTGCACCAAGCACAAGCCCTTCAAGCCAAAACCACGTTCGGTTGCGGCCAAACGGCCCTGGTGGAAGATGTGGGCCTGAGCGGGAGCAAGGGAAGCGATCGCCGAGGGGAGGCCGGTTCCACCCGGCGACCAGTACCCAAAAGCGGTGCGATCCGGCGCGTCCGCGGCATGGCATCCGCATCACCATCATTTTCGGTTGTTGAGGTTTCCCGTGATGCCTGACGGCCCGCTTGCCGCATGAGCCAGGCACCGCTGCGGAAAGGCCCGCAGGGCCGACACAAATCACGTCGCTCTCTGCGCGTTTCAAAAATGCACTTCGAGCGGATAGACGTAGGTGCAACCAAGACAATAAAACCCGGCCTCAATGACCGGGGCCCGGTTGATGCCGAACCGTTGTTCCGAAGGGATCGCTTCCTCCGCGGGATCGGCCGTGGCCAACTCGGTCGCCTTACCGGCCACGGCGATCATTGTCTTTCCCCCCTCCGCCTGCTATTCTAAAGATGGGTGAGCCGCCCGAATTGCCACTTTGTTTCCCGCCTCATGGCATCGCCAGGATGCATCCTAGATCCGTCCTCTGGAGAATTTTCCGGTATGCCCTTCAAATATCGCTCGATTGGTCACCAGTTTCTTGCCATGTCGATCGGCCTAGGGCTACTGCCGCTGCCGGGAATTGCGGGAGAGGTCGACTATGCTCGCGACATTAAACCGCTGCTCTCCAACAGTTGCTATACGTGTCATGGCCCCGATGCGGAAACGCGGGAGGCAGAATTACGGCTCGACAATCGCGAGGACGCGATCCAAGCCGCGATCGTGCCTGGCAAGCCGGACGAAAGTGAACTGCTTGCCCGAATCGCCAGCGACGATCCTGATTTGGCGATGCCCCCGGCTGATTCCAATCGGCAGCGGCTCAACCCGGAACAGGTCGAACTGGTCCGGCAGTGGATCGCCTCCGGCGCTGCCTACGACAAACATTGGGGCTATGAGCCGCCTACCCGTCCAATGGCTCCGGTCGTGGAGGAAACGGCGACGCCAATCGACGCCTTTGTTCGCGACCGTTTGAAACAAGGAGGCCTGCAACCCGCCCCCACGGCGGATCGCCGCACCTTAATTCGGCGATTGTCGTTCGATCTGATCGGTCTTCCACCGACACCGGAGGAGGTTGAGGCGTTTGTGGGCGACGACTCGGACGACGCCTCCGCGCGGTTGGTCGATCGGCTTTTGGAGTCGCCCCACTATGGCGAACGGATGGCGATCAACTGGTTGGACCTGGTGCGGTATGCCGACTCGGTCGGGATCCATGGCGATCAGGAATGGAGTATGTCTCCCTACCGCGACTACGTGATCAATGCCTTTAACGAGAACATGCCGTTCGACCAGTTCACCGTCGAGCAGCTCGCCGGCGACTTGCTTCCGGAGGCGACTTTGGAGCAACGGGTGGCTTCTGGCTACAACCGGCTCAACATGATCACCGCCGAAGGGGGAGCCCAAGCCAAAGAGTACCTGGCCAAGTACGCCGCCGATCGGGTCCGCACCACCAGCACTGCCTGGATGGGGGCCACTGTGGGGTGCGCCGAGTGTCACGACCACAAATTCGATCCCTACACGATCAAGGAGTTCTATCAGTTCGCCGCCTACTTCGCCGACCTGGAGGAACGGGGCGTCTACTCCGGCAGTTCCCGGACGAGCGACTGGGGGCCGAAGGTCACCGTGCCGACGCCGGAAGAGACCGCGGCCCTGAAATCGGTGGAGTCGGCGATCGCGGCACTGGAATCGGAACTCCAGCAGCACACCCCGGAACTCGCCGAGGCCCAGGCCGAGTGGGAATCGACCGTCGATCAGGCGCCAAGCTGGCGAAACCTGGAAGCGGAGACGCTAGTCTCCGAGCCTGAAGTCACCTGGAAGACCCTGGAAGATGGTTCGCTGCTGGCCACTGGACCCAATCCGGACAGCCCGAAGTACACCCTCACCTTCAAGTCGCCTGGCAAACCGGTGACCGCGCTGCGTCTGGAAGTCTTCCCGGACGACTCCCTCCCGGCCAAAGGTCCCGGCCGCGCCGGCAACGGTAATTTTGTGCTCAATCGGTTGGAACTATCGACCGGAGATCAGCCGATCCCGTTTTCCGACGCGACCGCGACGCACGAACAAGAGGGCTGGCCAATCAAGAACCTGCTGGGGGATGATGCCAGTAAGGGTTGGGCGATGCTGCCTCAAATCGGCAAGGCGAACGAAGCGGTGTTCCAGCTCAAGGAAACTTTTTCGCCAGAGGGAGACCAAACCTTAACCGTCACCCTGACCCACAATTACGGTTCGAGCCATGCGATCGGACGGCTGCGTCTCTCGGTGACCGAGGCCGAAGGCCCCGTCAAAGCGGGCGAAGACCCCGGCGTGCCGGAAGAGATTCGGGAACTGATCGCGATCGAAATGGAGAAGCGGACGGACGAGCAAAAGCAGCAAATCGCCGCCTACTATCGCACGGTCGCCCCCCTGCTCAAGCCGCAGCGAGACCAATTGGCCAAAGAGCGGCAGACCCACGAGCAACTCACCGCGAGCCTCACGACGTCGCTGGTTTCGGTCTCGGTGAAGCCGCGAGAGATGCGCGTGCTGCCCCGGGGCAACTGGCTGGACGACTCGGGCGAACCGGTCGAGCCGGCCGTGCCTGGCTTTCTCGGCTTTTCGCCGGAGACCAACGGGCGACAGTCACGCCTCGACCTAGCCCAGTGGATGGTCGACCGGCGAAACCCGCTGGTGGCCCGAGTGTTTGTGAATCGGCTCTGGCAAACCTATTTCGGCCGAGGGTTGGTCTCCACCGCCGATGACTTCGGGGCCCAGGGCAGCTTACCTAGCCATCCGGAACTGCTGGACTGGTTGGCGGTCGAGTTTATCGAGAGCGGCTGGGATATCAAGCACATGGTGCGCCTGATCGTTCAGTCGGAGACCTACCGGCAATCGTCCGAGCGGAGCGAAGAGCTGAGGCGGCGTGACCCCGCCAATCAATGGCTCGCTAGCCAATCGCATTTCCGGTTCCCGGCCGAGCTGGTGCGCGACAACGCCCTGAGCGTCAGCGGCTTGCTAGTGAATAAAATCGGTGGTGTCAGCGCCCGGCCGTATCAACCGCCGAAATATTGGTCGCACCTTAATTTTCCCAGCCGCGAGTACCAGCGGGACAGCGGTGAGGGGCTCTATCGCCGCGGCCTGTACACCCATTGGCAGCGGACCTTCCTGCATCCCAGCCTGGCCGCCTTCGATGCCCCAACTCGGGAAGAATGCACCGTCCGCCGGGTCACCTCCAACACACCCCTGCAAGCCTTGGTCTTGATGAATGACCCCACCTACGTCGAGGCGGCGAGGGCCTTGGCGGTCCGCCTCATGCAAGAGGGGGGAGATTCCGCCGATCAAAGGATCTCGTTCGCGATGCAGGCGGTCCTGCAGCGAACTCCAAACGCGGCCGAGGCGGAAGTCTTGCTCGACGTATATGAAAACCATCTTCAGCAGTACCGCGAAGATCCGCAGGCGGCCGAGGCCTTGCACCAAGTGGGTGAATTCCAAGTGCCGAAAGACCTCGACAAGATAGAACTCGCGGCCTGGATTTCCGTCGCCCGAGTCGTCTTGAACCTGCACGAATCGATCAACCGCTACTAAACCAGCACCCCTGGACCCTCAGCGAAACCGGACTTATGACCACTCCCATGGACCTTGCCATCAGCCAAAGCCGCCGGACCTTTCTCGGCCAAGGACTCGCCGGATTAGGTTCCGTGGCACTCGCCTCGATGCTGGGGCAACGCGGCTCCTTAGCCGCCGACAATCCCCATAGGGGAGTGGTCGAACCGCTCCATTTTGCCCCCAAGGCGAAACGCGTGATCGTCATTATCCAGGCGGGCGGACCCTCGCACCTGGAGACCTTCGATCCGAAGCCGGAACTCAATCGGCTGCACGAACAAGAGATGCCGGAGTCGTACACCAAGGGGCAACCGATCGCCCAGCTTCAGGGGCGCAAACTGACCTGCTTTGCGCCGCAGTTTCCGTTTGAGCGGTACGGCGAGTCGGGTCAGTCGATGGTCAATCTGTTTCCCAAAATGGGGAGCGTGGCGGATGAACTGTGTATCATCAACTCGATGGTCACCGAACAGATCAATCACGATCCGGCCCACACGTTCATGAACACCGGCACTTCAATCTCCGGCCGACCCAGCATGGGTTCCTGGATTCAATATGGGCTCGGCTCGGACAGTGAAAACCTGCCCGGCTTTGTCGTGCTGACATCTCTGGGCAAAGGGGGACAGGCTCAGCCGATCGCGGCGCGGCAATGGCATAGTGGCTTTTTACCGAGCCGGTATCAGGGGGTCGAATTCCGCTCGACCGGCGATCCGGTCCTGTACGTGAACAACCCGCCCGGCGTAAACGCAACTCGGCAACGCGAGGTGCTCAGTGCCGTCAACGCGATGAATCGGCTGCGGCGGGAGCATTACGCCGATCCGGAGATCGACACCCGAATCGCCCAGTACGAACTCGCCTTCAAGATGCAAACGAGCGTTCCCGGGCTAATGGACGTGTCCGACGAACCGCAGCATGTCCTCGACTTGTACGGAACCGCAGGGGGAGATGGCACCTTCGCCTCCAACTGCCTTTTGGCTCGGCGTTTGGCCGAGCGGGGTGTGCGGTTTGTTCAGCTCTACCATCGGGGCTGGGACCATCACGGCGGGATCAAGCGGGGCATGGAGATCTGTGCTTCGGAGGTCGACCAGGCTTCGGCGGCCCTCATTACCGACCTTAAGGCCCGGGGTATGCTGGACGAAACCTTGGTCGTATGGGGGGGCGAATTCGGTCGCACCCCCATGGCTCAGGGAAACGGCCGCGATCACCACATCAAAGGGTTTTCCATCTGGATGGCGGGTGGCGGCATCAAGGGTGGCATCACCCATGGCAAGACCGATGAACTCGGTTACAACGCCGTGGAAAACATCGTCCATGTCCACGACTTCCACGCCACGATGCTGCACCTGCTGGGCATCGAGCACACGAAAATGACCTACCGGTTCCAGGGCCGCGATTTCCGCCTGACCGATGTCCATGGCAACGTGGTCCGGGAAATTTTGGCGTAGGTTGTGGGTCCTTTAATCCCCACCCAAAGGGTGCGATTCGGCGTGTCCGCAGCATGATGTCCGAATCACCGTCATTTTTTTCCGGGGCTTCCTGACTTCGTTTCTTAGCCACGGATTTTCACGGATAGACACGGATGTTCCCCCGTCGCTGCTAGGCTGGGGAGACCCAAATTCGATCTCGCTCGTGTTCAAAGTAAAGGGATCAACCACGAGACACACGAATGACACGAAACACACGAATGACACGAATACGGGGAGAGGTTTTGGGGGTGCTTTCAATTCTTGGCTGATTTTCGTGTCTTTCGTGGTTAAAAAGAGTCGGCGACGGGTCCGCTGTAAACGCCGCCCATTGAATTGCCTTACTCTTCAGCCGCGTTAATCCGCGGCTTATTTCTATTGGGAAGCAATGGAAAATTGACCTCTCAATTTCGTCCTGTCTTGCCCAGTGCCACCAAGGAGGAAAGTTCTCTTGGGCGTTTCGCTTAACGTCGTCCGGGAAATGACGGTCGGAATTAGAGAAATTGAAACGCAGAGGCGCGGAGGGCGCAGAGACGCAACCTGCACGAACGGCCTCTGCGCGCGTTTCAAAAATGCCCTTCGAGCGGATCTACACGGCCTTAACCAAGCCAATAAAACACGGCCTCAATATCGCCCCAAACCGGAAGGCAATTGATAGGGTGCCGCTTCTTCTCAGCACCAAAATCCCAATCGCGCCGCCACCCGGACCAATGCTGCTCGGTTGAATTGTGTCGGCTTCGGGCCTGGGCGAATCCAGACCCATCACGCGGATCACACCCCTTCCAACCGCTTGAGCTGCTCCAGCAGATGCTGCTGCGAGCCACTCCGGGCTCGGTGCCGATTCCATACGCAGGCAATCGTCCGAAATGGCTGGAGCTTGCGAATTGGCCGATACACGCAGCCACCGATGGCCCCCTCTCCCTCCCGGGCCGGTCCCTCCGGAATCGCCATCCGCGGCAATAGCGAAATCCCCAGCCCCAGGCGGATCATCTCTTGAATGGTCGAAATCTGGGCCGATTCGCAAACCACGCGTGGACGAAACTCATGCTGCCGACAAAAGCCCATGATCTGTTCCCCCAGGCAGTGAACTTCGTGCAATAGTAGGAATGGCTCTTCGCGGACCTGGTCCAGGCTCAGGTTTTTCTTCTCGGCCAACGCGTGAGCTTCCGGCAACGCTACAAGCAGCGGTTCTCGAAACAGCGGTACCACATCGAGCCTCGCGTCTTCAATCGGCAAGGCCACAATCGCCAAGTCAAGCGTCCCCTTATACAGCCGTGCGAGCAGGTTGTCCGTATAGTCCTCGACTACCGTCAGATTGGCTTCTGGCAACTCCCGCCGGAAACGCTCGACAATGCCCGGCAACAGAAACGGCGCGATCGTCGGTAATGCCCCCAAACTCACACTGCTTGAGGGAATGCCTTCCCCGCGATGAAATATCGCTGCGGCCTGGTCGACTTCGGCCAAGATTCGCCGGGCCCGGACGAGGAGCTCTTGGCCCCCATCGGTCAGCACCACCCCCCGTCCCAACCGGTCCAACAGCCGGGTATCCAGATCCCGCTCCAATTTCGCGATCTGCTGGCTGAGCGAGGGCTGGGTCACGTTGCACTGCTCAGCGGCCCGGGTGAAGTTTTCCAGTTCCGCCACGGCGACGAAGTATCGGAGCTGATGGATTTCCATAGTTTTCGCTAATCGAAGTGATAGGGAAACGGCATTTCCGTTATATCTTCCGGCGGATTATCCTGGAAGCGTCCGAGCCGCTTGCGTG
Source organism: Pirellulaceae bacterium (assembly GCA_040880405.1). Classification (GTDB taxonomy): domain Bacteria; phylum Planctomycetota; class Planctomycetia; order Pirellulales; family Pirellulaceae; genus JBBDIM01. Next base: position 15,013 of record JBBDIM010000082.1, on the reverse strand, counting down.
TTTCGCGCAAGCAAGGGAACGGTGATTCCCAAACCGCGTCGTCCATGCTTGTGGTGTGTGTGTTAGCGATTTGTGTGGCCGACGCGGTTTAGGGCTTACCGGCTCCCCAGTTCCAACAGCCGGTCGTGATACGGTCCGTCTCCCATCAGGTCGAGACTCGCGGCCAATCGGGCCCGATCGGCCGGGCGCGGTAGGTTCTCCAGGGCCGCGAGGACCCGCTCAATTTGCTCCGGCAAAACCTTGGCCAATAGCGGTTGCCCCAGCCCCATGATCACCTTGGCCCGCTGCAGGTCGGCGAATTTGCGGGGGTCGTCCTGCATCGCCTCGAACAGCCGATTCACCGCTCCCTGGGCCGCCTGAACCTCGTCCCAGTCATGGTTTTTCGCGGCCTCCAGCAAGTGAACAAACTGCTTCAAGGCGAAGGCCATCGGCCCGGAGGTCACCCCGACCCGTTGCCTCGCCTCGATATCGTAGTTCGGCCCCTCGGCCAATGCCTGGGCAATGTGCGGGTCCCAGCCCTGTACGATCTTGAGCCGCGCCAGCGCCGGACTGACCAGAAATTCCCGCGTGCTGGCCAGGTAGTCCGCCTCGGTCACCTTCGCCGCGACGATTTTTTCGCCACCCGGTAAGTCCAGCAATCGCTCCGCCGCCTCCGCCTTGAGCGGCACGCCACTCACGTCGGAAATGCTGTACACGCCGACTGCCAGTCCCGCCTCGGCAAGGGCAGCGACCAGCGGCTGGACATTGGCTGCCACTTCTTCTGGTGTGGCGTTGGGAGCCAGGTCGGTCCCGGGGCGAACAAAGACCACCGGAAAATCATGCGCGGCCAGCAGATCAATCAGGCGGCGATTCGCCACCATGCCATCCTCCGGACGGAGCAAGGCCATCTTCATCAGGTTCGGAGCCGCGGCCGCCACCTCGAACCAGTGGGCCAGTTCGTCCACCGTCCGCAAATGCCCCTGACCGGTCGAGGCCGCCAACAGCACCGCTTCGGCACCACCATCGGCAAGTTTACCGAGGTATGCCAGGAGTCGCTCGTCGTCCAACACTCGCCGAGGCAGATCACCGGTGGTCGGGTCGAAACAGGCGACTGTGGCACTGGGGTAATGCAAAATCGGATCGGACAGGATACGGGCCCGGATATCGGAACTCATGGCGGGGCTTTCGCTGAGGGGTTTGCGGGTGGAAAAGGACTTCGCAAGGACCATTATGGACGATCCTCGTCGCGGCTTCGAGGTGCCCCTCTGACGGGTTGTCGCATTGAGATCCTTTTACCCCTCTTGTGGTTTTTTCTTGGCCGCCCCTCGGCCGGGTGGCTTGCCCAACCGGGGGGCGTATGGGTTGTGGTGTTGGATGAAAAGTGTTCACAAACACCGCTACATTTTGTGGACCCCCGATTGGCGGTGAAGGCGGCCAAGCGGCCAAGTTTTTAAAAGCTGCGGCCGGACCACTCTTCCCTTAAGGTCCCGTGAGGGCAACTAAGGGAAAATACCTGCGCCTACGATACCCCCATTTTGGTGTTTTTTTCGTGGCCGCGCGGCCACGGTCTTGGAGATACCACACGAGTTCCTTTGCGTTTCGGTTTTGACGCACAAATCCCTCGATGTGGACGCCCCAAATTTTCAAAGAGCCACCGTTGATTATAGCAGAGCGTTTTAAGCGACCGGTCACCCTTGAAATTGCTCCCATTTACGCGCCACAGCCGCTAGAATGAGGGCAAAATCCACCCCTCCTCGGTCCACAAGGCTCCCCGCCTCATGACTCTTTTTTCCCTTCTTCACAGACCATCGAAATTCGCCCTACTCGCCGCAATTGCCTTCGCATCGTGGATGCTGCTGGCACTTCCGGCAAACGTCCCGGCAGCCGAACCATGGAGCCCTGTCCTGCGGGGTGATTCGACGTCCATCTATCGCTGGCAAAGCACCTGCAACAGCTATGTGATCCTAAGGAACAACCAAGCCCTGATCGTCGACCCGGGAGATGGCGAGGTGTTGAGCAGGCTGGCCGAGATCGGCGTCGAGCGGGTCAACATGATTCTGCTAACGAGCCATCACCGTGAACGATTGCAGGGAATCGTGTCGGCGAACCTGGCGGGAACGCTCGTGGCTGGTCCTCAGGCAGAACGGGCGCTGCTGGAAAACCCCACTTCGTTTCGCAAGTGGTACCCAACCCTGGGAGACAAGTACTCGGTTTACGGGGCGAGTTACGTCCGACCGCCACGACTTCCGATCACCCTGGGGCAAGCGCTGACCGATGGAAAGACCCTCACTTGGCAAGACCTGGACATCACTTGCCTCGAAACCCCCGGCAATAGCCCCGGCGGGATGACCTACCTGGTAGAAGTTGACGGAAAAAAAGTAGCCTTCAGCGGCGGGGTGATGCACGACGGGTCGAAGCTGGTCAACTGGTTCGATACCGAGTGGGACTACGGGTTCGCCAAGGGACTCGATACGCTGATCCAGTCGGTCGCCGGTCTCACCGAGCAGCGGCCCGAGATTTTTTTCCCGGCCTACGGCCCAGTCATCCACGACGCACCCGAGCAGCTTGCCACCTATCGGGAAAAACTCGCGCGGTTCCGTGAAAAGTATGTCCGCGGGTATCCGGTGTTCGGGATGACCAACAAACAGCGAGACCCGATCTCCACGCGAACCAAAGTACCGGGGCTGAACCAGGTGACGCCTCACCTGTTCAAGCTGGGGGACGCGGAAAAGGGTTGGAATTTCGCGATCATCATTTCCGACGAGGGGCATGGGCTGATCCTCGACGCGGGGCTGCTTCCCGCCGCTAAGCTGGAGGAACTGATTGTGGGGATGCGTGAGCACCTGGGGCTCAAGAAAATTGACGCCTTCTGGATTTCGCACATGCACGGCGACCATTTCCTGCAAGGCCCGCTGCTACGGGAAAAGTACGGGGCGGAGTCATGGACGCTCGACCGGATTGTCGACAAGATCGAAAACCCCCGCCGCTACGACTACGCGGCCCTCGTCTCCGCCTATGGTGCCGGGATCGACGGGATGCCGATCGACAAGGCCTTCCGCGCTGGGGAGTCGGTCGATTGGCAAGGCTACCAAGTCCAGGTCGACTGGATGCCGGGCCAAACCGAGTTCGGCTGCAGCCTCTGGCTTGATATCGATGACCAACGGATCGTGTTCACCGGCGACAATTTGTTCGGCGATCCGAGTGATCCGGACCAGAATGGGCATGAGGCAGTGGTCGCGCGGAACAGTTGCATCTTTGAGGAGGGCTACCTGCAAGGGAGCAAGTACCTTTTGGAACTCAAGCCAGACATCGTCATGGGGAGCCACTCCTACGTGATGCCCAACCCCCGGGCCTTTTTAGAGCGGTACCACCGGTGGGCCGGAGAGATTATCGAACTATACAAGGACCTCCTACCGGGCGACCGCTACGAGTACCGGTTCGATCCCTACTGGGTCTCGGCCTATCCGTATCGCGTTGACCTTACGGCCGAAAACCGTCGAACCGTGAAAATTACCATCCGCAACTTCCGGGACCGCCCGCAACAGCACCGAGTCGAATTCAAACCACCCCCCGGCGTCCAGGTCGAACCGGCCATCTTGGAAGGGACCGTGGCCGCCGAGTCCCGGGAGACATTTGAGGTGGTGGTCACGAGCGACCCGACCGCAACGACGTCCGACATTGGCATCGTGGCAATGGAAATTACCCTGGACGACGACCGGTATGGCGAGTGGTTTGATTTTCTGGTGAGAACGAAACGATCGAAAGAGTCCGATTCGGCGGGGCCGTAGATTGAGCCTCGTGCTATGCTTGTGAGCAGTTCCCCCACGCTTTTAGCAAGCGTGGCTACGTTTGTGTTTTCCAAGAAACGCAAAAAGCCTTGCCAACCAGTTGGGCTTGCAAGGCTTCTTAGCAGTGCCGAAGAGAGGACTTGAACCTCCACGTCCGTAAAGGACACTAGGACCTGAACCTAGCGCGTCTGCCAATTCCGCCACTTCGGCAACGGTACTTTTTTGGCTGGTGTTAATTTATGCCAGATGTCCCTGGTTGATCAAGGGGCTATGGGCACCCAAATGGTAAAATGCGGGGCTCGCGGTAGGGTGGTTCGCGACAGAACCCGCACGTTCCCCTTAACCGGAAGCCTAATAGGTGGGCAGTCCGGCGTCGATCTCTTGCGACCAGGCGTGGATACCGCCGGCCATGTTTTGGGTTTTCTCGTAGCCCATTTGCCGGAGCCACTCGGTTACCTGCATGCTGCGGCCGCCATGGTGGCAGTGGACCACAATCCGCCGGTCGCGATGCGGCTCCAGTTCCTCAACGCGGCCTTGAATCTGGCTCATCGGGATCAGGGTCGCCGATTTAAGATGGACAAATTCGTGCTCGTGAGGTTCGCGGCAATCGACCAGCAGAAAATCCTCGCGATCCTCCAGCATGCGGTGGACGTCCTGGACGGTCACCTCCAGCGGCAGTTTCTCGGTCGTTTGGTTATCAGATGAACTCATCGATTGGTACCTCAGGGGCAGCGTATTCGCTACAAGTAGCCTAGACGATCTCTGTGCGACTGTACCGCAAGGGGCCTCAGGTCGTCCACCCCTGGGTCCTCTGGTAAAATCAGCGGAAACTCCGCTTCCTTCAACCTTGATTTAGCACCTTTATGCCTTCCCACGACCCCCAAGCGGCCCGCGAATTTTCGATCGAGATCGTGCAAACCTTGCAGCAACACGGGTTTGAGGCACTCTGGGCCGGTGGTTGCGTCCGCGATCTATTGCTTGGCAAACAGCCGCAGGACTACGATGTCGCCACCGATGCCCGGCCTGAGCAAATTCAGGAAATCTTTGGCCACCAGAGGACCCTGGCCATCGGGGCCGCTTTCGGGGTGATTACCGTTCAAGGAGGCAAGCGAAAAGGACAGATCGAAGTGGCGACTTTCCGCAGCGATTTCGGCTATTCCGACGGTCGCCGTCCGGATGAAGTCCGATTTACTGATGCCGAACAAGACGCCCTCCGGCGCGACTTCACGATTAATGGAATGTTCTACGAACCCATGAAAAACCGCGTGCTCGACTATGTCGGCGGGATGCGGGACCTGAGCCGAGGACTGATTCGCTCGATCGGGAATCCCTACTACCGGTTCGAGGAGGATAAGCTCCGAATGCTTCGCGGCGTGCGGTTCGCCTCGACCTTTGGTTTTGAGATGCAGCTGGCGACCTACGACGCCATTCGCAACTTTGCCCGGCATATCCATGTGGTCAGTGCGGAGCGGATCGCGATTGAGATCCGTAAGATGCTGGTCCACCGAAACCGAGTTCAGGCGGTGATCATGCTCCGTGATTTGACGCTCCTCCGCGAGCTATTGCCGGAACTCTGCCCTGTGGTTCCGCATGTTCCCCGCTGGAATGCGACGCTCCGGGCCTTGGACCAACTTAAACAGCCTGATTTACCGATGGCGTTGGCGGCCCTGTTTCGATTTTCGTCCGCGCGGAGTTTGATCTTGGAGAATAACCGCCAGCCAATCGAGCCGCTAGCGACCGTTTGCGCCCGTTGGAAACTCCCTAACGATGAGTCCAAAGACGCCGATTGGCTGCTCCGGAAGGAATCGGTCCTGCGTGCGGCCGACCGAATCCCCTGGCCGGTCTTGCAGCGGCTATTGATCGATCCGCGGTATCCCCGCTTACAGCGATTGGCGGAAGGGGTGGCTCGGTCGCAGACCAACGGATTTCGAGAGGCGTCGCTGCGTGGGGTTGCCGCGGCCCAAGCCAAGGCGGAGCTTCCCGCCTCCCAGTTAAACCCGCCCCCGCTGGTTACCGGCAGCGATCTGATTGCCGCCGGGCTACGTCCGGGGCCCGAGTTTCAGGAGATATTAAACGGCATACGTGACCGGCAACTGTTGGGCGAGATCGAAACGGCAGACGAAGCGGTTTCCGTGGCACGTGCATGGCGGACCGACTCCTGATACGATTGTGCCATGTCACATGTCGCGCCGCTCTGGTACTGAAGTCATCATTAACTACTGGACAAGGGAAACCACCATGGAACTGGGAATCGATTTGCTGCTTCGCTGGGGACACATCCTGCCCGCGATTTTGTTGGCCGGCGGCACGTGGTACATGGTGCTGGCGCTAAGACCTGCGGTCTCCGAAATGGAGGACGCTCAGGCGGTCGCCTTAAAAGAAAATCTTCGCGGGCGTTGGGCTCGGATTGTGATGCTGTGCGCGGGGCTCTTGCTTCTCAGCGGGCTAGTGGTGCTGGTCAAGATGGCGATGACCTTTGAGTTTCCGCAGGGTTATTACCATGCGGTGGGTGGGCTGAAATTCCTCCTGGCTTTAGTGGTCTTCTTCATCGCGAGCTTGCTAACCGGCAAGAGCGAGAATGCCCAGAAATTCCGGGAAAGCGAAGGCAAATGGCTCAAGCTCAACGCCGTGCTCGCTTTAACGATTGTGCTGATGGGAGGGCTCTTGCGCGTTGCGGACCGCACCCCCAAGTCGGCCGATCGTGACGAAACTTCCCGCGCCATCCCCACCTCAATTGTGGAGAATGTTTCCCCCGAAGCTTAATTTTCATGTTCTTCCCAATTATCATGAATTCGATGGGCGGCGGTGCGGTGGCCGGGTCCGATGGAGATTTCTGATATTAGGTGAGCATGAGAATGAGCGATCGGAACCATGCCATTTCGATTTTGACCCAGGCGCGAGACGCCCTGTTGCGGCGGATGACGGAGCAAATTGTCGAACAGTCCGACCAGTTGCTGGCGGACGCCGCGGGCGAATCGTACCTGAGCGAGATTGAGGAACTGTACGACCGGATGGGGACCAAGCTCTCGCACCTGAATCAGATGATCTCCAGCATTCCACCGGAGATGGAGCCCCATAGTGGTGGTGAAACGGCGGGGATGGTGTTCGAGGAGGATTTTTCTCGGCCATCGTTCGAAGTGATTCCCTATTCGAACCCCGGTGAGGAAGTTTTCCGCTCGGATACCGCTTCGACTCCGCAGCCCCTTTTGGGTTTGCCTGCCCCCGCGGAGAAGGCTCCGGCGAAGCCGGCGTTTGCTCAGTTCATGCTTTTCGTGGAATCGAACCGACTGGAAGAGGCGAGCGAGACCTTGGCACCTTTATTGGCCTTGCCGTTGGCCCGAGTTTCAAGGTGTGTTGATTGGTTTTCGGAGCGGTTTCGGGAAGACAACCAAGTGGTCTCGCGGGCGATGCGGATTCGGCACGAAATCGCTGCGAATAAGAATAACGACGCGTTGTCGCTGTTGCACGAGTGTTTCGGCCTGCAAGGGATGGAGGCAATCATCGCCCTGCAAACCCTTCGCGATGTGCTTGCCACCGCGGACGCAAATCGCCAAGCGGAAAATTAAGTGCCAACGCCGATGCCCGTGGTGATGGCGGCGGCTCAATCAACCCCCTTTGATAGATTAAGAGTTCATGGATAAGAAGCAAAAAAAACGACTGGATGTCTTGCAGAAGAAGATGCAGCAGCTCCGGCAAAAACTGGCCGGTGTCAAAGAACAAGCGGACGAGCCGGGCGAAGTGGAAGCGGTGGAGCAGGAGATGGCTACCGTCACCGCCGAGATTGAAAAGATTAAAGCTTCGTAGCGGCTCATTCCGCGAGTGAAAAAGGGGTCAGAACTCTTTTTCGCTAGGCGTTTCCCAATGGAGCATGGGTGAGGAAAAAGAGTCCTGACCCCTTTTTCACGGCCACCCCGGCTCTGCTATCTCCGTTGCCACGCGTCGAAACAGAAAAAAGGCGTAGTCCCCAGAGGAAATACGCCCTTTTAGCCGTTATCTTCGAACGTCCAACCCTACAGCAGCTTCTGGGCCGTGCGGGGTGCTGCTTCCATCGGTTGGTAGGTGCCGGGCTGGTCGATCCCGTCGCCGTTCCAGTCTCCCACAATCGGTAGTTCGTCCCACGAACCCATCTCGAAGACCCTGTCGGTCGCGTCCTCGGTGTAATCGCGGTTGGTATCGATGATCCATTTGCCGCCGCGGTAGACACCGATCTCGGTGGTTCCGTCTCCGGTGAAATCGCCGACCACGGCGCGGTCACCCGCTTGGCCAAAGTTGAACTGCTTGTCGATGGTGGGGTTCCAGCGGCCGTCGCCATCCATATCCAAGTGCCAAACCCCGTCGCGGAAGACGGCGATGGTGGCGATACCGTCCCCACTCCAGTCGCCGACCAATGGATGATCTCCCACGGTGCCGAAGTGGAACACGTGGTCGATCAGGTCGTTGCGGAGTTTCGGCTGCGAGGTCAGACGCATCGAACGCACGCCAAGTGTCGCTTCTTCCACCTTGGGCGGCATGTTTTTCACGCTCGCCATGTGGATGTTCGCCGGCGAGGGCAACCCGGGCTCATGTCGGATCGCCTTGGGATCGCCGGGCCAGGCTTTGCCATAGATCCCAATGTCGACTTTGCCGTCGCCATCCCAGTCTCCGACGACCGGCATGTCGCCATCGTGACCCAATTTGGCCCACAGGTCTCCCTCGTCCCAAACACCGTTGCCGTTGAGATCGATGTACCAGAAACCGTCGTAGAAGATCCCCAGGTTCGGGTAGCCATCGCCGTCGAAGTCACCGGCGACCGGGATGCCACCCGCCAGGCCGAAGACCCGCTCCTCGATCTCGACCGGCTGGCCATTCTCGTCGACGGTCATCGCCAACTTCCACTTGGCCTGGGCCAAGTCGGTCGATTCGAGCATGTTGGTTTCGCTGGTTGCCGCGGTGAACCAGAAAGGAGTCTCACGCGAGACCAGCATGTCGTTTCCACGGGGGAAACCGGCGTTCACCACGCTCAAGTGCCAAGTATGAAAAACCGCGCCGGAGCCGTAAGGGGGCGTAATCTGCGGGGCGATCAAAGCCGGTGGAGGACCGAACAGCGGAGCGATGATCGGCGGTGCGAACGGAGGTGGCGGCACCCAAGGCCCAGGCGGTTTGGGCGGAGTGGGCGGCGGCGGCAGCTCATTGGAACGGACCAGCACTTCGCTGAAGTTGTTTTCCTGTGAGTGCTGGCCCGGGGTGATCCGGATCCGGATAATCGCGTCGTTCAGCGGATCGACCGCGAGGGTATTGATCTCGGTCCCTGTGACGCCGGGGTTGATCGCCAGACCTCCCGTCGAGCCCACCGTGTCGACGTTGTCGATGTAGCCGTCCGGATGAACCTCGAACACCGAATAAAAGCCCGACTTGAGCCCTTCGAACTTGTAGTAGCCGTTGGCGTCGGTCGTGACGCGAATCGTCCCGCCGCTATAGTAGCCTGGCAGGACCAAGTCGCTATTGGCCGACATTGGCAGCCCCGTGAAACCATCTCGTAGTTCGAGGACGACTCCGCGGATCGGGGCGTCGGAATCGTCCCGCTGACCATCGCGGATCTCGGCCAAGTTGTCTGGTGCCTGGCCATTCGGAGTGGGAATGACCTCACCATCCTGGAAGACATACCCCGAGATCTTCCCGGGCGGCAATTCGCAGAAGTTGTGCTCGTCAAGCTCTTGGCCGGAGGAGATGCGGATACCGGAGATCACATCGCGGACCGAACTGTCGGCCAGGCCATTCATGTCGCGTTGGCCGCCGTGGAAGTAACCTTCCGGTTGGGTTTCCTGAACAGTGTACTTGCCGGGCGGCAAATCGCCGAACAGGTATTTTCCATTGGCGTCGGTTGTGGTCGTCGCCACGATATTTCCTGCCTCGTCGAGCAGCGTGACCTTCACGCCTGCGATCGGCGGTTCACCGGTCTCGAATACGCAGTTCTCGTTGTAGTCGGCATACACGTAGCCGGAAATCGCCCCCGGCAGGAATTCGCCGAAGTCGTACTGGACCCCTTCGTCACCCCATTTGAGGTCGATGTTGGAGATCTTGTCGCCCGGGTTGGTCGCCGAGCCGACCGTCACGCCACCGATGGTACCGGCCGCGTCCAGGCCATCGAGCCAACCGCTCGGTTGAACTTCAATGATGGAGTAGTTCCCTGCCCGCAAACCGGTAAACGCGTACTTTCCTTGCGCGTCGGTGATTTGCGTGCCGACCACTTGCCCAGAGGAATTCACGAGGCGGACTTCGACTCCGCCGATGCCCGCCTCGCCGGAGTCGCGGACGCCGTTGTTGTTCTCGTCGTGATACACCGTGCCGGAGATCGCGGCGGGGGCGTGTTCGCAGAAGTTGTACTCCTCGGCGACATCGCCCGAGAGGAGCGAGATATTGGTGATGCGGTCGTTGCCATCCTTCTCGCCCACCTTGATGCCGTCGATCATGCCGACATGGTCCGCCCCATCGATGATCCCCGCCGGGGTAATCTCTTCAATGGAATAATCTCCCGGCAACAGATTGCCGAAGACATACTCGCCGTTGGCGTCGGTGGTGGTTGTGGCGACGAGATTTCCCTGCGCGTCGTACAGATTTAGCACCACGCCTTCGAGCGGAGTGGTGTCGATCCCTTCGCCGATGCAGTTCCCGTCGGCATCGGTCAGGTGGACCTTACCCCGAATCTCGGCGTAGCGGATTTCGCCGAAGTTGTACTGCGTACCAACTGCCCCGCTCCCTAGGAAAATTCCAGTGATGCTGTCTCCGGGGTTGTTCGCCGTACCGCGATTCACGCCGTTGACTTTGCCCGCGGTCTCCAGCCCATCGACGAAGCCGTTTGGCTGATTCACCTCAAAGACATTATACGTGCCAGGAGGCATATCCTCCACTTTGTAGAACCCGTTGGCGTCGGTCGTGACGAAGAAGGTATGGGTTTGACCCAGGTGGTCGGTCCCTTCCACTCGCATCTGAACGCCGCCAATTCCCTCCTCGCCGGAATCCTTAACGCCATCGTTGTCGCGATCATGATAGACATAGCCACTGACCGCCGCGGGCAAGGCCTCGGCGAAATCGTAGTCCACCGCCGCGGTACCGCCCAGTTCGATGGAAATGCTGCCCAGTGTGTCGACATCAATGACACTCCCGATCTCGTCCCCGGCGACCGTCCCGGGAATCGCGCCAACACTAAAGTAGCCTTCGGGCTGCGTCTCTCGGATCTCGTAGGTACCTGGCTTGAGATCCAGATCCTCGCCGAACTCGTAATTTCCGTTGGCGTCGGTCACCACGGTATGCCCTGTATTGACCATCTGGCCGTTGACGTTTTGCCACAGGGTGAGCGAGACGCCGGAAATTCCCTGCTCGCCGGAACCTTGAATCAAGTCGAGGTTCATGTCGTGAAACACGGTGCCGGAGATGCTGATCGGCAACGGAATCTGTTCGTCGACACCGACAGCGGCGGCGCTGCGGTCGCGCTGGCCGAGATGATTGTCCGCGGGAAGATTGAGGCTGGTACCATTCAACCGCGAGTCGTAATGGTCGTAGAAGATCGTCACGACCTCAAGATCGTAATGGTAATCCGAAGTGAAGGTCGCCTCGAACTGTGTGCCTTGCACTTCCGCCCCGGAGACGATCGGGTCGATCAGCGTTTGTTCCGGATCATTGGGGTTATAAACGAGAACCTCGTCCACGTCGATTTTGAACTCGAACCGTTCGCCCGCTTCGAAGCCCTCGAAGTCAATCTGCAACCGCGTCCCGCCATCGATGACGCTGACCGTCCAAGATTCGATCCCGCTGCTCGATACGACGGTGAACGGATACGATCCATCGGCACCTATTTCTCCGGAGCCGGTATCAAAGAAGACGTCGCCGAAGCTGAGTCCCGGAATGTTGCCGAAATTGCCGATTTGGTCGCCATCGATGATGACTCGGCTTAGCTCGGTCCCTTCGGCTCCCCCTTCAAAGGTGACGATGAAGCGGTCGCCGGTATCGTCACCCCCTTCGTCCGTTTCAAGGAACGTGGCGCCGACCTCGATGGGGCTAACGCTGAAGACACGGCGGTCCTCGAGCATCTCAACGTGATTGCCGATCAGCGCCTTGTTGGAACGGCGAGTTTGACGCTGCATAAACGCGGCGCGAATGTTGCGCAGGAGATGACTGTAGTGAACAAAGCCCATGGACATTGACTCCCTGTCAGACGGTTTCGCATCCTTGCGAAATGAACATTTGGGGGGAACGTAGTTTTTGGCCCGGATGACTCACGACTGATCCGCCCTCAGGCGCCGGAAACATGAAGGGTCCGAGCTAGTCGGCGAATCGACTGGTGGGGAAGGTGGCCGGAAAGGCGTCCTCCACTACCGGGTTGAGTCGCCAGATTCGCACCGTGGTGTCGAATCCGCTTGAAATGATGGTCGAACCTTGACAGGCGACCGCCGAAACACTGCCATTATGCCCCTTGAGTTGCGAGACCTCTTCAAAATTGCGGAGATCCCAAAGCCGTACCACGTTATCACTACCCCCGCTGGCCAGCAGGTGTTGATCCAAAGTCGAGACCGCCATCACCTTCGCCGGACGGCTCGGCATATTCGCGATCGTTTCGCCCTTCTCCACGCCATAAACGTGGACCATGCGATCGTCGCTGCCACTGATCAGTTGTTTTCCGTCGGGGCTGAAGCTGAGCGAGTGAATGCGTTGGCGATGCGCCTTGATATCGCGGAGGTGACTGCCGGTTTCCGGGTTCCAGAGTCGGATCTCTCCGCTCCGGCCGGCGGCCGCTAGCATGCGTCCGTCCGGTGAAAATGCGATGGTGCGAATATCCTCGTCCGGGGCATCCAACTCCTGAATTTTCTGACCTGTACGGGGATCGATCAGTGTGATCCGTGGTCCGAAGCCACCCACCGCCAGCATGTCACCCTGGGGCGCGAACTGGAGGGTGTGAATGGCATAGGGAATGTCGCCCGACAGGCGAAACTGGATTCCCTCTTCCACGTCCCACAGCACGAATTTTTGGTCATGGCCGCCACTGGCCATCATTTTGCCGTCGGCGGAAAACACCACGGCGCGGACCCAATCGCTATGCTTGCCCAACCGGGCGGTTTGCTCGCCCGACTCGACATCCAAGACGCGGATGGAATGATCGTCGGCCGCGGCAACGCAAAACTCGCCGCTGGGATGGATCGCGATGCCGGAGACAACCGCCGCGACCTTACGTTCAGGGCACGGTTCTAGTTTGATGGTACGAACGAGCGAGGCTCGCTCGTTCTCGGCCTGAGCGGTGCCGCCAGAGATCAGACCGCAAACCAGTCCACCGATGATCATCCATGGTCGCAAATACTTCATGACCGATCTTTTCCCCATCCTGCCTCCGCGAACCGACCGAATTCGGCCCCTTGCTGGCAGTGGCCAGAGCCAGACGCTCGCAATCGATAACCGCACCTCTTCGGATATCGACCAAGGGACCCACGTGACGATAGTCGAATCCCCCCTCAACAAACGAAAATGTTGCTCTTATCGAATTAACCGTTACTAATCAACTACCCCGCGGGGGGGGCGAAGCCGGTTTTGCCACCAAGATAGTGGTTGGGTTTGGCCCGCCTCATAGTACAATTCGTAGAAGCTTTTCAACTCGTTGCGATGCCGTTGTCGCCTCACGTAAGGGGGTGGGTACCGTATTGCGTCTTGGTCCTTTTCTTGGTTGGCCTTGTCTGATGCACCGTCCGTTTTTCTGCACTGACTACTTCCAAGCTCGCGAATCCTTCGTGGCGGCGGTTCGCCGTCTGGGGGGGGACTGGGAGGCGATTCCGATTTCCGACCAAGGTCCGGACCAGCAGATTTTGTACTGCGACGTCGGGACCCTGGGCCAGAGGACAGCGCGGCGTCAGCTTTTGGTGACCAGCGGGTTGCATGGTGTTGAAGGGTGGTTCGGTTCGGCTGGGCAAATGGCGATGCTCGACTACTGGCAGCGGAACGGATTGCCCGCCGATACCAAGGTGGTGATTGCCCATGTCCTAAACCCCTTTGGCATGGTTTGGAATCGGCGGACCGACGAAATCAATATCGATTTGAACCGAAACTTTCGTTTGCCGGATCGAACCTATGTGGCGTGCGATCCGCTGTACCGCAAGTTGCACGACTTTTTGAATCCGCATCAGGAACCGAGTGGCTACGCGCTATTTCTCGCCGAAGCGGGGCTCAAGGTCTTGAAATATGGACGGGAGCCGCTCCGCGAAGCGATCGGGAAAGGGCAGTACGAGTACCCCGAGGGGCTCTTCTTCGGCGGCCGCTACGGCAGCGCCACGGTTCGCATGATCGCCGACTGGTGGAATCACTGGCTGGGTGAGTCCCAAGAGATCCTCCACCTCGACCTACACACCGGGCTGGGAAAACCAACCGGCTACAAACTACTCGGTTCCCCGGCGATGTCCGAGCAAAGTCATCAACGGTGGGCTGCCCATTTCGGAGCGGAAGTGGTGGAAGCGACTCCCCTGAAGCAGACCGGCTATTCCACGCAAGGAGACTTCGGCAACTGGGGAGACGCGAACCGCGCCGGTCGGGATTACCAGTACTTTTGCGCGGAGTTCGGGACCTATTCCCCGACCTGGATGCTCCATGTCTTGCGGCAGGAAAATTTCGCCCATTATCATCTAGCCCGGGACGACCCACATTTTGACCGAGCCAAGCGGCAGATCAACGATGCCTTCTGCCCCGCGAGCCCCGCCTGGCGTACGCAGGCGATCGAGGGAATTCAGAATCTGACAGAGCGGGTGGCGACCTGGGCCAAGACGCCAGCGACCGAACTGGCATCGCTCGCCAAGTAATCGAATGGGGTGCGATCCGGCGTATGCGCCGCATGCCATCGGCATCCCTGTTGTTTTCGGTTGTTGAAGTTTCCCGTGGTGCCTGACGGCCCGCTTGCCGCGTGAGCAGGCACCGCAGCGGAAAGCCCCGCAGGGCCGACACAAATCACGAGTCGGCCGGTTCATTTTCTCCCCCTTTGCGGCTTGGCGAGAGATTTTTTAGCCACCGAGGGCAAGCAGAAGCGACAGGGGATGAGTTCAATTACAAAGAGTCGGCGGCATAGAACCCTAGTCCGCGGCACCCGTAATTGACCTTATCCCCCTCCAAACGCTCTATTTTGAAAACCAGAATTTCTCTCCCATTGACCGGACAACCCCGCGGCGGCGATTGGTTCGCCCGCCAACCTCGTACGGGGATAAGGTCAATTACGGGGACCGCGGCCGGAACTTCTGGAC
>JBBDIM010000081.1:0-33697 GCA_040880405.1 Pirellulaceae bacterium | reverse complement strand
GCTTGAATTGGTCGATCACGCCGTCGCGCTGTTTGGTCGGGATTTTGCCGTGGTATTCGAGCGGGCCGAACGGCTCCAGGTGTTTGCGGATGTGGTCGATGGTTCGCGTCCACTGGCTAAACACGATCGCCTTTTTTCCGCTGGCCGCGACCTCTTCCATGTCCGCCTTGAGCTGCTCCATCTTGCTGCTGTCGCCGGTTACGGGATCGAAGTTGCAGATTTGCTTGAGCCGTAGGACCAGTTCGAACACGTGCTGCACGGTCAGCTCTTGGCCCATCCCTTCCAGACGGACGATCCCCTCGTTCTCGGCGATCTCGTAGCTCTCTTGCTGCGCGGGGGAGAGGTACACCTCGGCGTCGCGGTAAAGCCGGGGCGGCATGTCCTTCATCACCACGTCTTTGGTGCGGCGGATGATGTATGGCCCGGCGGTTTGGCTCATCCCTTTGATCGCCATCCCCTTTTGCAGGAGGCCGGGTGCCAAGAACTCAAAGATTCCCACCAGGTCGTCGGTGCTGTTTTCGATCGGGGTGCCGGTTAAGGCCCAGCTTCGCGTGCGGGGAATGCTCCGCGCGATCTCGGCCGTGGTGCTTGCGGTGTTTTTGATCCGCTGGGCCTCGTCCAACATCACCAAGTCGAACGCCAACTCGCCACTTTGGATCAATTCCTGATCGCGCATCAGAATCTCGTAGTTGGCAATCCGGACCGGCGTCTCCTGCGATCGCCACAGCCAGTTCCGTTTGGCGGAATCCCCCTCGATCACCGAGATCGGGATCTCCGGTGCCCAGAGGGAAAACTCCCGCTTCCAGTTGGTCACCAGCGGCTTGGGGCAAATCAACAGCACGCTGCGGATTTCGCCGGCACGCAGCAGCATCCGCATCGCCGAGATCGCCTGCATCGTCTTGCCCAACCCCATCTCATCCGCCATCACCGCGGCATGACGCGGGTACAGGAACGCGATCCCTTCAAACTGGTAGGGGAACGGCTCGAACGGAAACTCCAGCGCCCCGCTACTCACCAGCGATTCGAGCGGCGGTTGGAGCAGATAGTAGAGGCGGTCTTGCAGCTTAATCACATCGCCCGGCGGGCGGATGTGCGTTACCTTTTTGGGCGACTTGCGCGGCTCCGGCTCATCGGCCGTCCCCTCCATGCCAGGCCCCGCCAACACCTTTTGCTTTTTCTCTTCCAGCGCCTGCAGCCACGCGGGCGCTTCCGGGAAGACAAAGCTTTTCACCGGCACCTTGCTCGGCTTGCATTTCAGCGAGACGACCTTCGTGGCCTCGCTCCGGATCGTCTCCGAGGTGATTTGCACCCTGGGCGGCCGCGTCAGCGCGGTTTGCCATCCGAGCGCCGCGACCTCCGCCTTGACCGCGAGGTTCCAACTTTCGACGGTGATCGTCTCACCCTGCTCCGCCACGTGCGGCTGATTCATGCGTTCTCGGTTTCCACAAGTGAAAATAGGTCTTCCCAAAATCAGCGGGGGGAGAAAACGGGGATGAGTTCAATTTCAAAGAGTCGGTGGTCAAGAAGCTCCAGCCGAGGCCACCGAAATTGAACTTATCCCCTTTTTCCGACGCGACTGCCCCACGACCGACGCTTATCTCGCTGCAACCTTTGAATGGGGATAAGTTCAATTATGGGGACCGCGGTTAGCCGCTCTTCGCTCCGTTGACTTTATAATTGAACTCATCCCCTTCCACTCACCGCGCGACCGCTTGGGCTTCGTCGATCGCTTCCCGGATTCGGGCGAATGGTTCCCATAGGTCGATCTCGATGTTGGCGTCGCGCCACAGGCTTTCCATTTGGCGTTGGTCCTCGGCATGACGCTGATGGACCGAAGCGGCCCGGCCGCTCAGGTTGAAGTGGACCCAGTGCCGTTCATTGGCCGCCGCGAATGGATCGTGGACCGTATCGAAACGGTGCATGACGGAGTTGGTTTCGCCCCCTGCGGAAGCCGATCCAGAAGCCGCTGCGGAAACTGTCTCGGCTGCGGCTTCATCCTCCTCAGCGGGTATCCACACCACCGGCACGTCCGCCACATCGCGGACCGACATCGCGTCGGCACAATCGGTACAGATTGCCAAGGCGGGTGTTTTTAGCTTCGCGAGCAGGGCACCGCCGATTTGCTCGCCATAAAGGTAAGGTTTAAGGGTCGGGCCATACAAAATCTCCTGGGCTCGGTTTGCTTTGACCGGCGCGGTCAGGTGGAACTCCAGCGGCCTTCCCGCTAGGTTTAAGACCAACAGTCCCCCGAACAGCCCGCTTTGCGGGTGGGAAACCACGGTGAGAAAACCCAACGTGGGCATTTTTTTTTCACTCTGGGCCGACATAATTTCTCCGGGTGCGCCCGATGGGATAGATCGATCGATGGTGCGGTTCAAGTTGGGGCAATCGTGACGCGTAACGCCACACTCCAAGCATCGGTGTTTCGAGAAGTCCGACTTTAACCGTGGTAACGACTGTGTTCCGGTAGCAGTGCCGTCATTTTTATCCGCGAAAAGCTCGACACCCTGTTTCCGAGCCGTTTATACTGTAGGACCCGCACCCAAGGAGCCCGATTTCGATGACGCTTGACCCCAAAGATCTTCCCTCCCTGTTTTCCCACGTTGATGTCACCTCCGGTAGTTCCGCCCCGATTGAGGGCAAAGAGATTGCTAGCGGCGATACCGATGCCCTGCTACGCCAGCTTATTTCGGTGGGGCAACGTCAATCCGCGTTGCTGGAAGAACTGCTCAAGCAGCAGACCCAAGCCCAGCGTCAGAGAGGTGCCGAGCTCGCCGCGTGGCGGCAGGCCCATCCGGAACTGGCCGACAAGTGCCGCAAGGCGGCCGAGGCCCTGAGCAAGGTCCACGCCGACTTCCTGGATACCTTGGCCAACGAAGTAGATGATTCCGCCGAGGACATGATCGACAGCGACTACATGCTGAGCGAATTCGTCGACCGCTTCGGACCACGCATCGCCCACCTCAACGGCGTGCTCCAAATCCTGGCCCAACTCGGCACGCCCAACGCTCCGGCCAAATAGGGTCCCGGCGAAGTAACGTCGTCTCTTAGGGCCAGAGGCCCGATTTCATACCAGGCTTGGGACAACGTCCCAGGTTCCGGCTGAAGGCCCGGCCCCATCTTTGACCGCCGGGCCGTGAAAAAGGGGTCAGGACTCTTTTTCGCGAAACGTTCTCCAATAGAACACGCCTGATGAAAAAGAGTCCTGACCCCTTTTCCACTCGCGAACACCGCCCCAAAATTACTTGATCGCTCAAAGGTTGTCAGAACAAGTTTTTTACGGTACCATCATTTCCGGTAGAATGATTCCGCCGATGTGCGGACCGGTTTGCCCTCCCCCTCTTTCCGATACTCCATCGCGTCAGGCCAATCCGATGACAGCAAACGACACTCTCTCGCCCGAGATCGAAGCGGGCATGAAGGCCGCCCGGGAGCGGCTCGACCAGCACACCTACGAGACGGTCCAGTGGCACTTCCACGACTCCACCGGGTGCCCCTTCTGGCTGGAAAAGAAAAAAGAGCTGAGCTTCGACCCGCTGACCGAAGTGAAAACCTTCGCGGACCTGCAAAAGTTTCCCCTGTTCGAGGACGAATGGCTCCGGGGTGGCCCGGTTCGCCGCTGGGTGCCCAAAGGGCTGGCGGATAAGCCGGTTTATGTCTTCGAGACCGGCGGCACCACCGGCATCCCCAAAAGTCGGATCGCGATCGACGATTTCCGCACCGATTACTCGCTGTTCAGCGCGACCCTTCCGGAAAAGTATTTCCCCCCAGGGAGCAACTGGTTGATGCTCGGCCCCTCCGGCCCCCGTCGGTTACGTCTGGCGGTGGAACATTTGGCCCAAGAACGGGGCGGCATCTGCTTCTGTATCGACTTGGACCCCCGCTGGGTCGTCAAGTTGATCAAGAAGGGCTGGATGGAGCACCTGGAAGAGTACAAGAAACATTGCATCGACCAGGCGATCACCGTCCTGACGGCCGGGCACGATGTGAAGTGCATGTTCAGCACGCCCAAGCTGATCGAGGCCCTTTGCCTGGGGCTGGAAGATCGGGGCACCTCGCTGGCGGAAATCGGCATCACGGGGATTTTCTCCGGCGGAACCGAGTTCACGCCGCAGTGGACGCGATACTGCGTGGAAGAGCTGTTCGGCGGCCCGCCGGAAGAGAGCGGCATTTACATGACCCCAACCTACGGCAACACCCTGATGGGCCTGGCCTGTAGCAAACCGGTCACCGCCGCGGACAACTACAAAATCTCGTACTACGCCCCGCAGCCTCGGGCCGTGACGGAAGTTGTCTCGTTCGACGACCCCATGGAGTTGGTCCCTTACGGCGAGACCGGCCGGGTGAAGCTCACCACGCTCACCAAGGAGTTCTTCGTGCCCGGGTTCCTGGAACGGGACGAAGGGGAACGAGAAATGCCCTTCACCAAATACCCCTGGGACGGCGTGAGCGGAGTCCGCCCGTTCCACGGCACGGCGTCGTCGACGACCGTGGGCGTGTATTAATTCAAAAAACCATTGGGACCAAAAACCATGTTGCATCTACCCGCTATCCGTTGGGGCCAGCCTTACGAGTCGCTTGAAAAAGAGGACGTCGTCCACTTCATCACCGGCGAACCGATCGCCCAGCTCAGCCAGATCGGCGGTGGGCTGCTCAAGCGGGACATGCGGAAGGCCCAAAACGCCCGCGATGCCTTGCTCAAGTTCTCGCCGGCCGAGATTTTGGAGAAGCTGGTCGTCGCGGCCGATCTGTTCCAAAGCGCGGACCTCCCAACCGGCGACGGAAAGCAAACCCCGGAACAGTTCGTTCATGCCCAGTCAGCCAGTACCGGCCTGCCGGAACATATGTGCCGGGCCAACATGGAGAAGAACGCGTTCGTCCTGAAGAACATGGACCGCATCCTCGACTCGCTCACGCGAGGCCTGGATCTCGATATCTTGGCCCGCGGCTACGGGAAGGAAGACCGCGGCATTTACATCAGCTACCAGGCCCAAACGCCGGTCCTGGGGGCGGTGCTTCCGTCCAACTCGCCTGGGGTGCATACCTTGTGGCTCCCGGCGATCGCCCTGCAAATGGGCTTGGTTCTCAAGCCAGGCGGCAAGGAACCTTGGACCCCCTACCGCATCTTCGCCGCGATGGTCGAAGCGGGCCTGCCGGCGGAATCCTTTGGTCTGTACCCCGGTGCCGGAAGCGATGTCGGCAACGCGCTGCTCTCTTCCTGCGATCGCTCGATGGTGTTCGGCGGAGAGCAAACCATCGCCCAGTACGCCGGCAACCCGCGTGTCCAACCGCACGGCCCGGGGTTCAGCAAAATTTTGCTGGGAGACGACGTGGTCGACGACTGGGAGCGGTACTTGGATCTGATGGTCAAAAGCGTCTTCGCCAACAGCGGCCGGAGTTGCATCAACGCCTCGGGCATCTGGGCCTCGCGGCACACCAAGGAGATCGCTCAGGCGATCGCCGAGCGGATCGGCCCGACCGAAGTGAAAGACCCGACCGACACCGAATGCTCGCTGGCCGCCTTCACCATGCCAGGCATGGCCCCGGCCGTGTGGGGCATGATCGAGAGCGATTTGGCCGAGGAGGGTGTCACCGACTACACCGCTTCCTACGGCGAGCGGCTGGTGCAAATGGAACGGTGCGACTACCTCAAGCCAATGGTGGTGCATGCATCCTCGCCGGAGAAACAAGTGGCGAAAAAGGAATACATGTTCCCCTTTGTCTCGGTGGTCGAGTGCCCGCAAGATCAGATGATCCGCAACATCGGGCCGACCTTGGTTTGCTCGGCGATCACCGCCGACGAGAACTTCGCCCGGCAGTTGACCCAGGCGACGCACGTCGATCGGTTGAACATCGGCCCGATCCCGACGGTGCAACTCGACTGGCTCCAACCGCACGAAGGGAATATCATTGAATTCCTGTTCCGCAGCCGAGCCTACCAAACCGCCCCCCTGGAAGTCGCCGCCGCCACGTAACGGAAAACGTGTCGCGTAGCCACGTTCGCAAAGAACGTGGGAGAAGTGCTGAAAATTCTTCCATTTCCATTGGAAACCCCAATGCACTTCCCCCAAGCTCTCCGCGAGCTTGGCTACACTTGCCCTACCCAGTTCGCCAACCATGATGAGGCCGCGATGATCCCGTTCGATTTTCATCCCCGCACGCGGATTGTGTTTGGGCCGGGCGTGATTGGGCAGTTGGGTGACTTGGCCAAAGAGCTAGGTTCCCAGCGGGCCTTGGTGGTGAGCGATCCTGGGGTGATCAAGGCGAGGCATACGCAAACCGGGATCGATGTTTTATCCGCCGCGGGGATCGAGAGTTTTCTGTTCGACGGCGTCCAGGAAAACCCCACCACCGCCAATGTTGCCGCCGGGGTTGAATTCGCCCAGGACTGCCAGCCGCAACTGATTATCGGCCTGGGTGGTGGCAGTGCGATGGACTGCGCTAAGGGGATTAACTTCCTCTACACGGGCGGAGGCGAGATGAAGGATTACTGGGGCATCGGCAAGGCGAAAGAAGAAATGCTGCCGATGATCGCCGTTCCCACGACCGCTGGAACCGGCAGCGAGGCCCAGTCGTTCGCCTTAATCTCAGACGCCGAAACCCACGTAAAAATGGCCTGCGGCGATAAAAAAGCGAGCTGCAAGATCGCCCTGCTCGACCCCAACCTGACCGTTACCCAGCCGCCAATGGTCACCGCGCTGACCGGGATCGACGCGATCGCCCACGCCCTGGAGACCTTCGTCACCAAGAAGCGGAACTCCTGTTCACTCGCCTTCAGCCGAGAGGCTTGGCGTCTGCTGGCGGGGAACTTCTCGAAAGTTTTGAAAAATCCGACCGACCTGGAGGCCCGCGGGGGCATGCAACTGGGTGCCTGCTTCGCCGGGCTGGCGATCGAGAACTCAATGCTCGGGGCGGCCCACGCCATGGCCAATCCACTGACCGCCCGGTATGGCGTGACGCATGGTCAAGCGGTGGCGATGATGCTGCCCCATGTGATCCGCTACAACGCCGAGCAGTTCGCCCCGTGGTACGAGGAACTGTTAAGTGTCCCCTGGGATGGCAACCCAATTCACGCCGCCGATCGCCACCCGGAACTGCTGGCCGAGATGGTCCGCACGTGGGTCACCGAAGCGGGGCTCTCCACCCGGCTAGGGCAACTCTCCATCGGCGACGACCAACTCGGCCCGATGTCCGAAGAGGCCGCCAAACAATGGACCGGCACCTTCAACCCCCGCGAAGTGGGTGTCGCGGAGTTCCGCGCCCTCTATGAAAGCGCCTTGTAGCGCCGGGGATGAGTTCAATTACAAAGAGTCGGCGGCATAGAACCCCCAGCCGCGGCACCCGTAATTGACCTTATCCCCTTCCAAACGCCCCATCTTCAACACCCGCCCCCGCATAAATCGACCCTGCAATCCAGGTGCACCGTTTCAATCACACGTCAACTTCGTACGGGGATAAGGTCAATTACGGGAACCGCGGTCAAAACTTCTGGACCTCCGACTCTTTGTAATTGAACTCATCCCCTTCTGGCAAACCTGCCACTCTGCCTGATGTGTCATTGCCTCGTGGTTGTGGTAAAATGGAAGCTCGTTAGTTGTGGTTTTGATTCCAAGGTCCCGCACGAGGTAACTAGCATGCGTCGCTGGATGAGTTTACCCCTACTACTCGCGGTGATCGGAATTGCGCTGGTTTCCCGTGGTCAACTACAAGCCGACTGGCCGCTGTACCGCGGAGATGTCCAGGCTCAGGGGGTCGCCAGCGAGGCCCTGCCTGAAAACCTCAAACTGAAGTGGGAGTTCAAGGTCGAGAACGGTGCCTTCGAAGGCACCGCCGCCATCGTTGAAGATACCGCCTACATCGGCGACCTGGATGGTTCGGTCTTCGCCCTGAACTTGGCCGATGGCGAAAAGAAATGGGAGTTCGAAACCGACAGCGGTTTCTATGGCTCCCCCGCGGTGCGAGGCGGCAAGGTTTATATCGGCGACATGGACGGCATGCTCTATTGCCTCGACGCCAAAACCGGCAAGCAGTTGTGGCAGTTCGAGACCAAGGCCGAGATCAACAGCAGCGTTAACTTTTACAAAGACCAAATCCTGATCGGCTCGCAAGACAGCTTCCTCTACTGTTTGAAGGAAGCGGACGGCTCGCTGGTCTGGAAATTCGAAATTCAAGACCAAATCCGCTGCATGCCAACCGTGGTCTCCAACCGAGGCTTTTTAGCGGGATGCGACGGCAAGCTGCATGTGGTCGACTTGGACGAAGGCAAAGCGATCGGCACGGTCGAGATCGACGGCCCCACCGGCTCGACTCCGGCGGTTGAGGGGAAGTTCGTCTACTTCGGCACCGAAGGGGGCTTCTTCTACGCGATCGACTGGAACAGCCTGGAGACCGCCTGGACCTACATCGACGAACGGGGCCGACAACCGATCCGATCGAGCGCCGCGGTCACCCAGGATCGCGCCGTGTTCGGTGGCCGCAACCGAAAAGTAGTGGCGATCGACCGCGAAAAGGGTGAACCGATTTGGACCTTCACCGCGCGCGGCCGAGTCGATAGCTCACCGGTAATCGCCGGTAACCGAGTTTATTTCGGGGCCTCCAACGGCCAGATCCACGCCCTGGGCCTGGAAAAAGGGGACCAACTGTGGCAGTTTGAAGCAACTGGCGGTTTCGTCGGCGGCCCCGCCATCGCCCAAGGCAAAATGATCATCGCCAGCGACGACGGCGTGGTCTACTGTTTCGGCGAGTGAAAAAGGCTGCCGGTGAACGGCGTCTGTGGTGGGTGGAGTCCTCGGAACCCACACAACAACGAAGAACGAAGAACCAACAACGAACAACAATCAAACCAAACCGAACCGAAGTTAGGATCCGCCTCCATGGCAACTGATTCCACCAAAACCGAAGTCGGTAGTTATTTCATCTCCAACTACCCGCCGTTTTCGCAGTGGTCCGAAGAGTACTTGGACCAGCTCCACCAAGCGTTGAGCTCCCCTCCGCGGCCTGATGTGCCGCTGGGGCTGTACCTGCATATTCCGTTTTGCCGCAAACGGTGCAAGTTTTGCTACTTCCGGGTCTACACAGACAAAAACTCGCAGGATGTCGAGAAGTATGTCACGGCGTTGGTCAACGAGATCCACCTGGTCAGCGAGACCGAGGCGATGGGTGGCCGCCCGTTTAAGTTTGTCTACTTCGGTGGCGGAACCCCCTCGTTCCTCAGCCCCAAACAACTGGGCCGCCTGGAAGACCGGCTCCGCAGCAGCATCAGTTGGGATCAGGCGGAAGAGGTCACCTTTGAGTGCGAGCCCGGCACACTAAGCGAGAGCAAGGTGAAGGCCCTCAAGGCGATGGGCATCACTCGGCTGAGCCTGGGGATCGAAAACTTCCACGACAGCATCCTAGAGGAAAACGGCCGGGCCCATCTCTCCAAGGAGGTGTACACCGCCTGGGAGTGGATCGAGGCGGCCGACTTCCCCAACGTTAATGTCGACCTGATCTCCGGCATGGTCGGCGAGACCTGGGAGACGTGGCGCGAGAACATCCGCAAGGTGCTGTTGCTTTCGCCGGAGAGTGTCACCATCTACCAGATGGAATTGCCGTTCAACACGGTTTACTCGCAAGACATCCTGGGGAACAAGATCGAAACCCCGGTCGCCGATTGGCCCACCAAACGGGCCTGGCTCAGCTATGCGATGGACGAACTGTCCGCCGCCGGTTACAAAACCTCCAGCGCCTACACCATGGTCAAGGACACCGGCAAGATCAACTTCAGCTACCGCGATAACCTGTTCGGCGGGGCCGATTTGCTGGCGACCGGCGTGGCCAGCTTTGGGCATATCTCCGGGGTCCACTACCAAAACAAAACCGAGTGGGCCGACTACACCGGCGAAATCCTAGAGCACAACCGCCTGCCCCTAAACCGGGCCTATGTCCCCACCCAGGAACAAATGCTGATTCGCGAAACAGCCCTGCTGCTCAAACGGGGTTACCTAGAGCGGGACTACTTCCAAAAGAAATTCAACGTCGATATTTACAAGAAGTGGGACGCCGTCTGGAAAGAGTATGAACAGGAAGGGTACCTGACTCGGACCGACGACCGAGTCGAGCTGACCCGCGAAGGCCTCCTGCGGGCCGATTCGCTGCTGTCCGCCTTCTTTGAAGAGCAGTTCAAGGGAGTCCGTTACACATGAGCGACCCGTTGGTCTTCATGATGGGCAAGTTCGAAGCCACAATCCCAACGGATCGCCTGTACGCCAAAAACCACACCTGGGCGATGCCGCTGGAAGGCGAAGCGGCCGAGACGTACCGCTTTGGGTTTTCCGCCTATGCGGTGCGGCTCTTGCAGGACGTGTATTTTTTAGAGTGGCACCAGGAAGCACCGGTCGCGGTAAGAGAGGGGCAGGAAATCGGGTTTATCGAGAGCAGCAAGGCGGAAAGCGACCTGTTCGCCCCGCTCGCCGGGCAGCTCACAAAATTCAACCCGGGGCTGATGGACGACCCTTCGCGAATTAACCTAAATATGTATGGAGACGGCTGGCTGTACGAGATTGAGGCGGCGGGCAGCTCGCTGCTCGATCCGGCGGCCTATGTGGCCCACCTGGAGTCGGTCTGGGAAGTCACCCAACGAACCATCAAAGGGCAACTGAACGAGTAATCCGATGGCGAAACGTTTGACGGTCGTGGTGAGCCAGGGCCAAAGTCACAATCCGGCGAAGCGGAGCCTCGAAGAGGACTTGGTGGCGGCGCTACTGTTCGAGCCGAACATCGAGGTCACCATCGTCCCGCACCTGTACGACCTCAAACCGGATGGCCCCGGCATTCTGGGGCTGCAAAGCATCACCAGCGATTTCGTCGTCGTCAGTTGGAACTTCGAAAGGGCGACCCGGTGGACCTTGGACCGCAACAACATCCGCGGCCGCGAAGGGACCACTTTGCTCGTCCGCGAGCCGGACGACGACGACGAACTGGAAGATGAGTTGGAGGACGAAACCTCCGAAGACAAAACGCGCGTTATCGACCACCGCGAACTGCCCAACCGGCTGATCTACTGCATCGACTTCCGTGTCTCCAACGACGTAACCACCTACGTCGCCGAGATCAAACGGATCCAGCAAGAGCTCTCCACCCCGGTCGTGCAACTCGGTGGACTGGGTACGAACGGCACGGCAACCAATGGCGCACCGACCAACGGCAAACCGGCCGATCACCGGATCACCCCAGAACAACGGGCCCGGTTCGACCAGCCGACCAACGACACGGCCCTCGGCGAAAATGGCCAGCTCGAAAGCCCCATCCCAATCCACGAGCCGATCCGCCTAGAGGAAACCTCCGGTCGCCGCTGGTACCCCGTGATCGATTACAGCCGCTGCACCAACTGCATGGAGTGCATCGATTTTTGCCTATTCGGCGTGTATGGCGTCGACGGGGCCGAGACGATTCTGGTCGAAATCCCCGACAACTGCCGCAAGGGCTGCCCCGCGTGCAGCCGCGTCTGCCCCGAAAACGCGATCATCTTCCCGCAGCACAAAAGCCCCACCATCGCCGGCAGCCCGGAAGTCTCCGCCGGCGGGATGAAGGTCGACCTCTCGCTGCTATTCGGCAAACCCCAAGAATCGGCCGACGCCGTCGACACGGCCCTCCGCGAAAGAGACGAACAACTTCTACTCGCGGGCCGAGACGCCGTCGGAGACTCCGTAGGAGCCCCCCGCCGCCAACGAGAAAAACAGGCCGGGCCCAAAGACGACTTGGACGCGCTGATTGATGCGGTTGATGAGTTGGATGTTTAAGAAAAGGGTTCTTGGCTCTTTGTTCTTCGTGCTTCGTTTTCTATGCCATAATCTTTTTTGCGATCCGCCCTTCCACTTCTGTCAGTGGTGGGTGGAGGCTGCTAGGCCGTAACCCACCGAGGGCGCGTGGTTGGAATTGCGGGCGCGGAGTGCCGCTCGATCCCGGGCCTTTGGCCCTTTATTGGTGGGAGCTGCGATTCTCCTTGGAATCGAAGCAGGCTGGGTACCTGCGTTGTACGGCGGTCTGGCCAAAATCACGTCACTCCCCGGTCAGATACTTAATCCGCCGGTTCAATTCCTCACGGCCCCCCTGGACTCCGGCGACATCCTCGGCGGAGAACGGGATCTCGTAGCCCGGTTTCCCATCTCGCAGCAGCACCACGGTGTTGAGGATCAAGTTCGCCTCGGTCGCTGTTTCCGCTTCGCGGAGGGCCTTTCGCAGAATGGCAGCCGGGTCGCCCGACTGGGTCAGTCCCAAAAACTCCGCAGCCCGGACGCGGACCAGTCGTTCACTGTCCTCTTCGGCCAACGCGTTGATCCGCTCGGTCAGCGGCTTGGCCTGTGAGCCGATTGCACTGGCCGCGATCACACCCCAGTACCGGACCCACGGATCGTTATCTTCCAGGGCGGCGGTGATCTTCTCTTCCGCTTCCTCCCACGGCAACACCGCGAGATTGGCGGTCTCGATCAACTTCCCAATCCGCTTCTGCTGCTCCTGCCCGAAGGCTGTGGGATTTTCAAATGGTCCTTCAATCAGAAAACTCTCAGGGAAGAAACTTAGGTCGGGCAATTCCTTGAGTTTGGCAGTGAGGTTTTCCCGCAAGGCGAGCAACGTCTCTTGGTACTCCGGATCGCCCGCCAGGTTTTTGGTTTCGTGGGGGTCTGCCTCGATATCGTACAAGGCCTCGCCTGCGCGGGGCTGGAAGAATTCGCTTTGCAATGCGTTTAGCTCGCCTGCTTCAAACATCTCGCGCCATTGCCGGTAAAGCAGCATGTTGTAGCGGTAGTTGTTTTGCAAACCATCAAAGTTGAACGGCTGGAAACTACGGATGTAGTGGTAACGTCCTTTGCGAAGCGTACGGACCAAATCGTACTTCTCATCGAATCGGTCGGCGTAGCCGAAGGCCTCGTCCCGCTGGTTTACCTCCGCCAAAGTGATGCCTTCTCCCAGGAAGGGTTTGCCATCGACTTCGTCCTGTACATCGATTCCCGCCAAGTGCAGCAGTGTCGGGCCGAAGTCGATGAAGCTCACGAAACCATCAACCACCATTCCGGCCGGGGCATCGATTTTGTCGCGAAACTTCTCCGGCACTCTTACGACTAGCGGCACATGAAGCCCCGCTTCTCGCGCGTAACCTTTACTGCCGGGCAGCACCCCGCCATGATCGCCGAAGTAGAAGATGAACGTGGTCTCAAGCAGGCCGTCCTCTTCCAATTGCGAGACGAGCTGACCTACCTGCCGGTCCATCCGCCGGATTCGATCGTGATAGAACGCCACGGTGTACCGGGCCAAATCGGTTTGCGGCAGGTAGGGAGGGACGAACACCGAAGCCTGATCGGTCTCGGTCGGGTTGTTTTTCATCTGCTCCGCCGTGAAGTGGAGCGAGCTTTCGTGGGTGGTGGTGAAGGTCTGTTGGTGAAAGAAAGGCTGCCCCAGCTTGCGATTGCGCCAGGTTGCGCGGCGGGAAGAGTCGTCCCAGGTCCCGGCCGAGGCGACCGCGTTGTAATCGGTTTTGACGTTGTTGGTGGTGTAGTAACCCGCTTCACGCAAGTACGCGGGGAACATCTTCAGCCCATCCGGCAGCGGCACCACGTGCGCTTTGCGGTGATACTGCGTCCCGATCCGCGGCGCGAAACAACTGGTAATCAAAGTCGTTCGCGCGACCGAACAGACCGGTGAGTTGGAAAAGGCATGGCGAAATCGAAGCCCCTCCGTGGCCAACCGCTCAATCTGCGGCGTCTCGGCCCCGTGCGGATCGAACGAGCGGAGATAGTGCTGGGAGTTGTCCTCGGACATAACCCAGAGGAAGTTGGGGCGCGGCTCTTCCGCCAACGCGTTACCACAAAGCAGCCCGGCCAGCACCAAGCCCCATATCATAAGCCGGCGCACTTGCGAAACTGTCCAACCAAAAGCCCACTGCGCGATCATCATAATTAAAACGCCCCATTGCGAATAATATCGACTTACCCCGCAAATCGCGGGACAACTGCTCCTATCGTCATCGTGACGGCCATGAATTACAAGTCCCAAATCGGTTGAGGCTCGCCGCATACGACGCAACGCGCCGCCTTAAACGCGATTACCTACGGTTTCCCGAACCTACCGCTCATTCCAGCCACCACCGCGACACCCAATCAGACCGTATAAGTTAATGTAAACTTTACCTGTTAATTCTTTCCGCATAGGACGACTAATTCCACCCTGATATTGATATACTTGTCCGACGAGTATCGACCGGAACAGAAGCATGATACTCATTAGGCTCTATACCCCATCAAAGAGAGGCACATGCATGACGAAGTCGAATCGAGTCTCATCGCGAGACGGATTTACGTTGGTTGAACTTTTAGTTGTGATCGCGATCATTGGCGTCTTAGTCGCCCTCCTACTGCCCGCGGTGCAGCAGGCCCGAGAAGCGGCTCGCCGGATGCAGTGCAGCAACAACCTGAAACAACTTGGCCTCGCGCTGCACAACTACCACGACACCCACCAAAGCTTTCCGCCGCGAAAGCATGGCACGACGGCCAATGATGGTCGGCTCAGCGCGTATATCTCGCTGCTCCCCTTCTTCGAGCAGGGTGCTATGTACGACCTGATCGCCGCGGGTGAGCCAGGCAACGGCATTCCCCCGTTCGGCAATTACCCTTGGCAGGCTTGGGCCCCGTGGGATATCTCTCCGCAGAACCTGAAGTGCCCTTCGGAATCGTTTTCGGGGTCCGCCCAAAACCATGCGAACTACAGCTTTTCGGCAGGCGACCTGGTTCTCAACAACCTCAACAGCGAAACCCCGCGAGGCCTGTTCGGCAGGATTCGTGGAACCCGGTTCGCTGATATTACGGACGGCACCAGCAACACCATCGCCTTGAGCGAGCGCCGCGCCAGTCAGTATGGGCTAGGGGACAAGACCGAAGCTCGAATCCGAGAAGGGACCGCCACCGGGGTCGGAGGATTGGCCGACAGTCCGGTCGCATGTTTGGCCCAGGCCAATGGCCAGTTTTACGTCAATCCAGGCAGCGTCAAGGGAGTGACCGGTTGGCCCTGGAGTGATGGACAAATGGAGAACATCGGCTTCACCACGGTCCTGCCGCCGAATGCCCCGTCCTGTATTGAAGGGAATGATCCGTACAGCGATGGAACCACCACCGTGTTGCCCCCGACCAGCAACCACCCCGGTGGCGTGATGTCGGTCCGTGCCGATGGTTCGACCCATTTCGTTTCCGACACCATTGATACCGGCAACCTCGGCGTCAGTTCCGTAGGTGCCGGGATGAGTCCTTACGGTGTCTGGGGTGCCCTCGGAACCAAGTCAGGTGGCGAAGTCAATATTAGCCAAAACTAAATTGGGCGATTCAAACTCTTGGTGGTCCGGAATCATGAATCCGGACCACTCTTTAAATATTCCTATATACTGGAAATTAGCTATGCGCATATTGTTAGCAATGGCCACAGTGGCGGGGCTCGTGACTCTCTCTGGCTGCGCCGCGGAAGGGGTTCCGTCCGACATGGCCTCCGTTTCAGGCCAAGTAACTTACAACGACAGCCCCGTCGCCGACGCGACTGTCATTTTCATGGGGTCCTCCAATAACAAAAGCGCTGCGGGCAAAACCGATGAAGAGGGCAAATTCAGCCTCGCCATGGGTACCACCCCCGGCGTCGAGCCGGGCGAGTATGTCGTCACCGTGACCAAAACTGAAAGCCCGAAACAGGAGTACCTACCCCAGGATCACCCCGACTACGCCAGCCAACGACCTCCTCGTCAAAACCAAACCAAGCAACTCCTCCCCGCCAAGTACGCAAGCGGCAAAGCCACTCCCCTCAAGGCCACGCTGGCCGAGGGCGAGAACGACGTGCCGCTCGAACTGGAAGACTAACCGCTCTTCCAGTGAACGATCTTCCCAAGCCGGATAGCCCTTGCTGTCCGGCTTTTTTTGTGCTCCTTCGGAACGGGATCACCCCTTCTTTCCCCGGCAATCACAAAACTGTTTGCCCTCGCGGCGTAAATCGCGCATAATCGACGACGTTCCAATATGCTACCCTAGGCCCCCCGGGAGCAGATCGATGTCACCGTTGCCAAACCGCCTAGGCTTCTCCCTCGCGAGCCTCGCCCTGGACTGTCTCTTCCTTCTGGCCCTGATCACCCCTCGCCTCTCGGCTGATGTCGTCCTCTACCGCCTTCCGACCAAAACCGGGAGCCTGGTCGTCCCCTTGGAAGGCAAGGCGACGGTGAACCCCGGGGCGACGGTCACCTTCCGCCATTCCAGCCTGGGCAACCTGTACATGGATGCCAAGAATGTCTCCATCCATAAGCTGCCTCACTCGCGGGAAGTGGCTCAAAAGAAAATCGCGGCGGCCGAAGCGGCAGAGGATATCGATGCGTGTTTTGCGGCGGCGAAGTTTTGCCTCCGGGTCGGGCAGCTCGACCATTTCTACAAGGCGGCGGCTTCCGCCTGGCGGATCGATCCCGATCACCCGATGGTCAAACGACTGGTGGCGATGAAGGCCAAGGTCGATCGCCCCGCACCGATCGACGCAGCGCAGGAAACCTACCTCCGCAACTTCGTCAATAATCGGGCCGACATGCGCGTCATGCGGAGCAAGCACTACATCATGCTCCACGATACCGACGCGACGCCCCATCCCCGTACCAAGCGAACCCGGGCGGAGGAACGCTTGCGACTGCTGGAGATCGTGTACGAGAGCTTCATGATGAAGTTCTGCATTAATGGGGTCGATCTGGAGGTTCCCGAGCAGCCGCTAATGGTGGTGCTGTTTGGCGACCACCAGAACTACCTCCGGTTTGTGACGCTGCTCAGTCCGGAACTCTCCTCCACTGCCGGATTTTACCTCTTGAAGGAGAAGATCGTATTCTTCTTTGATCAGGGGACCACGGACGATTTCAAAGAATTGGCTCAAATCTCGCAGATCCTCAAAAGGAACCGCGACGAGGCGATTCGAACCCGGCGGCCCGGCGCGAAAGACGTGATTCGACTTTCCAACACCGTGGAGCTGCTGGTGGAACTGGAGCGGACCAACGAGGATGTCTCGACCGTCAGCCACGAGGCGAGCCACCAACTGGCCAACACCACCGGCCTGTTTACGTTCGGCAAATACACACCGCTGTGGGCCGCCGAGGGGATCGGCACCTACTTCGAGACCCCCAAGTCGGCCGCGTGGGGCGGGATCGGCGCGGTCAACGAGCAGCGACTCGACTGGTACCGCGTGTTGGGCCGATTCCCCGCCATCTCCAACATCCCGGTCATCGTCAGCGACCGGGTCTTCTCGCGGGCCGAGGATGGCTTTGATCAAATGCACGCCTACGCCCAAGCCTGGGCCTTAACCCACTTCCTCATGGAGCATCACTTCGAGGAGCTGATGGCCTATTATCAGGAGGTGCAACTGCTGGATGTCAAAAGCGGGAACGTCACCGAACAAGACCTGGTCAACGTCTTCTACAAATGCTTTGCCGGAGACCCCGATAACTTGGAACGCCGCTGGAAGCAGTACATGCAAACCCTCAGGACCGATATCGAACAGGCGATCTTGGGGTTTTGAGGTTAGGGTCGCAATTCGGTGTTTCGCACTCACCGGATGAGTCGTCGGGTGCCATGTCCACGCCCTCAAACGTGGGCATGTTTTGGCGTGAAATTCTTCCATTGGCAACGCCGCTAGATGGAACCCGAGCCGGCGTCCGAACCTCCCGGAAAAGACACGATTCTCCTACACCTCACCGGGCAGCTCGCGCTGCTCCGCAATGATTGGAAAATGAGTATTGGAGAATGAAAAATGCAAAATAGAAGCGGTAGGGCGCGAGCCCTCCGGTTTTTGGCGTGAAAATTCTCCCATGGCAACGCCGCGTCGTGGAAACCAAGTCGGCGTCTGGACCTCACTGAAAAGACAAGATCATCCCACACTTCTCATGCCCACGCTTTCCGGGCGTGGGCATGGCACCCAGCCCAAAAAACCCTACTCCCCATTCCACGGCAGATACTCATGGAAGAAGAGGTTCACCACTAACCCCAGGATGAAGATAAAGCCGACTCCGCCGATTAACGTGGCGACACTCGCCGCCATCTCGGCGTTTTGATTGTCGGCCAAGGCGTCTTCGTTCCAGTCAAGCTCCCCCTCCTGCTCCATCATGCGGTACACCACGCTGCGGACGAACGCCTGGCGGTCTTCTGAGTCCCCCGTGGCGGCGAAGTAGCAGCCGCAGAACAGCAGCGAGTTGCCGGCCGCCCTGGGGTCTTTATCGGGCTGATATCCGAACGAGTTGGCCAGAACATTTCCCAGACACTCGGAGAACTTGCCTCGTACTTTGCACAGCAGTTCGAACAGTTTGGGATTGCCCGGTCGGCGGAGGCCATCCTTCTCGCGGAATAGGAGGTAAGTCCAATCCTCGAACGCCCCGGTGGCATGTTGCGAGACCGCTTCCAACTGCTCGGCCAAGGGTGGGTTCCAAGGATTGTACCCCTTGCCGAAACGCTGCTCCTTGGCGCGTTTAGTGCCGACGCGGCGGATTAGTTCCATGAAGCCTGGCTCCGATTCCATCTCCGTCACCAAAGCGGTCACGCTACATCGCAGGCGGGTTTTACTGCGGATCGTTTCCAGGTCGCTATGGACGGCGCGTTGGATCGGGTCGCTGGCGTCCTCAATCATATCGAACGGCAAGAGCGCCAAAATCCCGTTCAGCGGACACACCGGCTGCCGCGCCTTGGTGATCAGCCCGCAGACATATTCCAGCCGCTCCATCTGGTCGGTCAGCTCGCTGGCCGATTGGTTGACGACGCTGGCGATCGGGGCCGCCGCCGCGCCCGCGTCGAACACCATTGTTTGGCCTGGTCCACCGCCGGCACCAAACTGCATGGTCGCGCCGATGCCGCCCATCTGGGCCGGGGCGTCCATGAATTTTTGGTCCTCTTCCTCACCCATCGTCTGATCGATCGCGGGCCGCTCTCCGATCAGGCCGTCCTCTATATCCCCCGCCACAATTGTCTGTCCGCCGGTGATCGGCGGCGCGTTGCTGATCGACGAGATCCGCCCGCCGCGGCCACCGCCGACACTGTTTTTATAGCGGTCGGCCAGTTTCGAAAGGCTGGAGGTTTGCGTGCAGAAAACAAAGATCGATTCCGGATTGGCGAACCAATGCAACGCCGCGGGGCCTTCCGCCGGATTGTGGACATTAAATCCAAACCCGGAGGCCTTCATCAGGTTTTCGGCCCGACGTTCGTCGGCATTGCCAATCACCAAAAACAGCGGTGTGGTGGCGACGTTGATGCCATGCTTGTCGAGGGCATCGAGCCCTTGCCGCCACGCCTTGTCGATATCGGGGTAGGCGGAGGAATCCTCCTCCAGCCAAATTTTGACCACATAATACGAGACGACCGGAATCACAATCATCAGCGTCAGGACGGCCGAACCGGCGTCCCAGCGCAACAGATAATCGGACCACTGGGCGCTGGTTTCCCCCGCCAGTTCAAACTGAAATGTGAGGCAGAACGAGACCAGCATCACAAACAGAAACAGGAACACCAGCATCGCGATCCGCATCGGGACCGAAATCGTCCCTAGCTTCCGCACCCCGGGAACCGCGTTAAACAGCGCATGGAACGCCGAAAACGGCAGCGACATGTAGTAGATAATGTTGTAGACGATACCCATCGCTTATTCCATCTTCGTTATCTTGAGCTTGGTTGTCTTGAGGAACCAGGATGGAGGCCGTGCCGGGGCCGCCGCCAATCGGCTCGCCTCCGTTAGGAGGCCCGCTGCATTCCGAACATCATGATATATCCAAAGCAAACCGCGGCCATAATCACCGCGAACAGGCTCATGTTGATCAGTTTGTTATATCCGCTGAGCGGCGGGGCCCCTTCGCCCGGCTCCGGACGTTCCAACACCGGCGAACGACCTTGCCCCAGTTGCAAGGCGGCGGCGGTCTGTTTGGCCCAGCTATCCAAGTCGTTGGGTAGGCCGTAATGTTGGGTATATTGCAGGCTATTGGGATGGCCATACAGTCCCCGAAACCCAAGCACCACGCAAATGTAATAGACCTCCAAGGCATCCTTCGAAGAGAGCGCCTGAGCATCCTTGGCCGCCACGAAAAAATGCTCGAACGCCTTCCCGCTATGGAAGTACTCGAACTCCATATCGTTATTCTGCCACCAGTTGGCACCGCTCCAAGGGGCTGAGATCAATAGCTGATCGATCCAGCCGACCAGCGCGTACTTGGCCAGTTCCCAGTCGGGGGTCTGGCCCAAAATGTTCTCGGCGTGGTCGATCCGTTTTTTGATGCGGATCCGCTCCTGGTTCGGATCGATCCCGGAGCCGTCCCGCTCGATCCGATCCATCAGCTCCATCATGTACAAAAATACCGGATCAACCGCCTTTGCGAATTTCGGTGACATCGAATCTTCTTTTCCTAAGTTCGCTGATTGGCGTCGCCCTGGCGCAACGCGAAAACCGCTACATGCAGCGCGATCAGTTGATTGCGGATATTCAATACAAGCCGTTTCTTTTGTTGCAGCTCTCGCGCGTCATGGATGTATTCCTCCTGGAATCGCCATCCCATCGTCTGCGTCCGCTGCACGTCGTCCCAGGGTGGGCCCTGTCGCTGCACCTGAAAATATACCCAATTTCCACCCTGGGGGAGTACCCGAGGTGGCTGCGGCACCGGACGCAAGCGGACGCCTGGCATGTTGTTACGGAACAGCGTATCCGCCTGCTCACCACTGCCGAACACCCAGTGAAACCCCTGGGTAATCAAATGATAGGTCTCATCTTTGGAGATGGTGACCCCTTCAAAGCCAATATACCACTCCCAGCTCGGGTCGAACCACTTCGGATCCAACTGGACATGCATCCCCTGGCCCGCCCCGGTAAAGAACCGGTGCTCGTAGGTGGCGTCGATCCGCCCCTCGGAGAGTCGCCGAATCTCACGGAACGCCCACTGGTATATCTCACCCAGGTTCTCGTGGTCGTACTTCGGAATCCCCTCGATCCGGCGTTCCCGCTCGTCGAAGATCGCCAGTTGCCCCACAATCCGGCAGAGGGCCGTATAAACGCGGAACGGGTGAATCCCATCGCCAAACGCCAATGGCCGCAGCTCGCCGAACGCCTCGTTCAGGGTCCGCAGCCGCATCATCTTCTCCAGATCCCCAATCTCCTTGGGGTCCCAGCTAATGTTTTGGTTGAGGACATCGGCGCGGAACCGCTCGATCCGCTCGCCGATCAAGTCGTAAATCCGCCGTACGATCCCGGTCCCTAGCGGCCCCCACGCGTCAACCGACAAACAAGGGGGGATATAGCTCGGGTCGATCCGCGGCGTGCCGTCCGCCTCGTTCCGCACAATCTGGCAGATCGGCAGCAGTTCGTACCCGGAAAGGTCGTCGGTCGAGAGCAGAATGCGGATGTTCAGGTCGCGGTACGAGACCTCCTGGGCGTTGCCACCCCGGTTTTCCTCTTCGTCCTCGCGCGAGAACTCAAAGTACCGGCTTTGCCCGCCGGTCCCCTCGCGGCCGGTGTTTTCATGCCCCAGCTTGATCCGCGGGACCGCCAAATAGACCCGGATGATCTCCTGTTCCAGGAAGATCTCCTTCAGGTCTTGCAGCCCCTTGAGCCCTTGCCGCAGGTCGACCCTGTCCATTTCATCACCGCCGCCGATCGAGACGATCGTCCCGTCCCGCATCCGGGCTTCGCACCGGGAGACCTCGATCTGGAAATTGGCGACCGCCTGCTCGCTGATCTCGATCGACCGCACCCCATAGGCGTACGGCATCAGATCGCGGATGGAGTTTTCGATAAACTCGTTCCAGTAACGCTCTTGCGCCTGAAACTGGTGGGGTCGCAGGAACATCCCTTCCGACCAATGTACCGGTGGGTTCCTCATTCGTGCCTTCCTCTGGGCTCTTTCACCATAAAACGAACATCCCGGGCCGCGAGCCCGCCCACGCGGATCCCTAGGGAGTGTTACGACCAATCATCCCGGCCGCCGTCAGAGAACCACCGCCGCCCCGCACGATCCCCCAACCCCACAAAACCCGCACGCCCAGCCTAACGCGCTCGATTGGCCGTTAGAATACCATCTGCAAGCCGATTCTCAAGTAGCAACTTTTGAAGTGGTTGGGACTTAGGAGGTTGGCAGGACCGCCGACGCCCCCCAGTCATGAACCCAAAATGCGCAAGCACTCGGACGCTAGTGGTCCGTCCATCCAGTGTTTACGAGTGGCACTCAACCGATAAGTTATCGGGTGCCATGCCCACGCCCTCCAACGTGGGCATGTTTTGACGGGCCCGTTTTCCACCGGTAACTTGATGAACAACCACCGAAAACGGCCGATCCCGAACCTGCGTCCAGACTTCCTGGAAGAGGCAGGATCATCTCCCACTTCTCATGCCCACGCTTTCCGGGCGTGGGCATGGCACCCAGCACCCGGCTCCGGAATTCACCGCGATCGCCCGACTTTCTAGACCTATTCCACCCGCCCATGGTACGATAGAGCGAGAACCCCAATGAAAGGTAGTGACCGTGAGCGACGTTTCTCACCCGATCAATTCCCAGCAATTCTCCGAGGCGGCGATTTTTTCCCGCATCGTCGAGCAATCCGGCCAGCTATCGCCGGAGATCGCCGCGCACGTTCTCTCGCTGGGAATCTCGGAGCGCGACCAACAGCGCGTACATGATCTGCTGGAAAAAAACGCCGAAGGCGACCTGACCGCCGATCAGCGTGAGGAACTGGAAAACCTAAACCACGTCGCCGATCTGCTCGCCCTATGGCATTCCCGGGCCCGACGCGTTTTGAAAAACTCTTGATGATGGATGCGGCAATCGGCCGCACGACGGTTGCATTGCTTCAAATGAACCATCCAGACTACCTGGCCCTGCGTGAGTCACTGATCGAGGAAGGGTTCTTTCCGGCGAAGCGGTAAACGTCGCGAGATCGACCTGGAGTTCCGTCGTCCGGGCTGGTCGCAGTTTCGTTTGCGGCGGATGTGAATTGCGTTGCCATTTGATCGGCCCAAGGATTTGCAACGCGGGCTGGCCTATCGGACCTAGGTCAGGTCTGCGGAGACTGAAAGACACACAAGACAACGGCCTGTCGCTTGTACGAGTTGATCAGCCGGTGGGGAACACTGGCATCAAAATAGAGGCTGTCGCCCGCACGTAGTTGGTACCGCTGCGAGTCGTACTCGAAATCAACATTCCCTGCTTGAACCATCAGGAATTCTTCACCGACATGAGGGAGTGCTTCTTCTCGAGCCACCCCGGGCGGTATCGTGATGACAAAGGGGTCCATCGACCTTGATTTCCGCCGATGGGCCAGCGATTCGTAGACAGCCGTGTTTGCTTTCGACTGGTTCCGCTCAACAATCTTCCGGTCGTCTTTTCTAACGATCGACAGCGAGGGCTTTTCGTCCAGACCTTCCACCAGTTTGGAAAGCGGAAGGCCTAAGGCATTGGCAATCCGCGCCAACGCCGGCAAAGAGGGGGTCACCCGAAAGTTCTCGACTTTAGACAACCAACTTCTGGTCAATCCCGTTCGCGACGCCACATCTTCAAGCGTCAAACGCTGGTCAATGCGACTCGATCGGATCCGTACGGCAAGTTCAACGAGATTCATCCAATTATTATAAAGAGCCCCCTATCCGCCGCAATGGGAGCGAATTGCCGAGGAAAACCGGGCGTAACGACCTCACCGAACCCAAAGAGCTCGGCCCCGCTTTCTAGCTGGGATTATTAAGGCTTGATGATTTTCCGAAAAACCCAGGCGAATTAAGTTGATTTTTAATCAACTTAGTTGGACAATGCAACTCAAGTCGAAACCATCTTATTCGAGATTCGGTTTCCGACGAGTGCATTGAGCACGGCTAGAGGATGTTATGGATGTAACCATCATCTATTTTTTCAATGTAAGGTTTTCCCATGTTGATTAAAGCGTCTCTTAAGCGAAGCGGATTCACACTCGTCGAACTGCTGGTCGTGATCGCCATTATCGGCGTCCTGGTTTCGTTGCTGCTGCCCGCCGTGCAACAAGCACGAGAAGCCGCGCGCCGAATGCAGTGCACGAATCATCTTAAGCAAATTGGCTTGGCGCTTCACAACTATCACGATACCTACACGCGATTCCCCTACGGCTATCGCCTGGGGCAGGCCGGCAACCGCGATATGTGGTTCCAGCGGTTGCTTCCTTTCGTCGAACAAGAGGCACTGCAAGAGGTTTATGAACTCTGTAGTCGAACCCCGACATCCGACGGTGGGAACATGGATGGGTCGGGAGTGTCCTATGTCTATACCATCCCCGCGACTTTCCAGGGAAACTCTCTCGGAGCGACGGTGGTCTCTGGATTTGCGTGTCCCTCCGATCCGGCTAACCCGGCCTTCAGTCGTGGCTGCCAGCACGGAAACTATGTGCTCTGCAATGGAAACAGTTTCTTCAAACGGACGCCCACCGTGCAGCGGGATATCCGGGGAATGTTCTATCTGGATTCGAACACCAATTTCAGCAAACTGGTCGACGGGAGCAGCAATACCGTAATGGGAAGCGAAGCGATGATCCGCGGAGATAAACGCGATCAACATGTGTACGACGCGGGTGCCTATTGGCAGGGAAGCAACCACGGCGAGGGCTTCTTCTCGACTCAACAACCGCCGAACACCTCGCTACCGGACCTGATTGTTCGTAGCGACACGAATTTCGATGAGTGCAGCGACGGCATTTGGGATGCCATTGCTCCCTGTGAAGACGTAGGGTACGAGGATTCCAACTCCAGCGGCGGCTATCGCAACTCGGCCCGCAGCTACCACCCGGGCGGCGTCAACATTGTGATGGGAGACGGGTCCGTGCGATTTGTCCCGGAGACCGTCTCCCTTGATACTTGGCGCGCCCTTGGGACCGTTCACAACCGTGAAGTTGTGGGGGAATTCTGATTGTTAAATATCGTTTTACCTGTTGATCGCGTCCCGGCGATCAACAGGCCAATCGGACATCAACGATCGCGGTACACCTTTCGTCCGTAGCGACGACGCCGCTCATTCGATTTTCACATAAATCAATGCTCTCTCCGTCCATGATGAGGAATCTGATGCAAGTAGTTCGCGGGTCGTACATGGCAAATTGGCACCTGTTTCTCCTCTGTGGAATGTCGATATCGACCGTCGGCTGCCTCGGTGGAAACGCGGACAATACGATTCCGGTCACCGGCGCGGTTACTTATGAAGGAAACCCGCTAGAAAACGGAAAAGTCGTTCTGGAGCCTGTCGATAACACGAGCGAAAAGGCCTACGCGGGCACCATCCACGACGGCAAGTTCGAATTTGCAAGCACGCCGGGCAGGAAAATTGTTCGCATTACGTCGACAAGACCCGAGGATCCTAACCGCCTTCCCAAGAGCGTCCAACAGTCGATGGAAGAGGGATTAGACGGTCCCGTCCCCGTCCAATTTATTCCAAACCAATACAACCGAGACTCGGAACTAACCGTGGAAGTAACGACGGATAACGCGAATGACTTGGTCTTCGATCTCGAGTAGCGACGCCCCCCTGGGACCGCCGACGTAATGTTTGTCACGTAGCATTTGAAATGCCGTACTCTCAATAGGGCCAAAGGCACTCATTTTTTACAATTGGCATTGTTTTTTTACATGTAAAAAACTCACTACCGCTTGTAGAAAACTTCCTGGTTTCACTTCTTGCACACTGCTACCGTAAGAGAAAGGTAGTGGTATCTAGACCTTACGCTGTGAAACCCGCCCTCAATCGACTTCGAGCCTCCAGGCCGGCCACCCCCTTACGTCATCAAGTAGGAGATCAACCATCTCACGCATTTTCAATCGCCACAACTCAAAGGGCTAGGTGCCCATCGGCTTGTCGCGATGCTCTTTATTAACGCTCCTCATCGTGGAAGGTACTCAGTCATGCATCCTTTTTCTCAACAATTCCGCTCTCGTCCGTCACGCGCCGCTTTTACGTTAGTTGAACTCCTGGTCGTGATCGCGATCATTGGCGTTCTCGTGGCTTTGCTGTTGCCGGCGGTCCAGCAAGCTCGTGAAGCCGCGCGGCGCATGCAATGCGGCAACAACCTGAAACAACTTGGCCTGGCCATGCACACCTATCACGATGTGAGCCAAGCATTTCCGCCGGCGACCTCCAGGTGTGCCGATGGTGATGGCACTATCGACTTTCACGCCAATTGCCCTGGCTATTCCATGCGGCTACTTCCTTTCATTGAGCAGGACGCGCTTTTCGATTCGATTACCTGGGGCGCACCCTTCGAAGGGAGCGCTACCGTGAATCGTCTGGTAAGGGATGCACGGATCGACACCTTTCATTGTCCGTCCGATTCCGAGATCGTCACGGAAGAAACAAGTGATATGTATTCCGCTCGGCTCCGCAATTATGTAATCAACATGGGCTCCACTCGGTACTTGACCGGAACGGGAACCCATACGGACGACAACGGGCTCACGGCCGAGCACTTCCCGGGGATTGGCGACTGGCGAGACGAATGGCCCAATGGCTGGAAAGCGAACGCCGTAAAAATGCGCGATGTGACCGACGGGCTGAGCAACACGTTAATGCTCGGCGAAATCATCACGCCGGAACGAGTCAACATTTGGTGCCCTCTCGGACGAATCCACCAGACCATGGGAACTGGCTTTACCGGCTTTTACCCTCCCAACTCGCTTCTCGCCGACCGTATGCATTTCGGAGAGAACATTGTGTCGTACAGCGGCGGCAAGGCCTTTTCGGCCGTGAACGACTGGATGCCGATGTCGGTGGTGGGAGCCAAAAGCCTGCACCCCGGGGGAGCTCAGTTCGCATTGGGGGACGGTTCGGTACGGTTCATTCCCGAAACGGTTGATCGCGTGCTCTACCTGAATCTTTCCGCTCGGAATGACGGGAATCCCATCGGCAGCTTCTAAGTCACAAGGCTCGGTGCCCGGCATGAGGGAGAAGCAGCCCTCATGCCTCAGCTTGCTTCTCCCTGCTTCCGAAGTTGAAAGGGTCCACTCATGAAGATCATAATACCTCTTAGTGCCTTGCTGCTTTTGTTCACTGGGTGCGGCGGCGGAAGCAATGATGGCAAGATTGAGCTCTCCGGCACGGCAACTTGGAATGGCAAGTCGATTGAACGGGGAGAGATTACGTTAATCTCCCCTGATCAAAACGTGGATGCCGCAAAAATCAACAACGGCAAATTTCAAATCCGCACCCAGCCGGGAGAGAAAAAAGTCTCCGTACTCGCCTACCGCGAAGTCGGACAAATGGAAGACGGCCGCGGGGGCTCCACCCCAATATCGCACCAGTTCATTCCCCACGACTACAATCGAAACTCGGAACTCACCGAGACAATTGACACCAGCATGCGGCAGCTAACCATCGCCATTGATGGCGAAGAGATCCCCACCGGCAAAGCGGAGCCCCCCGGCGAAAAAAACACCCCTCGTCCCCGCGCGATCGCTCGGTAGCCACCTCCGGAGGAAAATTCGCTCGCTGCAAATCTTGATGCAGCAAGGACGCCCCCCTGGGACCGCCGACGTCCCGTCGGCCAGCGATGCCGGTGAATCAACCTCACCCCCAAGCGTCCCACAAAATAGACAGCCCCCGAGAGAGACAACCTACTCACAAAAAAAATGCCGACGGGGACGTCGGCGGTCCGAAAGAAACCAAAATCTCCGTCTCAAATATGATCCGACTTTTTCAGATTACACCGCCGACACAACAACTGGATGTTTGAATCCGAATTACTGCCGCCCTTCGCCACTGGGATAATGTGATCGAATTCCAGATAATCCGTTGCACTACAGTCAACACATTGCCCGCCGTATCTCTGCCAGACTCGCTGACGAACTTCGCGGGGGATGTAACGAGAATGCGTTCCATCCGCCAAGCGTGTTGATGTCTGATTTGCAAGCGAAATAGCCTTACGCATAATCAAAGCGAATAAGGCATAGTTACCACGTATCCTCAACGCCCAAACTGGCTTATTTTCTATCTGAATTTTGATCTCACGGGCACCGTACTCAATTCCAACAAACTTCCGGTAGTTGATCGATTGGGACTTTGTAGGACTTTGGAATATTAAAC
Source organism: Pirellulaceae bacterium (assembly GCA_040880405.1). Classification (GTDB taxonomy): domain Bacteria; phylum Planctomycetota; class Planctomycetia; order Pirellulales; family Pirellulaceae; genus JBBDIM01. The sequence goes on along the minus strand of JBBDIM010000081.1, from coordinate 5,619 downwards.
GATTGTCCGTTAAGGTTAGCACGCCTCGGTGCTCGTCATAGGCGGGGCCGGATTTCAACATGCGAACCATGATAAATTCGGCAGAGGACCATGCATGGACGATCTCCCCAGCGCGAAGTGACGTTCCGGCAGGTCCTGCGATGGTTGGCAACCTGCCAAGTGAAATCTCGTGTCGCAACTCGATCTCATTCAGTTCGGCCCGAACATAGTTACAAAAGTTACCGTCGAGCTGAAGGGCATTCATTAGCCACTCTAACCGAGAACGTTCTTTTGTTGATATTCTCTGATCAGATTTTGCATCAGCTAAAACATGCTCAATAAAACGCTTGCCAGCCTCGTTGATCAGGCGAGTCTGTTCTGCGGGCGTGATACCTAACCGCTCACTTGTAGTGACGAGACCCTGCCACGCCTCCTCCGACACCTCCCCCTGCTCAAGAGTTGCAATGAAGATTGCCTGAATGAAAGCCTTTCCTTCGGATAAGAAAAACTTTCTGGCAAAGGCTGCGACGGTTTTGCCGGCAACTGACGAAATTTGCTGCAGCTGAATATACCGTTCGTCGGTCAATGTGCCATCACTTATGGCATGTGCAAGGGCAGTGCGGAATGGGTCAACTGAATACTCAGATTTTATCTCCTCGGCTCTGGGCCTTGGTATTTCCAAAGCAGGCTCGACCCACAAAAGTGTTTCGAGCTCCGTATTTGAGACGACGCCATCCTTCCAAATGTTGGCGAGAAAGCGACGAAAGGCAATCTCTCTGGCATCGTTGATTTCACCTGTCGAAAGATCCAAGCCGGCTACGCACTCTGAAATTACGAAGGCATTCCGCTTGCTACGTAGGTCTCGTAAAAGTTTGGTCGCTATGCGATTAATCCGATCTTCGCGGTCTGGATCGCATACATTGACTACGGCATTCTTAATTCGTTGAAAGAAACTCTTGACCATCACCTTCATTCCTCGCCTCATCCGGGAATCCACCCCGTCTTGGGGACTCCGCCCAATTCTAACCAGATGCCCCATCCGGTGTCTAACAAGTTTCGAATGGGCTCCGTTTTTTGGACGACGATAGTATAGCCTGGACGGTTTCGAAGGATTATGACAAAAGAGGGCGCCGCCGTAGCACCGTCTTCACACCAGAGTAGGCAACGGAATCGTGTACAGGCATGCTTCCGCTGAATAAATGGATGCCTGTTTGGTTTCCATCAAATCCCGTTGCCATTGGAACAGCCCCACGCCCAAGCATGCCCACGTTGGAGGGCGTGGGCATGGCACCCGGCCCCTGGGACCTCCGGCGTCCCGCCGGCCAGCGATGCCAGAGAACCATCACCCCCGCAACCGTCCCATAAAATAGACAGCCCCCGAGAGAGACAACCTACTCCCTAAAAAAATGCCGACGGGACGTCGGCGGTCCCAGGGGGAGGACCCCATTCTCAAGAAACAAACCCACACCGTAGCCGCCAGGTCCCCGCACTCACCCATTCCACCTTATACAGTCCCGCCCCTAAGCCTGATTGGCAGACGACTCCGCGGTGGGTGCCGCCGGGGTCGGTGACTAGGACGCGCATCGGGCCGGGTTCTTCGAAGACGGTTTCGATTAGCTTTTTCAAGTTGCGGGGGCGGAGGCCGTGGTCGAACAGGGCCGCGTCGCCGAAGTAGACGAACCCGCTGTCGACGGGAATACTGTCGGCCGAGATGGTGTCGCTGCCGGCGTCTTCTGAGGTTGGCTCACCGCTTAGCTCCAAGGCCACCAAGGCCTGCGTTTCGTCCTGTTCGCGGAGGCGAATCCTCACATGCAACTGCCGGGGTACACCCTCCAGGCGAAGGCCATCACTGAGGTTCCACGAATCGGAGATCGCCAACACTCCGCTGGCGATCGTGATTTCCCCCAGGTCGTCACTCACCAGCGGCATCGAATCCAGTTCGTCGGCCAGGTCCGGCGGACTGAAAGGCTCGTCCCCCAGGGCCAACATCAAAAAGATCACCCCACCCGCAAACACGGCCCACGCCCAACCGGACGAGTACAAAAAAAACAGAGCCGCCGCCGCGGTCAACAACCCGAGCGAAAGCCCCAAAAAAACCGTCCCGGCTCGCGTCATGCGATTTCCCTATGGTGAGCTGAGTTGGTGATCGAAAAGTTGAGGCCAGAAACGGAGTACGCTACCCCTCGCGAATCCGCAGGCCATTATCCTGAACAATCCACAGATTGCCAACAATCGGTTCCAAATCAAACAAGGGAATGATCTGATCAATCAACGCCAGGACAGCCGGTTTAGCTTGCGACCGGGGTCGTAATACGATGATCCCGAAATAGTCAGAAGGTGGATACGCCCGAATATCTGAGAAATCCAAATCAAGCGTTATCAGAACGCGTTGTTCGGCATGGCAAACGACCGCCACCTGTAGATCAGGTTGGCCCACCATCTGTTGATCATGGATGGTCAGGGCGTCATGGCCCACTTGCCTCAGTGATTCCGCCACTTCCACCGGCAAATTCTCATCAATCTTGAATTGCATCTATGCGGTCCGCGGAGTCAGGGGTACAAATCGCTCCCGGGCCAATTCCGCCGCATAGCCTATCGCCGCGTCAATATCCTCGCTGGCCAGCGAAGGATAACTCTGGAGAATCTCAGTCCGCTCGACTCCCGCGGCTAAGTTATCCAACACCACGGAGACCATGACTCGGGTTCCCTGGATACAAGCCTTCCCGTGACAGACGCTGGGATCGGTACTGATTCGTTCTTGCCAATTCACTGTTGGTCTCCTCAAACTGCAGCCTGGGGTGGGTCTCAGGGGATTTCAACATCCTTGCGAAACTTCAGCCCATTTGCCGATCGCACCATTTCAATTATATGCCACAGAGTTCACAGAGGCCACAGAGAGAGATTTTGGTTCAGCGCTTTCACGCCAAAACGTGCCTTCTTTGACACGTGAAATGGGCACCCGCCTGAGTCAATCATCACAACTAGCGGCGTTAGCTTCCCTCTGTGATCTCTGTGCCCTCTGTGGCTAAATCCTTCCTTTAAACCACCAAGGTCGCAAAGGTCACACCTCATTGGTCCAAACCTTAAACGCATCCAACGTATTCACGCCGAACGTCGTGGTCAGCGCCACGTCTGCCGCGTCTCGGCCGCGGGCCATGAGGACTCGGCCGATGCGGGGTTTGTTGTTCCGCGCGTCGAAGGCGTACCACTGGCCTCCCAGGTAGACTTCGAACCAAGCACTGAAATCCATCGGGGCGTCGGCCGGAGGGACGCCGATGTCGCCCAGGTAACCGGTGCAGTACCGCGCCGGGATGTTGCAGTTGCGGCAGAAGGTGATCGCGAGGTGCATGAAGTCGCGGCAGACGCCCACCTTCTCGCGGTAGGCATCCAGGGCGGTTCGCGTCGCCTTGGCTTGCATGTAGTCGAACTTGATATGGTTGTGGACGAAATCGCAAATCGCTTGAACCCTGGGCCAACCGGGCTGGGTTTGCCCGAACAGTTTCCAGGCCAAATCTTTCAGCTCGCTATCGACCTCGCAGTAGCGACTGGCCAACAAGTACAGTAGGGCCTCGTGCGGCAGGTCTTGCACCTCGGCCTGGGTCGCTGTCGGGACTTGCAGGTCCGGCAGGCCGCAATCTTCAACCAGGGCGTCGTTACGAAAGGTGATCTTCCCAGCCGGGGCCACCAACCGGGCACACCGGTTACCGTACAGGTCGTAATAGGTGGAAAGAGGGACCGAGGGCAAAATCTCCAACCGATCGGGCCGCCGAGTAGTCGGCTCCCGCGATGGATGCAGATATAGCATCAGCAGCATTGGAGCGGGCTGCGGTGACTGAAACGAAATCTCATAGCCGACTTGAAGAAGCATAAAACCCTTGCTTGGTTGGCGGCCCTGGAACCTATTGGCAAACCTTGCCGGAGCTTCGCCGTGGGCCGTCCGAAGTGAAGACACCGGGACATTGTAACCGATCGAGCGTTTGAAAACGGAGTTACAAACGCTTGGGCAAAAACTGACCAGCCGCGAGTCGAGCGAGTCCCGCGAGTCGCCCAGCTTACCCAGCATGTGTTTTACGGCCTTGCTATCAACCGATATGCAAAAACCATGATGCGTTGGCTCGATTAATAATTCCAAAAATCCCCATCGTTTCCCCCAAAAGAATTGCCCTATGCCCGACGAATTGGCAATAATCAACCACTGGTAGGGAGACAACCTTTTCTCATTCTCACTTGGGGGACCAAGACCATGCGCTTCACTCTGTTGGCATCGATTCCGTTAACGTTGGCCATGCTGGCCACTACTTGGGCCCTGGAACCGGAGAAGTCGAGCGAAGGGGTGGTGGCCCCAGGTATCGTTGCGCCGGGCGTTGTGGCCCCTGCCCGAGCCAGCTTCGCCCAGAAAATCAGCGACGCGGTTCAGAACATTGCCCGGCCCTTCTCACCTGAGCCCGCGAAAGCGGTTCCCGCGGCCCGAGTCATCGCACCGGTGCAAGTGGCTGTCGCCGATGAGGCGTACAACCCGAACGCCGAAGTCGAAAGTGTCGATGAAGAAGCGACGCACGAGCAAACCGCGTTGATCACCGTGCCCGAGGCGACCAACGTCAACGCCTTCTGCCTGAGCCCCGACGGCAATATTCTGGCCGCCTGCGGCCAAGGCCCCGGCGAGATCCGCGTGCTAAACGGTGAGGGCTCGCTGCTGCACACATGGAAAATCGACTTCAAGCCAGAGGCGATCAACACCGCCAAAGATGGCAGCATTCTCGTCGCCGGGCAGGGCAAATTGCTGCGGCTTTCAGCCGAGGGCAAGGTGCTGCACCAGGCCGATTCGCCCCACGCCACGGCGATTGCGGAGAACCAGGACAAGCTCCGCGCCGAAGCGGAGAACCAGCTCAAGAGCTCGATGGGAGGGCTCAGTGCGACCATCGAGATGTATGAGCGGATGATCAATGAGCTGACGGAGAAAGCGAAAGACGAGGAGCTAAACACCCAAGAGAATCAAATCCTGGAGATGCTGCCGGCCCAATTGGAGATCTTCAAAAAACGGCGAGCGGAACAGGGCCCCGAAGGGGAAGCGAAGATCAGCGACAAGCAAATCGAAGATCAAATGAAATCCATGACCGCGCAAAAGTCGCGGGTCGCCTCAATCAGCACCGACGGCAAGCACACCTATGTCGCCACCCCGGCGTTGGTGGGCTACACCTATGATGTCTGGAAGATGGACGACAAGTTTGAGAACGCGGAAATCGTCGTCGCCGAACTGCGTGGCTGCTGCGGCCAAATGGATGTCCAGGCCTGCGAAGCAGGAATTTTTGTGGCGGAGAACGCCCGGCACCGCGTGGCGGCGTTCAAGAGCGACGGCACTTCCCTCACCTCCTGGGGCAAGGCGGACCGCACCGGAGCGGACGGGTTCACCAGTTGCTGTAACCCGATGAACGTCTGCTTCAGCAGTTGCGGCGATGTCTTCACCGCCGAATCGACCAGCGGCCGAATCAAACGGTTCGCCGCGGACGGGACGTTCAAGTCGTACGTCGGCGACGTGAAACTGGTGCCCGGCTGCAAGAACGTCTCGATCGCCGTCTCGGCCGATCTCGACAAAATCTACATGCTGGACATGACCCGAGGGCACATCGTCCTGATGGAGCG
>JBBDIM010000080.1:0-33735 GCA_040880405.1 Pirellulaceae bacterium | reverse complement strand
CTATTTGAAGACATTTCGCGGGCCGATTTTTCTGAAGGGGTCGCAATGCAGTTTTTTCTACCGGTTAAACCGATCTTCCAGAGACCGGCGCAACCTAACCATTTATGTTCGCCCCGGAGACGATTTGTTGCAAGGTGGTGTCTCTTTCGTGACGGGTGGCCCTCACCAGATAGCTCATCGGGTGCCATGCCCACGCCCTCCAACGTGGGCATGTTTTGGCGGGTTAATTATCCACCGGCAACTCTCGATCAACAACAACCGAAACGGGCGACCGCCAACCCCACGGTCAGTTGAACGATTTGGTAGCTCTCACTTGCCGGCCGAGCCGCCTAATGGAGCCCAAAACGGCGTCCGGACTTCCCGAAGAAGACGCAGTCACCTCTCACTTCTCATGCCCACGTTGGAGGGCGTGGGCATGGCACCCAGCTAAATCACGTGCCTACCCACAAATCGATCGCCGAGATCACCAGCACTCCGACCCCAATCACCGTGTTGACGTGAAAAAACGCCAAATTGACCCGGGACAGATCGTCCGCGCGAACCAAGGCGTGTTCGTAGCACAGCAAGATTCCAACCAAGCCGATGCCGGCGTAATAAATCCAACCAAGTTGCGGATAAACCAGCGGCAGCGAGAGCAGCAGCAAGATGGTCAGTCCATGGCAAACCGCGGCGATCCGCAGCGCCCCGACCACGCCGAACCGAGTCGGCACACTGTGCAGCTTCGCCTCGCGGTCGAAATCGGCGTCTTGGCAAGCGTAAATGATGTCGAACCCGGCGACCCACAGCATCACACCAGCCCCCAGCACCACCGCCGGGAGGATATCGGCCGGATTGGTCAGCAGGTACTCGCCCCGCAGCGCGATCCAGGCAGAGATCGGGGCCAGCATCAACGAGCACCCCAGCCAAAAATGGGCCAGCCAGGTCCAGCGTTTGGTGTAGCTATAGCCAAACAAAAACAGGAGCACCGGCACCGAGAGCACTAGCGGCAACCAGTTCGGCAAAAAAAGCAGCGTCGCCGCGACAAACCCCACACTACAAACCAGCGTAAACATCGCCACCGAACTAGCCGACGAAATGCCCGCCGGAATGTGCCGAGTGGCTGTCCTGGGGTTCTCTGCATCGATCCGATGATCGACTAACCGGTTGAACGCCATCGCGGCACTCCGGGCCAGCACCATGCACAACACCACCCCCAGAATCGGCCACCAGAAAAACGGCAGCGGCTGTCCCTCGCCGATCGGCGCCTGATACGCCATGATCGTCGCCAGCAGGGCAAACGGCATCGCGAACACCGTGTGGCTGAACCGGATCATCTCCAGGATGTGGCGGATTTTTTTAATCATCAGCACCCCAGCGTTTAGTCAGGGCATGGGGAATATCAAGCTGGTCCAAGATCCGAGCGACCATGAAGTCGATCAAATCCTCCAAGCAGGTCACTCCGTGATACCAACCAGGCATCGCCGGCATGACCACCGCGCCTGCTTCGGCCGCCTTCCGCATGTTGTCGATCGCAATCAGCGACAGCGGCGTCTCACGCGGGACCAGAATCAGCTTGCGACGCTCCTTCAGGTGCACTTCAGCGGCGCGTTGGATCAGGTTGCTGCTGGTCCCATGAACGATGCCGCTCAACGTCCCGCCGGAACAGGGGCAAACCACCATGCCTCGTGATTTGGCCGAGCCGCTGGCCATCGGGCACATGAAGTCCGTCTGATGGAAATACCGCACCTGGCCTTGGCCAATCGGTTGATTCAACTCGATCGTCGCCAGCAGGCGATGGTCTTCCGGGCGGATCTCCCCATCGACCAACAGTCCGCGATCGAAATCGTTCAGGTCGACCTCAATCCCCAGTTCCTCCCGCAGCACAGTTCGGCCGGAGGTGCTGATACTGAGGTGGACCTCCTGCCCTGTATGGTACAGGACCTCCAGTAGTCTTTTGGCATAGACGGCACCACTGGCACCGGTGATCGCCACCACCAACGGATCGCTCATTTGGTCCCCACGTATAAGGTGGCGATGCCGAAGGTGAAGGGTCGGAACGTCACCTCCTTCAAACCGACATCCGCCATCCGCTGGGCCAAGGCCTCGCCATGAGGAAATTCACCCACACTTTGCGGCAGGTACTCGTAGGCTTCTTGCTGGTTCTTGGCCATCATCTGGCCGATTCGCGGCAAGACATAGCGGAAATAAAGCTGGTAAATCCCCTTCATCGGCTGCCAGCGTGGCATCGAGAATTCCAGCACCGCCACCTTCCCGCCAGGCTTGCATACCCTGGTCATCTCACGCAGGCCGACGTCGGTATCGGAGACATTCCGCAGGCCGAAAGCGACCGAGACAATCTGAAACCGATCGTCCTCAAATGGCAACTGCTGCGTATCCGCCTCCAGGAATTTAACTTGGCCATTGACGCCGATCCGCTGCTTTTTCTTTTCCCCAACCGCCAACATCTCAGGGCAGAAATCGGTCGCCACAATCGGCACCCTCCCCTGCCCCGCCTTGTAGTAGGCCAGGGCCAAGTCGCCGGTCCCGGTGCAGACATCAAGAATAGGGGTTTCGCCCTGCGGTGGGACCAGTTTCACCGTCCGCCACCGCCAATAGCGGTCGATATTTAGCGACAGCAGATGGTTCATCAGGTCGTAACGGCCCGCGATCTCCGCGAACATTCGCTTTACCCGAGTGCCAGATTTATCGACGGTCATAGGGCGGTTTCGCCAAGGTGCGTTACATGAAATGGGTCATAAACCCCTTAGTGTACCGCAAACCGGGCGATCCGGTAACGTGTGCTAGTAGTGTGATTTGCTAGAGTTTACCGGCGGAACTGACTGCCGGGTGCCATGCCCACACCCTCCAACGTGGGCATGCGAAGTGCAAGACGACTTTGTCTCTTATGAGAAGTCCGGACGCCATCTCACGTTCCATCAGCCGGCGCTGCCAGTGGGGGAATTTCCCGCGAAAACATGCCCACGTTGGAGGGCGTGGGCATGGCACCCGATGAACGATTTTCCCTCAAACCACCAACACGCGAAACGGATTTTCCCCCTCGTCGCGGCGTTCCCATTCTCGGCGGACTTCCCCGAGGCCGTAGGCGCACAGCTCGAACTGGCTGCTCAGTTTTTCCAGGAGTTCCGCCTCGCTCGCATCGGAAGTTTCCTCGGCGGTCAATTCACTCGCCACATGGTAGGCCCGTTTGCCTTCGGCCCAGTAGTTGAGCAAATGGTCCTTCCGCTCTTCCCGCTGCATCCGCTTGATCGACTCCGGGTAGACCCCAGACCAGAACAGAATAAAGTCTCCTACATGCTGATGCACGGTTCGCTTGGCCTGGCCGACCCGCGCCTCCGCCTCGATCAGCATTTCGGCCACTTCGGTGATCGGCTTGCCGGTCAGCCCGCGGATCCGAAACAGGACGTCGCTATGAATAAACCGCGTGAGCAACAGCGACAGATAGTCGGTTAAGTCCGGATCGGGAACACCCAACTGGGTGTGGAACGTATGCTCCGTGATCCCGGCGAAAAATCGCCGGATCCCTTCCCTTCGTTCGTCCGCTTGCATGGCAACCCTCCTTACTGTGTAAAGCAAGTGATGGCCGCGGACGGACAACTGGAGAACAGGCCCTCTCGCGAGAGCCGCGATTCAGTAGACGATGCCCGAAGCCAAGGTGATAACTCTTGCATTTAGGGGGCGAGACGAAGCGCGGATCAGTTCCCAAGAACCGGACTCCGTCCTCATCTTCAATAATTAATCGGACGAAAAACAAAGTCAAGATCAACAATTTAGTAGCCGCTGAAAAACAACTTCCTGATTTCGTGGCTTCCGGTCGGAAGATTGATCGCGTGAGCCCGTAGAGACGCTACTAGAACTTCAAAGTGGAACGGGATGGAAACGCAGAGACGCCAGGGCGCGGGGACGCAAAGAAATCTCATGGGCACTCTTCGCGTCCTAGCGTCTTTGCGACTTGGCGTTGAATAATTCTGATTTCAGTCATGGCTGGTTGCCTGCCTTCGCTCCCCCTGGGACCGCCGACGTCTCGTCGGCTTTTTTTGTGAGTAGGTTGGTTTGCTTGGGGGCTGTCTATTGGGTGGGACGATTGCGGGGTGTTGGTTTTTTGGCATCGCTTGCCGACGAGACGTCGGCGATCCCAGGATGGTGAGCCTTTTGAAACCTCAAGAGCGACGTTTTCGCCGCTTGCGTTTCGTGTCATTCGTGTGTTTCGTGGTTAAAAAACCGTTGTACCTGGCGTTCATCAAGCGAATGACCTGACCCTAATTTCAATGGGAACAAAGTACTATTCGTTCAAGGCAGCGATCATCGAATCGACATACATGCCGATTTCCCCCGCCACCTCATCCACCGGCCGCGCGCCGATTTCACTCACCCTCCGGACAATCGCCGAGCCCACAATCACCCCATCACACACCGGTCGCAGCAGTTTGACATGCTCTGGGCTGTTGATCCCAAACCCGATGCAGATCGGAAGCTCAGTCTGCTGTTTGAGCCAGGCGACGTTCTCGACGATGTCGGCCGGCAGTTCGGTCCGCTCGCCGGTGATGCCAGCGACTGAGACGTAGTAGATGAACCCCGTGGAGGTGTTGGCGATGCGGATTGCGCGCTCTTTGGAAGTGGTGGGAGTAATCAGTTGGATCAAACTAAAATCCTCGCGGCGGCAAATCTCAGCCAGAGCCGCCGATTCCTCGACCAGCAGGTCCGGCACAATCGCCCCCGCGATCCCCGCCTGCTTCGCCGCCTTGATAAACGCCTCCGGGCCGTGGCGATGGATGATCGCGTAACTAATCATTGTGACCGCTGGGGCGCTCATTTGCGGCGTGACCTCACCCGCCATCTTCAAGATGTCCGCCAGCTTGATCTTCTTAGCCAAGGCCCGAGTGTACGAGGCCTGGATGATCGGGCCGTCAGCGATCGGATCGCTGTACGGAATCCCCAGTTCGCAAATCGAACTACCATGCTCGGCCAGCATCTTCAGGATCGTGCCGGTCACCTCCAAAGACGGATCCCCCGCGGTCACGAACGGGATGAAGGCCTTTTGACCCTTGGCGCGGAGCTCTGCGAAGACAGTATCGATGGCGGACATGCGGGCGGTGGGCCTTTTGTGTAACGAAACCAGAAGTCGAATAGTGAAGTGAGTTACCTAATTGGACAGGGGCAACTTCAATAACATCCTTTAACCACGAATTACACGAATGACACGAATAAGAGAAACTCCATGTACGTCGATTTCTCGACTGCCTAAATCAGGCACCTAAGTAACCGGTGAGATTTGAAGCTTGCGCGCGGCGTTTTCGCCGGTTGTTATTCGTGTCATTCGTGTAATTCGTGGTTGATCCTTCAAATTTGAACCTAGCGCTGTCCTATTAGGGATTGCAATGACTCCCACTGGAACGTGGGGGCAAACATTACAGCGGCATGTTTTTTAGCCGGGCGATCTCTGAGGCGTCTTTGTCTCCTCGGCCGGAGAGACAGACCAAAATCACCTCGTTCTTGGGCATCTTCTTGGCCAACTCCATCGCCTTGGAAACGGCGTGCGAGGACTCCAGCGCCGGCATGATTCCTTCGGTTTTCACCAGGGCATCGAACCCATGCAGGGCGTCGACATCTTCGCAGCAGGTGTAGTTCACCCGGCCGGTTGCCTTCCAGTAGCTGTGCTCCGGCCCAACCCCGGGATAGTCCAACCCGGCCGAGATCGAGTGGACATCGCAGGTCTGGCCATCCTCATCTTGCATCACGTAGCTGTAGCTGCCGTGCAGAACGCCTGGGCGTCCGTAGGTTAGCGGTGAGGCATGGTCACCCTGATTGCCACCTCGGCCGCCCGCTTCGATCCCGATCAGTTCGACCTCGGTATCTTCGACGAACGGATAGAACATCCCGGCCGCGTTGCTGCCACCACCAACACAGGCGATCACCTTCTGTGGCAACCGGCCAAACCGGGCCAGCGACTGCTCTCGGGCTTCGTTGCCAATCACCGATTGGAAGTCTCGCACGATCTGCGGAAACGGATGCGGGCCGACCACGCTTCCCAGGATGTAATGGGTCGTGTCAACCGACGACATCCAGTCCCGCATCGCCTCGTTGATGGCGTCGCGCAAGGTCCGCGCCCCGGTCGTGACAGAGCGAACCTCCGCCCCTAAAATCTTCATGCTGAAAACATTGGGTGCCTGGCGGCGGATGTCTTCCTCTCCCATGTACACCACACAGGGAATGCCAAAGTGAGCACAAGCGGTAGCGGTCGCCACGCCATGTTGTCCGGCCCCGGTTTCGGCGATGACCCGCTTTTTGCCCATCCGCAAGGTCAGCATCGCCTGACCCACCGTGTTGTTGATTTTGTGGGCCCCGGTGTGGTTGGTATCTTCTCGCTTGAGCCAGATCTGGGCCCCGCCACACTGCAGGGTCAGGCGTTTGGCGAAATAGAGCGGGGAGGGACGCCCCACAAAGTCACGCAGCAGTTCCTCGAACTCCTCGAAAAACGCCGGATCGGCCTTCGCCTTGGCATACTCTTCGGTCAGTTCATCCAAGGCCCTGGTCAACGTCTCCGGGACGTACCGACCACCAAACGGCCCAAACCGACCGGCGGCATCCGGCACCGACTTCGTGGCCGGGCCTAGGTTTTCCAGCTCTGTACTGTCTAACTCAGCGCTCATGATATTTCGCCGGACGATTGAGGCCCGGTTCGGCTTTGAAGGAAGATATCTGGCCGAAAGACACCCTATCCAAGTCGGAGGTTCGAGGCCAAACATTCGAGTATCGGCGGAACCGAAAAGGGGGTCAAGTGGACGCGGGCACCCTCTCACGATAGCTTTACCGAGGGAGTGTCGCACTTCACAACCCCTTTCCCAGATAGACATTCAAGCGGAGAACTCAACCAAGTGCCGGAATTGCCTGAAGTGGAGACGATGCGGCGGGGGATCATGCCACTATTGGGGTCGCGGGTCGTCGATGTCCGTCTCACGGCCTGCGAGCGACGACCGATTCTGTTCACCCCCAAGCTGGCCACCTTTCGCCAGCGGATCCAGGGGAAAATGGTCGCGCGGATCGATCGCCTCGGCAAACGGGTGGTGATGGTGCTGGAGGACGAAGGGCGAGTTTTGTTCGAGCCCCGGATGACCGGCTTGGTGCTGCTGGCCGATCCGCCGACGCAAGACCACCTCCGCGTTCACTTCTCGCTGCAAGGTGCTGTGCCGGGTGATGCCCCGACCGATTTGTGGTACTGGGATCGCCGCGGGCTGGGGAGTGTGCGGTACTACAAGGAGGCCGATTACGCGGCGGAGTTCGCCCAGGGAAAACTCGGCCCCGATGCGTTGGATGTTGATCTCGCGGAACTTCGCCTCCGGTTCGCGACCAGTCGGCAGCCAATTAAGGTCGCCCTGTTGGATCAAAAACGCCTGGCGGGCATTGGCAACCTGTACGCGGCGGAGATTTTGCACTTGGCCCGAATTCATCCGGAGCGAACCACCGATCGCCTGACCGCCCCGCAGTGGAAACAATTGTTCGAAGCAATGCGGGAAGTGCTGCTGCTGGCGATTCAGTACGAGGGCTCGACGTTGGGGGATGGGACCTATCGCAATGCGCTCAATCAAGATGGGGGCTACCAGAACCAGCACCGCGTATATGCGAGGGCCGGGAATGTGTGCGTGTCATGCGGCAAAGGGACGATCCAGAGAATCGTCCAGGCCCAACGCGCCACCTTTTTTTGCCCCAAGTGCCAAGGGCGAAAATAAACACACCCTCCCAAAATAGCGGCCGAAAAACAACTTCCCGGTTTCGCCGCTTCCGGACCGGGGATCGATTGCGTGATCTCGTGGATGCCCTTTAAGAACTCCAACGTTGAATAGGATTGAAACGCAGAGACGCCAGGGCGCGGGGACGCAAAGAAATCCCATGGGCGTTCTTCGCGTCCTGGCGGCTTTGCGACTTGGCGTTGAATAATTTTGATTTCCGTCATGGCTGGTTGCCTCTGTGTTTCCAATTCTTAAAATCTGGCAGTCCTATCCTGGACGATACCTACCCCTCTCTCCCCTTCAATCCCCCTTTGCGCCTTAGCGGCTTTGCGAGAGCATTTCCTGGCTAAGTTTGATCTCTCGCCAAGACGCAAAGCCGCAAAGGAAGAACGTCTTCCCGATTTTGCCGCTTCCTGGTTGACTCATTCCTTTTCCTCGAGCCGGGGAGTTGTTTTTCGGTTGTCCCTGAGCATGGAATAGGGGCGATTACCACGAAAAAACATTGCCCCCAGGTGGATTTTCCGGTCTAATTTCGGGGAGACGGATTTTCACCCCACCCGCGCACCCTTTCTTCGGAGTCCCTCGGATGACATCCTACCTTCCTCACGTAAGCGGCGGTCGGCTCGATCGGCGCGATTTCATCAAGGCGAGCGGTGCCGCCGTCGCCGGATCGATGCTTCTGGGCGATACTCTGCTGGCCAGTCCTGTCGAGACGGTCAAGAAAGAAGGCAGCCCTGAATCGCTGGTGAAGGTGCTGTACGAGACCTTAAACGAGAACCAGAAAAAAGAAGTCGCCTTTGATTGGGACCACAAGGACCCGGTCATCGGGCTGATGCGGACCGCCGTTTCCGCCAACTGGCACATCACCGATCCGGAAATCGCCAGCGACTACTACACCAAGGAGCAGCAACACTTGGTCCGCGAGATCTTCAAAGGAATGGTCAGCGAAGAATGGGTCGAGAAGTTCGACAAGCAGCTCAAAGACGACGCCGGCGGGTTCGGCAAGCACCAGAACATCGCCATCTTCGGCACCCCGGGCGAAGGAAAATTCCAGTTCGTGATGACCGGTCGCCACATGACGATGCGGTGCGATGGCGACTCGGCAGACCATGTCGCTTTCGGTGGCCCCATGTTCTACGGCCACGCGGCCGATGGCGGCACGGAAGGACCCACCCACCCCGGCAACGTCTTCTGGCCGCAAGCCTTGGCAGCCAACGAGGTGTACGGCATGCTCGACGGCAAGCAGCAGAAACAAGCCTTGGTGCCGAAATCTCCCTCGGAAAGCAAGGTTGGCTTCAAAGGTGAAAAAGGCCCATTCATGGGAATTCCGGTTACCGAGCTCTCTTCCGACCAAAAAGAAGGCGTGCAAAAGACCCTGCAAAAACTGCTGGAACCGTACCGCCAATCGGACCAGGACGAAGTGGTGGCCGCGCTCAAGAAGCATGGCGGAATCGACGCCTGCCGTCTCGCCTTCTTCGAAGACAAAGACACAGGCAACGACAAAGTCTGGGACAACTGGCGGCTGGAAGGCCCCAGCTTCGTCTGGCACTTCCGCGGGAGCCCCCATGTACACGTGTGGGTCAACGTGGCCGATTCCCCAACGGTCGAACTAAACGCCCTGTAAGTTCGTCTCCGACTCAGCCCACAACGAGCCCCAGCCTTTGCACGAAGGCTGGGGTTTCCTTTTGGATAGCAATCGATGCGCAGCCCGTTCCTAAAATTTGCTTCGGTGTTAGTCCTCTGGTTGATGTCGGTGTCTGCGATGTGGGCCCAGGCACCCGGCCCCGCGTCCATCCCCGGCAATCTCCGCGCCTTGCCGAAAGAAAAAATTCACCTCGAGGGTGACCAGATCCTGGAGGGGATGGTCTTGGATCAGGACGCTGGCGAGATTGAGTTTCTGGAGATCGTCCTCCCCCCAGGCCGCCCGGTCTATGCTGTGATCCAGACCTTTCCCCGCCAGCGCGTCCGCCGGATCGAAACCGTTTCGGCCCAAGAAAAAGCCCGGCTGGAAGACTGGGTCGATGATTTCCGCAACCGGACCCACTACCGGGCCCGCGAAGAAGCGGAAATCGAGCTGAGCGAAGTCGAGCTCGAAGATCATAAGTTTCGGCATTTCACGGGAGACCGATTCGTCCTGCTCAGTCAGTTGGATGAGGATCTCACGCGGAAGCTAGCCCTGCGGGTCGATCAGGTCTTCTACGCCTTCCGGCATTTGTTGCCACCCCGCTTGGAACCCCGTTCCGTGTCGCGGATCTTGGTGTTCGGCTCCATGGATCACTACCATGCCCACCTCCGCCGGATTGGCCTGACCGCGGAAAACCCCGCGATCTTCCTGCCGGAGCAAAACATGGTGCTGGTCGGGACCGATTTGCGGCGTTTCCAGGCGGAAGTGAAAATCGCCGAGACCCAGCACCAACGCATCCGGGATCGTTGGGCAGAGATCGACAAATCGCTCCCCAAAACCTTAAACGACTACGCCAAACAGCTCCGCACCGACGGGGCGTCACCGGATGAAGTCGCCGCCGAAACGGCAATGCGGCGTGAAGCTTGGGTCCGCGATCGAGATCGCCAACTCCGCGAGATGTCGCAGTTAGAGCGGCAAAACAACCAAGCCACGCTGGCCCTCTTGAATCAAGCCTTCCGCCGGATCAGCCACGAGGCGTTCCACGCCTACCTAGAAAACTACGTCTACCCGCACGACCAATATGACGTGCCGGTCTGGCTGAACGAGGGACTGGCCCAGTTGTTTGAACATGCCCAGTTCGAAAACGGAATGTTCCGCATCGACGCCCCACCCGCTGAACCGCTGCGAAGGCTCCAAGCCCGACTCTCCCGCGAGCCAGACTTCAACCTGACGGAAATCCTAGAGCGCCAACAAACCAGCTTCCTGCTGTTCGAACGCCTCCACGAAGACCACCAACTCTACGACATCGCCTGGGGCCTGGCCTGGTACCTGGTCTTCGAGCGCGAACTGCTAGAAGACGAAAACCTGGATCAAATCTGCCGACCCCGCTCAGGCGAGATCAGCCCTACGGGCCCATCCGATCAACTGCTGGGACAACCGATCGAAGAGTTTCAAACGCAGTGGCGCGAGTATATTTTGGGGCTGCGGGCGTAGGAAGCGTTTCACTTTTCCGGAGGAAATACCTCGAACTTGACGAATTCCCCGGGGTGAAGCGAGACGATGGAAATTCTCGCCGTATAGGTATTCGGCGGCAAATCAAAACACTTCGCCACATCAATTGCCCAGGTGTGCTTTTGGCCGGGGGCAATACGTACACCACCCCTAAGATCGTCGCGTCCACCTTCCGATGATAAGCCACTTGCCAATGTGGTCTTTACCAAGGCCTGTTTGCCGTACTCTGTGGGCGTCACCGTCTTTCCCCGCGAATTGACGAGAAAGATACTAACATTGATATCGTGCCGTGCGTTAGGGCTGTAAATCACCTCCTTTGAATCATTGGTCACCGTGATCTGGGCTTCACACGGCGTACCGGCGACGATTTTTTCAGGAAGTGAAATCTTCATCAGGCGCTCTTTGCGCAGTGCTAGGTTGGTATAGAGGGTCGCCTTGTCAGGAAGCGGGAAGGGCGCGGGAGTCCACAGGTCCGGCAACCGATCGGGTTGTACGTTATCCGCACCCAAGGTCGCAGAGCAAAGAACGGTCGCTACCAAAATCGCGGTTGTAATAATCCGAACCATTGGAAAAATTCCTGAGAAGTCCACTTCCGCCCCCAGCCTGACCCACGTATCACCGCGCATTATGCCCCTCTCAGTGACGGGGTCAATACAGAAATCCAAAGGGCTTTGCCATCCCTCATGAAATCCCCCTGATCCCTGGAACCAAACGCCCGCTCCCACCCCATCCGGGCTTCTAACCCAGCCCGATTCCGGGAATAATGCCGCCATTGCCGGTTGCCATTCCTTTCGATTCCCGTCGATTCCCACAATCCTGTGCCGATTTGTTATGCCCAACGATTCCACTTCCTCCGCTGAAGGCCCTGAAATTTTGCTCTACACCGATGGGGCCTGTAGCGGCAATCCCGGGCCTGGGGGCTGGGCCTTTGTGATGCGGCACGCCAAAACCGGCAAGGAACTGGAGATGTCTGGGGGGGAAGAGGTTTCGACCAATAATCGGATGGAGTTGATGGCGGTGATTCAGGGGCTGCAAACGCTGAAACGCCCTTGCACGGTCGAGCTGTTCACCGATAGCGTCTATGTCGGCAAGGGGATGACCGAGTGGATGAAAAATTGGAAGCGGAACAATTGGCAGCGGCGGGAAGGGAAAACCTTGAAGCCGGTCAAAAATGACGACCTCTGGAAACAGCTCGATCTGTTGATTACCAGGCACCGCGTCAAATATACTCGAGTAGCCGGGCACAGCGGCCACCCGGAAAACGACCGGTGCGACGAGCTGGCCGTGGCGGCGTATCAGCAATATCGATAGCCCGCGGTGCCCGTCCTCGGGGTAGGCCATGACCGACGCTCGTGAAACATCTTCGCTGGAACGGCTCAAAACACCGGTTCAATTCTTGAAGGGGGTCGGCCCTCAACGGGCGGAAAAGCTGGCCAAGCTGGGGATTCATACCGCGCTGGACCTCATCTTTTTCTTCCCCCGCGACTACCAGGACATGAGCGTCCTGCTTTCCATCGATCAATTGATCGAGGACCAACCGGCCAGCGTGGCCGGGGTGGTAGAGGATATCGACGTCCGTAACACCGCCCCAGGCCGGGGAGTGCTGGGTGTGTTGATCCGGCAAGGGGACCTGCACATGCGGGCCATTTGGTTCAACCAGGGTTTCATGCGGAAGCGGTTTTTCGAAGGGCAACAGGTGATCGTCTCCGGCAAACCCTCCCTCAACGGGATGCGATGGGAGATGACCCACCCGGTGGTCGAACCCTTGGAAGCGGGCGAAACGCCGGAGGGTGGCCGGCTGCACCCGGTCTATCCGCTGACCGAAGGGATTCGCCAAGGGGTGATGCGGCGGATGGTCAAGTCGGCGCTCGACTCCTACCTGGAAGACCTGGACGAGGTGTTGCCGCAGTCGTTTATCGACGAGCATGGTTTGCTCTCAGTGCATGACGCCCTCCGCAAGATCCACAATCCGGAAACCATGGAGGAAAAGGACGCGGCCCGGCGGCGGTTTATCTACCAGGAACTGCTGGTTTTGCAATTGGCGATGTCGCTCCGGCGGCATCAGGTCGAGGAGCGGAAGCACTCGGTGCCGATTGTGGTCGATGGCCGGATCGACGAGCGAATCCGCCGCTTGCTGCCGTTTGAACTAACCGAAGACCAAGACCGTTCGGTCCATGAGGTGTGCCGAGACCTGGCCCGGGACATTCCCATGAATCGGCTGCTGCAAGGGGATGTGGGGACCGGGAAGACAATGGTCGCGGTTTACGCGATGCTCGCCACGGTCGCCGCCAAACAGCAAGCCGCGCTCATGGCCCCGACCGAAACCTTGGCCCGGCAACATGCGCGGACGTTCGCGGCGCTGCTGAAAAAAGCCAAGGTCCGCGTGGGGCTGTTGGTCGGTTCGCTCACCGAAAAGCAGCGGAAGGAACTGCTCGCGCAAACGGCGGCCGGTGAGATCGACTTGCTGGTGGGGACTCAGGCGATGATCGCCACCGAAATCGAGTTCCCCCGATTAGGCTTGATCGTGATCGACGAGCAACACAAGTTCGGCGTCCGCCAACGGGCCGCGCTCCGCGGCCGAGGGACCGACCCGCACTACCTGATCATGACCGCCACGCCGATTCCGCGGACGGTGGCCCTGGGCCTGTTCGGCGACTTGGATGTCTCCACCATCCGACAATCCCCCCCCGGCCGCCAACCGGTGAACACCTATTTGGCCACCGATGAGCAACGGGCCAAGTGGTGGGAGTTTTTTCGCAAGAAACTGCGTGAGGGTCGGCAAGGCTACGTCGTTGCGCCGCTGGTGGATGAGTCGGAAGACGCCGAGCGGATGGGAGCCGAGCAACTGCTGGAAAACCTGGCCAATGGCGAGCTCGAGGAGTTCCGCCTCGCGATCCTCCATGGCCGGATGCCGACCGCCGAAAAGGAAGAGGTGATGCGGCGGTTCCGCGACCGGGAACTCGACGTACTGATCGCCACCACGGTCATCGAAGTCGGGATCGACATCCCCAACGCCACATTAATGGCGATTGAGGGGGGCGACCGATTCGGGCTGGCTCAACTGCATCAGCTACGGGGGAGAATCTCTCGCGGGAAGCACCCCGGGTTTGTCTGCGTGTTCGCCAATCCGGTCACCGAGCAATCGCAAGAACGACTCGACGCCTTCGTCAAAACCAACGACGGTTTCGCCCTCGCGGAAGTCGACTTCCGCATCCGCGGCCCCGGCGACCTCTTCGGCTGGAAACAGCACGGACTACCTCCCCTGCGAATCGCCGACCTCCAGCGCGACGGCGAGCTCCTAGAAAAAGCCAGAGCCGACGCCCGCGGCATCACCGGGACCGATCCCTCCCTCGTCGGCCCGAAATGGGAAAAGCTGAGGCGGATGGTGATGATCCGGTACGGCAAATCACTGGACTTGAGCGACTTGGGGTAGAGGGCATATTTAGAGGCTTATGTCGCTCTTTTTTGTTAGCCACAGAGGGCACAGAGATCACAGAGGGACGGGGTGAGACTCTCAATAATTGATGATATTTTTGCGCCTCAATCTCACGAACTATTTCAATACTTCTCTCTGTGTCCTCTGTGATCTCTGTGGCTAAACTCCTACTTCTTTAGGGCTTCAGTTCAGTGTCGGCTACCAGTTGTCGGGGGGCCTTTCTGGATATTGATCGATGGCGTTGCCGGTGGTGAAATTTCTCGCCAAAGCATGCCCACGTTGGAGGGCGTGGGCATGGCACCCGAGTTTGAGCGGTCCCCTCCGGGGGCGAAAAGCAAAATTTCCTCCGTTTTTTGCTCTGGGCTCTTTACTTCCTGGGGGCGTGAATCTAGCCTGTTAACTTCGTAATCCCCTCCTTCGCATAGGCAGCGAGCAGCGGTTTCTCTCCCGAAACGTTTCTCGCGCGGTGGCTGGGGATTTGAGGCTGACACGTTGTTACAGGCAAAACAATGAGGCGGAGTGTCGCTCTCGATAACTAAATTTAATGGTTATTTGAGGTAGATCTCCATGCGCACGTCGTTCGCTGTCGCCGCTGCCCTCTGCGCGGCTTGTTTGTTTATGTGGGTCGGGGCACTCCCGGCGACCGCTTGGGCCCAGGACGAGGACTCGACCCAACGTGACGCCGGGATCGCCGATCAGGCCCCGACCGACTCCGAGTCCCCTTCCCCCGAGGCGGAGCTTGCGGCGGAAGAGGAGCTGAATTCCGGCGACAACGCCTGGATGCTGACGTCCAGCGCCTTGGTGCTGATGATGACCGCCCCTGGCCTGGCGATGTTCTACAGCGGCCTGGTCCGCCGCAAGAATGTCCTGGGGGTGATGATGCAGTGCATGTTTTTGATGGGGCTGATGACCGTGGTTTGGGCCTTGTGGGGCTATTCGCTGTCGTTTGGCGAAGGGGGGCTGTTCTTCGGCAATGCCGACTACCTGTTCATGAACGGAGTCCAGCCCTATTTCGATGCCGAGAGTGGCGAGGCGGTTTATCCGATGAACGGTGGCATCCCGCATTACACGTTCATGGTGTTCCAAGGGATGTTTTTCATTATTACGCCGGCGCTGATTTGCGGAGCCTTTGCGGAGCGGATGAAGTTTTCCGCGATGGCGGTGTTCAGTGTGTTGTGGGGCACCTTGGTTTACTGCCCCCTTTGTCACTGGGTGTGGGGTGGTGGATTCTTGGCGCACGATGTCGAAGGAGCCTTGCTCGGTGGTGCGCTCGATTTCGCCGGGGGGACCGTGGTGCATATCAGCAGCGGCATCTCCGCCTTGGTCTGCGCGTTGTTCCTGGGAAGAAGGCTCGGATTCGGGCACGACGACATGCGGCCTCATAACCTGACCTACACGACGCTCGGGGCGGCCATGCTGTGGGTTGGTTGGTTTGGCTTCAACGCCGGCAGCGCCGTGGCCGCGGATGCTTTGGCGTCCAACGCTTTCGTGGTCACCCACTTCTCAGCCGCGGCCGGAGCGGTGGCCTGGGCCGTGATGGAGTGGATTTTCCGGGGCAAGCCGAGTGTCCTGGGCTGTGCGTCTGGCGCGGTGGCAGGTTTGGTCTGCATCACCCCCGCCGCTGGTTTTGTGTTGCCGATGCCGGCCCTGCTCATGGGTGCGGCCGCTGGTGTGGTATGTTATTACGCGTGTGCCGTACTCAAGCAAAAGCTGGGCTACGACGACTCACTCGACGCCTTTGGCGTACATGGAGTGGGTGGAACGCTGGGTGCCGTGCTGACCGGGGTGTTCGCCACGCGGCATGTCATGGGTGGCGAGCCGCTAGGACTATTGGATGGCGGCGGAGCGACTTTGGTGATCGGCCAAGTGGCGGCCGTGTTGGTGACCATGGTCTTCTCGGTAGTCGCGACGGTGATTTTGCTGAAGTTGATCGACTTGGCGATCGGTCTTCGCGTGTCGCAGGAAAGTGAGATCCGTGGTCTCGATATTTCCGAACATGGCGAAGAAGGGTATATCTTTAACTAACGCAACTCACCAACTTTGTGGAAACTGGTCGAGGCCGCGGCGAGACGGATCGTTTTTCGCCGCGGCGCTCGACTTTATCGGGAGCCTATGGGCCATGAAGAAAATTGAGGCGGTCATCCGCCATTTTAAACTGGACGACGTGAAAAACGCCCTCAGCGAGTTGGGGATTTTTGGCATGACCGTGACTGAGGTCTCCGGTTTTGGTCGACAAAAGGGGCATACGGAAACGTATCGAGGGACGGAGTACTCCGTAGATTTTGTCCCGAAGAAAAAAATTGAGATCGTCTGCAGCGACGCGAACGCCCAAAAGGTGATCGACACGATCCTGCGGACCGCTCAGACCGGCCAGATCGGCGATGGAAAAATTTTCGTCGCCAACCTGGAGGATAGCATCCGCATCCGCACCGGCGAGACCGGCGAGGATGCGATCTGAGCTTCTTGATCAATCGCTCGCTCACGTCGCCGAGTTAACTTAGAAAGAGGCCTCTCCAATCCTCCGGAGTCGCCTCTTTGTCTCCGTGGAAGGGACCGATCCTCAATGACACCCGCCTTGCGATTGCGTCCCTCGGTGATTGTCGCCAAGGAGAAACTGGCCGCCGACCGTCAAAAACTGCGGCGGCAACATGACGCCGGCACGCCCGGCGTGCAGCTTTGCGCCCAACTGACCGACATGTTCGACGCGATTGTGCTGGACATCGTCGAATCCGCCATCGCGGAGATTCCCGGCGGCGGCGACGAGCTACTCAAACATATCGCGATCGTCCCGCACGGCGGGTATGGGCGCCGAGACGTCGCCCCCTTCTCCGACGTCGACTTGATGATTCTGCACGGTCCGGCCCATCGCGACCCGGCGATCGAACTGACCAAGCGAATGCAGCAGGATCTGTTCGACGCGGGTCTCGTTTTGGGGCACAGCCTGCGGACCCCGCAGCAGGCCCTGACCACCGCTTTGGCCGATCCGACCGTCTTCACTTCCTTGGCGGAGAACCGTTTTCTCGCGGGCAGTGTCGGTCTGTTTCGCGCGTTCGCCGATCCGCTGCGAAGCCAGGCGCGGAAAAACTTTCGCTCGCTGTTCTACGCCATCCAAACAGCGCGGAAAGAAGAGCGGTCGCAGTATGGCGAGATCGTCCATCTGCTGGAACCAAATATTAAACGCTCTAGCGGCGGGCTGCGGGGTGTGCAAATGATTCGCTGGCTGGGGTTTGCCCGCTACGGGGAAGTCGAGCTCGACGCCCTCAATCGACTCGGAGCCCTCTCGGACAACGACCGCCGGATTCTCCGCGATGCGCGGGAATTTTTGCTCCAACTGCGGAACGAGCTCCACTTCCACGCCGGCAAATCGACCGACCTACTGGACCGAGCCGAACAAATCCGGATCGCTGAGCTTCGCGGCTACGAAGGGACTGAGGGGATGCTGCCGGTCGAGCAGTTCATGCAGTGTTATTTCGCCCACACCAGCGGAGTTCAGGAGGTTGCGCGACACTTTAGCGAATCGATTCGTCCTCGATCCACCGTGGCGAAAATGCTCACCCCCTTGATCACGCGGCGGATCGATCAGGACTGGAGCGTCGGTCCCTATCAAATCAGCACCTCTCGCCGCTGGAAAGAAAACCGAGCCGGCGACCTGGCCGAGGTCCTGCGGCTGATGGACTGCGCCAACCGGTACGACCGCTGGATCGATCACCCCACCTGGCAGGTCATCCGCCAGCGGATGCTGCATACCGAAGTGATCGAACTGAACGACGAAACCCGGCAGCGTTTCTTATCGCTGATGTCGGAGCCGGGCCGGTTGGGGCCACTGCTCGGTCGGCTGCATGAGCTGCGCGTGCTGGAGAAGATTGTGCCTGGGATGACCCATGCGCGGTCGCTGCTTCAATTCAACCAATACCACAAGTACACGGTCGACGCCCACTGCATCGAGACGGTCCATCAGGCGACCACCTTCACCGAACGGGACGACACCCTGGGTGCCGTTTACCGGGGCCTTCGCAACAAATGGATCCTGCACCTGGCCCTGCTGATTCATGACCTGGGCAAAGGCTTTGCCGAGGATCATAGCGAGGTGGGTGCGCGGTATGCGGAGCAGTTGGCCGATCGACTGCGGCTTTCGCCGCGCGATAAAGGAACGCTGCGTTACCTCGTTCACCAGCACCTGACGATGTCGCACTTGGCGTTCCGCCGCGATACCACCGATCCGCAAGTGCTCGTGCGGTTCGCGGTCGATGTCGGCTCGGCCGAGGTGCTGAAGCTGCTGTACGTGTTGACCTGCGCCGACTTCGCCGGAGTGGGGCCCGGCACACTGAATCACTGGAAAGTTCGCGTCCTGACCGATCTCTACCGCCGGGCGGTTGCCCACTTGGGTGGCGATGAATCGGCCGGCGTGGCCGAGGTTCGGTTCCGGAAGAAGGAACGGATGCTCCGTTGGATTGAGGCCCAAGAGGAGGCAACCTGGTATCGGCGGATATTCGAGTCTTTGCCGCCGAGCTACTTCTCCGAGACTCCGCTCAAGCGAATTCAGGAGGAGCTCACCTGGCTGTCGGAAATGGGGGATCAGGCCGCGATTGTCTCCTGCCGCTACCTGGGAGACCGCGACGCGACGGAAATCACCATCGGGACCCGTGAGGCGACCATGCAGGGTGTCTTTCACCGGCTAACCGGGGCGGTGACCAGCGAGCGGATGCAAATCCTCTCCGCCGAAATCAATACCTTGGCCGATGGCTTGGTGCTGGATCGGTACTTCGTCCAGGATCACGATTACGCCGGGCCACCACCCGCGGAGCGACTGGAGGAAATTGCCCAGCGCATCCGCACGAAGTTGATGGACCCCAACGACGCCCCACCCGCCTTCCGCAAGGTATGGGCCAGCCGCGGTTCCCGGATCGCGGACGAGGTGCTGACGATCCCCACCGAGGTGAAAATCGACAACGCCACCTCCGAGCGGTACACGATCATCGACATCTTCACCCAGGATCAACTCGGGCTGCTGTACCGGATTGCGAGGGCCATCTACGAAATGGGACTCAGCGTCCACGCCGCGCGGATCACCACGCATTTGGATCAGGTGGTCGACGTCTTCTACGTGACCGACGAGCAAGGCGACAAAATCGAAGACGAAGAGACGCTAGAAAAAATCCAAACAGATCTCAGAACGGCAATCGAGGCTGGTTCGTAGCGTGGAGCACGCTAAAGTCTGAGAGACGCTGAGGATGTAAGCCTCAACCGATTACGGATTTAGCCACAGAGGGCACAGAGATCACAGAGAGGTTTTTTGGGGGACCGATCTCGCTTCTACGATGTGAGTTTTTACCACGAAATACACGAATAACACGAAAAGCAACCGGCGAAAACATCGCTCTGGAGACGTCGTACCTTGCGAATTCTTTATCGATTCATTAATACATTCGAAACTTTCCCAACCACCTGAATCCCCTCTCCTTTTCGTGTTATTCGTGTATTTCGTGGTTAATCCTTCGAACTGTAAATTGATCGACAAGCACTCCTTCCCTCTGTGATCTCTGTGCCCTCTGTGGCTAAAAATCTTAGCTGCGAAAAGTTTCCATTCTCTCAATTCAAATCCCCACCGCAGTTGGTTACCCCTACGAAACCAACCCCTTGGTTACCATCATAAAGACGTCTTCCAGCGTCGGGTCTTTTTCCGCGAAGCTGTGCAGGCGGATTTTGTTGGCGATTAGTTTGTCCAGGAGGTCGGCCACGCCGGAGTCGTCCAGTTGCATCTCGCAGGTGACGCCGGCTGGTTGGACTTCCACGTCGATGCACTGGGGATGGCTGCGGATGATCGAGAGCCCCGCCTCCATGCCGTCGACAAACTTGAGGTGCAGGATGCGGTTTTTGTTGATCCGGCGATAGACATCGGCGATGCTGCCATGCATCAGCAGTTCGCCCCGCTCGATGATCCCGATCGAAGTGCAGCAGTCGGCCAACTCCGTCAGGATGTGGCTGGAGATGAGGATCGTCTTGCCCATCCGCCGCAGTTCCTTGAGCAGCGCCTTGACCTCCAATCGGGCCCTCGGATCGAGCCCGCTCGCTGGTTCGTCCAAGATCAACACCGGCGGATCGTGCAGCAAGGTTTTGGCCAGACAAAGCCGCTGCTTCATCCCCCGCGACAAGCCGTTGACGTAGTCGTTGCGCTTGTAGGTCAGGTCCAGCAGTTCCAGGACATCGGTGATGACCCCCTTCCGCCGAGCCTTCGGTATTTTGTAGGCGACGGCGAAAAAGTCCAAAAACTCCCACACCTTCATCCCGTCGTACACCCCGAAGTTATCCGGCATGTACCCGACGCTATGCCGGACATCCATCGGCTGCTTGGTGACGGAAAACCCGTTGACCGTCCCTTCGCCCCGCGTGGCCCTGAGCAAGGTTGCGAGGAAGCGGATGCTGGTGCTTTTGCCGGCCCCGTTAGGGCCGATAAAGCCGAACATCTCTCCCGCCTCGATCCGCAAGTTGAGGCATTTGACCGCCGTGAACTCGCCATAATCCTTGCCAAAGTCAACCAATTCGATCATCGTGCTGCTGAAATCCTGTGGGGGCCGTGAATTGAGGGGGAAATATCGTGGGCTTCACACTCACCGGGCAAGCCGCCATTGCCACCCGAAATTTGGTCGAGACAGACGAGTAGCATCGGTTAATTGATTTTTGTCCGGTTTTGGAACGATATGATATCGTTCCCCTTTTAAAGTTTATCGTAAGCGATATTGAAGCTGGGTTGCATTGTCTTGGTGGCGTCGTCATCTAACCACTCGGAGTGCATTTTTTTTGTAACGCAGAGAGAGTCCTCCGCGCTCTCCGCGTCTCCGCGTCTCCGCGTCTTTGCGTCTTTGCGTCTTTGCGTTTCAAATCCCCCGGATGACGATCATTTGGTAGTTTCCGGCTTTTCAATCGTCTGTTCAAACAGAGGGTCCCAGCCTTGCGGATCGAGCTGCGCTGGTTCGCGGCCGGCGATTCTCCGGGTATTCACATCTCCTTGCGGTTCCGGCAGCGGCGGGTTGGTCAGGTGGGCCACCAGCAACGTTCGAATTTGCTGTTGACTGGCCGATGGATAGACCTCCAAGTTGTCCACATCCTGGTCGGTCCAGCCGATCAACCGCGTCTCGCCCGGTTTAAGGTGCCGCACGTCCTTTACCACGTTCAGCAAATACCGGAGGCTGATCTCGGTCTCTTCCACCACCGGAGAAAAGACCGGCACGGCGTCCCATTGGTTGAGCAGTGTCCAGGCATCGCCAGGCTGGGAAAACCGAGCAGTGGCGGACATCCCTTGCGACAGATCGCCAATCCAGGCAACTTCAATGCGCCGCGAATCATCTTTCCGGCGACGAATGATGCCAACATCCTTGAGCGGCAACTCGCCATGATAGGTCAAGTTCGCCTCCTCATCATTATCATCGGCACTCTGGTTCCACTGAAACATTGGACGATCGGCCAGCGGAATCAGGTACTCGCTGTGGACCATCGTCGAGGAGTTGGAAGAGACCTGCAAACCGGAGAGCGAGACGTCGGTCCCCTCCTGGTAATACTGAACTTCGGTTGGCGTGCTGGCCAGGCGACCACTGCGGGACGTCACGGCCCTCGTATCTCGGCTGAACGGCAGTGAGAGGGAATTCGGGTGGGTGAACCGCATGTCGTACCGAGTTCCCAGCGAAGTGTACAGCGAAGAGAAACGTGTGACGTGCCCCTTGTGGTAATTGACCGGCACCTCAATCACCGCCAACTCCGTCCGGCTCCGGGCAAACCCGACATCGAGTTCTGCCAGTTTGACTACCGTGACCGCCCCAATCACCGCGATGATCGGAGCCGCGATCCAGGCCCACTCCACGCGGCCGATCATCCAAAACACGCACCAATTGAGCGGAATCAACACCAACAGGTATCCCGCGGTCACCTGGAGGATGAAGCTCGACTTGGGGATCGAAATCCCGGCCGCCTGCTGCAAATTTTGCCGCGCGGCGGAGGCGACTGCCCCGTAGTCATTCCAGGCCCCAACTCCCGACTCCGGATCAGCCACAAACCCGGAGAAGCGATGATACGCCTCCGACTTCAGTTCCAGCTCATCTCCCTGCTCCACGGCCTGGGCTGCATACCCCGGCGGATAGCTGGGAAACCCGAGACTGGACCGCGCCGCGGCGTCCAATCGCTGGTAAAGCGGCAGGCGGTCTTCCAGGTCGCGGCTTAAAAAGCGAATCCCGGAAACCAACCGGGGGTCGTTCCGACCCAGCTCCTGATCGACCCACTCGAAACTAACGTTCTCGTTTTGGTCTACCTTGAACCGCCGCGGAGGACGACGCAGCAACGTGGCGTTAAAAAACGAATCGAAGTTTTTCCAGTTCTGGGAAAGATCGACCGCCCTGGTTTGGAAAGCGGTCGCCACAATCCGGCCCCGGCCCACCTGACGCTCGGCGACCAAGTCGCCAGTGTGTGGTACAAAATGGGAATCTTCCCGCAACCCGAGCCGCACCCCGCGGAGGCCACTGGTTCGCAGCTTGACCGGGTACTCAGTCGGCTGACGCTCACCATCCTGAAGAATGCTCTCGGAGGTCACAAAGTGCTCATTCCAGACATCGAAATCGCTTTGCTCCAGTTCCACGCTCCCGGCGTCATCGGCCGGAAGGTAGGGCTGGAGGAAGCTATTGCGAAGTCGATCCAACGTATCGGGCCCGCTGATAATCAATTGCCCGCCAAAGTGCAGCCAGTCGAGTAGCGCCTCTTGTTGATCGTTGGTCAATAAATTCGGGTCGATGTCGTCCCACAGGATGTAGGCGATCGAGGTCCACGCGAACGGATTCTCCGGCAGCGGCACCCGGTCGACCACCTTCGGCAACAGGAGCCGATAATGAGGCGTCAGATCCTCCATTTCCGTCCCGACGCCGAGCGAGCGGATATTGTCTGAAAGATTCAGAAACTGGTACTGATCGGCGGTCGCCGCCAGGACGACAAAGTAGTACTCATGGGCGAACATCCGAGCGATCGAAATCGACTCCGATAGAAGTTCGCCACCCCGGCTCCGATCGCGCAGTCCCACCTGAAACAACTGATTCCGATTCTCCGCCCCACGCGACTTGGGTGGATAGTACAGCACATCCGCCCATCGGGCCTGCCCTTTGGTGAGCGCCAGCGGCCGAGTCGAGGAAAAATAGTAGTCGGTTTGCGGCAGGGGCAACGGCTGCGACTCGGTATCGGTCGCCTGGGCGTATAACTGGCCGCGAAAGTCGAAGTTGTTGGCCTTCATCTCACTGGTCACCCCGGTCCAGTGTCCTGGCTTGACTCGGTTGAGCATCACCTCCCGGTCATCGTGGGGCAGGATCTTCAGATTCGGCTTCTCGAAGTCCCCCTTTTCCCGAGCCCGGGCCAGCCGCTCGTTCCGCTCCTCGATATCGGTCGGCCCCGCTTGCGGCGTGCAGCCATCGCAGCCGGTGACCATCAGCAAGCACGCCAGACCCAGCAGGCATACAAGCGAATCTCCGCCCCATCGGGGCAAACGAGATCGCGTGGCCGAGCCAAGTTCCGCCGGAACCATTCCTGACATCCATCACCTGCAAGAAGAGAGACTGATTCACCCAGGGCCACCGACAGGGCGCGTCCTGAAACGTTTGGGTCACCTCAAGTTTAAGGACCGACGGGCCCCCGAAAAAGCGGTTCGGCCGTAATTCGAGCGAATCGGTCGATTTACTATGGTCGATCGGAGCCAGATTAGCCCGGGTGCCATGCCCACGCCCTCCAACGTGGGCATGAGAAGTGCGAGATGATCCAGTCGGCTTCGGGAAGTCGGGACGCCCTCTCCGGTTCCATCGGACGATATTTTCGGCGCGACAGGGCTCGACTAGCGGGTTACCCGGTGCGTGTGAGTTCCCCGTACGGTCAACTGACCGTGGGCTAGCGGTCGGCGTTTTGGTCATTGTGAATTGAGTTACC
Organism: Pirellulaceae bacterium; assembly: GCA_040880405.1. Lineage (GTDB taxonomy): Bacteria > Planctomycetota > Planctomycetia > Pirellulales > Pirellulaceae > JBBDIM01. The sequence continues at coordinate 9,491 of JBBDIM010000080.1, read as the reverse complement.
GGTAGAAAACGGGCACGCCAAAACATGCCCACGTTGGAGGGCGTGGGCATGGCACCCGATGACCTACACGGTGAGTGGAACCCGTACACTCTAGGTGGACGGACCACTAGAATCCTTGCCGCCGCTTCAAATACTCCTCCGGATCATCAATATCGCTCCCGAGTCCCCCCTCGTTCACCTCGACGGAGACACTCTCACTCCAGTCCGGCAAATCGCGAAGACCCTGCTCCGGCCCTAAATTTTCTACCGCCGGAATCAGCGACCAAGGAAACAGGGCTGGATGCCCATGCTGGCCGCCGCTGATAGGCACCACCACCTTGCCGGGATTCGCCTCCGAGGCAGCCAAGACCGTGTCAATGGTTCGCGGGTCAAGATCCGGCATATCGGCCGGGGCGACCAGCCAAACATCGCCGGGGCCAAGCTCCAGGTTTTGCTCGATCCAGCGAAGCCCCGCGAGCACCGTCCCCTTCATGTCGGGCGGGGCTTCCGTCACCACCGCCACTCGCGCACCCGAAGATTCCGCCAGTTCAATCACCTCTTGCCGATCGGCCGGAGTCACCAGTACCACGTAGTCGACACTTGAGGCGTGCCACGCCTTCAGTACCGTTTCCAGAATGGTAGTGTCCTGCCACGGCAGCAGCAGCTTGTTGGTCCCCATCCGCCGACTTGCGCCGCAGGCCGGCACTATGGCAAAGCTTTGTCGCGTCATCGCGGGGGCACCTTTCCACTCAGGCCGGTTTTTTGCCTGGCTGGTTTCGCTGGGCGATCAACTGGGCCATGATGCTAATCGCGATCTCCATCACCGTTTGCGATCCGATATCCAGCCCCACCGGGGCGAACACCTGCCGCAGTTTCTCAGGGGCAATCCCCTTCTCTTCCAGGTCGTCGAAGATCAGCTTGATCTTTCGCTTGCTGCCGATCATCCCCAGGAACGCCAGTTCCTTTTGGATCAAGTGGTACAGGGCCAGCTCATCATGCTGATGCCCCCGCGTCACAATCAGCCCGAAGGTGAAGCGATCGGTCTTGAGCTTCGAGAGCACCTCACCGATTTCTCCGGCAATCCGCTGACTTGCCGTGGGAAAACGTTCTTCACTGACAACCTCTTCGCGGTCATCCACCACCGTGACATTGAAATCAGCCTGGGCCGCCAATTCGGCCACCGCCTTGCCAATATGCCCACCGCCAACAATCAACAACCGGCAACGAGGCAAGACCGGCAGATAGGCAAAACCGCCCGCCAAATAGGGCTTGGGGCGCTCGGTCAGCGGAATCAAATCTTCTTCCGGGTTGGGACCACTCGGCCCCCCTTCCCCACCATGCCGTCGCGTGGCAATCAGCTTACCCTGAGGATCAAGCAGAAAAATCCCCGGCGAATGCTCACTCCCCTCCCCTGCCACCAGTCGTTCCCGCGGTGGTCTCGTTTCTTTAGGCAGCTCGGCGGGTGGCGGCAGCTCAATGGCAAGCGTCCCCCCATGCCCCGCATCCAAGAGGGTCCGCAGCGTCTGAAACAGCGTGATATCGCTGCCGACCGGCAGCGGTTCGATCAGCACGCGCATCCGTCCGCCGCAAATCAGGCCATCGTCCCAGCCGTAGTCGCTATCGAGCAGGAAGTCGACCAATCGGCCCCCGGAGGTCTCCAAAGCGGCAATCGCGCGGCGCTTGACCTCCGCCTCAACACAACCACCACCCAACGTGCCATGCTGGCTCCCATCCGCTTCGACCAGCATCGCGGCCCCCGGCTTTTGCGGAGTCGAACCCCGCGTCTCGACCAACTGGCAAAACGCCACGGCCCGGCCTTGACCGACCCGCTCGATTAACTTGGTGACTAAATCATGCATGGTTTTTTAGGGGCATTAGCTGATCAGCGCAAGGTTCAAATTTAAAGAATAACCACGAAACACACGAATGACACGAATAAGAAGAGGTAACTCAGGAGAGATCGATCTCTCGCCCCTCTTCCTCTATCAATCGTCCGTGTTGACCTCAACGTTTGTAGCCTTGAAAGCGGAAATTTCGCCGGTTGTCATTCGTGTCATTCGTGGTTAAAAAATCCCTGAACCTGGCGCTGCCAAGTTACGCCGGCTCAAGAACCTGAATCTTCGTCCCGCTTACGTAATCCTTCACCTTCTCGCGATATTCCAGCATATGCGGCGCGGCCAAGTGGGCCTGCAAGGCCTCAACCGATTCCCACGATTCCACCACGGTCACCACATCGGCCCTCGGCGAGTCAATCGGCAAGGCATCACACGCCACATCGACCGTCGGGCCATACGTCAGGCAACCCGCTTCGGCATGCACTAGCGGCACCAAGGCGTGGAACTCCTTGAGGAAGGCGGCCTGAGAACCGGGGGTCAACTCAATGGTGGCAATCACATGAATCATAGCAAGTGCGTCCTGGGGCTAGGAAAATTTGGCCGTGGCAGGCAAAACCGTTTCCGTTTATCTTGCCAGAACCGACCGCCTGGGTGAACCACACCCGCTTGGCGACGCTCCCACGCTCTCCGCGAGCGTGGCTACCAGAAAACTTGTCGTAGCCACGCTTGCCAAAAGCGTGGGGGAACTGCTCACCCGCTCCGCCCCAGAGGCAAGCTCAACCCGCGATGCTCCCACGCTCTACGCGAGCGTGGCTACGAGAAAACTTGTCGTAGCCACGTTTGCCAAAAGCGTGGGGGAAGTGCGAACCCGCTCCGCGCCAGGGGTAAACTCAACCGGCGACGCCCTTCGCCGCGCTGAAGTGAGGAGCGCGGCAGGAAAATAGATCCGGCCTCGGCCGGTAACGCGGAAAGGGGATAAGTCCCGCGTTGGACACTCCGCACCCAGACCTTCATTTTCTGAAATGGAGAGTGAGGGGACTCATCCCCTGGGAGATCGGGCCGAAAACCGGAGTCCTGAAAGGACGTCTCACGACAGCCCGGGACGAAGTCCTGGGTTGGGATCACGTAACCATGCGAGAGTCCTGAAGGGACGATTCAAAGCACTCTTCATCCGAGAAAATCTGCGTTAATCCGCGGCTCAACCCGATTTATTTTTTGCCGCGGATTAACGCAGATAAGCGCGGATAGGTTTCTAGCAGGATTCTGCCTTGCCGGATGCGGTCCGTTATTACGAATGGGTTGACAACCCGGTTAGTTCTATCGCATCCGCTGGAAAAGTCGGAGATACTGATAATCGCGTCGTCCGATTTCTCCTTCTCACCTCGGAAAGGGTTCCGCTATGCTCCCTCGCATACTTCTCATCATCACCGTACTCGGCGTCGGCCTTGGCTTGTTGTTCGGTACTGCCGTCACCTCCGCGGAAAACACGGAATCGCAGGATACCGAAGTCCGGAAATTGCTGCTCCAAAAGCGGGATATCCTGCAGCAGCAAGTGAAGCATTTCACTCAGGCGCATCTCATGGGCAAGGCGAACTATGGCGAGGTGCTCGATGCGCAAATGGAGGTGCTTGGGGTCGAATTGGAACTGGCAGGCTCCAAGGCCGATCGTATCGCGGTCCTCGAATCGCGGGTAAAGAACCGACAAGTTCTGGAGGTGCAAATGGAAAGTCAATTCAGAACCGGAGGCGTCACTCAAGATAAGATACTTACCGCCAAGACGGAGCAAATCGACGCCCAAATCGCGCTGCTGCGAGAGAAGGCGCGAGAATAGAGGGTTCCTAATTGGACGTCCCGGCCGATAAGAAGGGAAGTTGCCGGTGGAAGATCAACCCGCCCAAGCATCCCCTCGCTTACGGGCGTGGGCATGGCACCCGACCATCACATGTTCACTACCCCGTTCGCTTCTCCGTAATCTCAATCGCCTTCAAAAGCCCCCGGGCCTTGTTCAAGGTCTCTTGGTATTCCATCGTGGGGTCGCTATCCGCTACGATGCCCGCGCCTGCTTGGACGTAGGCGGTGCCGTTTTGGATGACGATGGTTCGCAGCGCGATGCAGGTGTCCATGTTGCCGCCGTAGTCGATGTAGCCGACCGCTCCGGCGTAGGGGCCGCGGCGGTGTGGCTCGACTTCGTCGATGATCTCCATCGCGCGGACTTTGGGTGCTCCGCTGACGGTGCCGGCCGGCAGGCAGGCGGCTAAGGCGTCGAAGGCGTCTTTTCCTTCGGCGAGTTGCCCGGTGACGTTCGAGGTGATGTGCATCACGTGGCTGTAGCGTTCGATTGCCATCACGTCGGATAGCTCCACGCTGCGGTACTTGGCGACTCGGCCGACGTCGTTCCGGCCCAGGTCGACCAGCATTACATGCTCGGCCCGTTCTTTGGGGTCGGCCAGCAGTTGTTCCCCCAGTTGTCGGTCCTCTTCCTCGGTCAGTCCCCGTGGCCTAGTGCCGGCCAAAGGACGGACAGTCACCTCGCCGTCGACGACCCGAACCATGATTTCCGGCGAGCTGCCGACCAGCGTTACCTCCGGGGTCCGGAGGAAAAACATGAACGGGCTGGGGTTCACGATCCGAAGTGTCCGGTAGATTTCAAACGGATCGCTTTTAATATCGACCTCCAACCGCTGGCTGAAGACCACCTGGAAAATATCCCCCGCTTCGATGTAATCGACGCATTTGCGGACCGCGTCCTCGAACTGCCCCTGCGTGAAGTTCGAGCGATAAGGAAGCGTGGGGGTCCCGCTGACGTCGATATCGGTGGGAACCAACGTCGGGTCGGGCCGGGTCAACTGCTCCACCAGTTCGTCGATCCGCTGGCAGGCTGCCTTATACGCAGCCTGAACCGCTGCCGGCTGGCGGCTGGCGATCGGGGCCATTACCACCACTAATACCGTCTTGGCAACGTTATCGAAGACGATCATGTTGTTGTAGAAGCCAAACGACAAGTCCGGCAGGTGCCGGTCATCCTCTGGGGCGTGGGGCAAATTCTCGACATACCGGACCACATCGTAGCCAGCATAGCCAATCGCCCCGCCGGTAAAGGGTGGCAGGCCATCGATATGGGCCACACGGCAACTCGCGAGCCGTGTTCGCAGTTCTTCCAGCGGGTTGTCGGAAGTGAAGGTCTCTGTCTTGCCATCGGCGGACCGCAGGGTGACTTGATCTCGCGTGGCGCTTAAGTGTAGTCCCGGGCCGACCCCCAGAAAGCTGTAGCGTCCCACCTTTTCGCCCCCCACCACGCTCTCGAACAGGCAGGCGGGCTCGCCTTGGTCCAGTTTATGGAAGGCGGAAACCGGGGTCATCGAATCGCTGATTAAACGCCGATAAACCGGAATCATCTCGTGGTCAGCGGAAAGTTCGGCGAATTGGTCGGCGAGGGGAAAATGCGGCATGGTGCGTGAAATCCGAGTCGATGATCGCAAGGACCGTAAGGGGTTGAAGCGCGGGAAACCTGCGTGTCAGACAAAGCGGGGGCTCCTCCAGTTCACACCCCATTGGCCGAATCCACCAGCAAACGGGCGGGATGCCCCTGCATCATTGAACGACAAGTTGCCGCATCTTGACACCCCCCCTTGCCCCGATAGAATCCAGTTGATGAGTCGGCAACGCATCTCTAAGCGTCATCGCGATTTAGGAGCATCAAGCTAGCTCCGGTGGCGTGAGGTTTTCCTGACGGCTTAGTGGCAAGGGTGATCCAGAAGGCAGCGTTCGTGACGAGATCGTGCGCGAAAGGTTGGGGACAGATGAAATGCCAACAGTGTGAAAAACCGGCAACTTTCCATATCACCGAACTAACCGGCGACAAGCCGCATGAGCATCACCTGTGCGAGCAGTGCGCGCAGAAATACCTAACCAACAACCCCGCCGGCGGGATGCCGGTCAAGCCTTCACTCGCCGGGATGCTGGCGGAGCAGTTGAAAGTGGCCGATACCGCCAAGGAGCTCGCCAAGCTCGACGAGCAGGCCTGCCCCATCTGCGGCATCACCTTTTATGAGTTCCGCAATCAGGGCCGGCTCGGGTGTCCGCACGATTACACCTGCTTCGGTAGTGAACTAGATCCGCTGATCGTCAACATCCATGGCGAGAACCACCACACCGGCAAACATCCGCGTTACCATAAGAGCAACCCGGAGAGCCAAACCCAACTGATTCAGCTCCATCACGATATGAAGGAGGCGGTCGAGGGCGAGCAGTACGAACGTGCCTCCCAAATTCGAGATGAAATCCGTAAGATTGAGGAAGGCTCGCGGGAAGCCTAGTCCGACCCGACCCGTTTGTTACCCGTCGCTGTCTGTTCTCGATCGTCACACATTGTCACCTTAGGTGTTTGGGGTATTTCTTCCGTGGAGTTGAACGACTTGGCATGTCGGTCGGGTGAGTGGATGCGAGGCAGTGGCCCGGAATCGGACATTGTGATCAGCAGCCGCATCCGCCTGGCCCGCAACTTGGCGGAATATCCCTTCATTCGTCGCTGTTCCGCGCAGGAGCGAAAAGCGATCGAGAAGATGGTCCACGACCGTCTCCTAGAGATCCCCGGCTTCGAAGAACTGTACTACGTCCGCGTCGACGAGTTGGCCCAGGTCGATCGGCTGTTTCTCACCGAGCGGCAACTGATCAGCCGCGAACATGCCGAGGCCGAAGGGGCGCGGAGTGTCGCGATCGACGCCACCGAGCGACTCAGTGTGATGATCAACGAGGAGGATCACCTCCGCATCCAGGTCATGAAAAGCGGCCTCGACCTGGACAACGCCTGGCAGCAGATCAACGAGGTAGACGACCAACTGGAAAGCCAGCTCACCTTCGCCTTCCACGAGGAACTCGGCTACCTGACCGCCTGCCCCACCAACGTCGGCACCGGGATGCGCGTCAGCGTCATGCTGCACTTGCCCGCCTTGGTCATCACCCACCAAATCGAAAAGGTGTTCCGCAGCCTCCAAAAAATCAACCTCGCGGTTCGCGGGCTGTACGGCGAGGGCTCGCAGGCGATGGGTGATTTCTATCAAATCTCCAACCAAATTACCTTGGGCAAATCGGAAGAGGAATTGATCGGGCAAGTCAGCAGCGTCGTGCCGATGATCATCGAGTACGAACGCAAGGCGCGGGACTTCCTGGTCACCCAAAACCGCGAAGACCTCCACGACAAAATCAGCCGGGCCTACGGCATCCTCTGCACGGCCCAAACGATCAGCAGCGAAGAGACGATGCACCTGCTCTCCAGCGTCCGCATGGGGGTGAACCTGGGCCTGATCGAAGAGCTCCGCATCGCCGACATCAACAAACTATTCGTCGAAACCCAACCCGCCCACCTGCAAAAACTCCGCGGCGGAGAACTCGACCCCACCGGCCGCAACATCGAACGCGCTCTCTACCTCCGCCGCTACCTGCAGGAAAAAGGAAGCGGGCAGCGGGGGGAACATAACTGAGGGGGGCTTCTCCCCTGGGATCGCCGACATCTCGTCGGCATGAGTAGACCACAGGCATAAGGATGCCATGCCCACGCCCGGAAAGCGTGGGCATGAGACGTGTGAGAGAATCCTGTCTCTTCCGAGAGGTCCGGACGCCGTCTCGGGTTCCATCAGGCGGCGTTGCCATTAGAGAAATTTCACGCCAAAGACCGGCTCGCGCCCATACCGCTTTCATTTTGCATTTTTCATTCTCCAATACTCATTAATCATTCAAAGCGGAGCAGCGCGCGCTGCCCGGTGAAGTGCGAGAAGATGCTGTCTCTTCCAGGAAGTCCGAACGCCCTCTCTCGTTCCACGCACCGGCTTGTCTGTAAGCGAGACGTACCCAAATGTTCAAAGGATAACCACGAATCACACGAATGACACGAATACGGGAAGAGGTTTTGAGGGGCTTTCAATTCTGGGTGGCTATTCGTGTCATTCGTGGTTAAGAAAATCGTCCTTCGATGCTGCTCGATTAAATTGTGACAGCCCTTTGGGCCTGGGAGAATTGGAGATGGTTCCGCATCAGCTCATTCAGACGCATCACGCGGCCCCCCTCTGGCGTCCTGAAAAGGATGATTCAAACTGGCTCCCCGTGACCGCCGACGTCCCCGTCGGCACGAGTTGCCCACAGGTTCCAGGGTGCCATGCCCGCGCCCGGAAAGCGTGGGAATGTCTTGGCGGGTTGATTTTCTAACGGCAACACGTTTATCAACGACCCAAACGCCCGACCGTGGGGTAGATAACGCATGCCGACGGGACGTCGGCGGTCCCAGGCAGCAAAAATTTCCCTCTCCACCCCAAGAATGCTGGGCCGGTGACGAACATCTGGTACCATAAACAAATAACAGGGCTGCGCTCGCTGGTCCCCATTTCTATGTTTCCCCCTCATCTAATTCCTTGGACCTCAACCACGAATAGGGTGGCTTCCCGTGCGGCATTCAAATATTTTTGACGCCGTGAGTTTGCTGTTCGAGTTGGGGCTGGAGTTCTATCATTTCTTTCGCGACAACGTCCACTTCGGGACCTTCGTGCGGCATCCCGATCACGGGGGGGATAACCGTGAGGAGATCCAACGGGGGCTGGATGTCATCGCCCAAACCGATCCTCAGTTCGAGATCAAGCGGTTCAGGATCGCGGTCGGCAAAATGGCCCAGGCCTACCATCAGGCCCTGGCCCAGGGAGACGCGGAGTCGGTCCGCGCGTTTGTCTCTGATGGGGTATACGAACGGTTGTTGTTTCAGATTCAGGAGCACGAAGTGGTGGCGGGTGCCGGCGCGGTGCCCATGTTTGCGATCTCCGACGTCAGGCCGCTGCAAATGGTCGCTTCCAAAAACCGCGAACATGCCTTCGATACCATCACCCTGCTGGTTGCCGGAGTACGGGGGGACCGGGCGGTTCGCGAGGTCTGGACGATGCTCCGCCGCCGCGGCGCAAAAACCAGAGCGGATGAAGTCGGCTTGGCCCAAGGGCAATGTCCCAACTGCGGCCACGACATCCGCAAGACCCAGTGGGACCGCTGCCCGGCCTGCGAGAGCCTGCTCCGGAGCGGCGAGCATGACTGGGTCCTCTCGGTGATTACCCAGTCGGAACATTACCGCCCGGAAAAGTCGCGGCAGATCAACAGCGCCATGCGGTACTGGATCCAGCACGACCCCGGCTTCAGTTCTCACGCCCTGCGAGACCGGGCCAGCGTGATCTTCTTTCGCAAGGCGATCGCCGACCGAACCGGTGATGTCGTACCCTTGAAGAAGGTCGGCAGCCCTGATTTTGTCCAAACCTACCGCCAACAAATCACGGCCGAGCCAGGGGCTCACCGCCCGTTTCATGGCCAGGTGGAAATCGAATCGGTCGAGGTGAAGGGGGTGATCCAGTCCGAACCGATGGACATGGCCCTGGTGGCCGTGCGCTGGACCGCCGCCGATGCCTTGGATGGACCGGATGGACGCTCGTTTGATCCGGGGCGGAAGCGCCGCAGCTTTCACTCGCTGTTGATCCTCAATCGCCGGGCCGGGACTCGGTCGAAAATCGAGCGGGTGATTTCCTCGTCCCACTGCCCGCAGTGCGGCGCACCGGAGACAACTCTCGGCAGCCATACCTGCGAGTACTGCCACGTTCCGCTGAACGACGGCAAGCTCGACTGGGTGGTCGCGGAGATCATCAAATACACCAG
>JBBDIM010000079.1:0-141086 GCA_040880405.1 Pirellulaceae bacterium | reverse complement strand
TGCAAGCCGGTTTGGGAAACCAAGACCAAAGAGATTTGCTACACCGTGTGCAAGCCTGTCTGGGAAACCAAGGTCCGCGAAGTGTGTGAAGTGGTTTGCAAGCCAGTTCACTACACCAAGACCGTTCAAGTTTGCAACGGCCGGTGGGAAACCACTCAGGAAACGATTCCTGGCCCGGTTGTGAAGAAGACCATCCAAGAGCCAGGTTGCTGGACTTGGGATCCTTGCTGCTGCAAGTGCGTTTACGTGCCAGGCGAATGCAAGGTGGTTGAGGTTCAATGCCCTTCGCGGACTGTTTGCAAGAAGGTTTGGGTTCCTGAAGTGACCGAAAAGACGATCAACTGCGTTCGCTACGAGCGTGAAGTCGTCAAGAAGGAAATTCCTTACAAGGTTTGCCGGATGGTTCCTGAGCAACGGACCAAGACTTGCACCTATAAGGTTTGCAAGATGGTTCCCGAGCAGCACGTCAAGACTTGCACCTACAAAGTTTGCAAGATGGTTCCCGAGACCGTAAACAAGACCTGCACCTACAAGGTTTGCCGGATGGTTCCGGAACAACGGACCAAGACCTGCACCTACAAGGTTTGCAAGATGGTTTCGGAGCAACACGTCAAGACTTGCAGCTACAAGGTTTGCCGGATGGTTTCCGAGCAACGGACCAAGACTTGCACCTACAAGGTTTGCAAGATGGTTCCTGAGCAACGGACCAAGACCTGCACCTACAAGGTCTGCAAGATGGTTGCCGAGACGCACACGAAGGAAGTTCCTTACAAGGTCTGCAAGATGGTTGCCGAAACGCACACCAAGCAGGTTCCTTACTGTGTGACCAAGCCTGTTCACACCACCAAGACCGTTAAGGTCTGCAAGATGGTGCCGACTCAGGTTCCTTACACCGTAACCCGTTGCGTGCCCAAAGTGGTTTGCAAGACGGTTCCGGTCACGGTTTGCTGCCCCGCCCCTGCTTGCCACGAAGAGCAAGCTGCTGATTGCGGTTGCAGCGCGTAGTTTTGAAGCACCGGCTCCTCTCCTCTCACTCGCTGAGAGATGAGGCTCTGGCCTGGTAAGAGGAAGCGACTCGAGTCGATTTGGCTCGAGTCGCTTTTTTTGTTTCTTGCCGCGGAGGTCGGTTCTGGATTACGATAAAAGAGGGCTCCTTGTATGTCTGGCCCGCCCCGACACCTCCTCAAAACTCCCCACCCCCGGAATAATCACCGTCTGACGGAAGGTTTCTTGATGTCTAGTCGCTTCCCACGATTCGCGTTCTTGCTTGTTAGTCTGATAGTCGTCGGAGGCATCGGTATTGAAGCCGCGCCAGCCCAGGAAACCGATCCCCCAGGGCGAGACGACTTGCCCAATATCGTCGTCTTCCTAACCGACGATCAAGGCTGGGGCGATCTCTCGCTCCACGGAAACTCCAACCTCGCCACGCCAAATCTTGATTCATTGGCTCAGGAGGGGGCCCGGTTCGATTGGTTCTACGTCTGCGCGGTCTGTGCCCCGACGCGCGCCGAATTCCTGACCGGCAGATACCACGGCCGAACCGGTGTCCGGGGTGTTTCGACCGGTGCCGAACGCCTGAATCTCGATGAAGTCACCTTAGCAGATCACTTGAAGGCGGCCGGGTACACGACCGGCGCTTTTGGCAAGTGGCACAACGGGACCCAGCACCCCTACCACCCCAATGCCCGGGGGTTCGACACGTTTTACGGGTTTTGCTCTGGGCACTGGGGGCATTACTTCAGTCCTCCGCTGGAGCGGAATAATCAGATTGTCCGTGGGGAAGGCTACGTGTCGGATGACTTCACGGGCCAGGCGATCCAGTTCATCGAGCAAAACCGGGATAGGCCGTTCCTGTGCTATGTTCCGTACTGCACGCCCCATTCGCCGATGCAGGTTCCGGACGAATTCTGGGATAAGTTCGCCGAGAAGGAGCTCGAAAAGCGGCACCGCGATCCGATGCGGGAGGAAGTCCCCAAGACCCGAGCCGCATTGGCAATGTGTGAAAATATTGATTGGAACGTCGGCCGCGTGCTCAAAAAGTTGGAAGAACTAAAGCTGACGGAGAACACGATCGTGGTCTATTTCAGCGACAACGGTCCCAACAGCTTTCGCTTCAATGGCGATATGAAGGGGCGGAAAGGTTCGATAGACGAGGGGGGGGTGCGAGTCCCCTGCTTTATCCGTTGGCCTGGGAAAATCCCTGCCGGAATGACGGTGACTCGGATCGCCGGAGGGATCGACTTGATGCCCACCTTGCTTGATCTCGCGGAGATTCCCCTGGAAAGCGCCAAGCCGATCGATGGTACGAGCCTTAAACCGTTGCTGTTGGGCACTGCTCGGGACTGGGCGGACCGAGAGATTATTTCCCTCAGGAATAAACGATTGAGCGTTCGGACCCAGCGTTTCCGGCTTGATCCTAATGGGGGGCTGTTTGAGATCGCCGAGGATATTGGTCAGCGAAACAGCGTGCGGGAGGAACATCCCGAGGAGGCAGCAAGGCTGGAGCAAATTCGGGAACAGTTCAAGCAGGAGATCGAGCCGACCTACTTCGTGAAGGAGGATCGTCCCTTCACCGTGGGGTATTCCGCGGAAACGCCGCTGCCGGCTCGCGACGGAGTCGCGCATGGGGACGTGAAGCGGAGTGCCCGCGCCCCTAATTGTTCTTACTTCACCGCTTGGAAAGACACGGGGGCCAAGATTACTTGGGATGTCGAGGTCGGCCAAGCCGGTGAGTACGAGGTGATCGTCCACTACACGTGCAAAGAGGCGAACGTGGGAGTGGAGATTCAAGCGGAACTCCATGGTCAAACCACGAAGGTGACAATCGACCAGCCTCACGATCCACCGGCGTATGGCCCTGAGGCGGATCGAAGCTCGCGCGGTGGAATCGAGTCCGACATGAAAGACTTCAAGCCGGCGTCTTTAGGAAAGCTGACACTGCCCGCCGGCCGAGCCACCTTGACCCTTACCGCCCCTAAAATCCCTGGGGATGAAGCGATCGAGGTCCGGTATGTCTGGTTGAACCGGACGGCGGCCAAGTAGGCGGTTGCCCTATCTGGCTCAAGCCCCCTTAGTTTAAACCTGCGACCGCGCGATACCGCTTCGCGCTGTCGGGGAAACCCTCGGGCCCTTGCCAAGGCGTGTTCTTCAGGATACGATCACTCTAATGAGAATTGCTCTCAATAGGAAGCCTCGGAGGCCGCCGTGCATCAGACAATTCCCCTGAGCTTGATTCCGATTGGATGCCCAGCCAAAATCTCGGAGGTCTTGGGATCGCTGGCCGATGTCAATCGGCTTTCGGAGATGGGCATGCGTCCCGGGGTAACGGTCGAGGTCGTTCAGAACGGCAGCCCTTGTATCATCCGAGTCGGCGAGACCAAACTTTGCTTTCGCGAGTCCGAAGTCCTGAGTGTGTTGGTGGAAATCCAGTAGCGACCATGAAACTCCTGTCACAGTTGAAGGTGGGTCAAGAAGGCGTCGTGGCCGAGATCCCAGGGAACGATTCAGTTTCGGTCCGTTTGCTGGAAATGGGAATCACTCCCGGTGCGACCGTGAAGCTGCTAGGATCCGCCCCACTGGGTGACCCGCTGGAAATCGAGATCCGGGGTTACCACCTCAGCTTGAGACGCCAGGAAGCGATGCTGGTCCATTTGGCGGACTGACCACTGCCACCTACGGCTCGCTGCGCCGCCCCGCAATTCATCTCTCCCCGCATAGAAGTTGATAATTATCCATGTCGGTCGACGCGCCCGCCAAACCCCTTTCGATCGCCCTGGTCGGCAATCCCAACACCGGAAAGTCGACCCTCTTTAGCGCCTTGTGCGGTGTCCGCCAAAAAACCGGCAACTACCCGGGGGTGACCGTTGAAAAGAAGCATGGCCAGCTCACCGCCTCAGGCCGCAAAATCACGCTGATCGATCTCCCCGGCACCTACAGCTTGGCACCCCGTTCGCCCGACGAGATGGTGGCCGTTGATGTGCTGCTGGGGCGACAAAGAAACGAAACCACTCCCGATGGTGTCCTGGTCATTGTCGATGCCAGCAATCTGGAGCGGAACCTATACATCGTGAGCCAGATCGCGGAACTGGGCCTGCGGACCATCGTGGTGCTCAATATGGTCGATGTCGCGACCGAGCGCGGGATTACCATTGATGCCGCGGCGCTGGAGCAGCGTCTGGGCATTCCAGTGGTGGCAACCCAGGCCAACCGCAAAGAAGGTTTCGATCGGCTGCGAAGTCTTCTGGCCGATTTCGATCAGGTTCCACCGGCGACTATCCCCAGTCCCTTTTCCGACTTGTTCCAGGAAAAGGTTGACTCGCTGCACACCGTGCTGAAAAAGCGTCAGCCGGAGCTGCCGAAGTTTCTTGCCGAGCGGCTGCTATTGGATACTAGCGGCTATCTGGCTGACGAGCTCCATGCCCACGGCCAGGAGGTGCAACCCGGAATCGAAAAAGCACGCACGGAGTTAGCCTCTGTTGGAACGCCGGTTCCCGCGGTCGAAGCGATCGCGCGATACGGGTGGGTGCAAAAGACATTGGACGGCGTGGTCACCCGCGATACCACTCCCCGGCAATCGGTTACCGACCGCATCGACCGCGTGTTGACGCATCGGTTTCTAGGGCCATTGGTGTTCGCGCTGGTCATGTTCGCGATGTTTCAGAGCATCTTCAGCGAACGGGTCGCGATGGCCTTGGTCGGATGGATTGAATTCGCGTTCGAATGGCTTTCGGAATTAGCGGGCAGCTTTATGAGCGAAGGCCCGCTCCTGTCGCTGATCCAAAACGGCATTATCGGCGGTGTCGGTAGCGTGCTGGTGTTTCTGCCTCAGATTTGCATCCTGTTTCTGTTCATCGCGGTGCTTGAAGACTGCGGGTACATGGCCCGAGCGGCGTATTTGATGGACCGGCTGTTTTCCCGGTTTGGGCTGAGTGGCCGTTCGTTTATTCCGTTGCTTTCCTCATTCGCCTGCGCGATCCCCGGTATCATGGCGGCGAGGGTCATCGAGAACCGCCGGGACCGCCTGATTACGATTTTGATCGCTCCGCTGATGAGCTGTAGCGCGCGGTTGCCGGTTTACATTTTGTTGGTCGCGGCGTTCGTGCCGGATCGGACCTACTTGGGGTTCATCCGTAGCGGAACGCTGACGATGCTGGCGATGTACGCGTTGGGAATGATCGCCGCGTTGTTGGTTGCTTTGGTTTTACGGAAAACGATTTTGCGGGGCGAAACCCCTCCGTTTGTTCTGGAACTTCCGACTTACAAATGGCCCGATATCAGCACGGTGTTGGGTCGGGTGTTCGATCGCGCGATGGCGTTTGTGTACCGTGCCGGGACGTTGATCTTCGCAGTGACGGTAATCGTTTGGGCGGTCTCCTATTTCCCCCGCGATGAGGAGGCCGTGCAGCAGCCGTTCGCCGCCGAAATCGCCCAGCTTCAATCGGAGCGGGAATCGATAGAAGCGGCTGAGACTCCCACGCCGGAAGAAGAGGCCCAGTTGGAGGAGATCGACGCCCGATTGAGTGCGATCGACAACCAGATCGCCGGGACGCACCTTCGCAACAGTTTCTTGGGCCAAGGTGGGCAGTGGATCGAACCGGTGGTGCGGCCGCTGGGTTGGGATTGGCGGATCGGCGCGGGGGTGTTGGCGTCGTTCCCCGCGCGGGAAGTGGTGGTCGGCACCTTGGGCGTGATCTACAACCTGGGTGAGGACGCAGAGTCCGATTCCCTCCGGGAGCAACTCCAAAACGCAACCTGGGAAGGGACGGATCGCAAAGTCTTCACGCTGCCGGTTGCCCTTTCCGTGATGGTCTTTTTCGCCCTTTGTGCCCAGTGCATGGCGACTTTGGCGGTGATCAAACGTGAGACCAACAGTTGGTGGTGGCCGCTATTTACTTTTACCTACATGACCGTATTGGCCTATGTCGCGGCCTTCATCACGTACCAGGTCGGAACCTTGATTTTGGGGTGAATGGCATGTCTCAATCCCTGATTGTTCTCTTGATCATCGCCGTTTGTGTGGCCTATTTGGTGAGGCGGGCAATGCCCAAACTGGGCCAAGCGAAAAAGGCTTGTGGCGGTGGTTGCGACAACTGCGGCAGTCAAGCCGGCGCGGATCAAACGCCGTTGGTCCAGTTGGGGACAGACCTAAACAACTCGAAGTCGCTCAACGGATAACTTGTGGGGACGCTGAGGGAAATTCTCGCTTTGGATTGCAAATTCCTTGACCCTCTGATCGTGAGAAGGAGAGAATAAGGATGGTTCGATCTCCCTCTCCTCGCTCGGAGTCTCTTCAGATGAATCTCTCACGTATCCTGTGGTTGCCATGTGTTGGTATTCTGGTCCTATTCGTGGGCATGTCTGGTTGGGCGAATTTCAGTCGCGCGGAGCCATTCAAATCGGTAGGTGGCTCCCCGAGGGTTATTATCCTCGAAGAAGAGCCACCGTTGACAGGGTTCGACATGCTGCCAAGCGGAACGAATCCACGGTTATTCAGCCTACCGATGGGAGAGTCGACCGAACTGGAAGTGACCGGAAGTCTTAGTGGGCCGGTCTGGGGATCGATCGTCTACACCAGCGATTCCAATCTATCGGCCGCCGCCGTTCATGCGGGGTTGCTCGAAGAGGGAGAAACGAGTCGCGTGAAAGTCACGATGCTGCCTGGGCGGGAAGATTACGAGGGTTCCAACCGTAATGGGGTTACCAGTCTGAAATATGGTAGATGGCACCAGAGCTATTGGTTGGAAGCAGCCAAGCCGGCCCCATCCCCGACCAGCTCGGTGAATCTTTCTCAATATAGAGGACAGCATGGCAAGGTCCTGGAGTTGACACTGACCGGCGCGGCCAGCGGCAGCGTCTGGGGCAACGAAGTCTATACGGACGACTCTGATCTCGGCACCGCGGCCGTACATGCCGGAGTACTAGAGGTCGGCCAGACCGCGAAAGTAAAGGTGACCATTGTTCCGGGGCGGTCCCGCTACCGCGGTACGGAGCAAAACGGTGTCCGGAGTCGCGGGTATTCCGCCTGGCGCGGAAGTTTCTGGATGGAACCGGCCATGCCGTAACTCACCAGAGCCAAAAAACCGGTTAGAAACGGGCTCGGCGGGGTAGTATACTGGGGGCACCGTTTCTTTTCGATTTGCCCCAACTGTTGGATTGGCTCGCCTATGTCTGTTTCGTTGCGATATTTGGTTGGAATGTTTTGCTTGTTGTTTGCGATCGGTTTCCTGCCGGTGATTGCCGGAGCGGAAGGGAAGGCGGACAACAACCGCTATAACGTCGTCTTCATCGCAATTGATGACCTGCGGCCCGATTTGGGTTGCTATGGTGACCCGCATGCCCAGTCTCCGAACCTCGATCGGTTGGCGAAGCAGGGGATGATGTTCTCCAAGCATTACGTCCAGGTGGCAACCTGTGGGGCTTCGCGATTTGCGCTGCTCACCGGACGCAGCCCCGCCACAAGTGGTGTCACTCGCAACAACAACGCCCTCTACAGTGGTCCGACTAAGCTCTCTGAGAAGCAGCTTCCGGGGGCTCAAACCTTGCCGGAACAGTTCCGCCGCAGTGGATATCACACCGTGTTGATCGGTAAGATTTCGCATACCGCAGACGGATTGGTCTACGCCTACGACGGCTCAGGCGATGGTCGGCATGAACTGCCAAATGCCTGGGACGACTTAGCGACTCCTTTGGGCGAGTGGAAACGAGGCTGGGGAATCTTCTTCGCCTACACCGGCGGACGCCATCGCGAGTCGGGCAAGGGGCATCAGGACCTGATGGAGTTTACCGCCATAGAAGACAACGAACTGCCGGACGGCCAGATGGCCGACGAGGCGGTCTCGCAGCTCAAGAAACTGGCCAAGGGGGATAAACCATTTTTCATGGGGCTCGGTTTCTTCAAACCGCATCTGCCATTCGTCGCGACCAAGGGGGATTGGGAGGCGGTTCAAAAAGATGAAATCGCCAGCGAAGAGGCTCGAGCGAAGCCCGATTCACCCTGGTGGCATGCCAGCGGAGAATTTTACCGGTACGACTTTCCCTTCAAAAAGACTCGCCCGCTGGACGAGGACGCTCATCGCCAAGCGAGGGCCGCGTACCGAGCCTGCGTGCGGTATGTCGATCGGCAGGTTGGCAAGGTGTTAACGGCAATTGAAGAGCTGGATCTCGACAAGGATACGATCGTCGTTGTCTGGGGCGATCATGGTTGGCACCTGGGCGAACAGCAGGTCTGGGGCAAACACACTCCCTGGGAACGTGCGGTCCATAGTCCGTTGTTGATCAAGGCTCCGGAGGTCAAAACCCCTGGCAAATCGTGCGATGCTCTGGTCGAGACGATTGACATCTACCCCACATTAGTCGACCTTTGCCGTCCCAGCTTCACGAAAACGGAAAAGCCGCTGGATGGCGCGAGTCTAGTTCCGCTGCTCAACGAGACCGAAATCGAGGTGAATCCCGCGGCGATCAGCTTTTGGCGGGACGGAATCAGCGTCCGTCGAGCCAACTTCCGGCTTGTCTACTCACCTAACCCCAAGAGTAAACGCGCGCCGGAACTGTACGACATGTCGGTCAGCCCGGACAATCAAACCAATGTCGCAGACAAGTACCCGGACATTGTGAAGCGCTTACGTCGGATCGGGGAAGAGGGTGAGGAATTACCGTGACTTGGGGGCATCGAGTGACTTAGATCGTGACATCCCGCATTGGCGTCACGCCCACGTTTTGTTGAATCTCACGCAGAAACCGTTGTTTGGCTGCTTCGTCCAGCGAACCGACATCAACTCCCCGCAACTCGGCGGGAATGGCGTCGGGATAAATGTGGATTAGCCCGTACAGTAGTTTTCCCAAATCGTCTGTCGGAATCGGCATGTCACATGCCGGAGGCGTGGCAATTAATGACGCGGGAAGCGGAACGCCTCCGGCTACGATGGAAGGATCGCCGATCAGCGGTGTTGAAGTTGGTTTAACCATCGATTACGCCTCGCGATTGCAGTAATTCTCGAGCGGTTTTAGTGGGAATTTCCAGCAACGTATCGCCATCCTGTGTCACATACGTCGCCTCAAACCCCATAGAGGTATAAAACGCATGGTTTGCCACTGGAAGTAAGTTTACTCGACCCTCATAGCCAAGTGAATAGCTAAACGCGATCGCGTGGTACATAAGTGCAGTCCCACAGCCGCGAAAACGTGGCGAATGAGTGAGGTTCGCGCGGTTTCTGGGAGCTGTCGCAAGTCGTTCTACATGAACCGCTTTTTTACCTGAAATGAAGGCGGACATGGTGTCAAATCGATAAATTGTGGCCGCCTGTACGGCTTCATCCGCAGTCTTTAAGCAAAATGCCCGAAAATACGGGTTATTTTGATAAATCGAAATGATATAGCGCCATTCCCAATGTCGATCAGGTTCATCAACCATCGGCATCCGTGGCTTCTCGATTTCACGCCACCATTGGCCATCAATTCCATTTTTGGCGACCTCGCGCGGCAAGGCAGTGATCGCCGCGATTTCTACCATTCCCGATAGACAATGGGTCAGGGTCGCATGGGTTGGCAAGTCGAAATCCGCAGGCATGGCATGAACTGGAGCTCGAGTTTAGAAATTGCCGGGGTGTTGAAGACTAGCACAAAATAGCGGGGTGGCATTGATGCCACCAGGGCATCACTCATCCACGTCTGGTTGATCGCGGAGAATGACATCGAGACCTTAAACTCAACAGAAATCGCCACTTACTCCACCGGACGGCCCGCGCCACGTTGACCGGCACTCCACCGGGACCCTAAACTGGTGTGTTTGTGCTTATTCGGCTTGAATGCATCAGTGGGGAGTCTTATCGGTGGCTGGAACGTGCGTAATCGGACTGCAGTGGGGTGATGAGGCCAAGGGTAAGCTCGTCGACCTTTTGACCCGGCACCATGATGTCGTGGCTCGATTCCTCGGCGGCGCGAACGCGGGGCATACCGTGGTCGATGGCGAGAACGTTTACAAGCTGCACCATATTCCCAGTGGAATCCTCCGGAGCGAGGTCGCTAACGTGATCACCGCCGGCGTGGTGATCAACCCGCCGGTCCTATTGGCGGAAATCGACGGACTAAAATCCCGTGGCGTTCCGGTCGATAATCTGCTGCTCAGCGATCGGGCCCACATCATCTTTCCTTGGCACATGGCCGAGGATAAGGCGATGAACCAAAACACGGCCGATGGCGAAAACATTGGCAGCACGCTCCGTGGCATCGGTCCCTGCTATCAGGACAAGGTCGGACGCTCGCACGCGATTCGTCTGGGAGACATGGTTCGCCCCGCCTTTAAGGACAAGGTGCTGTTCATCTGCGAGGCGAAAAATCGCCGGATCGCCAGCATGTATCCTGAGGGAGAGTTTGAGCCGCTCGACGGCGAGGCGATTTACCTGGAATACGCCGCCTACGCCGAACGGATGGCCGAGTACGTCGTCGATTCGACCAACTACCTGCTTGATGCCGCGGACGCCGGCAAGACCATTCTGTTTGAGGGTGCCCAGGGAGCGCTGTTGGATGTCGATCATGGGACCTATCCCTTCGTGACCAGCAGCAACAGCTCAGGCGTCGGCGCTTCGGCCGGTGCCGGGGTTCCCGCCAAGCACATCGATCAGGTGATCGGGGTCGCCAAGGCGTACAGCACTCGCGTCGGCGGCGGTCCCTTCCCAACCGAGCAGATCAACCCCATCGGCGAAAAGCTCCGCACGCGTGGGAATGAATTCGGAACCACGACCGGACGGCCCCGGCGTTGTGGCTGGTTCGATGCGGTTGCGGTACGGTATACCGCCCGGCTCAGTGGTGTCGATTTCCTATCGCTGATGATGATGGATGTTTTGTCCACTTTCGACGAGCTGAAAATCTGCACCGGTTACGAGATCGACGGCAAGGTAACCGACGCCTTCCCGAGCCATGTCGACGAATTGCGGCACGTTTGTCCCGTCTACGAGACGTTGCCTGGTTGGGCGGAAGAGATTACCGATTGCCGCAAGGTGGAGGACCTGCCGGAAAACGCCAAGGCCTACATCCGGCGGATCGAGGAGTTGGTCGGGGTGGATGTCGGCGTGGTCTCCGTGGGGCCTGACCGGAAACAGACGATTTTTCTGGCCGATACACTTCGCCTCGCGCCGGCCTCATGATCCGTTTGCCGAATCCATGAGAGGTCATGGTCCCTGTGCGACGGTGCTTGGTTTTCCCAGCGGCGTTGAAATGCCGCCCACGGATCGATCATAATCAAGAATGTGATGGCTCAACCAAACCAAACTTGATGACGCCCGTTACCCCCATGCAATCGCGTGCCTGAGACAACCAGCACAACACCCGCCAAGACGCTCCCCGGAATCCCGGCCGCGCGTCATCCGCGCCATGTCGCCATTATCATGGACGGCAATGGTCGTTGGGCCCAACGTCAAGGCTTGCCCCGGATCGAAGGGCATCGGCGGGGTGTGGCCTCGGTTCGCCGCACGGTGGAAGAGTCGGCCAGGCTTCACATCGGGCAGTTGACCTTGTACTGCCTTTCGAGCGAAAACTGGAAACGGCCCCGGCATGAACTTGAATTCCTGATGCATTTGCTGGAACAGTACATGATCGAGGAACGATCCACGATCATGCAGCAAAACGTCCGCGTCAAAATTATCGGTCGGCGCGACGGCATCCCGGTGCAAGTACAGGCCGAGATGGACAAGACGATTGAGCTGAGCCGCGAGAATACCGGCACCACCCTCTGCTTGGCCATCAACTATGGCGGTCGCGGCGAGATGGTGGATGCGGTCCGCTCGATCGCACAAGGGGTTCGGGATGGCGTGATCGACCCTGAATTGATCCAGGAACAAACCATCGCCGACCATCTGTACACGCGGGGAATGCCCGATCCCGATTTATTGATCCGCACTGCCGGTGAAATGAGGATCAGTAATTTCCTACTCTGGCAAATCAGCTACGCGGAATTGTGGGTTACCGACCTCTGCTGGCCCGCGTTCACCGAAGATACCTTGCATGCAGCGATTCGCGAATTCGCGGGTCGGGATCGACGGTTTGGTGGATTGAGTGTCGATAGCGACGAGAAAGGAATCCCGCCGTGCTCCGCTGGCGAGTGATTGCGTCGATTGCCATTGTCTTGCCCCTGGCGGGATTGATTTGGCTCGATTATTTCCACAACTTCGGACGGCCCGGCCTCTGGCTGTTGCCACTTTTCATTGCCTTAGGGGTGATGGGCGCCGAAGAGGTTTTGTTCCTGTTCAGGGCCAAGAAACTCGATCCAACCCCCTGGGCCTGTTACGCGGGGACTTTGCTCGTCCTGATTACCGCGGCGCTTCCCATCTGGTGGCCATGGGCCAGCAAGCTGGAGCCAGCGGATCAGCCGAAATGGATCCTCTTCTCCCTGGCATTGGGGATGTTACTGGCGATTCTGGCCGAAATGCGGCGGTATCAAAAGCCTGGCAGCTCGATGGTCCGGGTGGGGCTCACCATCTTCTGCATCGCCTACATCGGCGGGTTACTCGGATTTTTCATCCGCTTACGCGTCGTCCACCACGACCTGCCGGATGCCAACGCCTGGGGCATGCTCGCGATCTTGTCCATGGTGTTGGTGGTCAAGATGGCTGATATTGGGGCCTATTTTGTCGGATCGCTGGTGGGGCGAACGAAAATTGCTCCACGGCTTAGCCCCGGTAAAACCATCGAAGGGACCTGCGGCGGGTTGGTCGCGGCTTGCTTTGCTTCTTGGTTGGTCTTTACGCAGCTCATGCCGTGGCTCATCCCCGCGGCACCGACGACGCCGGTCCTTCACTGGATTGTGTATGGACTTTTGGTCGCGATCGCCGGAATGATTGGTGACCTTGCCGAGTCACTGTTTAAGCGAGACATGGAAAGCAAGGACTCCAGTACATGGCTTAAGGGGCTGGGTGGGGTGCTGGATGTGATCGATTCGCCCTTGATCGGAGCCCCCATGGCGCTGTTCTGTTGGGAGGTCGGATTGGTTGGTCCGGGCTAAAAATGGCCGTTTTTCCCTCTGTGGGAAACTTAGTGAACCAAATTGCTATTTCCGATCTCCTTATGAGGTAACGGCTTACGTGCTGAATCCTGAAAACGAGGATTCCGCTTTGTGAAACATTGTCTATATTTTGAAATAGACTTCCACCTTCTGACGCGGCACCGAAAATGGGTGTCGTTTTTAAATGTACGAGGCGACAATTCGATTTCTCGACAACTCGTCCATCTTGCAGCTCTTCGGAGCGCGGGATCAGCACTTGCGGCGAATTCGCGATTCGCTCAACGTGACCATTACCCACCGGGATGACCGGGTCTGTATCTCCGGCGAAGAGGTTTCCGTGGCCAAGGCGACTCGATTGATCGAAAGCCTTCGGCATCGTGTCGAGCGGAACGGTGCGATCACCCCCGATGAACTAGAAGAGTCGTTGGCCGAACTAACGGGTACCACTCCGCCCAAGCGAACCATCCCGATCGCAACCTTCCAGAAGAATTTGAGGGTCAAGCCTCAAACTCCCGGCCAACAGCGTTATGTCGACGCGATCCGCGCGCATCAGATGGTGTTCGCCGTGGGGCCCGCCGGTACCGGGAAAACCTACTTGGCGGTGGCCATGGCGGTTGAAGCCTTGTTGGAACAGCGGATCGGGAAAATCGTTTTGGTTCGGCCGGCGATCGAAGCGGGCGAACAACTCGGTTTTTTGCCCGGGTCGATGTTCGAAAAGATTAACCCTTATCTCCGTCCGATGCTCGACTCGTTGAGCGAAATGATGGACGCTGGGCTGATTTCGCAATACATGAATGATGGCGTGATTGAAATCGTCCCGCTGGCCTACATGCGGGGACGGACCCTCAAGAATGCCTTTATCATACTGGACGAGGCCCAGAACACATCCATCTCGCAGATGAAAATGTTCCTCACACGGATGGGGAAGGATTCGCGGATGGTGATTTCCGGAGACGTCACCCAAAACGATCTCCCTGCGCGGACCATCAGTGGCCTGACGGACGCGGTGAGACGCTTGTCAGGGATCGAGGGGATCGCCAAGGTAGAGATGTCCGGCGAAGATATCCAGCGACATCCGCTGGTGCAGAAAATCGTGGATGCGTATGAAGTGGAACCGAATCCTAGCGGTTCGGAGTAACGCGGAACACCAATGCCACTACCGGGTAAATCAAAAAAACGCGCCAAGCATGTCGCCGCGCTGCAATTGCCGCCGGGGACGTTCCAGCGATACGTAGTGGAGTTAACACACCCGCGTAATCTCCGATTCCTGGGGTGTACGGCCCTCGCCGCGATTTTGGTTTGGTTGATCACGATGGCGTGGCAACCGCCAATGCCCTACCGATTGGGAATCGTGCCGCAGCGAAACATCCATCCCCGCGTGCAATTTCGGGTGCTGGACCCGGTCGCTACCAAGACCGCCGAACAAGAGGCGCACCGCGAATCTCGGTCGGTCTATGACAACAGCCCCGAACGATTGGAACAGATGCGGACTCGGTTGGTCTCTGAACTGGTACGACTGACCACCACCGAAGCGTATGACGAAGCGACCAAAATTGGATGGAGCGAGTTCTTTCCGGTCGGCGGCGATGCGACCGAGGGCGCATCAGAGCAGCATCGGGAAGCGGAATACGAAAAGCTGAAGGCGCTTCTCGCGCGGGAAGGGATGCTCAATAAGTTTGAACAGCGGGTGAATGCCGCTCTGCTGGAATATACCCAGCGAGGCATCATGGCATCCGATCAGCTTGACCGCAAGGAAGGCCGGGCCGCGAGTATCGTCGTGGTTTCTCCCAGTGGAACCGGCGATCAACAGATCGTGCCGCTCAATGATGTTCTCAAAGCGCAGGTGATCGAGCGAATTGGCAGAAACTTGGAGTTGGAGATCATCAAGCTTGCCGACGCCGACGGCGAAACTGATTTTCTAGTTCAGCCGATCAATTACTGGGTCTCCAAGCACTTGCCGGGAACGCTCACGTTCAACCAGGAAGAAACGATCAAACTGCGGAACGAAATGGTCGCCGCCATCGAGCCGGTCATGAAAATTTACACCGTGGATGATGTCATCTCCCCTGGGGGCCAGCCGATCAATGAAGATCGGCTGGCGTTGCTGCAGCGAGAGTATGTGGCCTATAACAACAGTCGCAGCTATTGGCAGGTCGCCTCGTATTCGTGGGCGATTCTGGGGATGTATGGGGCGCTGTCTTCGCTTTGCGGGGTTTATCTGGTTCTCAAATCACCAGAAATACTCACGGATTTGAAATCGTTTCTCCTGTTTCTCGCCCCCACGATGGGAACGATCGCCATCGGCTACTGGCTGGACGACCGCTGGGAAGTGGAAATGATCCCGGTCATGGTATTGGCCATGACGCTCGCCATCGTTTACCGGCAGGAACTCTCGCTACTGGTGACCGCGTGCGTGACTTTGGCGCTCATTTTATCGGCCGAGGGGAATTTGGTCGGCTTCGTAACGATCACCGCCACCTGCTCGGCGGCCATACTTTGCATGAACCGGATACGAACCCGGAGAAAGCTGATCTACGTCGGCCTGTGGGCGGGCCTAGTCGCCTTTTTGACGAAGTTTGGCGTGAGCGTCGTGGTTGGGCAACCGGCGGGCCTGGAACTTCTCCAGTCCTCGCTGTGGCAGGGATTATGGGCCATTGTTGCCGGCTTCCTGATTACCGGATTGTTGCCCTTCATCGAGAAGTCGTACGGAGTGCTTACCGATATCAGCCTCTTGGAGCTGGGCGATGCTGCCCATCCGCTCCTGCAAAAGCTGGCCCAGAGGGCACCTGGCACCTACAACCACTCGATTACGGTCGCCTCGATCGCCGAATCGGCTGCCGAATCGATCGGGGCCAATGGCTTACTTTGCCGCGTGGGGGCTTATTTTCACGATATCGGCAAGATGATGAAGCCCGAGTATTTCATCGAGAATCAGGATGTCGGCGGAAACCGACACGATGGGCTCAATCCGGCGATCAGCACCTTGGTGATTATCGCCCACGTGAAAGATGGGGCGGACTTGGCGCGGGCCAATGGCCTGCCGCAGCCGTTCATCGATTTCATTGAACAGCATCACGGGACGACTCTGGTCGAATATTTCTATCGGGTCGCCAGTCAGCGCGTCGAACAGAATCCAGACGAGCGGGAAGTGGACGAGGCGATTTACCGCTACCCCGGCCCCAAGCCGCAGACCAAGGAAGCGGCCGTGATGATGATTTGCGATATCACCGAAAGCGCCTGCCGTACGTTAGTTGAACCGACCTCTTCCCGGATCGAGAACCTGGTCGAGGATTTATCAATGAAGCGTTTGCTTGATGGTCAGTTCGACGAATGCGGCTTGACCCTCCGCGAGTTGCGTTTGATTCAAGAGAGCATTACCAAAAGCTTGACCGCCGTATACCATGGTCGTGTCAAATACCCGCCGCCGCAGCCGACCCCGGTTTGAGAACGAAATTTCCTCACCTAATTATGGATGACCCTTACGATATCGCGGTTCGTGACCTCCAGCACACAGTCACTTTGCCTCCGTCGCAATTTCGCCGCGCGATCGGCGAAGTCTTGCGAGGAGAGGGTATCGCTTCGGCCGAGATCAGTGTCGCCGTGGTTGATAACCAAGCGATCCACAAGATCAACCGTCAGTTTCTGGACCATGACTTTCCAACCGATGTGATCACCTTTCCCCTCTCGGAAACGACCGATCCGCTGGAGGGAGAGATTGTCGTCAGCGGTGAATATGCCCTTGATGAATCTCGCCGACATGGCTGGCCGGCGGAGCGAGAGCTTTTGTTATACGCCGTGCATGGTGCCCTGCATCTGGCCGGATACGACGATCAAGACGAAGCTTCCCGATCGGAAATGCGGCGGCTGGAACGATACTATCTGGAACGATTAGGGGTGGAGGTGGGTGAGGCGATCGTTCGCCCCGGTGTCGGGCCGGATTACTCACCCGCGGCTGGTCAATCCGCCGAGGAGGCAACATTCATGCGCGATGTCTCGCGAGACGACAATAGGAGATCACACGCGGCCGATCATTCCGCCGAGGAGGCGACATGACCCCGACTCTACTCATTTGGCTGTCTCTCACGAGTCTCGTGGTGATGGTTGTCTCCGCCCTAGCCGCCACCATTCTGCCGGATATGCGGTGGCATGACTTAGAGGAATACTGCGAGCGAAAGGGAAAGGGCTCGCTGTTCAGTGTGATTCACGAGCGGCATGAGCAGGCCGCCCTCGCTTCGCAATGCTTGCACGTGCTAAGCTTGTCGATCTTCCTGATCGCCAGCCAGGTTTGGCTACTCAAGTCGAGTGAGTCGGTCTATCTCCAGCCGATTACCTTCGTTACGGATGTGGCGGCGATCACGCTGACCCTGTTGATTCTCACCGTCTGGCTGCCTTGGGCGGTCGCCGAGCATTTTGGACCGGCGTTTATCTATTACACCTGGCCGCTATGGTCGGCCGTGAGCGTCCTGTTGTACCCGGTGACCGCAGGTGCCGATGTCCTGGGGAGTCTACTGGGCCGGGCGGCGGGAATCGAGGACGAGCCGTTTGACGAGGAGGAGGAGTTCGAGGAAGAGATCCGCGCGATCGTGACCGAAGGGATTCGGGAAGGGCACATGGAAGAGGGGGCCCGGGAGATGATCGAGGGGGTGATGGAGCTAGACGACTCGGACGTCGCCGAAATCATGACCCCTCGTTCCGAGATCGACAGCCTGGCCGATACCACCCCGTGGGAAGAGGTGGTGTCGTTCATTTCTCGCACCGGTCGGACACGAATCCCGATCTGGCAGGGAAACCGTGATAACATCACCGGCATTATGTACGTGAAGGACCTGCTCCCTGAACTGACCAAGCCGCTGGAGGACCGAACCCCGCTGATCGAACTTACGAGACAGCCGGTTCATGTTCCCATTAGCATGGCCGTGAGCGAACTGTTAAAGTACTTCCTCCGCCGCCGCATTCATTTGGTGTTGGTGGTGGATGAGTACAACGCGGTTTCCGGCCTGGTGACGATTGAGGATGTCCTGGAGGAGATCGTGGGTGAGATCGTTGACGAACATGACCTGGATGATGTCGACACCGGGATTGTCCAAACCGGCGAGGGGGAGGCCGACGTGAGCGGCAAGACCCACATCGAGGACATCAACGAGCTGCTCGGCTGGGAATTGCCGGATGAGGATGACTACGACACCATCGCCGGGCTGATCATCCATCAGCTCAAGCGGATTCCCAAATCGGGAGAGCGGCTCCAGGTGGGCGATATTCAAATTGAAGTGACACTCGCTGATCGCCGCCGCATCCATCAAGTTCGCTTGGTGGATAACCAAAAAACGCAAAACGTCGAGACAAGGTAGTTGTTCGGGCCGAGGTCCTCAACAAAGCCTTGCCAGCGGTGCCAGCGCCGCTGGCGACTCCCTCGATTGTGTCTTTCAAATTTCAGCCGGTAGGGGCTGACTTCCAGACGAGGCTTCCAGGCGTTTATTCCATGAGCAGCGAAAAGACGCCGGCGATTGTCATCCGCGTGATCGATTTCAGCGAGACTTCGGCCGTGGTGACCTTCTTTACCCGGGAACATGGCAAGATCACCGCGCTGGCCAAAGGGTGCCGGCGGCCGAAGAGCCCGTTCGAGTCTGCTATTGACCTGCTGACCGCCTGTCGCATAGTGTTCCTCCACAAAAAAAGCGACACGCTGGACCTGTTAACCGAGGCGAAGGTAGAACGCCGATTTCGCGGCGGACAGCGGAGTTTAGAGCATTTATACGCCGGATATTACCTTGCGGAACTGTTATCCGAAGCGACCGATCGAAGCGATCCGCATCCGGAATTATTCGATCTGACGTGGGAAATTTGGCAAGAACTCAACAATTTGGGAGACGTACCGAGATTGTTGTTACGATTCGAAATGATGTTGTTGCGATTATTGGGACAACTTCCGGAACTGAGCCAGTGTGTTGAGACCGGTCGACCGGTGCCTCGAACCGGACGGATTCCGTTCGGGTTGTTGGCAGGTGGGGTGTTGTCGCGCGAATGTCGCGCAGGGCATCGCCAGGTAATCGAGATTTCCGCGGATTCGCTGGCGATCCTGCGGGTTTTCGCCGACCCCAGCGACGCTTGGCGGCAATGCGAAATGCCGGGGCGGTTATCCGGCGAGATCCGCGCGGTGATCAATCGATACTTGACCCACTGGATCGGACGTCACAGTAAATTGCGAGAGTTTTTGGGAATCCTGGGGACGTAAAGCGGGATCGCGTTTCACTCCGGTGAAGCAAACGCTCTCGGCGGCCTTTGAACGTTAGATAGACAACCACGCTATGGACAAGGATGTCCTGACCATGAATCAACGATACGACGCCGCCGTGCTTTTCGCCTTCGTTCTGGGAATCGCCGGCCTCTCCGGGTGCATGACGACCCCGGATGCTCGGACGGGCCCTGCGCCGCTGGGTTACAGCGGATCGAACGGCTCCGGGGTCCATCAGGCGAATTTTCAAGAGGATGTGGTCCGTTCGCAATCGCCGGAGAACGAAATCCCGCTGACCGAGGATGAGTGGTGGTATCCCTGGACTCCGGCCGGTTGGACGCGTTCCACCTTGGAAATGACCGGCAAGGTGACCCAGGACGAGGATCGAGCGAAGCGAATCTATCACCGAGCCGAGGCCTTGTACGACGAAGGTTTAAAGGCGGAGGGTGCCAATCGGCAACGGTTGTTGTCGGAGGCCGCCGGTGAGTTTAAGCGCGCGGCGGTTTACTTTGTGAACAGCGATCTGGAGGAAAACGCCTACATGTTGGCCGCGGAATGCCATTTCTTTCTGGATGAGTACCCCAGCGCCACCAAAAACTACGACCTTGTGATCAAGAAGTATCCGAACACGCGACATCTCGATACGATCGGTGTGCGAAGGTTCAAGTTGGCGAAATATTGGTTGGAACGTTACGACTCGGCCCCGAGTTGGCCAGTGACGCCTAACTTGACGGATCGGGAAACACCGACGTTCGACCGCTTCGGCCATGCCGTCAAGCTTTACGACATGATCCGACTGGAGGATCCCACCGGAAAACTAGCCGACGATGCGACGCTGGCCGCGGCGAACGCCCACTTTCGCAAAGAGAATTATCTCGCGGCCGATCGATTTTACTCCGACCTTCGCGAAAACTTTCCCACGAGCCAGCATCAATTCATCGCGCATTATTTGGGGACCTTTTGCAAATTTAAGGTTTACCAAGGCCCGGAGTATGACGGCAAGTCGCTGGAGGACGCCGGCAAACTTCTGGAACGAATCGACCGCCAGTTTCCCGCGGAGGCTCAGGAGCACCGTGAATTGCTCGATCAGTTGGGGCAAGACATCCGCGCCGCCAAGGCCACGCGATATTGGTACAAGGCCAGCTACTTTGATAAAAACAAGTTGTATGGGGGTGCTCGGCAGTATTACACCATGATCATCAAAGAGTTCCCCACCTCCAACATGGCCGATGCCGCTAAACGACGACTGGCCGAACTTGCGGGAGAACCCGACGCGCCCAAGAAATTCGTCGAGCCGCTGGTGCAGTGGTTTGATCGACAAGATCGCAACATGCCCAAGGTCTCCGACCAGCCGATCATCAATCCGGAGACGACCCAACGATGAGCCCAACCCTCGGCACCCAACGATGGATCGTTCTCGGTCTTACCGTAATGGTGGCTGCGTTGGGTGGCTGCGCTCATTATCAACTGGGCAACCGGACGC
This sequence comes from Pirellulaceae bacterium, assembly GCA_040880405.1. Lineage (GTDB taxonomy): Bacteria > Planctomycetota > Planctomycetia > Pirellulales > Pirellulaceae > JBBDIM01. Next base: position 120,377 of record JBBDIM010000079.1, on the reverse strand, counting down.
TGTATCGTTCCGATATTCGCACGGTCCACGTGCCGATGTTTGAGTCGCAGTCGTTTCGCCGTGGGTTAGGGGAACGGGTTACCGAGGCGGTGATCAAGGAGATCGAGTCGAATACACCTTATAAAGTTGTCGGCTCTGATCGGGCCGACACGATCCTCAAAGGCGAGTTGGCGTTTGACCGCAAAAAAGTCATCGGGCGGAATAACTTGGATGATCCGAGAATGCTCCGCGAGGATCTGATGATCACCTACACGTGGACCGATCAGCGAGGTCAGGTTTTGGGGCAACCGGTATCTTTCGAAATGTCCCCGACGCTCGCTGGAGATGCCATCGTCAATGAAGGGATGTTGATCCCTGAAGCGGGACAATCGATCACGACGGCTCAAGAAGAGGCGATCCGCGACTTTGCCAAGCTGGTAGTCCGCGGGATGCAAGTCGCCTGGTAGTCCATTGGGGCCCGGCCCACCTGGGGATCGGCAAAGCCGTTTGTTAAAATGGTCTGACGCAACACGCTTGTTTCCCCGGGCAAGGCTCGGGAACGCTTTGAACCTTGGCACCCGAGTCTGGCATGGCAACGACAGGCCCCTCCGCCCGATTGGAGGATCGATACCCACACCGCGCCACCCGCTGGAAGCTTCCCTCGCGGTGGATCGAGTGGGGTAGGGTACCTTCCATCATGGGCATCGTGAACGTCACCCCGGATAGCTTTTCCGATGGGGGACGATTCGCCGATCCTTCTCAGGCGATTGATCATGCCTTGCAGATGGTGGAGGAGGGTGCCGATATCATTGATATCGGTGGCGAAAGTACGCGTCCATACTCCTCACCGATTGAGCAGCTTGAGGAGCTGCGGAGGGTGATTCCGGTGGTCGAGGGAGTTCGCGCTCGGACCGATGTCCCAATCTCGATCGATACCACCAAGTCCCAAGTGGCCCGTGAAGCGTTGGCCGCCGGGGCGGAAATCATCAACGATATCTCTGGCCTGGAGGCTGATCCAGGAATGCTGCAAGTGGCAATCGATTCCCGCGCCGCCATCTGCGCGATGCACATGCAGGGAACACCCCAAACGATGCAGGACGATCCCCGTTACGACGATGTCGTCGAGGATATTCGCGATTATCTCGCCGGAAGGCTCTCGACGCTGATTCGGAGGGGGATTGACCCGGAGTCGGTTTGTCTCGACCCGGGCATTGGTTTTGGCAAGTCGCACCAGCACAACCTGGACCTGCTGGCGGCCTGTGATCGATACCATGAATTGGGCAGTCCCCTGTTGGTGGGGCATTCTCGCAAGGGATTTATGGCGAAAATCTTAGCAGACCGAGATCGCGATCGCACGCTCACCACGGTGGCGGTCTCACTGCATCTGGCAAGGCTGGGTGTGCAGGTGATCCGGGTCCACGACGTACGGTTCCACTCGGAGGCTGTACGAATGTTCGCCGCGTGTGGCGGGGTGGATGGGATTTCCGGTCGCATTGCCTGATTTTACGATTGCTCACGAGTGAGGTCTCTTAATCGCATGTCCGAGAACCCCGCGTCCAACCCGTTTGCCAGTCCGGAGGAGGCGATCGTCGAGGAGTACTCCGCCGAGGCCCCCAATAAAGAGCGTCTGGTTCGTTGGGTGGGGCTCTCTTCACTTTCCGGGGCGCTGCTTTACGCGACCTACCTGACTCCGGGAACCGCCTTGTTCTATCTGATCCTGATCTTGGTCCATTCCCCCGATCCGTTCAGGACGTTGGTCACGCAGTACGTCCCGATCGCGGTCGCTTGTGTCGTTACCGCGCTGTATGGTTTGCTCGTCGGTGGCGTCATTGGTTTGGCTCATGGCCTGACCGGATTCGCCTGCCGTTGGAAAGATGCCATCTTATGGCGACTCGCGATCTGGGGTGTGTTGGGCGGATTGTTGGTGGCGATTGTGCCTCCGATTCTCTATCTGCTTACGATGGGAGGAACCAATTGGGAGGGGCTGCTGTGGATGGCCATTCTCCTGTTTGGGGCGATGATCGCCGGTTGGCGGCTGAATGTGAACATTCACCGCTATCTCCTGGTACCGCTCTGGGAAGATATCCCCAATGCGGAACTGTAGTTGGCCGTAACGTGTTTGAAGGCAACATATTGCGACATCCCGTGGGGTATTTTCTCGGCGGCATTCGCATTGACCCAAGTCGCCCCAAGTGGGATACTTGCCAGAACCGCACGAGATTGCCCAAGCGAGACCCTATAACCACGTAAGCGCTGCCATGTCGATCGCCGAAACCGTCAACCTGTCCACCTACTGTGAAGAGACCGCCGTCAAGGCCCAGGCCGCGTCGCGGATGTTGGCCTCGGTGAGTGGGCAGCAGAAAAACAACTGGCTGAAACACTCCGCTGCGGCTCTGCGCGAGCGGGCCAGCGAGATCATCGCGGCAAATCAAAAGGATCTGGATGCCGCACCCGACTTCGGTTTGACGGACGCCGCGATCGATCGGCTCCGTCTAAACGCCTCCCGGATCGACGGCATTGCCGTGGCGCTAGAAGAGATCGCCGCGTTTCCCGATCCGATCGGCACGGTCATCGAGTCGTCGGTGCGGCCTAATGGCCTGGAGATCCAAAAGGTGCGGGTACCGCTGGGGGTCGTGTTTTTCATCTACGAATCGCGGCCGAACGTGACGGCGGACGCCGCTGCGATTTGCATTAAGAGCGGGAACTCGGTAATCCTGCGGGGTGGAAAAGAGGCGATTCATTCCTCTCAGGCGATCGTCGATATTCTGCGGGAAGAAGCCTCTAAGGAAGGCATCCCGGAAGACGCGATCCAGTTAGTTTCGACCACCGATCGCGAGGCGGTCGGGCACTTTCTAAGGCTCAACCAATACATCGACGTAGCGATTCCCCGGGGCGGGGAAGGGCTCATCCGCCGCGTGGCCGAAGAGGCGACGATGCCGGTCATTAAGCACTTCGCCGGCAACTGCCACGTGTACGTTGATTCAGCCGCCGACTTAGACATGGCCCTGGAAGTGACCATCAACTCCAAGTGTCATCGGTACGGTGTGTGTAACGCGGCCGAGTCGCTGGTGGTGCACTGCTCGGTGGCTCCCAGTTTTTTGCCTCGCCTAGCCGAGCAGTTTCAGGCCCAGGGAGTTGAAATGCGGGGGGACAAACGCGCCTGCGCCTTGATCCCGTGTAGCGGTGGAGCGACCGAAGAGGATTTCGGAGCGGAGTACCTGGGGCCGATCATTTCGATCAAAGTGGTCGATTCCCTTGATGAGGCGATCCAGCATATCAACCATTACAGTTCAAAGCACACCGAAGCGATCCTGACCAAGGACCTTAACAATGCCCGCGAGTTTACGCGGCGGATCGATAGCGCCAGCGTGATGGTCAACGCGAGTACCCGGTTCAACGACGGTGGCCAGTTTGGGCTCGGAGCGGAGATCGGGATCAGCACCGATAAATTCCATGCTCGTGGGCCGTGCGGTGTCGAGGCCCTGACCAGCTATAAATATTTGGTTTACGGGAACGGTCAGGTACGGTCGTAACGGTTTTTCATCTCGAGGGATCGAGGTCGGAAGTTTTAACCTGGATTATCCATGGTGATCGTCGCGAGTGATCGTGAATCATCCCGCGTTCAAGGAGGAGTCGATGGCGGACAATGTGCTGAGTCAGGCGGAGGTCGAGAGCCTGCTGAACGCCATGGAGACGACCACCGAGCCGACTCGAAACGAGGGTTCCGGCGGTGCCGCGGCCCCGACCAGAGCCGCGAAGTCCCGCGAAAAAATTACCCCGTACGATTTCAAGCGTCCGGAACGGGTCGGCAAGGACCAGATGCGGGCCCTCCAGTCGATGCACGAGGGGTTTAGCCGCAATTTCGGGGCGGCGCTTTCCGGCCTGCTGCGAAACATCGTCGAAGTCAAGCTGACCAGTGTCGATCAGTTGACCTACAGCGAGTTCGTCTTCAGCCTGGAAAACCCCAGTTGCTTCAATCTGTTGACCGCTGCCCCGCTTGAGGGAAACCTGATTCTCGACATCAACCCTTCGATCCTCTACCCGATCATCGATCGGATGCTGGGTGGGGGAAAGGAAATGTCCCCCGTCTCGCGTCGTCCGTTGACGGAAATCGAAATGACGCTAGTCGGCCGGATCACCGACCTGTTTCTTAGCGAGCTGAAAGAGGCGTGGGAGAATGTCCTCCCCCTCGATTTCAAAGTGGTGCGGATCGAGAGCAATCCGCAGCTCGTGCAAATCGTGCCGCCGAACGAAGTGGTGGTGTTGGTGAGCTTCGAACTGACAATCGGCGACATCCGGGGAATGATGAACCTTTGTATCCCCTTTAACTCCATCGAACGGGTGAGCCACAAGCTGACCTCCAACTCCTGGTTTTCCTATGGCCGCTCAGAGGCGACCGCGGAGTCGAAGGCGGGGTTGGGCAAGCGGATCGATAAGGCGCAAGTTGAACTGAATGTCACCTTGGCTGAGACGCGCATCACGATGGACGACCTGCTGGATCTGCGCGTGGGGGACGTGATTACCACTGAAAAGGATAGTCGCTCGCCACTGCAGGTGTCGGTCAACGGTACGCCCACCTTTCAGGCATTGCCGGGGGCGTTCAAGGGACGCAAGGCGATTCAAATTGAATCGAGCCTCGACCGCGGTAAAGGGGGTTAGCGGGCAGCGGTGTAACTTACCGCGTCCGGCTGATCCCGAAGATCAGGCACAAGATATCTAGTGCCTCGTCGCAACGATTGCTGGTCTCCTGCTGACGCATCTCCTGCCATCGCCAGGTTGTGTGCTCCTGACAAGCGGCCTGGATGTTGGTGAGCATCGCGCGCTGCGACTTGCCCCACAGCGACTTCCAGTCTTGCTGAAGACTCGCCAGCTCCTCGACATTGCCAGCCAGTGCCGCGTCGATTTTCGCTAGCAAACCTGGCAAGTCAGGTTCGGCGGAGAGTGGTTCCTCCGCTGCCCTTTCGGGGGCATTGCGCGCTGGTGCACCACTTGATGCGGGTGGTTCTTGCTTTTCTGGAAGGTGACGAACCAACTGAATTCGGAGCCTGCGGCCCGCCTCAGCCATGTCGGGCTCGGTAAGGTCGAGGGGTAGTTGCGAGATCAGTTTCGCCACCATGTCGACGGTCGAAACTCGCAGCGCCGCTTGGACCAGTCCGGACCAGGGATGCCGCCGTGCATCGTTACAGTTTGGCGGAGCGGTCAAGTTCAGGTGCGGGATCCCCTCCAGCCGGACCGCTCTCCGCTGCTCTTCTGCATCGCCGATCAGGCCGATCATCCGAAATTTTCGCCCGGTGGAAAATTTGAGGCGGGTCGAAAAAGAAAACCAGGGACGTGCCGCCACCGGCAGAAGATTGAAGAATCGTGCGAACTCGTCATCATTCTCGTAACCCGAGAGGATCAGGCGATCGTGGACGAGTGCCTCCTGGAACCAAGCAACCAACTTGCGCAGGGTTGTATCGTCGCGATGCTCGGCGATCATGCGTGAGTTGACCGGATCGCCACTGGGAAGCAGGCGGAGGACCGGCAAATCGTTGGGGTGGCTATTTTGTGGTCGGACATCCTCACGGGCCAGAGCGGCGATCAGAAGCTCGAACGGATTGTTGTGGAACCGGACGAAGTCCCGCTTCTTAATAATTAGCGAGTGGGTGTAGACCTGACGGCCTCGGCGACCGCTATATTCCGCACCTCCCAGCATCGTCCGCGCGACACAATATTTGTGGGGCCCCAGCGGATGGAAGTTGGTGCTTGATTCGTGGGTCTCGTCCTGAATCAACGAGTCGTGCGCTGGTCCCCACGTGGCAAGTTCCCGAGCATCGTCGTCGGTCACGCCGGGGCTGACCGCCACCAATTGGTAACCATCCAACCGCGAAGTTCTGGCCGAGGTAAAGATTGCCTGCTCCACCAAGACCGGCCCAATGGTTTGATCCGCCGAGACAGGGTTTGAATACCTGGTGTTTGGGGACATGACCTGGATCTCCTAGCGATCACAACGGTTACGTAGCTACGCTTGCCAAAAGCGTGGGGGAAGTGTTAACCCGTTTTGCCCCTAGGGGCTGACTCAACTCGCACTTCTCCCACGGTCTTTGCGACCGTAGCTACGAACCTTCGTTACGTAGCTACGGTTGTGGGGGAAGCGCAAAACATTAGTCCAGTTTGCGGATGATCCACTCGAACGGTTCGATAATCCCCCGCGGTTCGATCCGCAGCGGTACCGCCAGCTTGCTCCCACCACGATCCTTGCGGTAGGTTACCGCCCCGGCCACGCCGGAGGCGAAATAACCGTATTGGTGGAATCGCTGCTGAATCTGTTGCCACAGGTTGGGTGTCTTTTCCTTGGCGTAATTTTCTGGGTTGGCGAAGCACCCGCTCGACTGATCCGCCTTGGAGAACACGATCGCAACCGGGCGTTTGGTCTTGCCCTGTTTGTGGCGGCAATCCTGTTCGCTGAGATAGGTGATCAGCTTCATCATGAAGTAGTTTTGCTCGGTCTCGCCCCGTTCAATCCGCTCGGTGTCTGCCAGGAGCAGGACGCCGCTGCACTTCTCCAAAAAGGCACTGATGGCCGGATAACTGTTGGGGTGATCGATCTCTTCCAGAATCGACTCACCCGCCATGTCCGGCATGATTAGTTCCAGCGGTGTTTTGCGGGACGCCAAAGTCGCCTGACAGTGAACCCAGTTCCAGCGATCCGGTTCGTTGGGTGTTTTTTCCGGAAAGTCGCAAGCGGCCAGCGCGGCCATGGTCCGCTGCTGGAGGTTGATCGAGAACGCACCGCGGGCCAAAACCTGCACTCGGCCGTTTTGCCTGGTGAGCATATCCAGCAGCATTCCCAGATAAACCGTCTTGCCGGCGGCGGCGGTTCCCAAGACGGCAATCATCTGCGGTTTGACTCCCTGAGTCGACGCTTGGTGAGACAGTGCCAACGGGGCCGCGCAGTGGCGGCACAACTCGGTGTCGTAGTTGTTGTCGTTTCCGCAGATGTAACAAGAGACCGGTGTGGCGCACTGGGCCAACCGATACGAATCCATGGCGACAAGCACTCGGCGTGACATATTACGGTGTCTCCTGGTAGTCCGCGGTCGCGGCAACTAGTGATTCTTCAGTTTCGGCTGGCATGTCCATTAGCTCCTCGTCCGGAATCAGATCGCACAGTCCAATCGCACAACGGAAGCCGATATTGTGTTTCCGCGCGATGGTCTGGTCGCCACTTTGAAAATCGCACCTTGCCTGCTGATCGAAATAAGTATCGAATGCCCCGCCACGGAGACTTCGCAGTGACGTGTCGAGCACAATCCCCTGCGTGGCGCTCGACCAAGCTCCGTAGCGGCTGGAGGTCCATTCCCAGACGTTGCCGATCAGTTGAAAGGCTCCCCCGACACTCGCTCCTTCGGCGAATTTGTCGACGTTGACCGGTTCGTTCGGACCACTTCCCCAGAGGTTGGCTCGGCCCTGGTCGAATCCGTTACCCCATGGGTATTTTCGCTGTACCGGAGCCGAACCAGGTAGCGGGACCGGCCAACTCCCCGCCTTGACCCATTCCGGATCAGTGGGCAATCGCTTGCCGACCCAGCGCGCGTAAGCGGCCGCTTCATACCAGCAGACACCGACGACCGGCATCTTTTCGGTACCCGGTCGATAAGTACCCCCACGCCAAAACGCCGGGCCAGGTTCTCCCGTTTCGTCCACGAAGTCGAGCACCGCCGGAACGATCTCCGGATCCCACAATTGCATTTGTTCGTATCCGCCCGCCTCGACGAAACGCGCATACTGCCAATTAGTGACTTGATGGCGATCCAAATAGATCCCCTCGATGTGCACAACACTGCCTTCCACGTCGTGCTCTCGTTGGTCTTCCAATCCGACCCGATTCCGGGACAGCGTGAGTTCACCGGCGGGGACCAGCGTCATCTCTTCGTCGAGCGCCTGTCTGGCCTGTTCGACCTGTTCCGGGGGAATGTTATCGGCGATTTGCGGCCGCAAGAGTAACGTGTAACGCCCTTGCCGGAGCATTAGATTGGCAAGGTCTTCCGATTCGTCCCCGGCGGAATCGACCATGGGCTTCTTGGGGGACGCCGAACCGCCGTCGGTGTAAGATTGAGCGGATGAGTCAGAATAACTGTGGCTATCCGGGGACGCGGTGATTCGAGTTCGAGGCGATAGGAAGCGGGATAACAAGTAGAGCAACAACGTGATAATACCGCCGGCAATGAATACGCCAATGGCTACCGATACCTGTCCCCACAGGAGATCGGCGGCGATTGCCAATCCCAGCGTCAAGGCGGCGGTTACGTAGGGAAACCAGCGTGTCATGATGGATTCAACCTTGAACAAATTTCCGACCCCGCGAATTTTCGGGAGTGTGACTTAATGTGATTTCTGCTGAGCGCGGCGTCGGCTGACGTCGCGTTGAATTTTGGCGAACTGGGCCAGCACGGAATCGACCACCGCGTTGTTTCCACTACTGCGGCTCTCCATCTCGTCTCGCACGACAGTCGTCGCTGCACTGGCCACGGAGGTGTCCGAGGCCGCTTGCCCGCGCGATTGACCACTGCCGCGATTGCCGAGAGTCTCTCGCATCGCCTGCATCTCACCCGCCCAGGCCTGTTGCTGTTGTTTAAGTTCCCGCTCGCGGCGATCCAGCGTATCGGTAAGCTGAGCAGCTCGACCTCGCACGCGGTGCAGTTCCCCTTCAAGCTCCTCGTTCTGCCGTTTGAGCTGGTTGAGGTTGGAATGTTCGACCACCGCCGGATTGATTTGTTTGTTTTTCTTGAGCAGTTCGATTTTGGTCGAGGCCAGCTCCTGCCGGAGCGATTCGACTTGTTGTCGCATCTGCTCTGCGACGTCGTTTTCCGGTGCTGCGCTCGCTTGCAAGGCGGACTGCCGCAGGCGAGCAAGCTCCGCATCCCTTTCCACGATCGCCTGGTCGCGGGAAACAATCTCTTGATCGCGCGATTCAACCAACGCCAAAAGTCGCTGGTTTTCCGCCACCAGGGCATCGCGCCGTGCGGATTCCTCTTCCGATACGCAGCCATGACGCGCCAGCGCTTGGGCTTGGTTTTCGAATTGGTCTGTCAGGTTCGAAATTTCGCCGAGCAATTGCTCGATGAATTCCTCCAGGTGCTCGTTGTGACCGCGCAAATCCGCTATCGCCCGCTCCAGCGGGGGAAATCCGGATTCCAGCAGTGAGCTCACCGCGTGTTCGTTCACGATACGTGTCCGCCCTGATTATGGAAAAGGAGTACAATCATCACGTACGGGACGAGACCCATCCTCGATGCCTGGTCGCGGGGATCGAAGAGGAGGGGTTGGCACCGAAGGTCGGTTACCATGCCAAGTACCAATGGAAGGCTAGTTCGAATCCGGGCAAGTGGCAAATTCCAGGAGGCACAATGCGCAACTCCGGTGAGAAATAGATTGCCACAGAGGGGATTTTTGCCAGGATATTCCGCCCAGCCGGTAAATCAATCGCAACTCTCCCCTTTTCACTGCCCTAAGTTGGGTGTTAGGCTAAAGTAATGGAGGACGCGAGACGGCGTTCCCGAACGGTCGTTCCACATTTTTCCATTCGGTTGGCCCTGCTTCAAAAGGAGATGGGGTCTCAGAAGGAGATTGGTACTTATGAGTTCGTTTCGCATGCTCGTTTTAGCGGCGGTTGTTGTTTCGATGGGCACGGCGATGTCGAGCGAAGCCTCGGCAAAGACGATTGCCAAGCTTGAGCCAACTTGTTGCGGCCCGGTCGCCCCGGAGCCTTGCTGCTACACCCCCTGCATCTCCTACAAGACGCACCGCCTGTTCACCAAGAAGGCCTGCCCTTGCGACTGCGGCCAGCCGGTCGAGATGATCCTCCAGGTGGTCGATCCTCGCACCAACTGCTATGTCGACGTGCCGGTTTGCGTGCCCGCTTGCTGCGTCGAAGAGATGCCGGAAGTGGACAGCCGCTGCGCAATCTTCAAGCGTGGCATTGTCGAGTACACCTGGTGCTGTGGCTACAAGATCAAGGTGGTCTTCGCCGGTCACGACAAGGTCAACGTCCACTACTACGGCCTGTAAGCCGACGTTTGCTCGGCTTCGGCCCAAGTATGAGATCCAAGACACGGCCCGAGTGTTCCGGAAGGGAAACTCGGGCCGTCCTCTTTTCTTGACCGCAACGATGCCAAGGTGGCGACCTTGCCGTTTGAGGCGCGGAATTCGCCTTTGTTGCGGAAGTTTTGTCGCGAGTTGTTGGCCCTACATGCTTTTCCCAGCCTGGAAGCTTAGGTAAAATCGGGCCTTCCCGTCGGCACCCGGTTCCCGCCCCGCCAAACACAAATCACCGCCGCACTCGCTTTGAGGACTCTTCCAGATGGTCAATTCCAAATTCATCCGACTCTGCGTGATGATGTTTTTGCAGTACTTCACCTGGGGCGCTTGGTTTGTGACGCTGGGGAGTTACATCGGCAACAATACGGCGGGCCAAGGAAGCGGGATGTTCGCCGAGGGCTTCGTCGGTTACGCGTACGGCACCGCTGCAATTGCCGGGATGATCGCTCCATTTTTTGTGGGGATGATTGCCGACCGCTTCTTCGCTTCCCAGTACGTGTTGGCCTTTTGCCATGTCGTGGGGGCCGGAATCTTGGTCTGGCTCTCGATGATCGATAACCAAGCGGTGTTCTATTTCGCGTTGATTCTGTATTTCCTACTCTATATGCCGACGTTGGCCCTGACCAATTCGCTCTCGTTTCATCATCTTGATCGGCCGGGCGATCAGTTCCCCTACGTGCGCGTGTTAGGGACGATCGGCTGGATTGCGGCGGGGAACTTTTATGCGCTGCTGAGCCTGTTCATGGGCATCAGCGTAAGCGAAATGCAAAACTCCAGCACACCGATGTTGGTCGCCGCGGGCTCGTCCTTATTGCTGGGGCTTTACTGCTTTGCTTTGCCACACACCCCGCCAAAAGACACCGATTCACCTATGACGGTCGGCAAGATCCTCGGATTGGACGCGTTGGTGTTGCTTAAGCGGTGGCCGTTCCTGGTGTTTGTCATCGGTTCGTTTTTGATCGCCATCCCGCTCCAGTTCTATTACAACTACACCAACTTCTTCCTTGGTGATGTGGGTGTCGAAAACGCCGTGGGAAAAATGACGTTTGGGCAGATGTCCGAGATCTTCTTCATGCTGTTGATCCCGTTCTTCTTCGTTCGCTTGGGTGTCAAGAACATGCTGTTGATCGGGATGGCAGCTTGGGTCACGCGGTATGTCTTGTTTGCATTTGGCGACGCGGGAAGTGGTTTCTGGATGCTGTTCCTAGGGATCTTACTGCACGGTATCTGCTACGACTTCTTCTTCGTCACCGGGCAGATTTACGTCGAGAAGAACGCCAACGAGCGGATTCGTGGTGCGGCCCAGGGGTTGATTACCTTTGTGACGCTGGGAGTTGGTGCCTTCGTCGGTGCGAATCTCTCCGGTATGGTCGAAGCCGCTTCTCGAACCGATGACGGGGTCAACTGGACCCAGTTCTGGCTAATTCCGGCGGGAATCGCCGGGGTGGTGCTGATTTTGTTCGCCATCATGTTCAACGATCCGAAAATCGAAGAGGAAGTGGTCTCCGAAAGCGAGCTCACCCCAGGCAATGTCGCCGAAGCGGATGCCGCCGACCCGATTGTGTAAGGCTAGGCGAAACGTAGGGTGGCACCCAGCAGGTGCATGAAGCACGCCAGCGCGGCGAGGGCACTTCCCCCACGCTTTTGCAAGCGTGGCTACGGCGAAATCTTGAGGTAGCTACGGTCGCAAGACCGTGGGAGGTCGCCTCGCCGGGGTTATTCTCGCGCTGGTTTCGCTTTGGTGGTAAGGAGTTACGACTCGCTTCGGGAAATCTTTCCTGAATTCACCAGATTTTCTAAAGCCGCGCGTTTGACAGTTTTCGGATCCGACATAGGTTTCAGGTGAGCGGGGGAGAGCAAAACGCTTTTCACCGCTTCTGGAAAGGGACCTCGTCGGGACCTGACCAGCTTTTCCCGGCTCATCTGGAATTCTCCCAAAATCAAAAAACGAACTTGGGTTTCCGGTGTGCGGGCAAAGGCCTGCTGCCAAACGTCCCCCGAAAGGGCAAACCGGTTGTGAAGCCGGGACGCAAAGCCAAGGGCCATGCAAATGGTAGCCTGGTTGCCGAAGGGGTTGAATCGCGAGTCAGTTTTTCGCTGGCTTGATGTTCAACGAATTTCCTAAAGGCAAGTTGTCGGGACCAAGGCGCAAGTCGTCGCAGTTGTGGTTTTCCGGTCGCCAAATGGGCAGGCCAGCGAACAATCGGTTCGCGGTGGACCGGAAAGCATCGAGTGCATCCTTATTTTGTCGCCGTTTCAGGCATAGCGGAGGAAAATCGAATGAACAGTCTCGTCCAAAAAGTACAGAACTTCCTGGTATCCGAAGATGGTCCGACCGCGGTGGAATACGCCGTGATGTTGGCCCTCATCGTGATCGTATGTTTGACCGCGATCCAAGCAATTGGAACCGAGGCGAACCGGACGTTCACCAAAATCGGTGCCGACATGGTAACCGCCAACGATTCCGGCGATGCGTAACGCACCGCTGCGTTACCCAGCAGAGGCCCCCAGGGCGTGCATCCTTCCGAGGGGCCGCCACTTGGGGGCTTTTTTTATGACCGGCGGTAATTCGCAGGGGATAAGTCCCACGTTGGTGACTTGGCTCAAGAGGCTTCGTTTACCGCCAGTGGGAAGTGAGGGGACTCATCCCCTGTGAATTCATCCTTTAGGAAAAATTGCGGCAAGTTGGCCGCATGGCGTCCGCCATAAGCTAGTTTTTCGTGCTGGGCGCACCAGCGCGACCGGCGTTGTTGGCTTTTTGGGGCCATTTTGAACGACGAGGAAAAATGCCTCGCGGGTACGAGGCGGGGAGAACACCATGCAATACATTCACGCGATGGCGGAAGCCGTCATTGAGAACTGGCCGGTTTGGGTTGTGACGATCACGCTGATTTTGGCGGCGGTGATCGATGGTTTTGAATTGAAAGTCCCCAATTGGGTTACCTTTCCGTTTGTGATCACCGGCTGGATTTACAGTGCGGTGGCGTTCGGCTGGGAAGGTTTGGGCTGGAGTCTGCTGGGGACCGTGGTTGGTTTGGTTCTGCTATTGCCGGCCTACGCGATTGGTGGCATGGGAGCCGGCGACGTCAAGCTATTGGCGGGTGTCGGCGCTTGGATGCACGGAACCCATACCTTTTACGCCTTCTGTATCACGGCCATTGTTGGAGCCGTTCTGGCAGTCGGCATGGTGCTGATGCGGAAAGCCTGGAAAAAACATTCCACCCAGGCCTGGCTCATCTTCAGCGAGATCATGACGATCCGCGACCCAAATCAATTGTCGGCGATTGCGGCGGACCGTAAGTCGAGCATGTTGCTGCTGCCTTACGGGATTCCGATCGCGATCGGATCCATCGGTTACTTCCTTTGGTCAGGATTACTGATATGACACTCCACGAGATCGGCACCGACGGCAAACTAGGGTCCACTGATAAACCGGGCGAAGTAGATCGGACTTTGCGTTCTTCGAACGCCCGGCTGCATAAACCTTGCCGTTTGTTCCGATCAAACCGAACGGCGGCGTCTGTGGTCGAGTTCGCCATAGTGGCACCCCTCTTTTTCCTGCTGATCTTCGGAATGATCGAATATGGCCGGATGGTGATGGTGCAACAGGTTATCACCAACGCTTCCCGAGAAGGGGCGCGTCGGGCGGTCCTGGAGGGGGCGGTGACCGGGGACGTAGTGCAAGCGGTCGAGGATTTTTTGAACTCGGGCGCGGTTTCCGCGAATGCGGCCGAAATCACGATCACGCCGGATCCGCCCGCGTCCGCTGGGTTTGGGCAACCGGTCGCGGTTTCAGTGTCGATTTCGTTTAGCGATGTCAGTTGGTTGCCGTCGCCCATGTATTTAGGTGGAACCACGTTAGAGGCACGGACGGTCATGCGAAGAGAAAGTGTTCAATAGATCACGTTGAAATTTGCCGATTGGGAAACCCCCGTGGGGTAGGCGAGAAATGCGGCTGAAACGGCTTCTAGTGGCCCACGAATCGCTTTGTTCCCGATGATTGGCAAGTCGAGATTCAGTGCCGGGGGGCCTGAATAGCTAGCTCACAAATGGCACGGAAGCTAGCTCCACGAAGGAAAACACAATGCGTCCAAAATCGTTAATTTTGATCATCATCGCCTTGGGGTGCGGCTTGGTAGCCTCCATCGGCATTAGCCAGGTATTGGACCAAAAATCGTCCACGCCGCAGGTCGCCGAGGTCGAATTGGAGAGTATTTTTGTCGCTCTCGAGGACATCGACATCAATGAAGTCATCGAACCCTCGATGATTAAGCTCGAACCATGGCCGAAGGATCGAATCCCCGAAGGGGCGATTCGGGACCTGGCGAAACTGGAAACTCGTCGGCCACGCAGCCGCCTGTTTGCCGGAGAGTTGATCCTAGAGGGAAAATTGTTCGGCTCCGAAGAAGACCGGGGTGCCGCCAAGCTAATTCCCCACGGATACCGGGTTCACTCGGTCCGTGTGACCGCGGAAAGTTCCGCTTCGGGACTCATCCTGCCTGGGGACCGAGTTGACGTGCTCGTTTACTTGGCTCGTGTCGGATCGACCAATAAGTCGATGACGCGCACCATTTTGAAGAATGTCCGCGTATTCGCGGTGAATGAGCAGACGCATCGAGAAACCGACTCGCAGGGCAACAGCATCGCGGCCAAGACGGTCTCTCTGCTCGTGAACCCAGGTCAAGTCGAGGTTTTGATGTTGGCTAGCCGTTTGGGTAGCCTCAGCCTGTCGCTTCGTCCGCCGGATGAAGAGGTGGTCGAGGGTGAGTCGGGCGACGCGACGATTCAGGAACTGCTCGGGATCTCCGAGGACGCCGATCCGAAGGAAGACAAAACCAAGGTTGAGACGCCGCAAGTCGCCGCCGCTGACAACCGCCCCTCGTTTCTAGAGTTCCTGAAGGAACAACAGGCTCGCAAGGTGACGAAGGTTGCCACCCCTGAAGAGGAGGAAGTGTACGATATGT
Organism: Pirellulaceae bacterium; assembly: GCA_040880405.1. Classification (GTDB taxonomy): domain Bacteria; phylum Planctomycetota; class Planctomycetia; order Pirellulales; family Pirellulaceae; genus JBBDIM01. Next base: position 105,354 of record JBBDIM010000079.1, on the reverse strand, counting down.
CGCCCGATTGGACGATGGACTTACTCAGCCCAACCGGGGTGCAGCGGTTCGAGTTTGCCAGCGATGGAGATCTGGCGATCGAGCTTCCCGCGGGTGCGGCCCAGTCGCCGCCGCGGACCATGAAAAAACCAGCGAAGAAACCGACTCCACCACCGGCCCCTGTGGTTGGTGACGGAACATTCACGCCTCAACCAAAACCACCAGCGGGGCAACCTGAGCCGAGCGAGTCGGCGAAGGCGCCGGTGGATTGGGCACCTCAGGATGACCCATCAGGCGGCGACTTCGAATGACGCCGCTTGGTGATGAGCGAGGGCAACAGCCAGTTTTAGCGTAGTATCCAATTTCAAGGATGAAATAGACGGATATCGTCTTAAGGAAATCACGGATGATAATCTCACAGCCGAGAGCGCGGTTTTCCGTGCTGATTGCCCTAGCACTTGCGGTTGCCCTGTCCCTTGGGGTTGGGGGTGCGTGGAGCGTCAATTTAGCTTCGGCGCAGGTGCCGGGAAACGTGTCACCAGAAACCCTGTCGCCGGAAACACCCGGCGTCAATTTTCAGGTTGATGCGCCGAATCAGCGGTTGGAGATGATCGTCAACTCCAGCCGCATCTTTACCTTGGACAGCAAAATTCCCAAGGCCCAAGTCAACAATCCTGATCTATTGAAGCTGACGCCCCTGTCTCCCACTAAGATTCAAGTCTCGGCCACCAAACCGGGGGTGACGCAGGTCAACCTGTGGACCGAGGATGGCAGCATCCACACGGTCGACGTGGTAGTGATCGGCGACGGCCGTGAACTTCAGATGCTGCTGGAATCGGAGTTTCCCAACTCCACGATTAAAGTCCGTCCGTTAGCCAGCAGCGTGGTGCTCTCCGGCTACGTTGATCGGCCTGAGGCGGTTAGCCGAATTGTGGCGATGGCCGAAGACTACTATCCGCGGGTAATCAACAATATCAATGTTGGGGGTGCCCAACAGGTCGCTCTTAAGGTCAAGGTTTACGAAGTTTCTCGAACTAAACTCGAGACCCTCGGGATCGACTTTGCAGCCTTTAACGGCAACGACTTTATTACTTCCAGTGTGAGCGGGATTATCGAAGGGGTCGCTTTGTCCGCCGGTGAGATCCCAGGTGCCGGTGCGGGAACGATGACCTTCGGCGTGTTGGGAAATAACAGTGGATTCTTCGGGTTTGTCGAGGCCTTGGAACAAAAAAACCTGGCCAAATTGCTATCCGAGCCGACCCTGACATCGATCAGCGGTCGTCCCGCCAGCTTCCTTACCGGTGGTGAAGTGCCGATCGAGGTCGCCTCTGGTTTAGGAACCAACTCCATCGAGTTTAAGGAGTTTGGTACCCGGGTCGATTTCGTGCCGATCGTGCTGGGCAACGGCAACTTGCGACTGGAAGTTCGCCCCATGGTTAGCGAAGTGGATGCGAGTCTCGGGGTGAACGGGACTCCCGGTTTCCGCACTCGCTGGGTCGATACGGCGGTCGAAATGCAGGCGGGGCAGACCTTGGCCCTGGCCGGTTTGATTCAGGAAAAAGTGGAAATCGAGAAGCGAGGTTTGCCTTATATTTCGGACATGCCCTACATCGGCGTCCCGTTCCGCCGCACTCGGCAACGCCGTAACGAGGTGGAGCTGCTGATTGTGGTGACACCGGAGTTGATCGGAGCGGTCGATCTGCACGATGCCCCATGTGCCTTGCCAGGGGATCATAGTGGGATGCCGACCACCAACGAGTTGTTCTGGAAGGGTTACATGGAGAAACCAGCCTGCGGACCGTATGACGGGATGATGCACGAGCAGCCCGGCATGGGCCCCATGATTCATCATGGTGAGGAAATTCCTCAGGGAGCACCCCTGATTGAGGTCCGCCGGAATGGTCAGACCGCCGACGACCTAGGCTCGCAGGGTGTATTCACCCCCTCTGGCCCACGTGAGTCTCGCGAACAACCGGTCTCAAGTCGTCCGCGGTCGTCGAGCCAGGGCAGCGCCTCAACTTCGGTGCCGTCCTCAAATTCGCGATTACCGGCGGCACCGGCCCCCGGCACTCCGGGGTTGATTGGTCCGACAGGATATGACTCTCTCGATTTTTAACACCTGGGGGAATAACGCGATCTAGAATTCCCTATCGCGGCATTCAGTTGCCGCGTGGGAATTCCGGATCGCTCTTGTTGTTTCGCCTGTGTTGAGAATTTTCCGCCATGAGTAACGTATTACGAGTCGCCCTGGTCGATCCTAAAGATTCCACTCGTGAGTCTTTGAAGTCGACTTTGTTGGGAATGGATATCGTATGGCTAGAGGCCGAATGCTCTCGCTATGAGTTCTTTGCGGATGTGGTGGGGCAGACCAATCCCGATATCGGGATTGTCTCACTGGATGCCGATCCGGATCGGGCCCTGCGTCTGATTCAGGAAGTGCATGACACAACACCGGACTGCTCGATCCTGGTGGTCAGCAGCTCCACCGATGGCCAGCTCATATTGCGGGCGATGCGGGCCGGTGCCAAGGAGTTTCTAAATCATCCCATCGGTCTGGATGAGCTGATCAACGCCTTGCAGCGAATCGGGAGCCAACGTTTCGGGCAGGGTACCACGAAGTCGCGCGGGTGCAAGGTGATTACCATCTGCGGGGCAACCGGCGGTGTCGGCGCGACGAGTCTGGCGGTCAATCTGGGATGTATCCTCGCCTCGAATGAACGAAACAATGTTTGCCTGATCGATCTGGATCTGGCCCTGGGGGACGCCGACGTTTTCCTGGATACCATTCCCGACTACACCTTGATCGATGTCGCCCAAAACATCAAACGGTTGGACTTCAACCTGCTTAAACGGTCACTCACGCAGCACAGCTCAGGGCTCTACCTGTTGCCTCGGCCGGTGCAGCTTCAGGATGAGTCACCGATCAGCCCCGAGGAGTTTCAGCGGGTAATCGGGCTGATGAAGGCGACCTTCACGCACCTGATTATCGATACCTCCAAGGCTTATTCGCCGCTGGACATGCTCGCCATGAAAGAGGCCCATGTCAACTTGATGACCATCCAACTGGATCTTCCTTGTCTGCGAAACGTGGTCCGTCTCATGATGTCGTTCGCGGAGATCGACGGATTGAAAGAGAAGACCAAGGTGGTGATTAACCGAGTCGGGCTGGAAAATGGTGAGATCAGCATGAAGAAGGCTCAGGAAACCGTTGGAACGGAGATCTTCTGGCAGATTCCCAACGACTATCGCACGATGGTTGAGGTCCGCAACAATGGAGTCCCGTTGATTGAACAGGCGCCACGAGCCGCGATTACGCAATCGATGACCGGTTTGGCCGAGGCGATTTCCGGCGACAACGCGGCCAAAGCCACGACTAGTAAGGGCAAAAAAGGGCGCTGGTTCGGTTTTTTATCCTCGAAGGGGGAGAAACCGGTCGAATCGGAGCAATCCGCCGATACGGCCAAATAGGAAACAAGGGACACTCTGAATTTTCCGTGCTCCGATTCCACCATCGCTTGGAACGTGAGCTATCTTTTCCAGGGTTGTTTGCCTGACCGATTGAATCCACAAAGTCGGCGGAGTTTCGGCACCCCGCGACACGGCCCGTGTCGCCATCATCTCGTGGTGAGTTACCCTTGGTCGGCAACGGAAGGAATGATTCCATGCGTACTGGAACGACGGATACCAAAACTCCACCTACATCCAAGCAGGGTGAGTTCGAAACGCTCAAGCGTAAGATTCACGGCAAGCTGGTCGATAAGCTCGATCTGTCGAAGGTGGGCGAGCTGGAAGGCGACATGCTCCGCCGCGAGATTCGCCTGGTCGTCGAGCACCTGTGCGATACCGAAGAGACTCTGCTCAATCGGAATGAACGGGAACGCCTAGTCGAGGAAGTCCTGGACGAAACGTTCGGCCTGGGGCCGCTGGAGTTGTTGCTGAAGGACCACACGATCAGCGATATTCTGATCAACGGGCCGAAGAACATCTACTGCGAGCGTAGCGGCAAGATGGAGAAAAGCACCGTCACCTTCCGCGACAACGAACACCTGCTACAGATCATCGATCGGATCGTTTCCCGGGTCGGTCGCCGCGTCGACGAAACCTGCCCGATGGTGGATGCCCGGCTGCCTGATGGGTCCCGTTTCAACGCGATTATCCCCCCCTTGGCATTGGATGGGGCCTCGGTTTCCATTCGGCGGTTCGGGGCGAATCCGCTTAAGCTGGAAGACTTGCTCAACTATAAGGCGTTCACACCAGAGATGGTGATGCTGTTGGAGGGGGCGATCAAGGCCCGGCTCAATATCATTATCTCCGGCGGTACTGGTTCCGGTAAAACAACCTTGCTCAACACGCTATCGAGCTTCATCTCCAGTTCCGAGCGAATCGTGACGATCGAGGACGCGGCGGAGCTTCAGTTGCAACAAGACCATGTGGTCCGGCTCGAAACACGTCCTTCGAATGTGGAGGGGAAAGGGGCGGTGACGGCCACCGACCTCGTCCGCAATGCACTGCGTATGCGTCCGGAACGGATCATCATTGGTGAGTGTCGTGGTGGAGAAACCCTCGACATGCTTCAGGCCATGAATACCGGTCACGAAGGATCGATGACCACCATCCACGCCAACACGCCGCGTGACGCGATCGCGCGTGTCGAGACCTTGATCTCGATGGCGGGATTCGAGCTGCCCATCAAGGCGATGCGACAACAAATCGCCAGCGGTGTCGACCTGATTATCCAGGCCAACCGGTTGCAGGGAGGTCCGCGACGCGTCACCCACATCACCGAAGTGATCGGCATGGAACAGGATACCGTGGTGATGCAGGACGTCTATCGTTACAACCAAACCGGCATCGACGAAACGGGCAGGGCTCGCGGCTATTTTGAATCAACCGGGGTTCGCCCCACATTCATGGATCGGCTGGAGTCCTCTGGGGTGCGTTTGCCCGCGAGTGCCTTCCGCCAACGGATCATGTTGCAAGACTAATCCACCAGACATTCGTATCGAGTAAAGACGATGGTATCACTAACTGTACTGATTCCGATCCTGGTTTTCGTGGGGATCGCCACCTTGGTAGGTGGCGTGGCTCTGATGTTCCGCAGCGGCGCGAACGAAGATTTGGAGAACCGCCTGGAGATCCTGGCGGGAGCCACCTCACATAAGGGGGCCAAGGGAAGTGAGCAAAACAGCCTGCTCTACGCCGAGGACGAAACCGACACCGGTGCCCTAATCGAGTGGATTTCAAAATACTTCAACCTTCGCCTGTACCTGGATCAGGCGGCGATTGATACGTCGGTTGGGAATTTCGTAATGATCTCCGCCGGGCTGGCGGCTGGTGCCGCCGTGGTGCCGATCCTGTTGGGTTTGCCATTTTACTTCGGTCCGGTCATGGCGATCGTGGTTGGTTTCCTGCCCTTGCTCTGGGCTTGGTGGAAACGAGGGTCTCGTTTAGCGGCCTTCGGAAAGCAACTTCCCGATGCCCTGGAATTGATTGCCAGGGCCCTGCGCGCCGGACATAGTCTGGGTGCTGGTTTTCAACTCGTGGCAGACGAGATGCAAGAGCCGATCGGCGGCGAATTTCGAGATGCGTTTGAGGCCCAGAATCTGGGTGTCTCTTTGGAGAACTCGATTACCAACATGACCGAGCGAGTTCCCAACCTCGACCTCAAATTCTTCGCCACGGCGATTATTTTGCAGCGTCAGACGGGTGGTGACCTGGCTGAAATCCTCGACAAAATCGGTCGTTTGATTCGGATGCGAATGGAACTTTACGGACAGATTCAGGCCCTCACCGGGGAAGGCCGAATTTCCGGGATTGTGCTTTTGGGGCTACCCCCGGTGCTGTTCATTGTCATGTGGCGGCTAAATCCGTCCTACGTGATGACCCTGTTCACCGATCCGCTGGGCAACCAAATGCTGGCCGGGGCGGTGGTGATGCAGTTACTAGGGGCCTGGGTTATTCATAAAATCATCGACATCAAGGTGTAAGCATCGAACCATGGAATTACTGCAAAACAATTTGACGCCGATCATCGTGGTATCGGTTTTCGGATTAATCGCCGCGATCGTCTACGCCCTTTTTTCGATTCTATCTCCGGACCAAAGCCGGGCGGAAGATCGTCTGGAGGGAATTCGCGATCCGCTCCGCAAGGGTGGCGATAAAGACAAAAACAAAGGGGGCGCGATGGCCCGGATGTTGGAGAAAGCCTCTCCGACCTTGGCCAAGCCTCTGCAACCTGCCAATGAGAAGGACGCCAACAAGCTCAAGGATAAGCTCTCCCACGCGGGGTTCCGCTCTGAAGGGGCCCCCACGGCCTTTCTCGGGATGAAGTTCGCCAGTTTAATGGTGGGCCTTGTCGCGAGCGGTAGTGCCTTCTTTCTGATTGCCCAGTACGATTTGATCGGCATGCTGAAGGCGGTGTTGATTCTGGCCTTTATGTTTTACCTGCCCGATATCGGACTGTGGTATCTGGGAAAGACTCGTAAGCAGCAGATCTTTCTCGGACTGCCGGACGCCTTGGACCTGATGGTGGTGTGCGTCGAAGCGGGCTTGGGTTTGGATCAGGCGATGCGGCGAGTTTCGGATGAAATGAAGCGGACCTATCGCGTGATTGCTGAAGAGTTCGGAACCTGCAACTTCCAGCTACAAGTTGGTCGGGCGAGGGTTGAGGTCCTGCATGAGTTGGGTAGCCGAACCGGCGTCGACGACCTGCGTTCATTGGCGGCCATTTTAATTCAGGCGGATAAATTCGGCTCCAGCATCGCCCAGGCCCTTCGCGTTCAGAGTGACGCGATGCGGACCCGGCGTCGTCAAATCGCGGAGGAGAAAGCCGCCAAGACCGCCGTGAAGATGATTTTCCCGCTGGTGTTCTTCATCTTCCCCGGTATTTTCGTGGTGCTGGTTGGTCCCGCCGCGATTACCGTGGTTCGCGAGATGTTGCCGATGATGGCGGCAAACTCGTAAGGTGGATGAAGCCGCCACTGCTCATGAGTGGCGGCTGTGCTGGCATCTTCGTCTAGCGCTCTCCGCTAGCAAAGCGGCGCGAGTTTGACGGTTTTATGCCTTCTAACGACTAAAGGGCCGGATGTGGTGTTTTGTCGATTGATCGGCCGATGAAGCTTATCATGTTACGACGTCCAGGAAGGATTCGCTTACCAGCGGCGAGATTCGGATGAAGCGCGGTTCCAGGGAAGGAAAGTCGGCGATGAAATATCGATTTATCATGCTCTTTGCGATCACCGTGGTCGTGACCTCAACTACCGCTTTGCAGGCGGATTGGGCTTCGTTTAGCAATCAATGGAAACTCGATTACGCCCGCAACCGCTGCTGGCCCTCGCCGTTTGTCGAGCTTGATCGGGATTCGGTCAGAAACTACTACCACCAAATGACGATGGCCGGAATTCGGCTGCAAAATACCCTTGGTGAGAATCATTTCCACCCGGAATCGCACCAGATTACTCGGGGGGGCGAAATGAAGGTTCGGCAGATCCTCATGGGATCCGAGGGTCGTCGCGCGGTATTCGTGCTGCGGGGACTCACCGAGGATCAGACCGAAGCACGCCTTCAATCGACGCGTGACGCGGTATTCCGTCTGGTAGGTGACGCCGACGCCACTGAGTTTTACGTGACCGGCAACGAGCCGATTCCGCGGCCAGCCGATTACATCGATGACATCTATCGGAGCGAACGCAGTTCAATCCCGGCACCTCGCCTGCCCGCGGCTGTGGCACCTTAACAGGGCGGTAGGGCGACTGAGATTGGAACAATCCTTTTCGTTTGCTTCCCACGGGTGCGCCAGCGTTCCGTGGGAAGCAAGCTTAGCGAACCCCGCGGTAACCCCCGGGATAATAGGACTTCGGTCAGCGATAGGCAGGACTCGTTCGATGGGGTGGGATGCGAATCGCCAAGAGACGGTCCCATTTTGCGACATCCCGCGTAATCGTCGTAATCAGCGGGATCCGCCGGTTTTCGACTGAACGATCTCTTCGTCGCATCCGATGAAAGACAGGGGATCGCCCTGAATGTGGTGATTCGGCAAGGCGCTCGGAATATCCGCCGCAAGGAAGCGGCGGTTTCCAACACAAGGAGGTGGGGAGTGTTTCCTATTCAAGGTTCCTCTGGAACAGGTCGGCAATTTGGTGGGTGTCTCTCATGGCCGATCGCCTGTGGGCGTGTGGTGGTGTATGTCGGACTACTCCTTGCGCCGCTAGCAGCGCAGTCGCAGACCATCAAACCGAAGGGGCCCCGCTCACTCCGCGAGACCGCGACCGCCGCTCGTGAGTCGTCCAGCAAACCGACGGGGGCATCGGCGGTCGCTCCTCGTAAACTCACCCTTGCCACTCCCGCGCCGATGTCGCAGGGAAGCGAAGCTTCGTCCCGGGGACGCGGTGTTTCTCCCGCTCAGACTGAGGGACGCGACCAAGCGATGGACAACGTGCGGCCGGTCCAGCATACCGAGGAGTCCTCGCGGCCCGCCAACCCGAATTTAGATCAGTACATCAATTCTCTGGAAAAGGAACCGGCGAGCACCAATCCAATCAGCGGTGCTTTCCAACGGGCCGGTGATTCGATTTCGGGGATGTTCAAGCGAAGCACGCCGAACGTCGCCGAGGACGATCCAGTCAGTCTCGCGAATATGCCGTCGGAGGTGGGAGTGGAGGTTTACCTGACTTCCGCCCGCGTGCTGGAAAACAAAGGGAATGCGGAAGGAGCGGAGCGTCAGTACCGCAGTGCCTTGGAAAAGTACCCGACCAATCGGCGAGCTCTCATCAGTTTTGCTCGGCTGCTGCATCGGGAGGGACGCTTATCGGAATCGCGGGCGATTTATCTTCGAGCCGCCGAGGCCCATGCCAACGACCCGGTAGTTCACAACGACCTGGGACTTTGTCAGGCGAAAATGGGGCAAGTGGACGAAGCCCTCGCTTCGGTTTTTAAGGCCATTACATTGGCCCCGTCCGAGGGGCGGTATCGAAATAATATCGCAACGATCTTAGCCAACAACGAGCGATTGGAAGAGGCGTACTCGCAATTGGAACACGCTCATGGTCCAGTTGCCGCGAATTATAACCTGGGGTACTTGCTGTATCGAAACGGCGACCGGGACGGAGCGATCCACTACTGGCAAGCTGCCTTGAAAGCGGACCCTAGTTTCCAGCCGGCTCGGCAAATGCTGGACACCGTCGGTAAAGATGCACCAGAGGAAATTCTCGAAGAAGAATCGGGCCCCAGCCTAACCTTCCGCGGTCCAGGCCAGCCCACACAAGCCGAGCCTGGGACGGTTTACGTCTCCGATGGACGAAATAACCAGCCTGCCATGCAGCCTTCGGTCGGGCGACGGCTGCCGCCGGTTCCGGAGGATTCTCCCCGGGCCTTGCCTCAGGTTCGTTGACCCTAGCGGGGTGTGACAATTCACCCTGGAAGCGGCGAAAGGTGATGCCGTTGATTCACACTACCAGCGTTTTTCAAGCTCCTGAAAGCAATCCCGCAAGGAGTTCAGCAAGATGGGAGCGGTATCCGGGCCGCAACTGTTGATCTCGCCATATTGCGGTTTCGCTCGGCCATAGGCATAGGGTGGATCAAAATCCCACTGACGTTTGGGAATGATGTAACCGACTTCGTCGTTGGCCAGCCCGATGAACATCCAAGGCCGATCGGCGAACATCGCGGTCAAATGAGGTTCCGGCGGGGCGTCCGGGAAATCGACATTCGCTTCGGGAGGATCGACAATCTCGCCGTACACCAGTTCCGGGTTCAGTTCCCCCGGTAAGCAGGCGATTGCCAGATCTCCCATCCGAATCAATGCTACCTCGGTCCGCGTCGCGGGGCGATCGGGTCGGAAATCGACGCTTACCGCTTTTCCGAACTTCTCGGGTGAGCCGGTCCACTCGTAGGATTCCCGGACGATCACTTTCAAGGACCGGGCCAAGCGATACATATAATTGTCGATTGGGATGGCGACTTGTCGGGTTTCGACATCGAGCGGGATGCCTGGGAGTGATTTCGCGTTTTCTAATGCGATCATCGTAGCGGCACCCAACTCGTTACCATACCGTTTGGCGTATTCGAACGTGCCAAACGGAAGTTCACGTCCCGCCTCGTCTTGAATACCACTGGGTGGAGGTGCCATGAGGCCGCCAATCGCCCCACTCACGAGCACCACCGGGCAATCGAGTTTCTCCCGCAGATAGCCGATCGTGTAGTGGGGGAAATCGGCGGTTAGGGCCGTATTCTTGGAACCGAGGGCTTCCGGATGGCAATTCTGCTGGAGCAACAGGGCGACCGGTTCTCCACCCTTGGTGGAACGAAACAGAAGTGCCCGAATCACAGGATCCAGCACGATTGGGAGTCGACTGTCATGTAGTAAATCGGGCCGACGAGTCGTCCCCAGTTCCATGGTGACCGGTTCCAGGTTCGCTTCCAGCGAAGTGAGTAATTTGGCCACCCGGTTCACCACCAAGTCCAGGTATGCCTCGTCGACACCCCGCCGCAAAGGATTCTCGCCCCAGATCCCAATCGTATCGGGGCCTTCATGGTTGTGGGTGCTGGCCACCATGATGTAGTCCAGGTCGGGCAGTCGCTCGCGGATACGCTCGGTCTCTTGAAATTGCAGCCCGATCAAATCGACACTCACGAGTGCCATTCGCTTGGACCCGTCCGAAAGGAGCAAGGCCCTGGCCATGATCGGGTCGTGAACCGACATGGCGGCTCTACCATGTCCGTAGCCCGCGATCCAAACCGGCACCGCGGCATCGATTTTCGGTGTGATATCGATCTCACCCACCGCGACTTGCAGGTTTGCTTCCGCTTGGCAGGTGGCGGAAACCATGACGCAGGCGATGCCTACCAGCAGCACGATTAGGGAATGGGACCGCCGGTTAGATGATGGGCCAGAGCGACGTATCGCTTGTTGCCACATGGTATGGAAACGCAATCGGGACCAGGTCATGGAAGACTACCAGCGGAAGAGGTGCGAGTGGGGAGGGTGGTTGCTAGCCGGATTTCACCCAATGTAATGCCACCCGACTGTCCAATGCAAATAGCATATTTGGGGAGTTGGCGGCGGTGCCGTGGTGGTTACCTGGTATACTTTGCGAGTCTGTTCCAAGTTTCAAGTGAGAAGTTTGAAGTCTCGGGGTACTCGATGGACGCCCCGACCTCGGTTTGGTATCGTTCAGAAGATGGATACTCCACGGCAACCCGAACCACTGCCAACTCGCTGGGAAAGCGATACGGAGTTGCTGGCTGCCCTGCGAGCGGGTGATCCGTCCGCGTACGAGCACCTAGTGCGGGAATATGGCGGGCGGATGCTGTTGGTCGCCCGGCGATTTTTAAGCCAGGAACAGGACGCTCAGGACGTGGTCCAGGACGCCTTTCTGTCCGCTTTCAAGGCGATCGAGAATTTTGAGGGAAATTCCAAGCTCTCGACCTGGCTGCACCGGATTGTGGTGAACGCCTCGCTGATGAAGCTCCGCACCCAGCGAAGAAAGCCGGAACGCCCGGTCGACGACCTATTGCCTCGGTTCTCGGTCGATGGCCACCGCGACGCTCCTGAACCGGCGTGGGCCGTCACCTACGACACGGCGGTCCAGGACCGTGAGACGCGGGATGTGGTTCGCCGCTCAATCGCGGAATTACCAGAGACTTATCGCACCGTTTTGCTGCTTCGCGACATCGAACAGTTAAGCACCGATGAGACGGCCGCCCGGCTCGATATAACCGTACCGGCCGTGAAAACTCGTTTACATCGGGCCCGCCAGGCCTTAAAAACGTTACTTGATCCTCATATGAGACAGTCCAGCGGCTCGGAATGAAGCTTACATGCAAACAACTGTACGACTTCATGGGGGATTACCTGGAAGGTAATCTACCGCCGGAGACGATGTGCGTGGTCAAGACCCACTTGGAGCGTTGTCCCTGCTGCCTGCACTACCTGGAGAACTACCACGAGGCGACCCGACTCGGCATTAAGGTCTGCCAGGAGGAAGAAAAAGACATTTCGGCCAACGTCCCCGAAGAACTCGTTCGGGCGATTCTCGACGCCCGCGGCAAAGATGATCCTAAGCCGTAAGTGGGATCATCTTTGAACTCTATCAAGCGACCCGCATCTGAACGACCCGGAGAGTCGGATTCCGGGACGCCCATGGATTGCCGAAGTTAGGTCACCAGTCGCTTCTCGATCGATTTCGCGTCGAGCGGGATCACTTTGGTGGTCGAGGAGTAGTCCGCAACCAGCACGCTCCGGTGTTTCTTCTGTCGTTTCAGTTCGTACTGGATGACGTACGCCCCGATTTGGACCCCGTTCCCACTAAAGACCGGCGGCCAGAACTCTTCCGGACGGCTCGACAAGGTTTTGGCTAAAAGCCGGGTTCCTCGGCCGGAATAGCCTCCCAGCATCATTTCCAGGCGTCCTTGCGACTCATGGTAGATATAGAATAAATAGGCAGGCTCGTACGTGGTTTCGTCCCATTTCACGCAGTCCCAGCTTCCGTCCGCCTTCTCGTAATAGAAGCCGGGAATCTCTGGGGCGACCGTCTTGGACAGTTGGGCACCACCACAGCAGGAAGCGGGCTGTTCGACGTTCTTTTCCCGATGCCGCAGATAAATCGGGATCGGTCGATCCCCTGGTTTTTCCACCTCATCCAGGCTCACAAACGGTTCGGCACCGAAGGCGGCGGCCAGACCCAACTCGATCACCGGGTTGCTGCGGATACTCCCCAAGCTGATCAGCGCCTTGTCGCCATCGACGTTTTGGAAGCTGGTGTAGACCTCGTTGGCCCGCGAGTGGACCTCTTCCTCTTCCGCCTGACCCGGTGCCCAAACCAACGTTTGGAACAGGTCTTCCGGTTGCGGGATGGGGGCATCTCGGGCCACAATCCGATCCCCCGAAATCCCGTTGATCTCTTGTGGGGGCTCGGCAGCACGATACTTGGCGGTGCCCCCGAGCGTGGAAATCCCGGTTAAAAGTTGCCCCTGCAGAATGCTGTCGGAGGCGACGACCCAGGCCCCTTCGGCCCAGTTCTCATCGGCCCGGATGCCCAGACACATCTCAACTCGTTTTCGCCGCGCCAGCAGTTCCCAAAAGTTTTCCGGTTCGACCGCGAACAGGGCCCCCGGCAGTTGATTCGCTTCGGCGTATCCATGCTTGATCAGGAAGTCGCACACCTGCGACAAGGCACTCAGCGGAATGTACTTCGCCTCGTTCTTCAGCAGTGAAGAGACCTGATGCCGGTCCAAACCGGTGAAGTCACAGATCGCCTTGATCGTCCCGGGACGCTTCTTCGGGTCGGGCGAGTGGTTAAGTAGTTCGGCTAGTCGGAAGGAAAATTTCATACCTTATCCCCAATGTGCACTTTCGCGGCATTAACGTCTGTTTACGTTGCGGCGAGCCCCCTGTGCAGGTCGCGCCGAGATTAAAAAGGAGTCTCGGCCAGTTCGTCCCACGACAATATTCGTCGCATCTACACTTTAATGATGATGATTTTTCCGTTGCTGTCAATGGAAAGTACGCCACCCTTAATCAAATAATGGGGATTCTTCGGCAAACCCGATCACCACAAATGACCAAAGGTGGGGTGCTTTGCGGATTGACCGTGCACTGGGAGCGATGGGCCCATTTTTGACCAGTGGTTTGCCAAAGATCTGTTGGATAGAGCGAGCGATTGCCGTGGTTGGGGCATCGGATGAGACTAAGGCGGTTGTGGTTTGACGGGCCTCCTCATTTCCACTTCATGCAAAGTGTTGAATCGATTGCTTTCGCACCAATCCGCGATCTCCTCATGGAAGACCGCAAAACCTAATTTCAGAAATACTTTGAGGTTGTCCGTTTCACGAATCGTGAATAATCCAACCTCCCGACAACCTCGTTCTATCGCAACTTGCCCCGCAAAGCCCAGGAGAGCCGATGCAATTCCGCATCGGCGGAATGCTGGCAACACGCCAAGTCCAGTAACCCGCAGAATCGACCCGTCAGAGTAAATCCCCATTACGCCGGCATCTGCATCACCGATTGAAGCGACGGCATCAACTCGATTCTCGTGGACCGACACAGGTGTAATGTGGCTCACACCGACAGGCGAATAAATGGCTCGGACAGATTCAAAAGCGTATTCTCGTATCGACTGAACCTTTGGGGATTCAGCGGAAGTTGCGATTCTTATTGAAATCGGGTGTTCGACGGGGTCAAAAGTCATGGGACTTAATTCGCTGTAGTGGACTCAACAATTCCTTCGCGATTTTGATCCCCCACTAGACTCGACGGGCACGGATTGAGCGGCGATTGAGATATTCCCAGAAGGCGGGTCCCGGAGGTGTGCCGGTGTTGATGAGCAAATGATCGCAGTCGTTACGACGCGCGAGATCCTCCAGTTCGTCATTGAACCGCTGGACCGCCGCCAGATACGCTGGCCGGATGTCGCTTGGTTGGGCCAGGAGGTCGTCCGGAATTTCCAATCCCACGAACTTGGTCATGCCATCCAAGTTGAAATTCAGCTCGTGGTCGTGCATCACTTGGAACAGGACCACCTCATGCTTATTGAACCGGAGCCGCTGAATTGCCTGTTCGAGAGCTTCCAAGTCGCCGAAGAAGTCGCTGAAGATCATCACGATTTCCCGCCGCGACAATCGTTCGGAGAACTCCGCCAGGCACTGCCGCAAGTCGGTCTTCTCCTCGGCCTCAGTTTCCTCCAGGTGCTGCGTCATCCGGATTATCTGATGCAGCGAGTTGCTCGGCGGGATGTGTCCCTTGAGGGTCGCGTCGAACGTGGTCAGCGAGATCTTGTCGGTCTGCCGCACAATGCTATGGCCCAGCGTGACCGCAATCCGCGCCGCATGCATCAGCTTTTGCTCATCCCCCTCGCCATACCGCATCGAGCGGCTGATATCCAGCAGCAGATGGCAGGTGTAGTTGGTCTCCATCTCGTACTGTTTGATGAAGTACTTGTCGCGCGTAAAGAAGACGCGCCAGTCGATATGTTTGGGATCGTCCCCCGGCACATACTCTCGATGCCCCGCGAACTCGACGGCGAACCCGGAACTAGGAGACTTATGAGCCCCCGCCAAGTTGCCCTGGACCAATCCGCGCGGCTGAAGCGAAACGCCACCCAGTTGCCGCAGAAATTCGATATCCAAATACCGGGATAACATGCCAGCCATGGGTGTTTCTTCTCGCTGTTGAAATCTTTTCCGCTTACCTGGGTACTAAGCGGCAGGGCACTCGTAAACCCGCTCGGCCGGGATCGTTTCCAGCAGCATGTCGATCAGTGCGTCGCTGTTTAGGTTGTTGGCCTGGGCGGAGTAATTGGCCGCCATCCGGTGACGCAAGGCCGGTTTGACTACTGCCTGGATATCACTGGCGCTGGCGTGATACCGGCCGTATAAAATGGCCCGGGCTTTGGCGCAGGTCACCAAGGTGAGCAAACCACGCGGACCGGCACCCCAGGCGACCGATTGATTGACAAAGTCCGGGGCCTCCGGCGTGCCGGGGCGTGTCGCGCGGACCAGAGCCCAGGCGTAGCCCAGTACCTGATCGCTGACCGGCACCCGTTTGACTAGCTTTTGGAACTGAACGATCTGTTCGCCGGAAAGGCAGGGTGACAAGGTTTGTTGTTCTCCGCTGGTAATCCGCCGGGCGATTTCCCACTCTTCCGCACCGGATGGGTAGTCGACCCTGATGTGCAACAGGAACCGGTCCAACTGGGCCTCTGGCAGAGGATAGGTCCCTTCTTGCTCCAGCGGGTTTTGGGTCGCAAGCACAAAGAACGGTTCCGGCAGCTTGCGGATGGTGCCCCCCGCGCTGACCTGACGCTCCTGCATCGCTTCGAGCATCGCGGCTTGGGTTTTAGGAGGTGTCCGGTTGATTTCGTCCGCCAGAATCAGGTTGGCGAACAAGGGACCTTCCAAAAACTGGTAGCTTCGCTGGCGGGTCTCCAGGTCTTCCTGGATGATTTCGGTTCCGGTGATATCGGTCGGCATCAGGTCTGGGGTGAACTGGATTCGCTTGAAGCTCAAGTGCAGCGACTCTGCCAACGAGCTAATTAACAATGTCTTGGCCAGCCCCGGCACCCCTTCCAGTAAGGCATGCCCCTTGGCGAGCATGGCGATCAGCACCTGCTCGATCACTTCGTCCTGGCCAACAATCACCTTGGCCAGCTCATCGCGGAGCTGCCCATAGGCTCGCTCGCAGCCTTGCACAGCGGCTACATCATCTTGGGAAATCGGTTCGCTTGCCATGGGAGTTGCCTCTCGGTTTCATCGGTGTGGAAAATAAGTGCGCGAAGTGGAACTCGCGAGTGTTATTCAATGTTTTGGAAATAGAGTTTCAGACGTTCTTCATAACCTTTGGGTGGTGCACGACGGAGACTGGCTCGGATCGACTGTTGCACCCCGGGTGGCAGTTTCGTGAACCAAGGCTCCCGCTCGAAGCTCCGCCGTTGGGTCTCGGCGTCACCGGGGCGAGCCCCGGCGGCCATCTCTTCCTGCGGTTGACCTTCGCTTCCTTCGCCACCCTCGCTACTGCCCATGGGGGCGCCGCTGTTTCCCGGGGAGCCTGGTTCATCGCTTGGCTCTCCAGCAGAGGCCCCTTCGGCGGCCGCTTCCGCGGAGGCGGAGGCGTTTTCCGACATCGCCGCCGCAGCGGCCATCGAGCCATCCTCGTCACGCGCCCCGGCGGGCATCAACTCCCAGTTTTCCTGCCGAGCCGAAGGAGGTAACACGGCCGCCAAGGCCTGCATCGCCTCAGCACCGGCAATCGCTTCAGCCGTGGCTTGCGGGGCATCGGAGACGAAGCCGGTTCCCATTTCGGTCGAGGCACCTGGGCCGCTGGGAGAACCTGAAGCGGGTGGTCCGCCACTCTCTCCTGACTCGCCACTTGGCTCACCGCCTGGCTCACCACTGCCAGCCGGTTCTCCGCTCTGACCTGGCTCACCAGCAGCTTGCCCCATTGGATCACCCGCAGCTTCGCCACTCGCCTCGGCACTTGCTTCGCCAGTGGCCTCAACACTAGCGGCCATTTGATCAGCCAGGGCGGCTTCCATCCCTGGGGGCAGCATCGCCAGCGGAAGCTGCGAGGCGGCCTCCAAGGCTTGGCGAACCGGCATGTTGGCGATCTGGGTTTGCTCGGCTACCTGCGAGGCGAGTTGCCCCGTTTGCCGTTGCTGTTGGGCGAATTGCCGCATCGATTCGGAAAGCTGCCGCGCGACCTCACTGGCTGGGGCGGCTGACTCATTAGCGGGAGGTTGATTGCCACTTGGTGGAGCACCTTCACCGCTGGGCTGTCCAGCATTGCCTGCTTCGCTCGGAGCCCCGTTGGCTGGATCTCCACTACTCGGAGCCTCACCACTTGCGCCCTCGGCCGGCTCGCCCGACTGCGGTTCTCCTGCGGCTTCGCCCGCCGCTTCCCCGGTAGGGGTTGCCGCCGCCAACGCTGCTTGTTCTTCCAAAAACTGATTTGCCAAGGCCCCGATCTCGTCCCGCGAGGCATGCATGTTGTCGAGCAGCATTGCCAATTGATCGGCGGCCGCTTTGTCTTCGGCGATCGGCATTCGTCGACCCGCGAGCGAGGCCATCGCCTGCTCGGTCGAAGGGGCTGGAGGGCTGCCACTGATCGGCATCGGTCCCGCGGGAGGCTCACTTGCACCGGTTTCTTCCCCGCTGGCATCATCGCCAGCCGCTGGCTCGGTTGCCGGTTCGCCTCCGGCAGGTTCGCTGCCCTCGGGGTCACTGGCGGCAGGTTCACTGCCGCCAGGGTTGTCCCCCATCGGCGTACTGCCCGACGGGTCAGCGTCTGGATCGTTTGCGTCTGGACGGTCGGCACCGGGATCTTGCATCGCCGCTTGGGCCGCCTGATCTGCTTGATTGCGGAGCATCGCCGAAGCTTCCGGGGCGATCTGGCCGACGTCATCGGCGATCTGATTGAGCTGACCCGCCTGGGGCTTTTCCGAGTTCTGGCTTATCTGGGCCAGCTCACTTTGAGCCGAGTCGATCTGATCGAGTTGCCCCTGGGCGGTGCGGCTCAACTCTCGTGCCGCATTCTTGGCCTCTTTCCGCAGCAGGTTCGCCGCTTCCGCCAATTGCTGGGCCGCCTCGGCTGTCGGCTGAGGATTGGGGGATTCTCCTGAGGGAGCCGGAGTATCCCCCTCCGGCTGTCCGGCCGATTCACTTCCGGTTTCCGCTGTTGATTCCGCAGTGGCTGAGTCTGGATTGGCCGGATCCGCGCCATTGTTGGCGGACTCGCCAGAAGCCGCGGCGGAATCGGAAGGTGCGTCAGCCTCGGCGGATCCTTTTTCCGGTAACGACTCGGTCGCGGCCTGGACTTTCTCCAGTGCTCTGGCCAGACTCTCCTGGGCGGCAGGTGCGGTTTGGTCGGTTCCGGTCTTGGCGCGTTCGACGACCCGCTCGATCTGAGCCTGGGTCTTTTTCATTTCGGCCAAATCCGAAGCGGTAACCTGCTTGCCGGACTCGGCGGCGGTGGCAAGTTCCCGCGAGATATCCCGCTCTGAGGCCGCGGCCCGGTCAAGGGCCTCGGCGGCGCGGGCCAGTTCTGCGACGGCGGTGGCGAGTTGTTTCCGCTGGGTGTCGGCCAATGTCGAGGAAAGTTCCTCCAGCGATTGCCGGGTGGCGTCGGTCGCCTGCTCCAGTGCCTCGGCGACTGCGGCCGCTTGTTCGGGGTTGGCGGCGTCCGCGCTGGCCAACTGGTCCTGGGCTTTTTCGGCAAGCTGCTGAGCCTGATTCAGCAGTGGCTCCACATGTGCTGGAAGGTCCGTCGTCCGAGCCGCCTCGGCCAGTTTGTCGATTGCCCGCTTCTGAGCCTCTTGGGCGTGCTGGGCGTTGGGTTTTTCTTCTTGGCTCCAGGCCTCCTGGGCATCCGCTTGCAGCGACTGGGCCTCCGCAAGCTGTTCCTGGGCCGATTGCAGCTTGGCGATTTCTTCCGCGAGTTGATCGGCGCTTTTCTCCGGCTGGATGGTCTCGGCTTTGATTTCCATCATATCGCGGAGCGCTTCCAACGAAGCGAGAACCTCCTCTTGGCTTTCGAGCGCTGCGGCCTGTTGCTGTTCAAAAAGTTGTTCGGCCGCATCGCTGGCCGCCTTCTGGCCCGTTTCAAGCGGGGCCTGAGCGGAAGCGAATTCGTCCAATTGTCGGACCAAGTCCTGGATTCGCTGGCTGATATCGTCTTGCCGCTGCGAGAGTTCGTCCGCCCGCTCCGCGGTTAAGGGTGTCTCTTGCGATTCCTCTTTGATATTGACCTGATCCTCGATTAGTTCACTGACACTCGCCAGAGCGGCCTCTAACTCACGATCGGCTGAACTTTGCGACTGTTGTAGTTTTTCCAACAGTTTACGCAGCCCGTTAATCACTTCCCGCTGGTTGTCGGCGGCTGGCAGGAACTCTCCGCCGGTGAGGCTAGTTTCCGCCTTGGCTAACCAATTTTTCGTTTCGGTCTCTTGCAATGATTGCTTGCCGGCTAGGGCCGAGGCCCCGATCTGGCCGCCCCAGCGGCTCACCTCGTCCACCATCTCCACTAGGTTCTCAAACATCGCGCCGGTGTCCCGTTGCCCGGAAAGGGCTGTTAACGCGAGAGCGTCTCGTTCGCGGACGGCCCGGCGGGGCAGGTCTCTGGTTTGGTTTTCGACTCGCCGCTGCACGGAGATCAATTCCCGGGTCTGGGCCTCCAGTCGGGCCAGTTGCAAGCGGCGGAATAGTCGCTGTCGCTCGGTCATCAACGCCAGCAAAATACCTCGGACCTCGTCTCGGGCCTGGGTCACCAGCGGGCCGCGGGCCTCGGGTTGTGCTTCCTGGGCCTTAACCAACAATTCGACGACGCCTGACATTTCGTTCTCGACCAGACGGTCGATGTTCGAACCCATGCCGCGGATGTCCTTGTAGATCGGAAGATCGGTTAGGCCGTTCTCCTCCAATTGAGCTGCTTGCAGATCGAGGACCCGGCTGACCAATTGCCGAGCCAGGTTTTGAGCCTGTTGTTGCGCGAACTGCTGACGACGGAGTTTCCCCAGTTCCGGCCCTTGGGCCGATGCCGGGGTGGAAGCGAGGAGCCAGGTGGTGCAACCCACCAGCGCGATCAGCAGCATAGGATTCCGACGTGTCATTGGGTTTCTCCGATCCCGAGTTGCCGTTGGATAAGTTCCCCCAGCAGTTGTTCCGACTGTTGATCCGCTTCGGAGATCGCGGCCAACACGCCGCTTTCATCCGCGATTTCCAGCA
The DNA here is from genome assembly GCA_040880405.1 of Pirellulaceae bacterium. Lineage (GTDB taxonomy): Bacteria > Planctomycetota > Planctomycetia > Pirellulales > Pirellulaceae > JBBDIM01. Next base: position 85,161 of record JBBDIM010000079.1, on the reverse strand, counting down.
CCAACGGCTCGCTTCGTCCGATTCGCCCCGGTTGGCCTCCCCGGTTATCCTCGGCCGCGAGAGTTATCTGCAAACGATCTCCCGGTTGTAGTTTCCAACGGGAAAGGGCCAGTGCATGCGATTTTTCCAGGGTGGTTTGACCCGGCGCGAGGCCCAGTTCCTGGTTGAGCGAGACTCGCTCTTCCAGCACGGTTTCCATGTTTCGTTCCACCCGCATTTCCAGGTGTGCGCTGGCCAGCCCAAAGTCGTCGTCGATCTTGAGCCGCAACTGTGGTTTGGCGCCCGGTAGGAGGACCTTGTGAATCATGCTGGCGATGGCCCGGGGTGCTTTGTCGGTCATCACGCGGATGGTCCCCCGCGGTGTCCCTTGGGGATTGAGTCCATGCTGGTCAACTGCGGTTAGCTTGTAGGTAAGGGGCTCGCGCAGGTCATTTAATGGGTTCTCGGAGCCCGCCAGTCGCCAAATTTGACGCTCCGAATCAACCGCCTCAAGCCGCAGTTTGTCTGGTTGCCCCATCCGCATGATCTCGATTTCGACCTGTTCCAGCGGCCGATCCGCCTTGACCGTGAGCAGGGCTCGACTCCCTTCCAGGACCGAGATGTTGGGGGTGTTGAACACCAGTTTCTCATTGCCTGGCGAAGCGTAACCGGGAGGCGTGACCTCCAGTTCGATCTCCAGCAGCGGCAGCGGAATCAATCGCAACCGGGCCATTCGGCTGTGGGCGTCTCCCGCTTCGACCCATAGGTCGACCGTCTCGATCAGCCGGGGCAGGTCCAGGGAAAATTGTCCCGCCTTGTCCGCGCTGGGCGACATTTCCAGCGGGGTCCGTTCCCCCGCTTGATCGCGGAGAATCATTTGGCAGACGCTCGGTAGCACACCACCACAGAGGACTTCGAACGAGACCGGTTTGCCATAGCCGACCACGACCTCGGGCGGCTCGCTGCTGGCCAGCCGAGTCTCTGGCCAGATAATTTCCTGGCCGTTGACATGCAGATGTTCGATTTGGGTTTGGGTCGGGTAGGGCTGATCGGCCAGGGCCAGCCGGGACAGGAAAGTTTGAAAATGCCCCGGCAGCAGAAAGTAACCAACCAACATCGCGAGCAACATCGCGGCCACACTCGCCAAACGCCGTTTCAGTGGTGAGGCGTCGAATCCGGCGAAGACATCGATATCGCGGTTAAGCTGCGAGACATACTCGATTACTGCGGATTGCAGTTGCGGGGACCCGGTCGCCTTCCCTTCTTCGAACTGCAAGGCGGCTACCAAGTCTCCCTCGATTCCGTGGCGGCGTTCGACACCCAGGGCCAAATCCAAAATCGACGTGCGGAAGCTATTCCAGTCGCAACCTACCTGGGCGCAGCCCCAGACCACCGCCACCACACCGAGGGTCGCGACAATGAGCCGCTGAAGGACGCTTAACTCCAGGACGAAGTCGAGCAGGAAAAACAATACCAACACCCCACCGCTGATCAATAGCAAGTGCGAAACGAACAGCCCGAGCGTGACCGTCCGCCGCGCCGATTGCAGCCGCGTTAGTTCATTTCTCAGGTTTTGTAAGCGCGATTTGCTCATGCCAGATTGGCCCGCTTTCGGAACAGCCATTCGGAAAATAACAGACCGACGAGCAGCACAAACCATAGGGGTGTGGCCCACATCGGATAACTTCGCGAGACCTCTTCCTCGATTTCCGGGACGCTGATTTGCTGGAGGAGGCGGTCTGCGGTCGGTAATTCGAAACTGCCACCACCCGAGGTCGCGGCGATTGATTGTTGCAGGGGCAGGTTCCGGGCCGGATTGCGTTGTTCCGCGGTCGCGCCGGTTACTTCGAAGCGGATCTCGCTATGGGTCCCGGCGATCGGATCGAGGACCTTGACGCTGTATCTTCCCGACTCAAAGGCCGAGAACCGCCCCTCGAATCGACCAGGGCGAAGCTGCGAGAGCTGCACTTCCTCGCGAATCGCCGCCAAGGCCCCCTCGCCGGTGATCTGGGCGGTGAGGGAAGATTGGGCCGTTTCTTCCAGGCGGAGAGGATCAAAGTTTTCATCGTACGCCTCGACCGTTAAGGCGACCTTTTCATCGACTTGGTAGGTCTGCCGGTCGGTCGAGACGACAAACCGCTTTTGGCTACCCAGAGCGTGGCTTAAACCGAGTCGGGTGATGATCTGCGACCAGAACTGCCGGTAGTACCGCTCGCCATGCATCCGCCGCAGACGCCATAGTTCGTTGAATCCGATGTAGACCACCTCGCCATTGCCGTATCTTCTAGTCGCGATTAGTGGCTGGGGCGTTTGGCCATCGGCGCACAGGTCGTAAGGGTGCTGGGCCAAAACGGTCGCTTGCGAATGGACCCCGACCACCGGCTGATACCAGGGGAGTTTTCCCAGGTATCTCCAAGCGGCGGTTCCTTCCTCGCCGACGCCACTCGCACTCGATTGGTCGCCACCCAGTTGCATGAAGTCGGCCTGCTGGCCCCAGGGGGTGATTTGCATGGTGAAGGGCATGTCGTCCCGGATCGAGAGGGTGCTGTCCAACCGGACCGGCAGCATGTCGGCGATTTCGGTCCCGGCCAAATGGCTCGGCCCAAAATTCGGCCCCGCCACGACAACCAAACCACCACCGAACTGCCCCACAAATTCCTTCAGCATCCGGCCGAATCGCTCGTTCAAGGCGTCGCTCGGCATGTCTCCCAGGAAGACGACATCGTTGGCGAAGAAGTCGCTCCGCCGCGGGGTGAGCGTTGTCAGGAACATCTCGTTGGTCTGCCGAACCTTCGGATCGGCCGAGCGGAGATAGGTGCGGAAACCTTCCAGGCCGACCAGTCGATCTCGGTGGAACACCTCTTTCACAAACCGCCATTCCCAGGAGGGCTCGTTCTCGATGTAGACCAGCCGCAGGAAGTCGTCGATGATGTTGACCGAGCGAGAAGATCGGTTGTTGTCGCGACTAACCTCGCCTGGCAGCGGCTCGACCTCGGCGGTGAACAGAAACCGTCCAGCCAATTCCGGGGTGAAGGGGAAATCGAGGTATTGGATCGAGGACTCCAGCGGAACCTGTTGGGTTCCGACCAGCATCTCCTCTTCGCCGGAGGTTTCTCCTTCCCGCGGTGTCCCATCTCCATCGAGCGGCCGGGCCGTGACGCGGACCTGGGCGACTTCACCAATCAACCCCGATTGCGACAGCCGAACCGCGATACTGGAACGCTCCGCCTTCTTCATTTTGACCGGCGGTTGAACCTCGACCGCGAGGTCCTTGGTGGAAACTGCCCCGATGCCGATCGTATGGACCGGGACGCCCAGCCGCTCTAGCGGCGATTGCCCTGAACCGTCCGACCCTAACGGGGCCAGGCCGGAGTTGTGGGCGAAGTCGCTCACCAGGACGATCCCTGCGAGCCGTCGATTCGACTGCATCGCCAGATCGGCCAGCATGTCTCCCAACGCAGTGACCCGGCCGGAAGTCGTCAGTTTGTCCGCCAGATCTTCCGGCGTGAGCGAGTTGGCTTCGCCACCGATTTGACCCAGACGCCGAGCGCTGCTCGTGGTCTCGCCATCAAAGATGAAGGTTTCGATCTCCAAGTCGTGTTGGGCTTGCAGCTTGGTCAGGAGGTTGTTGTCCTCTTTGCGGAGATAACTTTGGATCCACTCGAGCCGCGAAAGGGATGAAGTGCCGTCCCCACTCAAAGTGGCCGAGCCTCCTGGGGCGGAGACCGCGGCGGCCAAGGCTTCCGCTTCCTCGGGAGTCAGTTCGTCATGGACCTCCATGCTGCCGGTCCCATCGAACACTACGTATAGCACGGGACTCAGCTGATTCTGCGAAACTACCCTTGCGGTTGGATCGGCCAGGGTGATGATCAGCATGACCAGGATCGCCCCCCGCGTAGCGGTCAGGATCCAACGTCGACGGGTCGTCAGGCCGGTCTGGATGCGGTGGTAGTACCACCAGGCGAGGGCCAGGGCGAAGCCGCAGCCCAGCAAGGGCCACACCGGATCGTTCTCCGCCCAAGGCGCGGCCAGCGACAGATCGACTCGATCCACGGTCGAGGCGTCTTCGATACCTACCAGCCAACCTAAAAAGCGATACAACATTCCGTCCCTTTGTGTTCCTTTCAAGATGCCTTTGCGGAGGAGCGACTCGGGCCAATCGACCGGAGGACCCAGGCCGGGCTGGCCGCCACGAGCATCTCGATCAGCAGGATGACCAGCAGCAGCCCAATCAGATACTTCCACCAGTTGTGCCCGTAGATCCGACCACCGACCAGCCGAATCGTCTCGCCCGATTCGACCCAAGTGAGCTGATCTCCCAGCCCCAGTCCGGCGAACGTCTCGGCGTCGAGGTAGTTGAGTTCCGACTCAAGTGAGGCCTGCTCCACGGAGATGGGAATATAGTTTTCGACGCCCCCTCCGACATCACCCATGGGACTGAGTGACTGGGCAGCATCGCTTTCCAGTTCAATCCGGTGCAATCCGCTCGATTCCAATGTCTCTAACCGGACCCCGCGGAACTGCCCGTCAACAAAGCGTATCGGGAGGGGAACCGGCCGCTGGTCATCCGGACCGACCAGCATCGGTGAGGTCTCACCGGCGCGGGGCGGTAGGACCAGCGTGGCACTGGACCCCACCGGGAAATTCCGCCGGGGCAGGGTGCTGGCGATCATCGAACGTAAGATTCGGTCGCAGACGATAATCGCGTTGGTCGTGGCGAGGGTGTTCCACCGAGACTGGATGCCGGAGGTCATCATCACGACATTCCCTTTGCCGATCTGACGCTGGACGACGAAGTCGACCCCGTTGTCGTACCGGGCCAAGGTCTGTGGTAGAGAACGACTGACCATTTGCTCGATCTTTAGCGCCTGGGCATCTTGGTTGTCATCACCATTCCCCGTGGCATCGCTGATATCGGTTTCCAGTGGCGTCTCCTGCTGCCAGACGAGCCATGGTTCAAAGTCGTCGGTGGGGCCTGGTGCTTTGCTCGGCGAATCCGGCCCGAGGCGGCTTTCCCAGTAGGTCCGCTGCTCGGCCTGAATCGCCTCGATGGCGGCATCGTCTCGGCGGGGAACGACAGTCTTGAAGAACAGTGGATCGGTGTAGAGATCGATCAAAGCCGATTCTTCCAGGTCGGTCAGGCGGAAATAGGCGTGATCCAACAGACCGGTGGTCGCAATTCGAAACGGTTGGAGACGGTCTCCCGCGGTCTCGATATCTTCCCCTTTGGGTGTCGCTTCCAGAGGTAAAGGCAAGATGCCCGACCCATCAAGCCACGCCGACTCGGTCCACCGCTGCGGGTCGAAGTCGCCGCCGCTGGCGATAAACAGTTGCCCACCCTGCCGCACATATTGCCGCAGAATCTTGACAGCATATTCCGGGGGACTGGTGACTCCGGCGATTACCGTTAACCGAGTATCGCGCAAGGTCTCTTTGAGGGTGGCCTCGTCGAGATCGTTAAAGGTGTGATGGCGGATTTGGATCAGTTGCTGGGTGTCTGGTCGCGAAGAAAGTACCGGGGCAAGCAGTTTTCGCAGGTTCCAAGTTTCACCGAATCGACCCCGCCTGGGGTCTTCGTCCAGTTCGCTCCACTGGTCGATGAAGACCACCGGTAGCGAACTGACGATCGGCACCACCAAACTCCGGCGGTCATCGGCAGGAAGGCGATCGGACGGCAGTTCCACCTCGACCGGTAGAAAATGTGGCTGACCCGGTTCGATTTCGGCCGAGTCGAATAGGTACTCAAACGTCACCAGACGAACGCTATCCCCCGCCTCGAAATCGACCGTCTGGGTATCGACCTCAATGCCATCCACCTTGAAGGTCACCGGCACGTTAAGTCGTGGGTTACTACCTTGGTGCCGCAGGCGGACGTTGAACTTGGAGGTGATTCCGATATCGGTCAGGCCATCCTGCAGCGAAAGATCCTCGACCCAGGTGTTTTCCGAAACGCCGCTCGGGACACTTACCACCTGCATCTCCGGTAAGTTCTCGGCACCATTGCCTTGGCCGACCCCGCCTTGGCCGACCCCGCGCCAAGCCTGGCGCTGTTGATCGCTGAACAGGACGATCCGAGGTTGCATTCGGGGAAGCTTTTCGGCCGCCGCCTGGGCGGCACCGGAGGCTCGCGAAATATTCGCCGCCTGATCGGTGAGGTGAATTTGCTGGATCGCCTCGATGGCGTCGCTCCTTGCATGCAGCGGATCGGACCAACCGGCGGTCGCCGCCCCGCAGGTTGGCAAGACGGTGACGCGGCTCGACTGTGGCAGCGACTCCACAAACTCGACCGCCTTGCGCTTTGCCATGTCGAGGGTCGTGCCGGCGATGGTTTCAACCCCCATACTCATACTGTTGTCGACCAAGAGCACCGCGTGGATCGGCTGATTCCCTTGAAAGGCGGCCGAGACATCGGACCAGTACGGCCTAGCCAGCGCCAATCCGAAGAACAGGACCGCCAAGGTCCGCAGGGCGAGCAGGATGGCATCCCGTAGGTGCAGCACCCGACGATTCGATTGCACCGCTTCTCGCAGGAACTCCATCGCACCCCAGTGAACCGTCTTGAACCGACTGCGGTTCATGAGATGGATCACGATCGGCCCCAACATGCAGGCCGCTCCCGCGAGCGCAAAACCAGAAGCGAGGAAGCTAGGGAACATTACTGTCCGGTGAAAAAAAGGGATGGGTTAGAGGTCGTCGAAGGGCACCATGGTTGCGGCATCGGGAACCAATGCCCGGTGAATATCAGCGCCCCACGCGGAACTTATTGCTCTGGAACGATTCAATCCGGCCTTCCTGCAGGATGGGCAGATAACGGTTGGGCATCGCCAGGATGAAACAGCCAACCGAGGTCCCATACAGGTCGCTCGGTGTGCCCCCCAGGTGGGCACCGGCTCGCCAGCGTCCATGTTCATTGGGGCTTTCCGGCTTGATTGTCTGACCGGCAATCACCGCGTCCCGCAATATCGGATAGCTGCGGTCCCAGTCGTCTCCACCCACTTGGTACAACGCCTGACCGACGTAATACAAGGTGTAGGCGTCCATTGGCAACTCGCCATTGCGAGGCTTTTTGTCTTTCAGCTTGGCGATCTCTTCATGGATGTGGTCCATGTTCTTGGCGATCCGCCAATCGTCGTATTGGCCGAATTCCTGGAGGCAAACGACACCGGCCGCCGCCATGGCCAATGAATCCTTACCGCCATGCCGGGTGTACGTAAACCGTCCGCTGACAGCCCTTTGTTCCGCTTCAGTGGCGTCACGAGGGAGGTTGCCATCAGGGCGATAATGTTCCCGCACGCTCCGGATTGCCATCTCGACGACTTCCGGCCCGACTTCCAACCCGGTATCCATGGCGCTGCGAAGAGCCTTGGCCTGCATCACCGCCAGACTGAGGTCGTGTCCATTTTTTTGGCGTTTGGCCCGATAGTCCCAGCCCCCATCTTCACACTGGGTGAAGGCAATTAGTTTCAACGAACGATCCAGCGTGGAGGTGATCCGCGGGTCATGACTCATCCCGTGGACCTGCCCCAGCACAAACGTGGTCAGCCCATGGTTGTACATGTCACGCTGCGGATTGGAGACGTTCAACAGCCCGGAAGGCTTCGCCTGAGAGAGGATCCGATCGATCGCCCGCTCCAGCGGACGGCCATGTTCGCCTCGGCCGGGGGCGTTGCCATCGGCCATGAACGCCAAGGCCCCCATCGCAACGAGACCCAGGTCATCCGAGCCCCAATCCCCTTGTGGTCCCTGATTGGCGGACAGCCAGCTCAGGCCTCGTTCCAGGGCCAGCTCACTCTCGCGCGTGATTTCCCAGGTCCCTTGGCCGAAAGCCAAACGGGGGCCAGCCAGGGTAAAGGTGGACACCATCGCTAGGACGAGGGCAAAGCTGATTCGTTGGTTGGCGGAGTTCGACAACAAAACGTGCTCTCAATTTTTGGAAAAGGATAAGTGCCGGCGGATCGACCGCTCGGCGAGAAGTCTTCATCTTAATCTACACCCCAGCTATGCCGAAAAGGGGTACCTAGGTTACATGAATTCGCGGGAGAACGGCCTAGATTCTCTAATTTCGAATCTAACGGGGCGGATGGGAGCGTTATCGCGAAACCCTTTACGGCTGCTCAGCGGGGGCCGTAGTAGCGGTCATCTGCTCACCGCGAGCGGTGATCAATTGGGGGCGAGCGTCGTTCTCGTCCGGTTGGATCAGGCTGTGGATCTCTCCGGCGACCACCACCGCCGGTCCCAGTTCGAGACGCCGATTCTCGGGCAATTCGACCAGAGAGATCAGAGGCGTCTCGGCCAGCATTTCACCGTTGGCGGGAGCGAGCCAGCGGGCGAATGCCGCCGATTGGTCCCTATCGTCATCCGCAACATCATGGGCAAATACCAGAATCGATTCGGGAAATATCAGCAAGTTGCGGACATGAGTGCCTGGATCGACGGTCCAGACTTCGCTGGCGGTTCGTGGTTCGACCGCCGTCAGGCGGTTCCGCCCGGACAGCAGCAATAGTCGCCCCTCCTTGTGGATCGCCATTTGCGTCAAATCGGGCTCAAATTTCGACCACCGCAGCTTCCCGGTCTCAACCTCAATGCACTCCACCGCAGTGGCTCCGGCATGATAGGTATAGCAGAGTCCGTCGAAGATCAAAGGAGCAGGAGATGGCTGCGTGACCCAGCTTTCGTCGGCGTTTTTGGGGTAGGTGATTTGCTTGCGAATCCAGCGGAGTTGTCCCGAGACATCGCAAGCCGCTAGGACCCCGCCAAAATTAGCCAAAATAATCTCGCCATCGCGACTGATCTGGCAGATTCGCCGCTCATCCCACGACTTGTGAATTCGGAACAGGTCGTGATCCCACGTCGCCTCCCCCAGTGCCGGATCGATCCGCGTCAGACGCGCGACGTAGTGTTCCTGAGCGTCCTCCTTAAGCGTAACGCACATCAGGTCACCATGCACCAGAAACGGATCGGAGGCGAAGATCTCTCCCCGAGGGGGTGCCAGTTCCCAGGCTCGGCTGCCGTTATCCAACTCGAAGGCCGCCAGCATCGGGCCATCCTTGTTGAGCAATCGAGCAAATAACCGCTGCCCGTTACTCACCGGGGTCATCTCTTGAAGTGGCCAGCGATGCGTCTCGCTCCGGTTTTGGTCCATCCGGGGTGTCTTCCACCGCAGGCGATTTTCCGCCAGATCCCAGCAGGCAATCTGAAAGCGCGTACTCCAAACCAGTTGATCTCCAAAATGGGTCAGCGCCAGATGCTTGGGTCGCCAATCGATCTCTTGACGGCGATATTCGGCGAAATTCTGGTTCGGGTTGTCACCCCAGTCGAGCTCCACCGGATCGCCCACTTTTTCAAAGCTGGCACCCGGTTCAACCACCGCAACGGCGTTGACGGCCGGGTCGTTGCCCGAGTCGGTTTCCTCACGCTCGAAGGGGCGGAGTCCTCGGATATCGCGCGTCGACCGAGTGAAACGGTCGGGCGATTCTCGGTGGCTCCCCAGGTGGACATCACCATCGGCCTGGGCCTCGTTTGCTCCGCCGAGCATCCGCAGACGAGCCCTCAAGGCGGAACCGACTGGCCCGAAGGCGCTCCGCTCCGCCTGTCTATAATGTCCCATTGCCTGGGTGAATCTACCCGCCGCTACCGCCTGATCACCCAGCCAGACATGGGCCTTGGTCGCGCCGTCGGTCCCTAAGAATTGCAGCGTGACTAGCTCGGCCGCCGCCACATTGCCATCGGCGATCGCCTGATTGGCTCGCAGGTTGGCGATCTCGCTAAAGCCCTCGTGCATCGCCTCGCGGAGAGGACGGTGGTTCCGGATCGCCATGCTAATGGCCGCGGGAAGCGAGAACAGGTGTCGCCCGTCAACTGCCGAAGGAGCCAGGCCAAATGCCGCTTCCGGTGGAATCCGGGTTATCACCTTGCAGGCGTCCTCAAAGGCCTCACCCTCCAAGGCCGCGTTCAATTCGGCGCTGATGTTGTACGCTTCCTTGCTAAGCTCCTCGACCAACAGCCAACGCCACCTTTGATCGCTCACGTAAAACCGATCGCTGATCGGACGGTTGATCATTCGCGCAGCCATCGAACCGGCCCAACCAACTACGGGGTGTTCTCGTCCCAGTTTCGCTGGATCGGTCTGGTAGTGGGCCCGAACTCGCTCGCAGGCTCGGATCACCCGCTCCCCTTGCTGCTCGTGAATCGCGCGGACCAGATAGTCGCGGAGCGATTCTCGGGTGGTGAGGGTCGAGTGATCGCGATGGTAGGCCGGTAGGTTGAACAGGTCGTGGCGGTAGTCGGCGAAGTCGTACTGGTCGAGGCTTTCGGTCTGTTTGAGCCACTGGTGTGGTTGCTCGCAAAGCCACTGGAAAAACAGTTTCTCATGATGACCACTGGGCCACGTGCGGCCATAGATCGCCAGTTCCCGCAGCAGTTGACGTCGGCTTTCCAAGGGTCGTGGTTGCCGCATCGCCCACTTGCCGAATTGGAGCACTTCGTCGACCTTCGCGTCGGCATTGGTCAAACGTCGGATCAGTAAGGCCACCTGGGCTGGCGAGAGGTCTTGCCGCGGCCCCTCCAGAAGCTGATCGATCTTTTCTGGGATTTCGGTGACCGGTAGCTCGAATACCCTGGCTAATTCTCGCTCGGTCGTCAGGTCATGGATCGCCCCGAATTTGCGGACTCGGACATGGTGTAAGATCGTCCGCCGGGGTTCGCTTGTTTTGGCCAGGGCGATACCCAAATGGGTGTACTCTCCCACCGCGTTGTTGACTTCGTTGGGTAGCAACGCCCAGTGCCGGCCATTGGTGCTGATCCAGCCCCGCAGTTGTCCCGACCCCGCCAGCAGCCGGACCCACACTCGGTCGCGGACCTCGGCGGTAGGATGATCCTGAATGTTCCGATCAGTCTCGCCGCCGGTATCCCAGCAATTGCTGAATCGGGCATACTGACCGCCGGTGTGGCGGTTGGTTGCGAAGACAATTCCATCGCGGGGAGCGTCGATCCGGTGTTTTGGTTGGTCGTCGTCTTGCGGAGCTTCTTCCACCAGCGGAGGTTGGCTGGTCGCCAGAAACAGGCTGACCGCGTTGTCGATTCCCTCAATCTCGAATTCCACCATGCGCAACCCATGACCTGGGATCGGCGCGGCGACCCAGGCACCTTGTTCGGCCTTGTCGGTGGTGAGGATCAACTCGCCGTTATCACCTCGGTGCCACTCGGTCTTTTCCGGTAGCTCACCCTTCCAGTCGAGGTCGCCTGGTCTGGAAATGTCGCTCACCAGGGGCAGCTCGCTCGGCCCGACGGGGAGATCTTCAAGAGGGACAATCGCCAATTGGTCGATGATCGCCTCACCCTGCCAGAGCATCGTGTCGGGTGGTCCCGGCAAGGGTGCCCTGACCGCCTCGACCTCACCCCGGTAGATCACAATCTCCGCCGATTGCTCGTCATAAAAGAAGGCATAACTTGAAGCCTCCCGGGCCTCGCTTCGGTGGACCCGATAGTCGTCACTCGCCGTGAGGCGATACGCTTCCGGCAAGATTTTGCCCGGGGCCAACGTGGTCACGAAGCTGTACCAGGGGTCGTAATCGCGCTGGTAGCAGATCACCGACACCCCTGTGTCGCCATGGGAAAAGTGGAACCGCAGATTCCGCGATTCCTGAATCACGGCGTTTATCGCCCCCACTTTGGGCCATTCCGGCTGAAGTCGAACCAACCCCTTGAACCCGGCCATCGTGGTGTTGCGATAATTCCGGGCCTCAACGAGCCCCGGTTGGTCGTCGCTCGCCTTGACCAGCCACTTTCCCAGTTCTTCGGCCCGGAGGCTTGTCTGCCCCTCCCACAAGCCGGATCGATTCCAAGGGAAATCGACCCAGGCGATCGGTTCTGCCTGAAGCATGGCGGTCCAAGGTTTTACCGGTTGGACGGGTGCCGCTGGACGGGTTGTTCGCGGCGGTACCTTGGTTATCGCCTCCTCGACCATGGCAGGCTGAGGCTGGCGCGGTTTCTGTGCTGGTTCAGGTGAGCGGTCGCGATTTGCAGGGGCCTTTGGTTGGTCCGCGGTTTGGTTGTTGTTCTCCGTTTCTTTGTTGTTTTGCGTTTCCGATGAAGGAGTCTCCGCGTCTTCGACGTTGCCAATCTCGGCGGTTGGATCCGCTTCCGCCTCGATCTGAGGATCATCCCCTTGGGCCAACTCGGGCTCGGTGCGGTCTTGGTTGATTTGCCACAGTACCGCACCCACGACCAGCAGCATCACGCCGAGGGCCAGACCGAGTCCGGTCCCTAATGATATCGAGCGCCGCCGCACCGCCAGCTTCTTATCGAGCTGGGCCAGGAGTTCTTCGATCGGCACCCGGGCCGTGCCCAACTCATCACCCAGGCGGTGTTCTATCCACAAGCGATCCGCCAGCGCTGCGCGGACTTCGTCCGACTCGCGAATTCGCTGGCGGAGAAAGCGGATTTCCTTTCGGCTCCACTGCTCCGGTTGTGCCTGTTCGATTCGCTCGATGAGTTCTTGATCAGTCATCCGTGCCCTGTCGAATTTTTTGCGAGACGCAATTTTTGAGGGCCTGGCGAGCCCGGAAGACCAACAATTTCACCGCCCCTTCGCTCCGCTTCATTTTCTCGCCGATCTGCGCCATCTTCATTTGAGCGTAGTAGTGCATCTTGAGAACGTCGTGGGCGGACTTGCCCAGGGTCTCCATGCAGTCGCGAAGTAAGGCCTGGGTGGCCGAGTAGTCGCTATGATCGTCGCTGGTCATTTGATCCAGCTCCAGACAAAGCTCGGTCCACTCTACTTCCTTGCGGCGTTTGGTCGCGCGCAGATGCTCGCGGAGGACGTTGCGGCTGACCCCGATGAGCCAAGGCCGAACCGGGACATCTCCCCGAAACTTCACCTTGCCCAGAATGCAGCGGAGGAAGACTTCCTGCGAGAGATCCTCCGCGTCGGTCGGATTGATCAGCCGTGAACGGAGGTAGCCGTACACAAAACCTTGCTGGCGGCTGACAAAGGTTCCGAGCGCCTCGCGGTCACCCCGCTGGATCGCCTGGACCAACATCGCGTCCTCATCCACCTCGAGATCGGCTCGTCGACTATCCGAGGATGCTCGCACGGAGTGGACTTTGCCGGCCTTTGGCGAGAATTCCGCGGCGGTGTTGGTGGGGAAGGCCATGAGGCGGGAACTGGAAAGCGGGAAGGCGAGGGAATTCAGATCAAACTTCACCCATCATATATCAATTGCCGAATCCGTGGCAAACAATTCGTCGAACGAGAAGGGACATCATTTCCTTCCGGTCATCAATTTGGGAGGCTTACGCAAAAAAGGAAGTCGCCTTCCGCGTGATGCGAAAGACGACTTCCAAGTGCTTACCGTTGCGTAGACCGGACAGCTCAACCCGTTTCGAGTTACAAACTGTAGCCTTCTCGGTAGGTCGGTTTGATCAACTGCTTGACGTCGTCCGAGGCATTCTTGGCTTCCAGAGTCTTGGCGTTCCATTCCACTTTTTCGCCAGACCAAACCGCCAGGTTGCCCAGCAGGATGGTCTCGCTTAGCGGACCGGAGTACTCGGGGAAGTTCGACATCGGCGCGGGGCCACCCTTGATTCCTTCGGCAAATTCGCGGAAGTGACCAGGCGAGCGCGGAATGCTCTCTTCCGGACCTTCGTAATCCTTGAATTTCGCTTCCGGGCCGATGAAGTAACGAGCGCCGTAATCGTCCGGCGAGTAGAGGGTACCCTCTTCACCGACGATCAGGCTACCGCTGCTGGCGAGCTTCCGCTCGTCGTTGCCCATCGGGATATCCTTCAACAGGTCCATCGAAGGGAGATTCCCGCCGTCGTACCAGTACATGGTCAGAGGGGCCCGACCGTTGAGTTCCGCGAACTCGAACTTGATTTTCGATGACTTCGGATAGGTCTCCTTGTTGTGGCCAGAGTGTTCCGCCTCGACCGAGATCGGGTCGCGGAGATTCAAAGCCATGAACGCCATGTTGAACGTATGGCATGCCATGTCACCAAGAGCACCGGTACCGAATGCCCACCAACCACGCCATTTGAACGGGTGATAAGCGTCGCTGTATTCACGGAACGGGGCTGGGCCGAGGAACAGTTCCCAGTTCACATTGGCGGGAACCGGTTTCGGTTCTGGCTTGTCGACACCCTGCGGCCAAATCGGGCGATTGGTCCAGACATGGACCTCTTTCACCTTGCCTAGCGCACCCGCCTGGACGATTTCAGCGGCCCGGCGAACACCACGCTCAGCGGTACCCTGGTTGCCCATCTGCGTGACGCAGTTGTTTTCCTTGGCGAGCTCGCCGAGGCGACGGGCTTCCCAAATCGACCGGGTCAACGGCTTTTGGGTGAAGCAGTGCTTGCCCAGCTTCAAAGCGGCGGCGGTGGCCACGGCGTGGGTATGGTCCGGGGTGCTGACGGTCACCGCGTCGATCTGGTCACCCATTTCCGACAGCATTTCGCGAAAGTCGGCGAACTTCTTCGCGTCGCGGAATCGTCCGGCGGCGCTGTCGAGGCGCTCCGAGTCGATGTCGCAGATCGCGACAACTTCACCTGAGCGAGCGGCGTCGGCCGAGTCGCTGCTACCCTTGCCACCCACCCCGACGCATCCAAAGCGAATTTTTTCGTTGGGGGATTTTGATTCCTGGGCTTGGACACCGCCAGCCGCCCAAAATCCGGCACCGGCGGCTGCCGAGACCTTGAGGAAGTGACGACGATTTTGACTGTGACTCATACGAGTTTGCTCCTGGTTTTCAGTGGGAGAAAAAGACCGGTCGCGCCGCTCGCGCACAACCTGGGGTCACGACGCGCGGCATGTGTCTGGAAAGGTGGGGAAACGACCACGAAGTAAATCACGCGAGTTCACGAGTTCGGCACGATGGGATATCGCGCTGGTGGGCTCTACCGCGGAACCCGTCGAAAAATTGCGTGGTGGGGGCGACTCCACTCCGGAGAGAGACGTCGTCGCGGTCGTTACTGTTTGCTTAAATTAACGCCAATGGCGGTCTATTGCAATCAAATGAGGCCTGAAGGTGCTGGAAAGTGCGTTAACTTTTTTACTTTCCAATGCAAAACCGGCTAAATATCACATCTAAGATGTGATCGGTGTACACGGCCCCCACCACTTGGGCCAGACAATCTAGGGCGGCCCGCAGGTCCGATGCCACCAGCTCTTCCCCGGTTTTTTCCATTACTCCGGTCATCGCCCCGGTCACCAAGGCCTGGGAGCTGGCCAAGCTGGCACGGCACCTGGCCGCTGTTCCCGGCACCATCGCATGGTGAATTGTTTGGAGCTGGAGTGCGGCTTGCCGCAGGAGTTCTCGTAGGCTTTCGAGCCCCAGGCCGGTGACGGCACTGGTTTTCAAATGCGCCATTTCCAGCGGCCTGGACCGGGCCGCGTCGCACTTAGTCGCGACGATCAGTCGTCGCTCCGTTTCGAGAGTGCGGAGCAATTCGGTGTCCAGCGGAGTCACGCCTCGGGTTGTGTCGATACAGTGCAGCACCAGATCGGCCTCTTCCCGCATCCGCCCACTTTGCCGCCGCATCGACTCTTCGATACCGGTCTCGGCCTGATCTTGATCGGCGAGTACCGCTTCCTCCAGGCCGGCGGTGTCGATGAACTGAAATCGGAGGTCTCCCAGCTCTAGCTCGCCCAGTACGTAATCTCTGGTGGTCCCCGCCAGTTCGGAAACAATCGCCTGATCGTTTCCGAGCAGGGCGTTGAACAGGCTGCTTTTGCCGGCGTTGGGTAGACCGACCAGCGCAACCTTGATGACCGGATTGTGGCTGTCTCGACTACCGAGCTGCCGTAGGATCGTCGCCAAGGTCGATTCGATTCGAGATAACCCGGCCATTAATTCGGCTTGGGAGATGAACTCGATATCCTCTTCGGCGAAGTCGAGACCCGCTTCCAAATGGGCCAGGAGTTCCAATAGTTCCCGCCGGGCCTCGGCTAGCGGTCCCGAGAGCCCGCCGGCCAATTGCGTCAAGGCCGTTTGAAACTGCGAATCCCCTTGGGCATCGATCAGTCCCAAGACCGCTTCGGCCTGCGCCAAGTCCAACCGACCGGCCAAAAAGGCACGCATGGTGAACTCGCCTGGCCGAGCTGCCCTTGCCCCCGCGGCGCACAAGCGGGCGACCACCTCACTGGCCAGCGGGCCACAGCCGGGCAAGTGCAACTCCACCAATGGCTGCCGCGTGTAGCTGCGCGAGGTGGGCCAGACGTAGATCTCGCTCGGTAGTGTGCGACCGGCCTCCAGCCTCACTTCGCCAGAGAACCACCGGGCGGTTTGGGCCGCAGTAAGCCAATCAGGCGGCTCGGCCAGAACGGCCCGCAAATAGAGGATGGCATCGGGACCGCTGAGTCGCACGATCTGGCGATATGCCTCACCGCTACCCGCGGCGGAAGCGACAATCGTGCTATTCAGATCAAACGACAAATCGCTTGTCCTTTCCGTCGGAGCAACACCACCGGCGGCTCTTACTTTTGCTTTTTCTTGCGGGTGGACGCGCCGGTTCGGACCTTTGCTTTTTTGGCCTGAGTGTCCGGTTCAACGGTCAGCGGATCAACCACTACCTTCTTTGGCTGAGGCAGCAGCTTCCGCTCGACAATACCCCAGATACTGGAAGTAATGAAGTAGATGCACAGCCCCGAGGGAACCCGGAAGAACATCACGCCGATGAACAGCATCATGAAGGTCATTACCTGCTGCTGCATCTTCTGTTGTTCGTCCTGGGGTGGCGGCATGAACAACTTTTGCTGGATCAAAAACAGGACCACGGTCACCAGCGGCAGGATGTTCAAAAACGGACCAAGCCAACCTTCCGGGCCGGCCAAGAAGCTGGGCAGCAGATGATCCCATCGCCAGAGTTGATCCGGGGCGGAAAGGTTCGAGCACCACTGAACCCCGGGAATCAGGGGAGCCTGGCGGAGGTTGATATCGACCGCCAATCCCCGGTAGAGTCCCAAGAAGATCGGCAACTGCAGGAACATCATCCCGCAACCGCCGACCGGATTGAAGTTGTACTTCTTGAACAAGGCACTTTGAGCCGAGGCCATCTTCTCTGGCTGGTCCTTGTACATATCTCGCAGCTTTTTCAGTTCCGGGGCCAATTGGGCTTGGAGCTGCATGTTCTTGGTCTGCTTCCGGCTAATCGGGTACATTGCCCCGCGGACCATAACCGTCAGCAAAATAATCGCCAGCCCGTAATTTTGCAGCGGAATATACAGGGTATGCAGGACAAACAGCAGCGGACGCGAGACAAACCCGAACCAGCCGTAGTAGTCGACATTCTCCAGGCCATAGTTTTCCAGCAAGGCCGGAAGCTTGGGACCGGCGAAGATTCGGAATTCGTGCGCGACGTGATGCCCAGGGGCGATCTTGAGGACGCGGCTGTCGAGCTTGTAGGAGACGTTGGTTCGCCGTTTGAGCTGGGTGTCGATCGGCCCAATCGGCAATGCGGAACCCCGCGTCAGCGGAATCTCGTTGCGGGTGCTCTCTTCGTGATCAAACAGCAGCGAGCAGTTGAAGTATTGGGCGTCGACACCCGCGTAACGGGTGAGCGGGGCGTCCTCCGGAGAGAACATTAGGGTCTCTCGTTCGCCATCCTTATTCTCGGCGCGGGAAACGATACTAGCCACGGTGAACATTTCGAACGGAGAGCCACTTCGGGCTTCCCAGGTCACATCCCGGACACCTGCCCCGGACCAACCACGATGGATTTTGTGGGCGTACCAGTAACCTTCCAGCGGCAGGCCACTGGGGCCCATCTGCCGGTAAGCCACATCGGTTACCTGGTCGCCATCGTTGTGGATTTCTAGCGAGTAGTTGATATGGTAACCCTCGTCCCGCGCCGGGTTATCTCCGGGAACCGGATCGGGTAGGCGATACTTCTTGATCAAACGAAGCCGGTGAGGGTTGTTCTCGTCCCCGTTCTCCACGAACTCTACGATTGCCTCGAAATGGACCTCATTTTCTGAGACAACCGTGGTTTTCCAGTCCCGCTCAAACAGCGAGTCGATCCCCCGGATCTCGAAATTTTGATGACCAGCGTACTTCTCGCCGACTCGCGCAAGCGTGGTCAAGAATGCGGCGGGATGACTTACCATCGCCATCTCTCCCTCCGCGGCATCTTGACTGAGTGTTGATTCCGGCTTGATGATCTCGACCGGATGTTGCCCCAAGGTGACATCGAACGTGAGCGAACGTGTCGCGGGCTTGGCCGGCGGGTTGTCACCTTCGTCAACGGCTGATTCTTCACCTGCGGCGACGGCCTCCGGTCGATCGAGTTCGATCTTGACGGTCTGTCCCGGTTCCGTTGTGGCAAGGACCAGCTCCAGGTCGCCCCGGTGGCGGATCTCCGCCCCGTCGATCGCCCGCAGAATGTCTCCCGCGGCTAGTCCGCCGGAGATGGACCCATCAGTACACTTGGCCTGAAAGGCAGGGGTTCCATGTCCGACCACTCGAACCTGGGCACCACCATTGATCAAACTCTCGACCGATAGATGCCCCAGATATCCGCCATCTTGCTCATGCTCGTAGCTCAAGAAACGGGGGCTGGCCAGTTCCACTCGGCGTACCGCGGCCCCTCGCGAGTCGAGCGTGACTAGCAGGTTATGGCCAGTCGTGTGATCGATCGAACCGAGCGAAACCAAGCTCGGAGGATGGGTTTCGTCCGCCTCGAGATCACCGGGAGGTCGGTCCGGATCGGCTTCCCCGTCGGGTTGCTCACCCCCGGGAATCTCCGCTTTTTCCGGATCCAACTCCGCTAGGGCGTCCGGATCTTCCTGGGGTGGCTTGGGAGGGTCTTGGATCGCCTTGATCAATTGCAGCGACACCAAAACACAAGCCGCCAGGAATACAAATTGGATAAAACGCCGTTCCACGATGGATAATCCTTAACCAGCGGATGGGGTATAAAAGCAGAGCGCGACGTGGCGGCACCAGCCACGTTCACCAGCTAAAGAGGACCGCTTCGGATCCACGTAACCGGTTATTGTCCCCTGGAACGCGTTTCTTGGAAACGCCCCCACGGCAAACCCCGCTTGGTATTTCGCTGGAGAGACATACTTCGTCCAAAAAATAAGCGGGTAACCATTGCCACGCTGGTTACTTACGTCGCCAATGGAAGCTACCGACCTTCCAGCAATCGGAGTCCCTGTGAGTCGTCCAGGTCCGGAATTTGTCGAATTTTCTCCACCGTGACATCCCGAGGATAGTCGACCCTGCGAAATTCGACCGTCCGGTCATCGATAATCACGTAGCTGGAAAGTGGGTTATTATCGCGCGGTTGGCCGACGCTTCCAACGTTGACCATCACCTTAGGGCCCGCCAATTCGTAACGGTTATCAGTCAACTCGCCGGGACTGATGAACTGACAGTTCTCTAGAAACACACCTGGGACGTGCGTGTGTCCCTGGAAGCAATAGCGAGGGACGAGGCTGAAAATCTTTTCCAGCTTCTTCGGGTTGTAGATGTCCTCCGGAAAAACATACTCATACAGCGGATTACGCGCGGATCCGTGGACGAATAGCAGTTCTCCCAGAGTCTTGGTCCGGGGCAACTCGCACAGAAACTTCCACCGGGTGCGAACATCCGGGTCGTCACCGCTGTTCTCCTCTAGCTGTTGACGAGTCCAGAAGATCGCCTGCTCCGCCCCATGGCTAAAGCCCTCCGGGTCGAACAGGGCCGCCTGATCGTGGTTGCCTAGAATGCAGGCGTCGAAAGTTCGTACGTGGTCGATGCACTCGCGGGGATTCGGTCCATACCCGACGACATCCCCCAGACAAAAAATCCGATCGACACCCTCGGCCTTAATATCGGCCAGCACGGCCTGTAAGGCCTCAAGATTTCCGTGAATGTCGCTGACGACGGCGATACGCATCGAAGATTATCCTTTTCGTCGTCTCAGCGGGGCGAGGTTGAATCCGCGGTAATCCGGGCCTCGCAGCAGATTGGCCGTGAATAATTTGGGTTAACGGCCATCCCGCAACCGATCACCCAACATATTGTCGAGGTCCGGGATGGCGTAAATCTTGCCGGCAGTGGCGTCCACGTCGTACTCTACCCGGCGGAATACCACCGACTCGTCGGTCAAAATCACATAGCACGAGCGGGGGTCGCCATCGCGGGGTTGCCCCACACTGCCGACGTTGAACATCGCCTTTTCGTCGCCGAAACGGTACTCGTGATCGCACTCGTCCGGGCCGAAAAATTCGAGACTGGGGGTAAATACGCCGGGGATGTGGGTATGACCCTGGAAACTAAACTGCTCGAACCGGTCGAACAGGTTTTCCATTTTCCGCTGGTTGTAAACGTCCTCCGGAAAGACGTACTCGTTGGTTGGATCACGCGGCGAACCATGTACGTACAGCCGGGCCGGCTCGACATGGGTTCGGGGCAATTCCCCCAAAAAGTCCCACCGCTCGTTGATCGCCGCGGCCCCGCCGCTGGAACAATCGATCTGGTCTCGGGTCCACAAAATGGCCCGAAACGCCACCGGATTGAATCCCTCCGGGTCGAACAGCGCGGCCTGATCGTGGTTACCCAAGAGGCACAGGGTACACTTGCGGCTGACGAGATCCAGGCATTCAACCGGATTGGGGCCGTAACCGATCACGTCCCCCAAACAGTAAATCTCGGAAATTCCCTGTTGACGGATATCGTCTAGCACCGCCTGGAGGGCGTCTAGATTCCCGTGGATGTCGCTGATGAGGGCACGTTTCACGCCCGACTACCTTTCCGAGGTTGTTGGTCCAAGGTGATTGTGATCCACGAGCCGACTGCGAAGCTTCTTCGGGTTTTGGCTCGTCGCGGTGCGTCCATTATTATGGGCCATGGCGTGATCGCAACTAATGGCAATTCCTAAATTTAGGTGGCATTTCCAGTCGGGTCAAGATTATCGAATTCCACTTCCCGCCGTACTCGCCCGACGCACAGTGTCGGGTAGTGACGGTTGGTCTAATGATGTCGGTCCGCTTTTCCCGAGCCGGATCGCGAGTTATCGTAACCCAACCGGTGGCAACCTGACCACCGGTCCCCGATCCTGCTTTGCTGGGCAGGGGCAGCCCTTTCCCGGAAATAGTTTTCGCTCGGAGGTTTTGATTCTCGTGACCAACCCCCTCAAGACCCTTGCAATCGATACATCGCTCCGCGGTGGATCGATCGCCTGCTTCGATGGCGGCGAACTCGCGGGGGCCGAGTTCCTCGATTCTCGGCTATCAACCGCCGCCTACTTAACCCCAACCCTCGACTCCCTCCTAACCCGTCTTGGCTGGAAACCGGGGGAAATCCAACTGGTCGGCGTCTCGTTAGGCCCTGGGTCGTTTACCGGACTGCGGATCGGAGTGATGACCGCCAAGACCATCGCCTACGTGACCGGGGCCAAGGTGGTGGGCGTGAACACTTTAAGCGCAATTGCCCACCGAGCACCGCAAACACCGTCCGACCTACACGTGATCATGGACGCCCAGCGGAATCAGTTGTTCCATGCCCGATTTGTTTCCCAGGACGACGGGACTTGGGACAAGGCGGCCCCCACGGCGATTGTCGACTGGGAGCCGTTCCTAGCCAGCCTCGACGAAGGCTCGACCGTTACCGGCCCGGCCATACGAAATCACGAGGAAAAAATTCCGGAAAACGTCCAAATCATGGACGAAGCCTACTGGTCCCCCACCGCCGAAGCGGTCGGTCGGGTCGCCCTGGCTCAGTACCACGCCGGCAAGACGACAGAATTCTGGAAATTACAGCCCAACTATTACCGGAAAAGCGCGGCGGAAGAGAAGTTAGAGGGGTAGGGAGACCGGTGACACTATCAGGAGCAAAGAGCAGATTGGCGTTAAATCAGTTCAAAGAAACTTTCCTGCCCCAGGTGCCGGACGTACTTTTTGATCTGCTTGGCAAGTGGTGCCGGCCGATCGACGAAAATCCAGTCGTCGATCGCCCCCCGAAAACACCAACGTTCCACGCTGAATAGACGTTTGTTGGTGTCTTCAAGCGTGAATCGCAGCATCGGGGAGTAGTTTGCTAGTTTGCTTAGTCGATCGATGGCAGTCCGCATGGCCAAGCTTTCGCGTGGTCTATTCGAAAGCTCCGCAATGTAGCCGTCGTCTTTGAAATCGGAAATGTACGCGATTAGGTTTTCGCCATCGATATCGACGACGAACGCGGAAAGCCCCGCGTGGGTGCGAATTCCCGCTTCCAGTATCTCTTTTTCGGGCGGCATGATCCCGCTTTTCGTGATTCTCCGAACCGAAACGATTCCGTTAGATGGGTTTTCACGCCACTCATATCCCTCCGGCATCGCCAGGACGGGGATACCGGATTTGGAGGGTTTTCGAGAGCAGAAATATTTCGGCTTTCCGGTCTTGGTACGACCCTCGTAGAGTGTGTACCGCTCATCCTTGCGATTGGAGTATTCTACGGTCACTCTTGGTTTCCTCCTCTTTTTCTCGTATTTTTCATTGCCGCCTGGACCGCCTGATCGCAGGCCTTGCCTGCCTTCGGCCCGGCGCTGTTGGTGGCCGCCAACAGGCAGTAGTCTTTGCCGACCGGCACGAAGGCGACGCAGTACCAGGTGGTATTGCTTCCGTTGTGGTGCAGGACCCGGCCAGCGGCCCAGTCCCGCTCCAGCAGCAGCCAGCCGCCTGCGTAATTGCCTTCGCTTTTCGATTCCAGCAAGCTCGCCCAAATCTCCGGCTTGATACCCAGTTTTTCAGGTCCAGCGGGGTTGCCCACTTGCCCCCCGGCGAACAGCAACACAAACTTCGACCAGTCGGCCATGGTCATATGCACCCGGCCCGCTGGGCCAAGAGGCGGGGCGTTGTCGGTATTCAGCGGTTTGAAGCTGGGCTCGGTCGTTTTACCTTGTAGGCCATCCACTAATTCGGTAATCCCGGTCTCGGGAATATGCCCCCAAGCGAAGCCCGGGTTGTCGGTCTGCTGCGAGTTATTTTTGGCCGGTTCGCCGACCGGCCCATGCCCTCCGCTAGTGATACCGAGCGGCTGAAAGATCTTCGTTTCGATCAGCGACTCCCATGGCTCTCCCTCGATCGTCTCCACAATATGTCCCAACAGGGCATAACCGACGTTGGAGTAGAGAAATTTTCGCTTTTTTGGCCGGTCGTATTTTAGCAGCCAACGCAGCATCGCGGCCCGGGCAGCCATTGGGTCATCAGGATTTTCTTTGTGCAGGGTCCACCAAATCGCATTGGCCGGCACGCCACTTTGGTGTTCGAGCAACTGGCGAACCGTGACTTCTCCCCATTCCGATTCGGCCAGCCCCTGGACCTCCGGAAAGATTTCGGTCAGTGGGGTCTCAAATGATAGTTTCCCCTCGGAGCAGAGTTGGGCGACCATCACCGCGGTCATCGCTTTGGTACACGATCCCAGGTGAATTACGTCCTCCACCTCGGCCGCCGCCTCATGTTTCCACTTCCGCACGCCACTGACCGCCTGTTCCGACCGGCCATCGGTATAGAATTTTCCGGCCCATAAGGCGGGCAAGCCATGCTCTGCTCGAATTTGGTCGAGTTTTGCCGGGAGATCTTTACCATCAGCGGGAGGCCTGTCCTTGGCGGAAAGAACCTTTCCCTCCGAGAATGTCACCGCCAACAGCACCACGACGCAAAAGGGGTACGCAAATCGATTCGCCATGCTGGATTGTCCTCAGCCGAAAAGTGAGTTCGCGATCATAGGTCCTGATTCTAACCGGCTTGTGTGCATTGCCGCCATCATTTGATCTTCGCTCCTCAGCGGATTAGATTGGCCTCAGGGCCGTGGTCGCTGGGCGGTATTTCAGTTTGCAATGGGCGAGAAAAGAGGCGGTTTTCAATGGTGGTTCGGTACAGTGCTTCGATTGCTTGGGGCTTGGGTGCCACAGCTTGGCTGATGGTTTCCGAGAATTTGCTTGCCGCCGAGACCCAGCTCAATGAGACGCAGCCCAATGTGATTGTGATTTTGACCGACGATCAAGGTTCGGTCGACCTGGGGTGCTACGGGGCGGAGGACCTGGTCACCAAGCATATCGATCGAATTGCCGAGCGAGGTGTGCGGTTCCGTCAGTTCTACGCCGCAGCCCCGGTCTGCTCTCCATCCCGGGCCGCGCTGCTCACCGGGAAGTACCCGCAGCGGGCCGGAGTCCCAGGCAATACCACCTCGATCCCAGGCAATCAGGCGGGAATGCCGACCGAGCAGGTGACCATGGCTGAGGTCTTTTCCAAAGCCGGCTACGCGACCGGGCACATCGGCAAATGGCACCTCGGCTATGTCCCAGAGAAGATGCCCACTGCCCAGGGCTTTGATTATTCATTCGGGCACATGGGTGGCTGCATCGACAACTACTCCCATTTCTTCTATTGGAACGGACCCAACCGGCACGATTTGCATCGCAATGGGGTCGAAGTTTTTCACGACGGTGAGTACTTCCCCGATTTGATGGTTGGCGAAGCCAAGGAGTTTATCAATCGGCATCAAGAGAAGCCGTTTTTCTTGTACTGGGCCATCAACACACCTCACTACCCGTATCAGGGTGAAGCGAAATGGTTGGAGCATTTCGCCGATCTGCCCTATCCCCGAAACCTGTACGCAGCCTTTGTCGCCAGTACCGATGAGCGGATCGGACAACTACTCGACCACCTCGAAGAGCGGGGACTGACCAAGCAAACGATCATCGTCTTCCAAAGCGATCATGGCCATTCGACCGAGGAGCGAGCCCACTTTGGCGGTGGCAATGCCGGACCGTATCGCGCGGCGAAGTTCAGCCTGTTCGAAGGGGGAATCCGGGTTCCGGCGATGATCTCCTGGCCAGGGACATTGCCTGCCGGAGAGGTCCGCGATCAGCTTTCCTTCGGCTGTGACTGGCTCCCAACCTTGGCCGAGCTATGTAAGATCGAACTGCCGGAACTCGACCTGGATGGCCGCAGCATTGTTTCGTTACTCAGTGATGCGAAGGCGGCAACACCGCATGAGGTGTTGAACTGGCAGACCGGCGGTCGAGGCGGCCCGCAGTGGGCGGTTCGTCAGGGTGATTGGAAACTGGTGGTCAACGGCCGCGATAACGGCGAGGGGATAAACCGCGAGAAATCGGTGCCGCTTTGGCTTTCCAATCTGGCGGAAGACCCAGGCGAGCAAACCAACTTGGCGCAAGCTCACCCGGAGATCGTGAAGCGGCTTCGAGAGCTCCACGAAGCGGAACGTCAGCGGGAATGAGCTGACATGAGGTGCTGAGTACGGTTACGAAACCCGCCGCAGCGCCGTTTCCGCCGCTTGGATCGTCTGGTCGATATCCTCTTCCGTGAGGGCCGTCGAGAGGAACAACGCTTCATACTGGCTGCAAGGGAAATAGACCCCTTCGTCCATCAGGCCCCAGAAAAATTTGCCATACCGCGCGGTATCGCACTGGGCGGCGATCTCCCAGTTGGTGACCTCGCGGTCGCTGAAGAACAGGGTCATCATGCTCCCGACCCGAGCCAAGGTAGCGGGGATACCTGAAGCCTCGGTCACCCGGCGAAGTCCCGCTTCCAGCCGCGCGGCCAGGGCTTCCAGTTTCGGGTAGGGGTCCTCGTCTTTCAGGACCTGGAGGGTGGTCAAGCCTGCGGCGGTTGCCAGAGGGTTTCCACTGAGGGTTCCCGCTTGAAAGACCTCGCCCGCCGGGAGGATATGCCCCATGATGTCGCGGCGACCACCATAGGCCCCGATTGGCAGTCCGCCCCCGACGATCTTGCCCAAAGTCGTCAGGTCGGGCGTCACATCGTACAGCTTTTGGGCACCACCGCTGGAGACGCGGAAACCGGTCATTACTTCGTCCATCAGCATCAAGGCGCCGTGCAAGGTACACTGATCGCGGATCGCCTGCAAAAAGCCAGGGGCCGGGGGGACGCAGCCCATGTTGCCGACCACCGGTTCGAAGATGACGCAAGCGATCTCGTCCTCGTGCTCGTTGAAGGCCGCGGTCAGGGCCTCGATATCGTTGTACGGGAGGACGATCGTGTCCTGCACCGTGCCGGGGGTCACCCCGGGAGAGTTCGGAACCCCAAGCGTCGCGGCGGCACTACCCGCGGCGACCAGCAGACTATCGACATGGCCATGGTAATTTCCCGCGAACTTGATGACCTTATGTCGACCGGTAAAGCCCCGGGCTAAACGAATGGCGCTCATGGTCGCCTCGGTCCCGGAGTTGACCAAGCGGACCTTTTCGACCGAGGGGATCATCTCGATAATCAGCTCCGCCAAACGGTTTTCTCGCTCGGTGGGGGCCCCGAAGCTGGTCCCTTGATCGACCGCGGCATGCAGGGCCTCACGCACTTTGGGGTGTCCATGGCCCAGGATCATGGGGCCCCAGGAGCCGATGTAGTCGAGGTAACGGTTGCCATCGACATCGTAGAGGTAAGCACCTTCCCCTCGCTCAATCACGATCGGCTCGCCACCGACCGCGCCGAAGGCCCTGGCCGGGCTATTCACGCCGCCCGGCATCAGGTGACTCGCTTGTTCGAAAATCTCGTGGCTTTTGGTGCGCTGCATCATCGACTCTCTTACGGTTGTCATTCGAGCATTTCCAACTAGATTTATAGCTCATTGTGCCGCCGGACCAAAGTCCCGGCAGTGGGTTAGCGGCGGGGTGGACGGAACACACCCCGTTATTTTGCCCTTCCCGGAAACCGAAGCGAAACGAATAACCAGTCCGATGCACGGAATTTTGAATATTGCCAAGCCGCCGGGGTGTACCTCGCGCGAGATCGTCAATCGAATTGAGCGACGCATTCAACCCATCAAGGTAGGACACGCCGGCACGCTCGACCCTTTGGCCACCGGAGTGTTGGTCTGTCCGGTCGGGCAGGGGACTCGGCTAATCGAGTACATTCAGCGCTACCCCAAAACCTACGAGGGAACTTTTGAGCTCGGAAAATCGAGTGATACCGAAGACATCACCGGAACGGTGACCATCCTGGAGAATTGCCCGAAGCCAAGCCGCCAGCAACTGGAGCAAGTGCTGCCGCGGTTTGTGGGGCGAATCCAACAAATGCCGCCCAATTTTTCCGCCCTGAAGGTAAAGGGCCAAAGGGCCTACAAGCTGGCCAGGGCAGGGGAAGCGGTGGAGCTGGCCGCCCGACCGATTGAGGTGTACTCGCTGGAGCTTCTCGACTTCGGCTATCCTCAATTTTGCCTGAGAATCACGTGCGGCAGCGGGACCTATGTCCGTTCCCTCGGTCGCGATATCGCCCAGGTCCTGGGAAGCGAGGCGGTGATGAGCCAGCTCGTTCGCACCGCAATCGGGCCCTTTTCACTTGCAACT
Organism: Pirellulaceae bacterium; assembly: GCA_040880405.1. Taxonomy (GTDB): domain Bacteria; phylum Planctomycetota; class Planctomycetia; order Pirellulales; family Pirellulaceae; genus JBBDIM01. The sequence goes on along the minus strand of JBBDIM010000079.1, from coordinate 57,900 downwards.
GCAATCTCAGGTGAAACTTTGGCCGAGGCGGACCTGGCCGCGTGCCTTCTCCCACTGAGCACCGCTACGCAATTGATTCCTCAAGTCGCCATTTCACCAGATGCCGCTCGGGGGTTTGTCCAGGGGCAGTTGGTCGCGCTGCCGGGGGTAGAACCGTGTGAAGAAGTCGCGGCACTCGACGAAGCGGGGAATCTGCTGGCGATTGTCTCCCCGGCCGAGGAGGGCAAGTGGCGAACCGCTAAGAACTTTCAGGCGGCGATGGAGCGGTATCCCTAATCGATTATCGGGAAGAAACATTCTCTATCGGTCCTAACGACTGCCGAGGGAAAACTACTTACCGAAAATATAGGGCCGCTGGCATTGCGGGTGCGGTTTGTGTGCTAGCTCCGCCGAAGTATGAGGGTGGATCAGCTTTTTGGGCTGTATCACCGCCAGGGTGATTTAGGTTGCCCCGCGGTTCTTTCCCCCACGATCAGTACACCGCTCATACGCCTATGTTCGAACAACGCAGCGTGTTTCGAGATCTTGTCGCTCTCGGGTTGACGGCGCTGACGCTGTTTCTTGGCCTGGCGCTCGTCTCCTACCACCCGGACGATCCGGTGGGTGAGCTACCTCAGCCGTTTGCCGCAATTTACGCCCCCGATCCGCTGGTCTTTCCCCAAGCCACTGAGCCACTCAATGTTTGCGGTGGAATGGGTGCCTTGGCGGCTGATCTGCTGGTGAACTTGTTGGGTTTAGGTGCCTATTATGGCATCGTGTCTCTGGCGATCCTCGTTGGCCTGCTATTGCTTCGCAAACCGATCACGCACCCCGCGATCCGCCTGGCGGGCTGGCTGGCTTCACTCGCCGGAATTACCGCCTTGGTAACCATCCTGTTACCAGAAGGCTCGCCTGGTCCGGTGATCGGGCCAGGGGGACGCCTGGGGTTGGTGGGGCAACTCGTTCTGAGTCAATACTTTGCCACGATGGGTGGGGTGTTGGTCTGCCTGACAATGATCGCCGGCGGCCTGCTGCTCTGTACCGACTACGAGCTGCTCCGGATTAGCTTCTGGGTAGGAGGAACGTGCAAGAAGCAGGCCGAGAAGGGTTGTGTTGTCCTCCGGGCCAAACGGGAACAGGCCAAGGCGAAGGCCCTTGCCAAAGCGGAAGCGAAGGCTAATGGTGCGGAAGCGCCGCGCCGCACCGATGTCGAAGAGGGGATCGAACTGGAAGAGATCGAGACCTCTAATGGTGTGCGGATCAAGATCGGTGGACGTCGCCTGGAGCCAGAGGAGGTCGAATCGGAGGAAGAGCTAGAAGTCGAGGAAATCGAGTCGAACGAGTCGGAAGAAGTGGAAGAGGAAACGGACGTCGCGGAGGAGGAATTCGACGATACCGACGAATTAGAGGAAGAGGAGCTGGACGCTGAAGTTCCGATCACCCGCGTCGATCCGCCACAGGATCAACCCCTCTCAATCAAAAACCGGAAGTCGAAGAAGCAATCGCGCGATGACGACCGGGCCAACGTCATGGACGAACTGAACAAGGCCGTAATCACCGATGAACCACCGCGGCATTACGAGTTGCCTCCGATCGAACTGTTGATCGAGAGCGATGATTTTTCGTTCGATGAACAGGAAAAAGAGGTCCGCCGCAAAGCGAAGATCCTGGAAAAGACCTTCGGCAACTTCGGGTTCAACGTGAAGGTGGTCGAGATCGAAACCGGTCCGGTCATTGCCCAATACGAGGTGGAGCTAGAGGCGGGTTTGCGGCTCTCCAAAATCACCGGGCTGTCGGACGATCTGGCGATCGCGCTGCGGGTGCCGAGTGTCCGGATCGTCGCGCCGATTCCCGGTAAAAACACGGTCGGGATCGAGGTTCCCAACGACGAGCGGCAGATGGTGCGGCTCCGCGAGGTGATGGAGGAATCCAACGGTCGAGCCGCCAAGATGAAGATTCCGATCTTCCTGGGTAAGGACGTCTCCGGAAATCCGTTGGTGGTCGACTTGGCGGCGATGCCTCACCTTTTGATCGCCGGTCGAACCGGTACCGGTAAGAGTGTTTGTTTGAACGCCTTGATCTCGTCGATCCTCATGACCCGGCGACCGGACGAGGTCCGGATGCTGATGATCGACCCGAAAATGGTCGAACTGAGCTGCTACCGGACCTTGCCTCACTTGATGCACCCGGTGGTGACCGACATGAAGAAGGCGGAGGCCATTTTGGCCTGGGCCGTCGAAAAAATGGAAGAGCGGTACCAACTGCTCGCCAAGGCGGGTGTGCGGCACTTAAGCGTCTTTAATCAACTAGGTGCTGAAGAGATCTTCGAGCGTCTGGAGGTAGAGGATGACGAGGAGGCCCGGAAGCAGGTCCCGACGCACTTGCCTTACATCGTGATTGTCGCGGATGAGATCGCCGACATGATGATGACCGCCGGCAAAGAGGTGGAACAGCACATTATCCGTCTCGCGCAAAAGAGCCGGGCGGTCGGTATTCACTTGATTTTGGCCACGCAGAAACCGACGGTTGACGTCATCACCGGTTTGATCAAATCGAACTTGCCGGCTCGGCTGGCGTTCCAGGTGGCCAGCCGGACCGATAGCCGCGTGGTGCTCGATGAGATGGGGGCAGACAAGCTGCTCGGCAACGGCGATATGCTGTTCCTCTGGCCGGGGACCAGCACGCTCATGCGGGGTCAGGGGACCTACCTGTCCGACGAGGAAATCAATGCCGTGGTCGATTTCGTCAGCACCGGCGAACAGGACTTCGTCAAGGAGCTGGTCCAGCTCAAGATCGAGGATGGCGCGACCGCCGACCCGGCCAAGATGAAGAAGCGGGACGACATGTACGAGCAGGCGGTCGATGTAATCATCGCCGAACAGCGGGGCAGCGTTTCTCTCCTGCAGCGTGCTTTAGGCGTCGGCTATGGCCGGGGTGCGCGGCTAATCGACTTCATGGCGGAGGATGGAATCGTCGGACCGTACAACGGTTCTCAGGCCCGCGAGGTGATGATCTCTCCCGAGGACTGGGAACTGATGAAAACCGGTGAAGTGGTCGAGGCATCCGAGGATCAGCCCGTTAAGAGCAAGCGTCGCGGGAACAAGATCAATCCCCACGACGAAGATTCGATCGCTGCCGACGAGGAAGACCAAGAGGATGAAAGCCTCGAATACGAGGAGGAAGACGCCGAGGACGATGAGGAATCTGACAGCGGCGAGTCGGAGGAGGATCTCTTCGAAGAGGAAGATGAAGACGAGGAGTACTACGAGGAAAGCGCCTAGCTCGTCTTAGCGCGACCATCCGCCTACTGGCAAGCGTTGCAGTGCCCCTTGACCAGCACTTCGGAGATCTTGCCGGGGGCCTTGAGCGAAGGATCGTCCGGTGTCAATTGAATCCGGAATCCGGATAGGCAGGTAACCTTGCCGCAATCAATGCACATGAAGTGCGGGTGTTCGGAAATACCATCGCTTTGTTGAGTGAGCAATTCAAATCTGCGGATCGAATCACCCAGATCCAGCCGCGCCACGATCCCGGAGTCGTTTAACTCGGTCAGCGAGCGGTAGATGGTGGATTTATCGAATCCAAATTCGGCGAGGCTATCGGCCACCTCGTTGGGCGTGCAGGGGGTGGGGTGATCGCTCAGGCACTGGACCACCGCAATCCGAGCGGCCGTGCATCGCAGTCCCGCGTCCCTCAAAATCTTCTTGGCACTCTCTAAGCTCAGATCGGAATTGCGTTTGCGGCTCATGGCATTTTCGAATCAGGTAGTGGGATTATGTACTTTCGACCCCAAAAGGATACCGCACCTGCAATGTACTTGCAACACACTGAAGCACGATTTGTCGACGCGAGAGCCAATCGGCGGGGGGGAGCCTGGGAGCTCAATCCATTGGCTCCGCCCTCAATTGACCTTCAGGCAATTGTTAGTAAAATGTTGCGGGTTAAAGGTTTACAAACGAGCCCCTTCTGTTTCTTGCCCGACCATTCAAAGTAATCCATCATGTCAGCCACCGCGAACAATCGTCCCTCGAAGTATCAAGTCTTTTTGTTGTGGTCTAACGACACGGTCAAAGAATGCCGGGAAGTCCGCAAGTTTTTCAAAGAATTCAGCAAAAAGGTCGCCAAACCGGAGTTCGGGGTGACCTTGGAGATCATCGATCACTGCTTCGATACCGACGACAAGGGGCACCCTGGGGCAGTCCCCGCGGAGGAGCTTCTGGAGAAGGCGCGGCACTCCCTAGGGGTAACCGTTGGGCTTTGCACCGACCTGGAAACCTCCCTCAATCCCTACACGGAAAAGGCTGCCCAGAAGCAGCTTGATGTTGTGCTGGAGAGTGCGGCCAATACCAAGTTCCATCAGTCGATTTGGTTCGTCCGTTCCGATCGGGAATCGACCCAGGAAGACCTGGAAGGGGAGATGCACGATCTGCTCCGCTTGCCGCAAGGACTCAAGCCTCAAACGGTTCAGGTATTCGACCGAGTGGAGGACTTCAAGGACTTGTTCGCCGAGGTCATGGACAAGTTTCTCCGCGAGAAACAGCGTCCGTGGGTCCAGGATGAAGAAGCGGGCATGCATGCCCTGGAGCAGGCCAGGCGACAAAAGATGGATGCCCTGATAAAGCTCGGGATCGACCCCTGGGGTCAGCGGTTCGACAACCGGCAATCAGTAGAAGACCTCCAGGCCTTGGAATGTGAAATCGCCGAGGAGACGGTCGAATCGGGCGGCAAAACGCAAACCCAGTATCACGGCCCTAAGGTCCGCGCCGCAGGCCGGATCGTGTTGATGCGTCCTACGGGGAAGCTAGTTTTCGCGAATATCGTTGACCGCACCGGCACCATTCAGCTCTTCATCGGACAGGCCCAAGTCGGCGAGCGAAACTGGGAAATCGCCCAGTGTCTCGACCTGGGAGATATTGTCGGCGTCGACGGCGAGCTGAAGAAGACCAAGACCGGAGAATTGACCATCTTTGTCGAGGAGCTCCATTTCCTCACGAAGACTCTGGAAGCCCCCCCGGAAAAACACAAAGGCCTGACCGATCCGGAGCTTCGCCAACGAATGCGGTACCTTGATCTGGCGTACGGCGATGGCGTGTTAGATCGCTTTGTGAACCGCACCAAGATCGTCCGCTCGATCCGGGATACCTTGTGTGGTGATGGCTACATCGAAATCGAAGGCCCTACGCTCCACAGCATCGCCGGTGGGGCCGCGGCTAGGCCGTTTGAGACTTACCATAACGCCCTGGGGATGGATCTGTTCCTGCGGATCGCCCTAGAGCTGCATCTCAAGCGGCTGTTGGTCGGCGGCATGGAACGAGTGTTCGAACTGGGACGCGTCTACCGCAACGAAGGGATCAGCCCGCGGCACAACCCCGAGTTCACGATGCTTGAGGTTTACCAGGCCTTCGGCAACTACGAAACGATGATGGACCTGACCGAAGCGATCATCACGAACGCGCTGGACGCGATCGGTGCGGGTCGGAAGATCCCCTACGGCGAGCGCGAGATCGATTTCACCCCGCCGTTCCAGCGGAAGTCGTACCGCGATCTGCTCGCGGAGCACACCGGAATCGACCCAGGCAACGACCAGCAGGTGTTGGAATACGCGAAAAAGCTGGGGCTGGAAATCTCTGGAAAGCACCCGGACGTCATCCGGAATGAAATTTTCGAAGAGAAGGTGGAAGATCAGTTGGTGGGGCCGATTTTTGTGATCGATTATCCTGCTAGCATCTGCCCGCTGACCAAGCGGAAGCAGGGCCAGCCGGAGATCGCCGAGCGATTCGAGCTGTTCATTCAGGGGATGGAACTAGCCAACGCCTACACGGAATTGAACGACCCCGACCTCCAGGAGGAGCTGTTCCGCACCCAACTCCAAGGGCAAGCGGACGAGGACTCGATGGCCAAAATGGACCACGATTTCGTGAGGGCACTTCGTAACGGCATGCCGCCGGCCGGTGGACTTGGTATTGGCATCGACCGCCTTGTCATGCTATTAACGAATAGCCCGACAATTCGCGAGGTGATCCTATTCCCCTTGCTGCGTCACGAAGTCCCCAAAAGCTAACGGGCCCCCAAACTTGGGAGGCCCGACACCGCTGGCACCGCCGAAGGATTGGCAATGTATAAGTTGATGTTGTGTCTCCGCTATCTCCGGACCCGCTACATCGCGCTGGCGTCGATCATCAGCGTGATGCTGGGTGTGGCCACGATGATTGTGGTGAATGCCGTCATGTCGGGATTCTCCCACGAAATGCACAAGCGGTTGCATGGCATCCTCTCTGACATTGTCATGGAAAGCCACAGTTTGAACGGCTTCTATGGTTGGGAGGAGCAGATCTCCGCGGTCAAAAAAGTAGCGGGCGATGATATCGAGGAAATGACGGTTACGGTCCACGTTCCGGCCATGTTAAGTATCAAGGTTCGAGACCAATGGGTACCTCGTCACGTGACGTTGATTGGCATCGACGATCAGTCCTACAACAAAGTGAGCGACTTCTCGCAATACTTGAAACATGCTGAGAATCGGCAACAAGTAAGCTTCGACCTGAAAGAAGATGGCTACGAGGCGGAAGCAGGTTCTCCCCTGCGGGATGCCGGTTGGAACCATCGCCGCATGAAGGTCGCATTTGAGCGTGAACTCGCGGAGGAAATGCGCCGCTTTGAAATATTAAATCAAACCGGACGGATGCCGACGGAACACGCCCCACGGCGAACCCCCATAGGAAATGAAGAGGACGTCGCCGTCGACGAACAACCCTCATCGGTGATTCCCCCATTTGCCGATGATCCAGACGCACCACCGCTGCCCGGACCTAAACCTCGGAGTTTAGCTAGCGGCCCAGGAGAGACCGGCATTGGTCAGGTCGATCCGACTCGCCGAGGAGAAGATCCCTTCGCCAGCCGGCGTGGTTTGCCGACCAGAGGAACGTTCGATCCGGCGGTTCATCAGGCGACCGGGATCATTCTAGGGATGGGGGTCGGCAGTGTCCGACAAAGGGACGCGGAAGGGCAGGTCAAAGACTACTTCATGGTCCTACCGGGCGATGATGTGCGGTTAACCTTTCCCACCGCCGAAAACCCACCCAAAGCGGTGAGCGAGACGTTCACGGTGGTCGACTTCTACGAAAGCAAGATGAACGAGTACGACTCTGGATTCGCCTTTGTGCCGATCAGCCGACTGCAATCGCTCCGCTACATGATGCACCCGGAGCTTGGGAATGCGATCTCGACGATTCAAATCCGCCTCAAACCGGGCGCGAACCTCAACGAGGTGACCAACCGCTTGCGTGAGCACTTCCCGGCGGAGACCTCGCCATATCGCATCCAATCGTGGAAAGACATGCAAGGTCCGCTGCTAGCGGCGGTGGAGATGGAGAAGACGATTCTCAACATCCTCCTGTTCCTGATCATCGGTGTCGCCGGATTCGGGATTCTGGCCACGTTCTACATGATTGTGGTCGAGAAAACCAAGGACATCGGAATCCTTAAATCGTTGGGTGCCTCCGGTTCCGGAATCATGGCCATCTTTTTGAGCTATGGGCTCTCGCTGGGGATCGTTGGCTCTGGGGTCGGGATGGTGATGGGGCTGCTGTTTGTCGCCAATATCAACCGGATTGCGAGGGTGATTGAGATGATCACCGGCCGCGAGGTGTTTGATCCCACGATCTACTATTTCCGGGAGATTCCGACGATTGTCGAACCGGTTAGCATCGCTTGGGTGGTATTCGGGGCGATGTTGATCGCCGTTTTGGCCAGCATTTTACCGGCGATCCGAGCCGCCCGACTTCATCCTGTGGAGGCCCTTCGCTATGAGTAACGCGACGACCAAACCGACTCCAACATCAACCCGTGGGTCGCGTATCGCCATGCCATCCGCTCAAGCCAAGCCCCTGGTCCGCAAGAAGATCCTACTGCAGACCAAAAATCTGAAGAAGAGCTACCAAAAAGGACCACTACAAATCCCGGTTTTGCGAGGTGTCGACTTCCAGGCCCGAGAAGGTGAGATCACCTCGATCATCGGCCAAAGTGGTTCCGGTAAGAGCACCCTGTTGCACTTGCTGGGCACCTTGGATGTGCCGGATAGCGGTGAGATCCACTTCGGAGACTTGCGGACCGATAATCTCTCAACACGCCAAAGGGACTATCTCCGCAACAATAAGTTTGGGCTGATTTTTCAGTTCTATCACTTATTGCCGGAACTGACCGCGCTAGAGAACGTCCTCACGCCCGCGATGATCTCGCATGGCATCTGGAAATATTGGCGGAATCGCAAACAGCTCAGGGCCAAGGCGGTCGAGCTATTGGAAATGGTTGGTCTGGGGCACCGCCTCACCCATCGGCCGCGCGAGATGTCCGGGGGTGAGATGCAGCGGACGGCGATTGCCAGGGCTTTGATTTCCAGCCCGGAAGTATTGCTCGCGGACGAGCCGACCGGCAATCTCGATCGCAAGACGGGTGACGAGGTTTTGGGCATCATTAAGCGACTTAATCAAGAGCAGGGGCTGACCATCATCATGGTCACCCATGACGCCAGCATCGCCCAGGAAGGGCACTCGATTGTACGCCTCGATGAGGGGTTGGTCGAGCGGCAGGGTCAAACGTCTGAGCGGCGGGGTTAAACCCCGCCGCTCGGATTGCCGGGGTGGGGCGAGGCTCGTAGAATACACGGCCCCCAATCCCCCTGAGAACGGACGCATGCCGAGCTTAACGATCGAGAACTACGTCAAGGCGATCTATCAGATCGGCGTGCGGACCGGTAACCCCGCCGCGACGACCGGCGATATCGCGGTAGCCCTTGCCGTTTCACCCGGCACCGTGACCAGCATGCTCAAGACCTTGAGCGAGACGGGGCTGGCTTCTTACACCAAGTACGAAGGGGTGACGCTCACCGAATCGGGCCGCAAATTGGCCCTGCGAGTTCTGCGGCGGCATCGGCTGATCGAACTGTTTCTGGTCCATACCCTCGACTTCTCCTGGGACGAGGTCCACGAGGAGGCGGAGAATATGGAACACGCGGTGAGCGATCTGCTGGTCGACCGGATCGACGAGTTCCTCGGCTTCCCTGACTCCGATCCCCATGGCGATCCAATCCCCACCGCCGATGGCACGATGCGGTCCCCAGTCAGTCAAAAGCTAACCCAGTGGGAAGTGGGCCGGCCATTCCGATTGGTCAGAGTCATGGACCAAACCCCGGAATTCCTCCGTTACTTGACCGAGGAATCCCTCGCCCCGGGTTGTGAAGGTCTGGTCGTCGCCAACCGCCTGGAAGCGGGCATCTTGACCATTGAGGTCGACTCGCGGCGGATGTCGCTCGGAGCGGAAGCGGCCGACAAAATCTTGGTCGCGGCGGCCGATTAGGGTTGCCTCACCTCAAGTACTAGATGACGTCAGCCACCCATGGCCGGGCCATGTCCCAGGGATCGGCGGATGAGGGAGAGTTGGCCGCTGTGCATCCCCTCGTGCCAGATGGCCGTTTCGAAGACCGATTGATAATCACTCAGAAAATCGGGCGTGCCGGCCGGAGTTTTCGTGTCTAAGTCGTCATCGGAGAGATGGGCTAGGGCATCCAATAAAGTCGCCCGGCGGACGTCCATGAAGTTTCGCACCGCGTCGATCGGCGGGTAATCCTCCAGCTTCGGGCTGGGCTGCGAGCCGATGCCGAACAGTTCCTGAAAGCTCTCTTTCGTGGCGGATTTTTCCGGGGCGACCAATGAGATAAAGAAATTGTCCGAAACGGCCATGTGTCCGGCGAACCAAAGGGCATGATTCGACTGCTCGCACAACTGCTTAACCCACTGCTCCGGCTCGGTAAAATCCCGCAGCAACCGCAAACTAAAGCCCCGCGCCGTTTCCAGTTGATGCGTCAGTCGCTGCGTCGTACTCATGGATGGGGTTGCCCTTTTATCGAATCTGGAAACTCACCATGAGCGATTCTAGAAACGAGGGGGGAAGTGTCAATCGCGGGGCTCATCGGGAGGTTCGAAGGATAGCCCTTCAACCGAAGCCGAGAAGATCAGTCTCGGATCTCCTCGCTCGGCCAACGATTGTTGCATCCGGGCGATCGTCCGGGAAACCTTACCTTCGAACAGGGTGCCTCTCTCCGAACGAATGGCCACCGGCTGATCCAAGTCGAGCATTTCGTCATTCAACAGGACGGTAACCTGATTGGCATCGGTGGTGTGGATCTCGATGGTTTGGCCGTCTCGGATGGCGGTAATTTCTGCCCTCTCTTTGATGTCGGCCGGATCAACCGCCAACCAGTAGAAGCGAGGATGCGTAACGTCGTCCTGCTTCCAGACGATCTTTTCGGGATAAGTGTTTCGCGAATATTTCGCCATCCACGGAATCGCGGCGCCGTCTTCCCGGTCGAGCCAATGACCTTTCCCCTCATAGATTTTTGTGAGGTGGGTGTAGCCCTCTGCTTCGTCCTGGTGCAGTTTCGCTAGTTCTTTGCCCCAGCGTTTGGCGTGCTGGTTTCGTTCGTAGGCGGCGTCGCCAGCTCCCATGTGGATGGAGAAGGGAAGGTTGCGCAGCCCCAGCGGCGAGGTCTCGTTGGGGTGACCCGCCATCATCGAAGCCGCGGCTAAGCGGTCGGCCATTCGCGGAGCGAGCTGAAACACACCATCACCGCCGGCCGAGTACCCCAGCAGGTACACCCGGTCTGGGTTTACCTCCTCCAGCACGATCAGATTCTCGATCAAGCGATCGAACATCGGATCGATATGCTCCTGGTGCCACAAATTCCAGGTGTTGGTCGGGGCCCTCGGAACCAGATAGACACCCTCCTGCGGCGTGTAGAGCCGCTTTTGGTTTTCCCACTGGCTATCGTTGACCCGCGGGGCCGTTCCGCCGCCCCCATGCATGGAGATATAGAGGCTGCGTCCCCCTTCCGGCTTTTCCCCAAACACGCGATACCAAAACGGCATCGTCTGGTCGCCATGGGTAATTTTCCGAGCGGCCATTTCCTCTTGCCGTGTGTCCCGAACCTCCGCCTGGTGGGCTTCCCACAACAGCTTGGCAGCCTCTGCGGCATCCTCTCGGGCCAACGGGACCTGGGCGAAGTCCTGGTCAAAAACGTCTTCCAACCCCGTGGTCGCCAGATGGCTTTCCAAGGCATCCAGGGCGGAGCGAGACGCCTCGTCACCTCTGGCAGCCGTTGCACCCATCAGCAGCAAGGAAACAAAAAGCGAGAGGAAATTATTTGATCTTCGCATAAATCCTCGGACCTCTTGAAGCAAGAAAGAGTACCACCCGAAATCCGTGACTTCCGCTCGCCGCTACTCTTGTTTTCCCACCGCCTCCAATTGCTTTTTCAAGTCTTGCAGGTCTTTCTTCTGCTGTTCGGCCTGGGACTTTAACTGGTTGACCGATTTGCGAAGCTCCACTACTTCCTGGGTCGTCGCCGGGGTTTGGTCGCTAATCGCCTTGACCGCAGCCTCCGCGGCACGTTTGACGCTCGGCTCGGTTCCTTCCGCGGTATAGCTTTCGACCAACGCCATCGCTTGCGGGTCGCGTAGCCGACCCAATGCCTCGATTGCCGAGCGCTGAACTTGGGTGCGAGGATCGGTCAGATACTGCGACAAAAACTCCCGGCCTCCCTGCTTCTCTTCCCCCTGACCCAATAAAGTCCCCACGGTTACCAGCGCCTGGCCCAGTCCGCGGGCTTCGAGATCTGAACCTTCGATCTCCACGAAGAGCATCAAGGTTTGGGCAAAGTTGGCATCTTTGGTTGCGGCAATCGCCTCGATCGCCGCTTCCGAAACAATCTGCCCAAACGAATCCCGCGCCAAACTCTCGATGAGAAACTCATGGATGGCCGGATCGTCGTACTTGGCGAGCGCCTTGATTCCCTCGGCCTGAATCGCGGGGTTGGTTTCCTTGCGCACGATTTCCAGCTTTTCTTCCACTTGGTCCGGACGGTAACTCGCCAAGTGATCCTTGACCACTTGCAGTCGTACCCGGGCGTCGGTCTGTTTCATCGATTTCGCCAAGACTTCGCGTGACTCATCGGTTCCCGCGGAATGCAGGGCCTCCGAGGCGGCGATCCGAACGCCAAAGAATGGATCTCCGTTGAGCACTTCCCCCAACGCCTTAATCGCTGCCGGGGTTTTTCGCTTCCCTAGTTGCTTGACCGCTAGGATGCGGCCAATCATATCGCTCTCCAGTTTCACCTGTGCGAGCAGCATCTCATCCGGCACATCAAAGTTAATCGCGGCGAGGAAGGTGTACTCCGGATCGAATCGAACCACCGTCGGTTTGGCCGGCAAGGGAACGTAGATTTCATGTTTGGCGGCGTCGATTTTCACTTCATGATCAATTACCTGATCCGCTAAATGGAAACGGAACTTCGCGGGAAACGCGAACAGCCCGACCTTGTCATCTGTTTTGTGGGTCTGCACTACCGTGATCTTGGCCAGCTTGGTTTCCGGCATCCAGCGATAGGAAATCTTCACGTCGGGGAACCGACCATGGAACACCCATTGGTCAAAAAATTGATCGAGCGTCCGGCCACTCACCCGTTCAAAGGTCCGCTTCAAATCGGCCGTGGCGACACTTTGCAGGGCGTATCGCTCTAGGTACGCTTGGACGCACCGCCGATACAGATCGTCCCCCAGCTCGGATCGCAGCATGTGCAGCACCCAGCTCCCTTTGGGGTAGGCTCGGTAGTCGAACTGATCACCGGCGTTTTTGTATTCATTCCAGACGATGGGACGATTGTCGTTCGCCTGAGTCAGAATCCGGTTCGTCGCGTCCTTGTACAGGCCATACAGCATGGCGTCGCGACCAAACTTTTCTCCTTCGTAAAGGTGCGTGTAATAGGTTGCGAAACCTTCATTCAGCCAGAGGTGGCTCCAGTCTTCGCAGGTGACGTAGTCCCCAAACCACTGATGCGCCAGTTCATGCGCATCCAGGCCCCGGGCCGAGCGAATATTCTCCGTTTCGGCGGCGAAGATGGTCCGGTGGGTGAGTGTGGTCAGTGTGGTGTTTTCCATCCCCCCGGCGATGAAGTCGCGGATGGTGACCTGGTCGTATTTGTTCCAGGGGTACTTCATTCCGATTTCACGTTCGAAGAAATCCATGATCAAATCGGTATCACGGAAGGCGTTGGGGGCGTGCTCGGCGAGGGTCGGCTGAGAGTAAAACCCGAGCGAAATATCCCGATGCTTCTTTTCCAGCTTGTCGAAATAGCCGGCCACCACGCAAATCAGGTAATTCACATGCGGCTTTTCCTGTTTCCAATGCACGCTTTTGAGACCGGTGGCCGCATCTACTGATTCATCCAGCAGTCGGCCATTGGAGAGGACCGTCATGTCTTCCGGGACATGGCAAATCACCTCGGTGGTGCTTCGTTCGTTGGGATAATCGAAGCAGGGAAACCATTGCCGCGCGAAATGCGACTCACCCTGAGTCCAGCAGTGGGTATCCTCTTCCGGATATCCCATTTCCGCGGTCCGGAAATAAAATCCACCCTGAGGTTGGCAATGATGCTCAATAGTGACAACGGCCACTTCGTCCGGTTGAATGGGGCGGGCAAACAGAATGGTCAGGTCGGTCTTGGTCGATTCGAAATCGGCCACTTCAACCGTTCCGCTGACATCGGTAATCGTCAGGTCGACCGCATCGAGCTTGATTTGACGAACCGGTTCACGGAGGGGGCTGAAGTGGATCGTGGTGTTGCCGCCGACCGTCCGCTGCTCAAAGTTGGGAGTGATGTCGAGTTTGATGTGCTGGATATCGACGTGGCGGATTGGCGCGTATCGCTTTCCGGTCCCTTCCAATTCCACGCCAAACCCACCACCCACCGCATGTCCCAAGCAATAGCGGCAGACATGCCCTTCACCCAGTTCCGCGTGGGACCATTCGGCCGCTGCCGAACCCGCGGACACCGCCGAACTGGTCAAAACCACCGCCACAATCCAAGCGACTCGCGACATAGCCGATATTCCCACAAATGCTAGTAAAGTTTGCGCCAACGTCCTACTCTACTTGATGCACGCCGCGAATTCAGCCCCGCAGCCCCCGCTGGGCAAAATTACGCCAGCCGAGCTAGCGCGACAAAATTCCAAGCTCCTCGCACTTCTTCTTGACGGTTGTACGGTGGACCCCCAAAACCTTGGCCGCCGCGACATATTGGCCGTCAAAATGATCGAGCAAATGGCGAAAAAGTTCGGTTTCCGTCAGAGTCAATAGCCGCTGGTGCAAGTTGGACTCCTCGGGAGCCTCGGCCAGTTCCGTTTCAATCCACAACTTGAGCGCCGCTTGCAGGTTGGACTGGACATTGTCACGCCCCGATTCGCCCCCCAAATCGAAAAGATCCCGCGAAAGCTCATCCGGCAAGTGCTCCGCTCGAATTACACCATCCCGGGCCAAGATGTGCGCATGTTCCACGGCGTTTCGAAGTTCGCGGACATTCCCATACCAAGGGCGACGGGTCAGTTCGGCCATTGCCTCCGTGGTGATCGAGACCTTGCGACCACTCCGCTGAGCGAAACTGGCAAGGAAATGAGTCGCCAACTCCGGGATATCCTCCGCTCGTTCTCTCAGAGGGGGAATCTCGATCCGAAAGGTGCTTAGTCGAAACAGCAGATCATGCCGGAACGTGCCTGCTTTGACACAGCTCAACAAGTCGCGATGGGTGGCGCAGACGATTCGGAAATTGATTCGAAGTCCCTGACTAGCCCCTACCGGCACGACTTCTCCCTGTTCCAATACTCGCAGCAATTTGGCCTGGGTGACGAGCGGGATCTCCGCGACCTCGTCTAGGAAGAGCGTGCCACCATCCGCGTTTTGCAGCAGTCCCGGCTTGGTGTCATGGGCATCAGTGAAGGCCCCGCGGACATGTCCGAACAGTTCGCTCTCAACCAGGGATGGCGCAAGCGAAGCGATGTTGACCGCGACAAACGGCCCGGCCGCGCGGCTGCTGTAACGATGAATCGCCGTGGCCACCAACTCCTTTCCGGTACCACTTTCTCCTTGCACCAAAATCGCGGCATCGGCCGCGGCGGCCAAAGCGACCCGTTTGAAAATTTCCTGCATCGGTGGGGAGTTCCCCACCAATTCCCGCGCAGAAGCGCTAGCGGCCACTTCCTGGCCAGGCTCGTCCCTCTGGAGAGCCCGGCGAATGGTGTGCTGGACTTGCTGCACCGCGAACGGCTTTACCAGGTATTCGAAAACCCCTTGCCGCACCGCATCGACCGCGGTTTCTAGATCGCCGAACGCCGTAATCAATACGATTGGCACGCCCCCGGAAAGTTCCGATAGCCGCGGGATCGCCTCGAGTCCGGAGATGCCGGGCAGCCGGACATCCAAAAAAATCAAGTCGGGTTGAAACTGCGCGACCGTCTCCAGCCCGGCCTCAGCCGAAGCCGCTTCACGGACCTCGTGCCCCAGTTTTTCACCCAACGTGCGAATCGCCCAGCAGATACTAGGCTCGTCGTCGATTACTAAAATCCGGGTCATGCGTCTTCTTTCTCGGCCATCGGCAGCCTGATTTCAAAGCAGGTTCCCTCCTCGATCCGCTGCCAACGAATCTCTCCGCCATGCATCTGAACGATCTCTCTGACAACCGGCAATCCTAAGCCACTCCCTTCCGACTTGGTGGTCGCGAGCGGTTCGAACAGCCGCTCGCGGATCTCTTCGCGCGGCCCGGGTCCATTGTCGATCACTTCCACCACGACCCTTCGTTGCTCCGCGCGGCCACGCAGGACCACCTCCCGAACCGGACTCAGTTCACCCTCGATTGGCCTTTGCGCGGTAATCGCCTCCAGGGCATTCGTCAAAAGATTCGTCAAACAGGTTTGTAGCAAAATCAAGTCGCCCCGCACCAGCAGCCCTCCCGGTTCGACGTCGATTTTAAGGGAGACGTGGTGGTGCATCATCCCCGGCTTGACCAGTCGAATCGCCCCATCGATCCAGTCGTCGACCTTCACCGTGGAAGCTCCGGCCGGATCGTGGACACCGTAGCGGAGCGTACTTTGCAAAAAGTGCTCGACCAATTCCAACTGATGCTCGGCGACCTGTAGGCTTTCGCAGTCGGGAATTGAACATTCGGTGCGATGGATCCCGAGCGCCATCCGAGCACCGGTGATCGCGTTCCGGATTTGATGCGCGTAACCGGCACCCACCTGTCCGAGAACTTTCACTCGCTCCAGCCCCCGCACACGTGCTTCATAATCTCGCAAGCGGGTTCCCATCCGGTTGATCGATTCAGCCAAATCACGCAGTTCGTCGTTTCGCTTGCTCAGGGTTAACGGTGTAAAGTCGCCATGAGAAATCGACTCTACGCGGGCCCGCAGCCGATCGACCGGGCGGGTTACCATCGACGCCAGTCCCAAGGACAAAATCCCCACCGGCACGACCGCCGCGAGTCCGAACCAGAGGGGTGGCCAAAAGGCATCGGCCCACAGCTTGCGATAATCGGCCACCGGCAACAACACGTGGACTTGCCGCGAACTGGCCGATCTCTGCGTTGGATGAACGTCCGTGGCGGCGTGGAAGTATGCCTGATCGGCGATTTGAATCGGTACGCCGAGGTTCACCCGATCGCCCGATCGATCGTCAAACGGGACTTCCCAGTGGGTCAAAATATCGGGGTCGGTTCCTCTTATGCCGGATGCTTGTTCACCAGAAACCACAAGATCCGCCCCGGTGAACCGCTTGACCTGTTCTAGCACCGGCTGGGTCAGCGGAAACCGTGCCTCGGCAACTTGCCGCACCACTTCCTCCAAACGACCCTGCGTTTCCTGCCTGGCCATTGAGGTGGAATGCCAGACATTGACGGCCGTGAGGGCCACAATCACCAGCAGTGTCCACCCACCGAACGGGAGGAGAATTTGATATTTCAGGGGCCAACGCACCGCTCGCCTCGTGTTGTTCTCAGGATCGACGCCACACTTCGATCTATCGTAATCAACGCAGGCTCGGAGACTACCATGTCGCGCCGCCCGACATTGGTGTCACTTGAAGTGACATTGAATCCGGCCAGTCCTTACAAGCCCTGTTCGAAAACTCCCCAAAAATCGAGAACCCTCGGAATCTCCAAGTCATGGTATGCCAGTTGCATCTCAATATGGCTAACAAATACCCCTTTAACCCAACATTCAAGAAATCGGAACTGAATATGCTGTTAAGTTTCCTACCGCGGGTTCATATAACCAAGCGCAATCTGGCGGGCTTTACACTGGTGGAACTGTTGGTGGTGATCGCGATTATTGGTGTCTTGGTCGCGCTCCTACTTCCGGCGGTGCAACAGGCTCGGGAAGCGGCTCGTCGGATGCAGTGCCGCAACAATCTGAAGCAAATCGGCTTGGCGCTGCACAATTACGAAAGCACCTTTCGCAAGTTGCCGGCCAGCGCGATTGTCGATCTGAACGTCACCTCGACCGGCAACAACGGCTCGTGGGGTGTCCATGGACGGATTCTCGATTATTTGGAACAGGGAAATCTGAAAGGGATGGTCGATATCACCCAAGCCTGGGATTTCCAGATGGCGATCGACAACGTGAAAATCCCCACCTACGCCTGCCCCAGCGATCCCGGGTCGGACCAGGTCCGCGATCCCGGCAGTGGTCGACCTCGGTTGTACCCCACCAACTACGGTTTCAACATGGGAACGTGGTTCGTGTTCGACCCGGTTTCCAAGCGAGGTGGCGATGGCGTGTTCTTCCCCAACAGCCACCTTGGGTTTGCCGCCCTGACCGATGGAACGAGCAATACCATTTTCGCCGCGGAGGTAAAAGCTTGGGTTCCCTATACTCGTAACAGCGGCCCGGCCGATGTGAACATTCCCAGCACCATCGCCCAAACCGAGGCCGCCGTCGCCTCCGGTACTGATTTCAAACTGACCGGCCACACAGAATGGCCTGATGGCCGCGTCCATCATACCGGCTACACCGCTACGATGACCCCGAACAGCTTTATCACTTACGAGCATGACGGTCAGGCCCTCGACGCCGATTACAACTCCTGGCAGGAAGGCAAAGATGGCGGGGCGGGCGAACCAACCTACGCCGCAATCACTTCGCGGAGCTTTCATCCCGGAGTGGTTCAAGTGGTCAATGCGGATGGTTCGGCCACCAGCACCGCGGAAACACTCGATCTGGCAATCTGGCGGGGGATGGCAACACGCAGCGGCGGTGAGATCATTACTTTGCCCCAGTAATCGAAACCGCAATGCACGGCTTGCGTGGAAACCGTCCCTCGCCCGATTTTATCTGCCTGCCAGGTTGAACCTGCCGGGCGATCCGGGGAAGATTGATAAATGTCCGCCACTGCGATGCAATCTTCCCCACGCAATCACCGCATGCCTCAAGTCTTCATCCCGGCCCAATGGCGCGATCTAACCGAAGGGCAAACTCAGCTTGAGATCGACGCCACCACACTCCGGCAGGTGATCGAGCAGCTCGATGCTCGGTTTCCCGGGATCTCGGCCCGAATCGTCATGGACGATCGTATCCGTCCTACGCTCCAGGTCTCGATTGATGGGACCCTCACCTCGTTGGGGCTCCGCAGTGAAGTGAGTACGGCCCGAGAGATCCACTTTCTGCCCGCATTGGGTGGTGGCTAAGCGGTCCTTCTTAGCAGCGTTTGATCGGTTGCAATGGCTAGGCAATCGGGATATTGTTGAGCTTACGGAAGTACTCCGCCTACCCCACCTCGCTCCTCCCTGGAAAGGACGACCTATCGTGCGATCTTCTTGCCTCTTGCTGGCGACTGTTCTGAGTTTAATGTGCCTACCTGCGGTCCGCGGCGACCAGCCCGTTAAGTTTAAGGTAAAGCTGCTGACCGTCGACGCCAACGAAGGGTGTGATATCGCCGATTTCGATGGTGATGGCAAGCTCGACGTGGTCGCGGGCCGGAATTGGTATCGCAACGGAGACTGGCTGCCTCGACCGGTGCGGACGATTGAGGATGCCAACGGCTATGTACACTCCAACGGCGATTTTGCGATGGATGTCAACGGAGATGGTCGTCCCGATGTTGTCGCCGGGACGTTTTTCAACGGCAAGGTCTTCTGGTATGAAAATCCCGGCCCGGAAAAGCTGTCGCAGGGATTTCTCTGGAAGCCGAATCTATTGATCGACACCGGTCTGGGAACCAACGAAGCGACCCTGATGCACGATCTCGACGGGAGCGGAAAGCCTCAGTGGATCACCAACCAGTGGAACGCGGACACCCCACTGCTTGCCTGCCGGTTTGATACCGAGGGTGAAGCAGACAAGCAGCGACACGTGTTGGTCCCCCATAAAATCGGCGGCACCAACGGCCACGGCATCGGCATCGGTGACGTGAACAACGATGGCCGCGCGGATATCCTGGTCGGCAAAGGCTGGTACGAGCATCCCGCGGAAGGCCCTTACTCCGGTGAGTGGACGTTCCATGCCGATTGGGATCGCCAGTTCCCTTGCCCCATACAGGTGGTCGACGTTAACGGAGATGGTATCAACGACGTACTTGTCAGCCAGGCTCACGGATTCGGCCTGTTTCTGTGGGTCGGTAAAGGCCCGGATGAAAACGGCAAGATGGTCTTCGAAGAGAAGCTGATCGACGACAGTTTCTCCCAAGCACACGCTCTCCACTTTGCTGATCTGGATGGGGACGGCAAGCAGGAATTGATTACCGGCAAACGAGTCCGGGCTCACAACGGTGGCGATCCCGGTGGGGGAGACCCACCCATCATTTGCTATTTCAAATGGGACGAAAAGACGGAGCAATTCAACCGTCACATCATCAACAAGGGTGAGGTCGGCGTCGGGCTCCAAATTCGGACTGCCGATATCAGCGGCAATGGTGCCCTTGATATCGTCGTGGCCGGAAAAGAGGGGACGCAGATCTTGTTCAATCAGCGAACCCCTTAATCCGTTGTGCCAAAAATAACGGCGGGCACATTTGGCGGTCCCCATGTGCTCGCCTCGGGGCAGGCCCCCAACAGATCGAAAGCGTCATGTTTCGCGATAAAGATTACGTTCAGACCATCGATCACCTGACGTTCAGCGTCCTAGGGTATTACCACCCGGAGGATGGCGTCACGGCCGGGCTGAAGTACATCAACGGGAACAAGTGGACCTGCGGCTATTTCGAGGCCCAGGACTTTCTCGCCGCGAATTTCCCCCACTACGTAACCGATCGAATTATCGTTCCCCGCGAACGAATCGCGCGACACTTCCATCCCCACGAACGTTTCGCGGAGCTGATGGAGTCACCTCCCCACGCACGGTGCTTGCATCGCCTAGCGCTCGACTTGGCCAAGACCATCAGCGATCAACTCGAGATCCCTCTGACCGCCTTTGGACTTACCGATTCGCTGCTGTGGGGCGAGGGTGGGCCGCAATCCGATATCGATCTCGTGATCTACGGTACGCATTATTGTGGCCGGTTCTACGATCGGGCCGAATCGCTCTGGCTGTTAGACCAATTCCAGCCGGAGCAAAGCCGTCACGTCCAACGCCCGCCCCACCTCACCGACGCCGATTTCCAAAGGCTCTGCCTCCGCAAGTTCAATCAAGGCCACTACCAAGGTGTTCGGTACTGCGTTCGGGGCGTCCTTGAGGAGAATGAGTTCGGTACCCTAGTCTCGGCATTCTCCCCCTGTGACTACGTGGAGCAGGTAACCACCATCACCGATTGCCTCTACAGTTTGATGTTCCCAGTAGTCTACGGCACCGCGGCCGATATCCCTCTCGTCTCGTTCCATGTTGGCTACGAGGGAACCCTCCGCCCCGGCGATCATGTCGCGGTTCGCGGCACGATGGAATGCAACGGCCAGTCAAAACGAATGGTCGTCGGCTCGACAACTCGCCGCGCCGAGTCGATTCGGTTGATCGTATAAGCAGGCACAAGGCGAAACCGCACCCCGCTCGCCGACGTTCCCGTCGGCCTCTTGAAATGGCGAATCCACGCCCGCGACATCACGCCGGTTAAGGCCAGAAGAAGATGATCGCGATCCCGCCCGCAAAAGCGATTCCAAACGCGGCCAACATTCGCAGCATCAGTCCCCTTGGGCCCAGCAGAGCGATGGCGGCGAACTTAAATCCCAGATTCGACAGAAAACCGATGAGAATCATCCGCCAGCCGGTATCGACCCCAATCCGCTCCTGACTGACCATCTGGGCTGCCGAGAGCGTGATTGCGTCCATCTCGGTCAGGCCGGACAGTGCCGCCACGAGATACAACGCTTCGTCGTCAAAATTCTCCTGCACCGCGGCCACAATGAACAACACGGCGGCGTAGGCCAGTCCGAACAATATCGCCGCCTTAAGCTCCGACGGATGCTTATCCGTTGGAACCTGGGTCGCTTCCCGATCGTGCATGAAGTACATCCCGGCCGAAATCAGGGCCATCAGCCCCATCATCGCGGCCAGTGGTGGAGTCACCGAGGACAGAATGTCCGGGGCCACAATGCCCACTTCCACGAATACGCGAATGAATACGATGGTCGAGGCAATGGCGATAATCACCCCGGCCAGTTGAGAGCTCTCCGGCATGCGCGCCGCCCGCCGTGAATAGCTAATGGTGGTCGCTGTGCTGGAAATCACGCCTCCCAAAATTCCGCTGAGCAGCGTTCCCGCCTTGCTCCCCAGAAACTTGGTGACGATATAACCCAAGAGGCTGATACCGACAATCAAAACGACGATTAGCCAAATCTCAAACGGGTTGAGCACATCGTAAGGCCCATAGGTCTCGTCCGGTAATACCGGCAAGATTACCAGGCCGATGAGCACCAGTTGGATGATCGCCCGGATATCTTCCTTGCCGATCCCCCGCACAAACCGGTGCAAGCGCTTCTTCCAGTGCAGCAGAACCGCCGTTCCGCCCGCGACCAGCACCCCCATTTCCATCTGGTCCAGCGCGATGGCAACTCCCACCAGATACATCACCAGTCCGGCGGCCTCGGTCGTCAAACCCGGCTCGCGCTCCGAGTCGGCGAACTTGATCACGTTGCCGACGATCATCATCGCCGCCACCGCCACCAACCCGGCACTGATCAACCAGCCATGGGATTGCGGATCGAGCAGTCCGACCACGGTCCCCAAAATCGTGATCAACGCGAACGTTCGCAGCCCGGCGACATGCGGCGCGGTCCACTCCCGCTGCAAGCCAACCAGCAGCCCCAGGCCCGCCGCGACAAAAAGTTTTAGGACAATCTCCACGTCCATGAACTACAGCGATCCCCGCCCAAGCTGATGCGGTGAACGCGATCCACTCGAGGTCGGATAGGTTGGCTGCTGATGCGTGTGAAACACCTGGTCCGACGGTTCGTAGTACTCGCCCGGTACCATCTCGCTCGGCATCGGCTCGCCGTGATGATGCATCTCGCCGGAGTAATGAATTTCCGACGTGTGCCCGGAAGACATTTGGTAGGCGGGGCTACTGCCACACCCGCTACAGGAGCCACAGTTGCCGGTGCCGCAATGTTTGCCGACATGCAGAAGTTCAATCAACCGCGGACGACATGACCCAGGTGGCCGCGGTCCAACATACTGATCGCCACAGCAGGGGTCGCACTTCGGCGGATCGGAAAACCACTCGCCCCAGTAAACCTCTTCAGAGCAGCCGGCCCCGCAGGTAACTCGAGCCCGGATACAATCTCGCAGCGCCAACCATGGAAACCGCGGCAGGCAAACATCATATTTCGGGCCGCAACACGAAACATCGCAGCAGTCCGCCTGACCGCATCCGCCACAAGATCCTATGGCGGTCGTTTCGCCGGGGAAGTGGCACGAATTGCAGCTCGGCACCGTGCGGCAGCCGGTACTCGTGATGGCTAGTGTCAAAAGCAGCAGCGGCAAGGTGAGTCGATTCATCGCCATCCACTCGGTTGGTCGGGGGAAAGTTTTTTGATTTCAAGCGAAAGGCGATCCGCCGATCCGGCAAACGCCCTCACAAGAGATATCGGCCTGAGAATCCCCATAATCAAGAAAATCGTCACAACCGGCAAAGTTTGCCACAAATTCATCGGCGGCCGGGCCCTGCCACCTGCGGAGGACGCGTCAAGAAACGAAAAAAGGCCGTCAAGTGGGGCAGGTACTTGACGGCCTTGAGCGAATCTCGCAAAACGAAATCGCTCGTCGTTAGCATACCTCATCGGTTAGCGGGAGACCGCAACTCCAACCGAGAATTCGAAAATTGGTAATATAGTAACCACTGGCGCTAATGTGGTGGAATGCTATGTGTCACCGGAGGGGTGTGGGGCGTTTGTTGGGGGGTTGTCTTCCGATCGGTTCCACAATGCTTGGATCGCTCGCCAGCCGAGTCGGGCCGAACTGCCCCAGGTCCGGTCCAAGGTCTTCTCCGTCCCCAACCATTGCCCCAGCCAAGTCTCCTCGCCCCGGTACGCGGGCAGCAGCCGCAAGAGCAATCGGTGCCGCTGGCCATCCTCCTGCACAATCGCTGGGTACAGCGTCCCTTTCGCCACGGCCAGCCCTTTCGATGCTAGCGGGTAGTACTTCCACGGCCCCACCACCAAACGCCTGGCGCGAAACTCCAGGTCCCCATCGCGTCGGACCACCTGCCCCAGTGTGAATATCGGCGGCCCGCTTGCAAGTAGCCCGGTGAAGGCCATCAGGTGATCGGTCTCGGCTGACACGGCCTGTCGCCGCCCGGAAACCAAATCCCAGCAAACCCGGCCACCCAGCCAAGTGAGCCGCAGCGTCCGCTCGAACAGCACCAGCGACAAAATCACAATCGGCACCGCCACCAGAAACCCCAACACTGGGTGAATCCAACACAGCAGGTACATCCCAATGATGATCCCCCCCCGCCCAATCCGCAGCACCGTATCGACCAGCGGAATGGGACTCAGCAAAATCAAAATCTCAAACGCGTTACTCAGCGCCCACGTGCTGACATAAAACAGGTACATCAGCACCAAAATCGTCACGCCCCACAGCCCCATCCCCTCCGCCTCGCCGGGACCGCGCGGCACATTCAGCAACTGGTAAATCAGAGGAAACCCCAGTAGAAACCCCATCGCGTGAAAAATGATCCCCAAAATATCCAGCGGCAACTTCAGGTATCCGGCGAAGGTGAGGATGGTGTCCTTCAACAGCACCAGCACCGTGATCAAAATAGCCGGGATGAAAAACCACGGCTGGTACAAAAACACCAACCCCGCCCGCTCTTCCGCTGCGGTCAGCCCATACACCACCGGCCCGGTAAACGAGACCACCATAATCGGCGAGAGCCCGGTAGCGGTCACCCCCACCACCTGATCCATCCCCTGCAACAGCAGCCCCGACCGCCGCTTCCCCATAAACTCCGACAGCAGCGCTTGCGGCGAAGTATAAATCTGAGCCGCCCCGGCCTCCCCCCGCTCCCCTTCAACGGTCGCTACGTTCTCCGCGATGGGCTCCAGCACATTGTCCTGGGCCGCAACTTGGCAAACCCCCACGGCAATCACCAGCACAAAAAGCCCAGCGAGCCAGAGTGGCTTCTCTGAAATCACCTGGTTCGGCGAACCTTCCGCACGTCTCATGTTCCGGCCTCGGGTGAAATTCCAGGGCGTGTTGTAGCAGTCCCCCCAAGGATAATCGATCGCCAACCGAGAATCTTGCCCCACGCCCTCAAATTCAACCCAACAAACGCCGGGGGCGAAGTGCGGCAGCGCAGGACAAACTGAAGCCACTCGCAAAAAAGATTTAGCCACAGAGGTCACAGAGATCACAGAGATCACAGAGAGGAAAGGGGTGAGGTTTTCGTCAATTGCCGCGAACTACATGCCACAAATATCCTTCCGGGACGCAAGCGAATTGTTGGGCTGAACAAGGGCGAGGCTCGATCACGGTCGACTTCCGCATGCGACTCTCTCTGTGCCCTCTGTGACCTCTGTGGCTAAATCTGATTCTTTCCGCCGGATTGTTGGGCCGCGGAGGCCCGTTTGGCAAACCAGCCCTACCGGCGTATGCTTACAGCAGCGTGAGAGTGGATCGGGTAGTCGCCGGCGGAGGGTGGGCTTGCTTCGGCAGGGCCGCCTTCCGCGGGAGGAAAGTCCGGGCTCCACAGGACAGGGTGGTCGGTAACGCCGACCGGCCGCGAGGTTAGGGAAAGTGCAACAGAAAGCAAACCGCCAAAGCCTTCCGGCTGCATGCCGGAGGGACGGTAAGGGTGAAACGGTGCGGTAAGAGCGCACCAGCGGGCAAGGCGACTTGCCCGGCTAGGTAAACCCCACCCGGAGCAAGGCAAACAGGCGGAAGTTACCGCTGTGGTCTCCTCGGAAGCCACGAGGGTGACACGGGCAAGTCCAGCCCGTCCGACCGCCGGGTACGCTGCTAGAGGTGCCTCGAGCAATCGACACCGTAGAGGAATGGCTACCACCGCGGGTGAGAGAAATCTCCGCTCGCGGCACAAAACCCGGCTTACAGACCCACTCTCACGCTTTTTCTGTTCTTGCGAAGCGACAAAGAAAAAAGCCGCCTCCCGGAGGGGAGACGGCTTTTGTTTTTTTCAATAGTGTTCGAGCGAACGCTAGAGGAGGAGATCCAACTCCAAATCCGTTCCGTCGAACGCGGCGAAGAAATCGTCGACCGGGTTGGTGTCAGTGACGTTAATCGTCGCACCTTGGTCATCAACGCTACTGGCGGATGCGATGACCTGCGGCAAGTCGCCAACCGGATCTGTGATATCCCCATCGACAGCAACATTTACTACGGTATCGTCTGCGAGGGTCCAAGTTCCGTTGACCGTCAACAACTCCGCGAATGCATTACTGTTGATCAACGCGGCATCGACATAGAGAGCCACCGAGG
Organism: Pirellulaceae bacterium; assembly: GCA_040880405.1. Taxonomy (GTDB): domain Bacteria; phylum Planctomycetota; class Planctomycetia; order Pirellulales; family Pirellulaceae; genus JBBDIM01. The sequence goes on along the minus strand of JBBDIM010000079.1, from coordinate 32,182 downwards.
ACCCAATGCCAACGCTGTTGGTCAGGTCACCATTGATGGTGTAGCTTTCGGCGTTGAGTACGTAGATGTCGCCATCAATCGTTCCCGTTACGACCGAGCCCTGTGGAGCGATAACACTCACGGTTCCAGCCGTCGCGGTCAAGTCGCCGGACGAGGTAATGTCGCCCGTTGCCGAATCCAGCGTCACACCATCTGGCCCGGTGACGGTGCCGGTGGTGATGTCCCCGGTGGTGGTGTAAACATCCACGGTGGTTCCGGCAGTCAGATTGCCACTGGTCAGGCTGGCGACGCGGGCACCGCTGGTTCCAATCGCAATCGCTCTATCGGCGGTCATGCTTGAGGTGCCGACACTGACCGCACCCGAGGTGACGATGGTAATATCCGCATCAGTTCCCGTCGCCGACAATGCCCCGGTGGTGATGTCGCCACTGGTTGCATCCAGCACAATGCCATCCGGCCCGGTGACGGTGCCGGTTTGGATGGCACCGCTGGCATCAACATCCACGGTGGTTCCGGCCGACAGTGAGTGGGTTATGACGTTGTCTGAGACAATGATACTGACGCTGCCCTCTTCGGATGCTATCGGCCGATGGAGCGAACCATTGAATGATGCCAACAGCGAATTTCCGCTGATCGTCACGTTGGATTTTGCGGAGCTACCGCTGGAATTTTTGCTGATCCAAATATCTCCACTCGTTGTGACATTTAGCGTTCCGCCGGAAACAAGCCTCCCCGATGTGATATCCCCCGTGGTTGCATCGATCGTGATGTTCCCCGGGTTAGGATCGATGGCATTACCGTTAGCCACGATATCCCCGGAGGTGATATCTCCGGAAGCCTCGATCGTGACCGAACCTTTTTCGGCAGTGAGCGAGCCGGTTTCAACCGTAGTCGCAACATCAATGCTGATGTCGCCTTCGGAAGTTGTAATGTTCCGAGAGGCTCCGGGCTTGGCGAACACTGCCCACAGGGCGTTCCCGCTGATCGTCACGCCAGAAGTTGCGGAGATATGATCGGATCCCCTGCTGATCCACACCACACCATTCGTTTCGACGCTGATCGCCCCACCGGAATCCAGTCCCCCCGTCGTAATATCCCCCGTGTCTCCCTCAATGTCGATGCTACCGCCAGCGTCGATAGCCCCGGAGGAAATTTCGCCGGTAGCAATAATCGTAACGCTACCCCCTGCGGCGTTGAGCGAGTTCGTCACTGCCGTTGTGTCAACAGTAATGCTAATGTCGCCTGCCGAAGTTGTAATGCTCTGAAGGACCCCTGGATCAGCAAATGATACCAACAGCGAGGCACCTTCAATCATCACGCCAGTTCCGGCAATGACACCATCAGTAGAACCTTTGGAAAGCCAAACTTTGCCATCGGCGTAAATGGAAATCTCCTCACCCGCAACGAGCCTTCCGGCCGTGAGGCTGGCAACCTCTTCTGTAGCCGTTCCGACGGTGATCGCCCCATTTTGGGCGAAGAGATGCCTAGTGGTTACCGCACCCTCGGTATCGATCACGATATCGCCCTGTCGCGCGGTTAGATCTTGGCCACCGCTAGAGATTGCACCACTGCCACTGGAAATCAGCGTTAGATCCCCTTCGGACCAAATCGACGCCGTGGTGATCGAGCCAGCGGTGTTGATCGTCACGGTACCGGGGTTAAGACCTTCCAGGACCGTGATGCCACCGGTCTGCACGTCGCCAACGGCCAGAATCTCAACCTCGCCGCCGTCGGAAAGGGTGGTGATGGTGCCAGCAGTCACGGTGCCGGAAGAGGCAACTTTAATGCTCTGCCCACCCGATAACGCCAGTGAACTGAAATTACCAACCTCGTTACCAGGCGTTCCAACCAACAGCGAGCCATTCGGGAAGCTAACCGTGCCGCCAAACGTCACATCTCCGCCTGCCTCGACTACCACATTTCCACCGGTCGATGTGATCATGCCAGTGACATCGACATCGCCGCTCGCGTCGAGCGATACCAAATTTGCGGCGAAGACGGTCCCGGTAACCCCAATCAGGCCGCCGGTGCTTTCGATATCGATACTGCCTGCCGATAGAGCCTTGGTGGTAACATCACCGACTGCGGTGATGCCCAAGGAACCACTGCCCGCGGTTATGGAAGGACTTTGCAGACCCTGGACAAAACCACCCGCGTTAATGGACACGTTTCCATCGGATGACGTTCCGGTGGTATCAATCTTGTTAAAGATGAAATTGCCATTCGCGGAAACGAAGGTGAAGGAGCCACCATCGGTATTGATGACGGTTGAGCCTGTCGTGACGACATCGGCACCCTTCACATAGATATCCCCACCGCCGGCATTAAGGTTGCCGTAGGTAAGCGTGCCCGCGTTATTTTCATCGCTATCCGCGATCAGGGTGATGTTACCGCCATTAGTGGTTACATCCAGAACGTCGACATCCCCGGTCGCTTGAGCGGTGACATCGCTAGAGTCGGTAAGGATATTGCCCTGCACGTCGATCGAACCGCCGCTGGATTCCAGCAGGACGAGCCCTTCCAATTCTGCTCCACTGGTGGTCTCGATCGCACCGGTGGTGATATCAACCCCGGCGAGAACCTCAACATCGCCAAAGCTGGTGATGCCGCCGGTAACCGCAGAACCCTCGGTGCTAGTAACCGAAACCAATTCACCGTCAATGGAGCCGGTGATCACCGAGGAAACCCCGTCAATATCCACATCGCCCGCGGCGGAGATGTTACGGACATTGACAGAGGTACCAGTGTTCGCACTCGCGCTGATGATGACGGCTGAATCAGTCCCCGTGCTGGTGATATCAAAGGTCGTGACCTTTCCACCGGCCGTTAGGCTGATCAGCTCACCGGAGACATCGGCGAGGGAGATATCGTCGGTCGTGGCTACGGTGACGTCGCCTTCAGCATCGATCGCCAATCCCACCACCGAGTCGGCGTTCAGGTTCACCTCGCCGGAAGCCTCCAAGTTGCTATCGACCAGCGAGATGGTGCTCGCTTCGATGGTGATATTACCCCCGACATGCGTCCGCTCCGACACGCCGGAGCGTGTAAGTTGCGTATCGTCGATTGCCAAATCGGCGACATCATTGAAAATAATCCAACCATACCGATTGCCACCCACGACCGTGGCGATGTAGTCCGTGGCGTTGCTGCGGGTGATCGAATAAAGCTCGGTGCCCGACTCGTTTTTCAGATTTAAGTCCACGGCCAGGACGCCATTGTCGTCTCGGAAGACATGTTCCAAGGTGTACCAGCCCGCGGTGGTAATCTCAAAGTTGTCGCCCCCGTTTTCGTTGTTCAGCTTGAAGGCGTTGAACTGACCATCGGTGTTGTTGGAAGCGTTGACCAACAGATCGCCATCAACCATGCCGACGTGGAAAATGAAATCCCGCAGGTGAGCGCCAGTCTGTCGACTTGCGGCGACGGTGTAATCAAAGCCATCCCCGTTACTAAAGTCGGCTGGGTCGAGATACACGGCCAGCGAAGTACTGAAACCATTTTGAAATTCGGTACTGTATCCGCCAAACCGAGTAAAGATGCCACCATCGGTACCCATCACGGCGTGGGCAACGCCTGTGGCCGAATCGATACCCCCGTCGCCAGATTCAGCGCGAGTTAGCGTCGTGCCGAATTCCTGCCAGTTATCGGAACTGGAATCGGTTTCCCATGATGGATCTTCAAATCCCTCAAAGTGAATCACCACAGGATTGATCGTGGATTCTTCGAATACGACCTCACCTGCGACCGAAATGTCCCAATTTCCTGTGCCGGTATTGACGACGGCATCGCTGGAGAAGTACAGGTTCGCGAGGTCGCTGCCAGTGTATCCCGCGATCGTTAAATCACCCCCAAGGGTAGTGATACTACCAAGGTAGGCATCCGCATCGCCAAACAAGGAGATGGCGGCCGCACTGCCGGTGGTTTCAAGTTCCGGAACGGTAATATCACCCGCGGCGGAAATCGTGATTTCCCCGAAGCTGATGATGCTGCCGGTGGTGACCGAACCCTCTTCGCTCTCAATCAGGACGGTGCCAAGCGAGGGAGCCGCCAAGCCATTGGCATCGATCATCCCGACCAGGATGTTGTTCAGAGCATCGATCAACAGATCTCCGCCACCGGTGGTGATGTTACCGCCGGTTACGGAACCGGCTGTTGCCAAAATCGTGATATCCCCCCCGGAACCGGACGAATCGAGATCGCCATGGGTGACGTCGCCATTGACCGAGGTCAGGTCGATATCTCCGCCGAGCGAAGTCACATCCCCCACGGTGACATCGCCATCGGCAAAGGCATCATAATCTCCGCCGCCTGTGACTCCGTTGCCGGAGAGAATCTCACCCCCGGCGTCTAGCGTGATATTGGCGTCTTGCGAAGTCAGGTCATCGGTTGAAATATCCCCTTCGGCAATCAGCGTGATCGTCCCGCCGACATCGCCGGAGGTGTCGATATCCATCGTCGTGATATCGGTTGCGGCGGTGATTAGGACATTTCCGCCCGCGGTGGTAACGTCGTAAGTGTCAACACTGGAAGCGGTGGACGTGATCGTTACATTGCCGGCCGCGGTGGCAATGTTTTCGAGCTCGGTCTGGTTGAGAGCGGTAATCGTCACGGCACCATCGACCGCGGTCACGTCGCCCATCGAGATGGCGTCTGCCGAGGTGATCTGGACGGTCGCGGTGGGGCCGGTTGTTTCCAGGTCCTGCATCGTGATTGAACCGGAGGTGCTCTCGATATCAACGTCGCCGGAGGCCAGGATGCTGCTATCCGGTAGCTCAACCGAACCCGCGCTGACGTTGATCTCGCCACCAATGTGCTGCCGAGACGCGACGAACAACCGAGTGTTGTCTACCGCCAGGCCATCGATGTTGTTGAAGACCAACCAGCCGTAACGATTGCCACCAACCGTCGTGGCGATGTCGTCCATCGTTTCTCTGGTGACGGTGAAGAGCAGGTTGCCACTCGCGTCACGCAGGTTGATGTCAACCGAGAGGAATCCGCCATCGTCATAAAATACGTGCTCAATCGCATACCATCCGGCCGAATTGATTGTGAATGGAGTTGCATTATTCTCATTCAACAACTTGAAACCGTTGAAATTTCGATCCGAGTTGTTTGAGCCGTTAAACAGCAGAGCACCGCCAACCTTGCCGATGTGGGCGATAAAGTCACGCAAATGGCCGCCGTCTTGATTACTGACAGCGGAGGAGAAATCAAATCCGTCGCCGTTGTCCCAATTCCCCGGATCAAGGTAAACGTGTAACGACGTTGCAAATCCACCACCAAACTGATCGCTATAGCCGCCGAACTGCGTATAGGGCGATGATCCACCAAGGGAAGGATCCCCAAAAACATCGTCCACTTCACTTAGATTGGTGATGATGGCATGGGAGCTTCCCTCGTAAGATGGGATCCCAGCGTTGCCACTAGGGACCTTTTCGATATCCCCGCCAGCGGAGTTCTGCCAATTTCCGGGCAGATTCGCCGCCCAAGCTGGATCTTCAAATCCTTCAAAGTGGAGATCTTGGAACTGGGGAGTTGAGAGAAGGTCAATCTCAAAGGTTCCGCTGACCGCGATATTCCAGTCGCCAGTGCCGGTGTTGATGATACCAGCGTCGTCAACATAGAGATTAACGCCGGTTACGTTAAACGCACCATCGTTCGTGGTGACGCTGGATACATTAGCGTCTACAGCGGCTGTCAGGGTAATTGCCGCACCGGCAAAGCTCCCTTCGATGTTGCCGGTAGTAATGTCGCCTACGGTGGAAACCAGCAGAATGCCGTCTTCATCTGTTGCCAGCAGATTCGCATTGTTGAAGTTGACGGCGGCGGCGGTGATGTCGAAGTTGCCCGCGATGAAGGTGCGATCACCTTCACCTTCGGCGAGGAGTTCACCGCTAAGGGTGAAGTTAGCCGCACTCGTCAGGGTGAAGAAGGTGTCTTCCAAGGCGGTGAAGGTAGCGGCGTCGATAATGAAACTTCCACCGGAGAGGAAGTCGGCGTTCAATAGGACGTCGTCGAGTTCGGAATCAATGATCAGATCGACACCCGGCAGGATGTAGGTCTGGCCCGCAGTCGGGCCCTCCGACTGGCCGATGTGGATGGTGTTGGGCCCACCGCGTCCATCGATGAAGATCGAGTCGCTCGGGTTGGCAAACAAGGTGTTCGTAAAGGTAACGCCGGTGATTTGCGAACCGAGCGTAGAGTTCTCCAAGTAGGCGTTGTGGCCGGAGGTCAACGGCAGCAGGAATATGATCTCGCCCGAGCTGTTCTCGTCGTTGATCTGCTGGACGTTCTCGTATTCGAAAATACCAGCGGAACCAAAATTGGGTGTGACCCCTTCAATTTTGATTTGGCCACTGGTGTCATCGAAATAGGTATAGGTGGTTATGGTTGGGGTGCCATTGATCAGGAATACCTCATCGAACCCGGCACCGTCGCCCCCGTCGAAATTGACACCACCGGTGACCAGCGGATCGCCTCCACTCAAGTCGATGGTAAACGTATCGCTGCTGGCGGCGTCGCCCGTCACATCGACGGAACTAACAAACCCGACCGGACGCCGCATGATTAGCAGGCAATCACGGTAGAGGAGAATGAAATCGTCTTCTTCATTCACAGTGGTGCCCGCTTCGTCTCGGACGATGCGGTAGTTGCCGGGGCCGAAGGCTGTGATGTCTTTCGCCGCGCCTGCAGCGGTTGAATCGGCGATCACTTGCAGACGCTCGCCGGAATTGATGCCGTTGGAGCCAATGTCGAGGATACCGAACGTGATATCGTTGCCGTCTTGGTCGAGGCCCACAGACAAGACTTGAAGACTCTCGTCGACGTTCTCGATTTCGCCATCCATCGCACGAACCAGGTCGAACTTGTCACCAACTGCTACCGAGAGCTTATAGGGGTCGATTGCCAGGATCGATCCATCGTTGAAGACGATGTTCCCTTCTCCTACGGTGAACAGCACCGGGCTACCCTCTGGGTAGAAATTCGGGGCGGTAGGTGCCAGTGAGATATTTAAAGTACCGCCGTCGGTATCGAGTTTACCGGCGATGTTGGCGGTTCCTACGTTAAAGGTGGCGTAGCCCCCGGATGTATCGAAGTCCACTCCGGCGGTGCTGGCGTTGAGCGTATCCGCCGTGAGACAGATATCGCCGCCAGCGGTCAGGACATCGTCACGAATCAACACCAACTCCGCGAAGTTCATGTTGATATCGCCACCGTTGGTGACGATCATGTTTCCGTTTTCATTACGGAACTCGCGACCCCTAGCCACGAAATTCCCACCCTGCGTCTCAACGCCACGAATGCGGACGAATTGCGAGTTCGGAGCGATCAGGGAAACGCTACCCTCCGCGTCGATGTCGGCGGTAATTTGGATACCACCGGTAGTGGTTTCAATCTCGACGTCCCCTACCGTGGCAACCAAGGTCTCTGTGGTGCTGTAGGTGAACGAGGCAACATTGGTCGCGTCCAAGGAGCCAACGATTACGCCACCGTAGATCTGAATGTTTCCGGTATGGCCCGACAGATCGAAATGCCCACCGCTTGTTTCAATCGATTTTCCGTAGGACGTTTGGAAATTGTTACCGATGGATTCGATCTTGCCACCGTTCGTCCGCAAATCGGAAACGATGGTTCGCTGCGTCGGATCGGAATTCAAGTAAATTCCGCTTCCCTCGGAGGTCGTCTCCAGGAGCCCACCGGCCAGCAATTCCCGTCCGAGGCTGTCGATTGAAATATCACCAGTGGAGGCGGTGATCGAAAAGCTGCCTTGGCCGCGGAATGAGTTGGTTCCTAACGCCGAAAAAGAGCCAGTCGTTACGGGACCATTCAAACCAATGTTGGAAGCGACCTCCAGGACGATCTCGCCATCCCCGGTGTCGAGTACGTCACCATTGTTGTTATAGAACGAACCTGTCTTGACAAAAAAGTCACCGCCATCGGTATCGACCGAGCGAACCCGGACATCCCGGAAACTCGGTGACTCCAGGGAAACATTGCCGCCGTTGGTTGAAATGTCACCCTGGAAGCGGACGTTGGCGTTGGTCGCTTCAATCGTGAGGTCACCATCGTTGATGATCACGGGGCTGGTCCCGTTGGCGGAAAAACTAGCCACGCTTACCGCCGATAGCGAACCGGCCGTCAACCCTTTGGAGAGAGTGACGCTGCCTTCCAAGTCATCAAAGTTAATGGCACCGTTGCCGGTATTCAAAGTGCCGTAAACCCACAAGTTGCCTCCCGCGGCGGAGAGGGTGCCACCATCGGTTTGCAGATTGTCCGTTTGGATGCTGGACGTTGGCGAGGGGGTAGTGAGAGAAATGCCGCCGGTCCCTTGCGCGTGATAGGTGCCGCGGGCGTTCAACGAGCTCAGGGTGGTTTCGATACTGATCCCGTCGGCACCGGTGGTCGTCACCGAGACGCTCCCGGGACTTGAGAACGCACGACCGACGAGGTCGATCGACTCCGCAGTGATGTTCGCGCTGAAGGTGATGTTACCGCCGAAATTGGCGGTCAACGCCCCAATACCCAGACCACTGCTGGAAGTGACCGAGAAGAAACCGGTCCCTTGAAGATCAAAATCCCCGCCTGTCAGCGCACCTTGAAACGTGACATTCGTAAGATCTTCGACCGTGATGCCGCTGGTGAGCCCGGTGAAATCGGATGCGATGGTCAATTGTTGCGTGGAGGGTGAGATGTCTCCCTCCAGCGAAATGCCCTCAAGCTTATCCGCCGCGGAAAACCCTCCGAAATACGTGACGCTGTCGAAAACTTTACTGTAACCTCCCGAACCCGTTACCAGCAGGTCGGCACCCTTTGTGCTGATGTTAATGTTCTCTGTCCCTGAGACCTCCATCTCCAATACGCCACCGCTCAATCCAATAATATCAATCGCCAGCATCCGGCGGTCTTCCAACATCTCCATGGCTGGGTTGGTCATCGCGAGACGACGACGGTTGGTTCGCTTCGCTCCGGTGGATTTGCGATTGCCGTGCCGTTTGGTGGAGATTCCCGCCATATCAAGGTGCCTCTATAGGTGTCAAAAGTAGGGGAGATTGCGGATTTTACGGTCTCAAATTACCCAGATCGCGCGAAACCAGTAGGTTTGGGAGATTTAAGGCAGGGTGCGAGACCGGGTCCCAATATAGCGACTGAAACGGTTGGATCAATTATTTCGATCCAAAAAATCAAGAATATTGATCTAATCGCAACAATTGCCGGAACTTTTGCTCAAGTTCGAATTGGGGGTTCAGCGTAAAAGACGCTTTCCTTGCCATGTGTCGCGGCGGGCGAACTCCGCCTCAATCGCTTTGAGAGCGGTCGATTTGTCGGTACACCAAGCGGGGCCGACGAGATATTGGGGGGGGGCGTCGCCGATGGTCCGTTCCACGAGAATATGGGGCGGAATCCTCTCCAGGAATTCCACTAAGGCGTACACGTACTCATCTCGCTCCATGAGTTGCACCTCCCCTTGGGCCACTTGCTCGGCCATCGGGGTGTTATGAACGCAGTAGAGATTGTGGATCTTGACCGAGTCGATCGGCAATCGCGCAATTTCCTCGGCGGTTTGCATCATTTCCGCGAAGGTTTCGCCTGGGAGTCCGAGAATCACATGGACGCACACCTCAAAACCGCGTCCATGGCTCCGTTGGATCGCATCAACGCTCACATCGTGATGGTGCCCGCGATTCATCCAATCGAGGGAGCGGTCGTGAATCGTTTGGATCCCGTATTCCACAGAGAGAAACGTCTTTTGGCCCATTTCCTCTAAGAGATCCATTACCTCGGGGGGGACGCAGTCCGGCCTGGTGCCGATCGCCAAACCGACCACCTGTGGATGGGAAATGGCCTGTTCAAACAGGGGACGCAGCCGCTCGACAGGGGCGTAGGTGTTGGTCGCCGGTTGGAAGTAGGCGATGAATTGATCGACCTTATAACGCCGTTTGAGCCGCGAAATTCCGTCGTTGAGCTGATCGGTGATGTCCCGAATCGGCACCCGGCGGCTGGGGCTGAAGCTGCGGTTGTCGCAGAAGGTGCAACCCCCTTTGGCGACCGTCCCGTCGACGTTGGGACAGGTGAACTTGGCATCCAGGCTTACCTTCTGCACGCGGGCCCCGAAACGCCGCCTCAGGTAGGCGCTGTAAGGATAGTAGCGATGGCCAGCGGCACGCCAATCAAATTCGACGACGGAACTCATCTTTGCCCCGGAAATTATGGGAAAGTTGACGGACGGGAAAGAACTGGTAAAGTGAATGTGGGACAGCTCTTATCACACGAATTCCATTTTTCGTTCATTCTCCGGCACTTTGTAAAGAGGCAACTCCATGAGTCAAAAATTCGGGGACTTGGTCCCTGTCGGCGGAGGAGATCCGATTCCACTGCTGAAAAAGGCTCTGCTGGTCGGGCGTCGCGAAACCTGCGATGTCGTCCTTCGCTTCAAGAACGTCTCAGGTCATCATTGCCAGTTGTTTGTCAAACAGGGTTACTGGTTCGTATCGGATCAGAACAGCCGAAATGGCACCAAAGTGGGTGGCAAGCGGGTCACCACCTCTGAAAAGCGGATCGACCCGGGCAGTGTTCTTTCCGTTGCCAAGAACCAGTATGAAGTTCACTATGATCCTACGGAACTAGGGGCGGTCGGTCCACCACCGAGCGATGAAGAGAGCGTGGAGGACATTCTGGGAAAATCCCTCCTAGAGCGGGCGGGAATCAGTGTTTCTCGCCGGCCGGAAACAAGATAGCCAGCGGTTTGTCGCTCAGCATGTTCGAGAGTTCAAAACAGCGCCTCGCTTCCCAAAGGAGCGAGGCGTTTTATTGCGCCAGGCCAGGACTCGCCGGTTGTTGTGCGATGCCGTGGCGCTGGGTAAATTACGGGCATGTCTGGCAACGATTTCGCTTCCTTCTATTGCAATGAACGAGCTTTACTTCATGTCGACCCCGCCCCTAAAGCAGATTGCCCACAACGTCTATTTCACGCTGAAGGACGATTCCTCCGAATCGCAGCAAAAGATGGTCGATGCCTGCCACAAGTATTTGTCAGGGCACCCGGGCTGTACTTTTTTCGCGGCCGGATTACTGACTCCGGAACTCGATCGGCCAGTGAACGACCGGGAGTTTCACGTCGCCTTGCATGTGGTCTTCGATTCGATGGAGTCGCACGACGAATATCAAACCAACGAGCGGCATCTGACGTTTATCGCAGAGAATAAAGAGAGTTGGGCGAAGGTCCGCGTCTTCGATTCGACCGTCGCCAGTTAACCCGAGCCCCTTTGCTGCAAGGCATTCACGGACATGGCTACCGTCGACAACCTAGAAATCCTGAGCCTCCGGAAAGGGGCCAAGCGGCGGAGTGAAATCCCCGCGGCGGTGGTTGCGGCGTTAAATCGGGGAGAATTGGAAACCGTCAATCTGGTCGAATTCCTGGTGATCGACCAGATCCGGTTGCTCAAGTCGGTGCTAACGAACCTGGGAATCGACCAGCCGGTTCACCGGCGTCGTCTCATTGCCGCAGCCAATGCTCAAACGGAAGTGGGCATCATGCGGCGCACGGCCGAGATTGGCCGGGCATTCTTCGCGACCCTGGCCGAACATCCGGATCTGCCGGATATCTATTCAAGGATGGTCCGCCATCCCAGCGATACGGTTCGTTGCTGGGCGGCCTACATGGATACCGCGAATCAAGCCCTAAGCTTCGCGGGCCGTTTAAAGCGGGTAAAGCCATTCGCCGAAGATGACAACCCGGGCGTTCGCGAGATCGCCTGGATTAGCGTGCGGGAAATCGCGGCGGAGCCCTTGGTCGAGGAGATCGAGCGGCTGCACTCCTGGGCCAAGTCGCGGAATCCTCGTATCCGTCGGTTCGCGATCGAAATCACCAGGCCGCGCGGTGTTTGGTGTCGCCACCTTGCGAAGCTGAAGACCCACCCGGAAGTTGCGCTTCCGCTCTTGTCTATTTGCCGGGAGGATCCCGAGAAATACGTCCAAGACTCCGTGGCCAATTGGCTAAATGATGCCAGCAAAACTCGCGCGGACTTCGTCCTGGAGACTTGCCGGCAGTGGCAGGCAGAATCGGATAGCCGGGCCACTGCCCGAATTACTCACCGGGCCCTGCGGACATTGCGAAAACAAGCAACTGAGGGTGTCAGTTGACAACGTAAGTACTTAGGAATACATTGTTTGGGGTAAAACCGGAGGCGAGCCGAATTGGTGAGGGAGCGGATTTGAAATCCGTCGCCGGCTTAGCCGGTTGTGGGTTCGAGTCCCACCGCCTCCGCTTTCTTTTAAAAAACTCCCTTCGACTTCCTCGTCGAAGGGAGTCTTCATTGAGAGACAAAGTCCTGCCCGAAGCCCAAGTGGGAGAATCCCACTTTGCATTTCATTCCACTTTGTGATAGACTTCAAACTACAAGCAAAGTAGGGAGGTTCTATGCGCGCCGAAACACGGACTACCGATTCCAAGGCCCGGTTGGTTTTACCAAAAGCGTTTGCCAACGCCACCGTCATCATTGAGCAGGTGAGTGATACGGAGCTGCGCGTACGCAGGGCCAAGGTGATCGCCGAGGATGAACTCGCTTTTGCCGAGGAACTCGCCACCCCCCTCTCGGACAGTGACCGCGACCGCTTTCTCGCGCTGATTTCGAATCCGCCGACCCCAACGCCGGCCCTCAAAAAAGCCGCCTCCCGCCACAGGGCCCGCCGTGGCTGACTGGATTATCGAACCGCTGGGCGAGGTTCATGACCGATCCGCCTTTGCCTGCGGGAAGCCATCGCTCGATGACTTCATCCGTACCCGCGTCAGCCAGTATGAAAAGCGACGCCTGGGCAAGACGTTCGTCGCCGTGCCTGAGGCCGAAAATCGCGTGATTGGCTACTACACCCTCGCAGCCGGGGCCGTCACGTTTGCGCACTTGCCGACCGAAGCGTCTCGCAAGCTCCCGAAGCATCCAATCCCCGTCATTCTCCTCGCCCGTCTTGCCGTCGATCAGTCGGCGCAGGGCAAGCGATTGGGAGAAGGGTTATTACTCGACGCCCTTGGGCGCTCGCTAGATCTGTCCGGCAACCTCGGGACGCACGCGGTCGAAGTAAACGCGCTTGACGACTCCGCCGTCGCGTTTTACGTCAAGTACGGCTTTGCGCCGCTGCTCGACGATCCCAAGCACCTCTATCTGACGCTGGCTACCCTCGAAAAGGCGTTGAGGTAAACGAGTGGTCCGTCCAGGTTGAAATTACGAGTTGGAAAGTTGCCTCGCACTTCACACTCACCGGACAAGCCGCCAGTGCCACCCTTAAACTCTGATTGTATGTACCACTAGTAGTGGGGGGCTGCTTCCCGGATCAGCGGAAACGCCACCGCGAAAACGGCAATTACGAGGGCCATTGTCTCGTTTTATGCCTGAATTTTAGGAGACAGCAGTCGAGATTTCTGCGACAATCAGGGATGGTAGAATTTCGCCCGATTTGCGATTAAGCCGCTGTCAAGGCTGACGCACGTCACGCCGACAATGCCTGCCCCGCGCCCTCCTTCCCGCTTCCCGCGACTTCCCCGCCCGTTGATAATTTAAGTCTGAACCAAACCGATGGCTGAAAACCTTCGAGCTTCCATCATGAACCGCCAACAATGGACCGGACTCCTGTTGTGCCTGCTAATGCTCGGGCCAACCGTAGTTTTGGCAGAGGATCGTCTGGAGTACAACCGCGATATCCGTCCGATCCTCTCCGAGAATTGCTTCTTTTGCCACGGCCAAGATCCAAATACCAGGGAGGCGGGGCTGCGGCTCGACCTTCGCGAAGAAGCGATCCACGCCGAGGCAATCGTCCCGGGAAAGTCGGACGCGAGTGAGCTAATCAACCGCATCCTAGCCACCGATCCCGACCTGATGATGCCCCCGCCCGATTCGAATCGGCGGATCTCGGAAGAGCAAAAAGCGATCTTAAAGCGTTGGATCGATCAGGGAGCGAAGTTTCAAGAACACTGGTCGTTTGAGCCACCAGTCCGCCCTACGCAGCCGGAAGTGACTCACGCGTCTTGGCCGAGAAACCCGATCGATCGTTTCGTCTTGGCGAAGCTGGAGCAGGAGGAGCTGTCCCCTTCGCCGGAAGCGGACCGCGCGACGTTGATCAAACGGTTGTCGATCGACTTGATCGGCTTGCCGCCGACCCCGGCCGAGGTGGAGGCATTTATCGCCGATACCGATCCCGAGGCGTACGAGAAGCTGGTCGACCGTTTGCTCGAAAGTCCTCACTACGGCGAGCGGATGGCTTTGCCATGGCTCGACGCCGCTCGCTATGCCGACAGTAACGGCTTTCAGCAGGATGGCGATACCTGGCAGTGGATCTGGCGCGACTGGGTTGTCCGGGCCTTGAACGAGGACCTGCCGTTCGACCAATTCACCATCTGGCAATTGGCCGGAGATTTATTGCCGGATGCCACGACCGATCAAAAGATCGCCAGCGGTTTCAATCGGAACCACCTCTTGAACGGTGAAGGAGGGGCGATTGCCGAAGAGCAGCGGTTTGTGATCCTCTTCGATCGGATCGACACCACCGCCACCACTTGGCTCGGCCTGACGATGGCCTGCGCTCAGTGTCACGATCACAAGTACGATCCAATCACCCAGCGCGACTATTACCAGATGCTCGATGCCTTCAACCGAGTGCCCGAGTCGGGGACTCCGCAGCGTCAATCGTCGCGGATTCGCGTGGCGGCCCCATTCATGGAGCTTCCCACCGAAGAGAACAAGGCTCGCATCGCCGAGTTCGAAACGAAGATCGCGACGCTTGAGGCGGAGGCCAAAGCTCCGTTAGACGCTGCCTTCGAAGAGTGGCACATGGGGCCTGCGGCGGATCCAGAATCAGCTGATTTCAAGGAACTGCCTCAGCCGCTGAAAGACCTGCTCGCGAAACCGGAAGCGGAACGCAGCGAGGAGGAGGTTCGAAAACTGAACGAGGAACTGCGGAAGCAGTTCGATCAGAAAGTACGACCCAAGCTCAAGGAAAAGATTCCGGCGCTCGGACAGTTCGAGACCGCGCGGCAAGAATTAGCCAACTACCGCGGCGACCAAATTCCCCGCGTCATGGTGATGAGCGACGAGCGGCCCCGTGAGACCCACGTGCTCGATCGAGGCGAGTACTTGAAGCCGCTGGAAAAGGTGAGTTTCAGCACGCCGGAGTTTCTGCCGGAGATGGACCCATCCGCCCCCGCCAATCGGCTGGGGTTGGCCCAGTGGTTGGTTTCACCGGAACATCCACTCACCGCCCGCGTGCAGGTGAACCGGATGTGGCAACACTTCTTCGGGACCGGGATCGTGAAGACCTCCGAGGATTTTGGGGTCCAAAGCGAGTACCCGCGGCACAAAGACTTGCTTGATTGGCTGGCGGTGGAATTCCGTAAGTCGGGCTGGAGCATGAAACATTTACACCGGCTGATCGTCACCAGCGCCACCTACCAGCAATCGAGCCGGATGACCCAGGAGCACCGAAACCGCGACAGTGAGAACCGACTGTATGCCCGGGCCAGCCGATTCCGGATGCCCTCGCCACTGTTGCGGGATATCGCGCTGGCGTCTTCGGGTTTATTGGAAACAGAAATTGGTGGTGCCCCGGTCTATCCCTATCAGCCGGGCAATGTTTGGGAGGCCTTGGCGATTACCAAGGAGCGAGACTTCACTTATCCGCAGTCCTCCGGCAGCGACCTGTATCGCCGCAGCTTGTACACCTTCTGGCGACGGACCGTCGGCCCGGCCAATATGTTCGACACGTCGAATCGTCAGGCCTGCCGCGTCCGCCAATCGGTGACCAGCACTCCGCTGCATGCCCTGACCACGCTCAACGATCCGACCTGGGTCGAAGCGGCTAGGGTTCTGGCCCAGAACAGCATGCAGGCCGGGAAGGTGCCGGAAGAGCAGTTGGACTTTGCCATTCGCCATATCCTGTGTCGGGCACCCCAAGAGTCGGAATTATCCTACCTGCAGCAAGCCTACGAAAAACAACTGGCCATTTACCAAGCGGATGAGGAGGAGGCGGTCAAGCTATTGAGTGTTGGCCAGTCCCCCCGGGATGAAAAACTGAACCCCGTCCAGCACGCCGCCCTGACGGCGGTTTGTCTAGGGATTCTGAATCTGGATGAGGCGTTGACCCGAGAGTGATTCCCCGGAGTCCCCGACCACGTCAGATGACCATGAATTCGACCTGAGGAGCAGGACCATGTCGTTCGAACTATTTCATGACCACGCGGCCCACGTCACGCGCCGGCAATTGTTCGGCTCGGCGGCGTCCGGCATCGGTCTGGCCGCGCTTGGGTCGCTCTTGGGGCGAGATCAAGTCCTTGGCAACGACGCCAGCGTCTCTCAGCCGAGCAGGGGAGGGATGCCGGGGCTGCCGGAGTTGCCGCATCACGCGGCCAAGGCGAAACGAGTGGTCGTCTTCTGGCAAGGAGGAGGGCCCTCGCATGTGGATCTGTTCGACGATAAACCCGCCTTGCGTGAGCTTTCCGGCAAGGACATCCCCGATTCGGTTCGCGGCACCACTCGGCTTTCGACCATGTCTTCCGGGTACGCCAAATGGCCCTGCGTTCCGCCGATCAAACCGCACAAGGCGTACGGCCAGTGCGGGACTCGGATGAGCGAGATGCTGCCCCATACCGGGGCGATCGCCGATGAGCTTTGCTTGGTTCGGAGCATGCACACCGAGGCGGTGAATCATGCTCCTGGGGTGACCTACTTCATGACCGGGGCGCAAATCCCTGGTCGGCCGAGCATGGGTTCTTGGCTCTCGTATGGTCTGGGGAGCGAGACCGACAACCTGCCCACCTTCGTCGTGATGACCTCCAGTGACAAAGGAAAAACCTGCGGCCAGCTCTTCTTCGACTACTACTGGGGCAGCGGATTTCTGCCGAGCCGATACCAAGGGGTCCGCTTTCAAAACAGCGGGGATCTCGTCCCCTACCTGGCCAATCCGCCTGGCGTTAGCAAGGCGGGCCGCCGGGTCTTGTTGGATGATATCGCCGCGCTGAACGCCGCCCACCGCGCGGAATATGGCGATCCCGAGATCGATACGCGGATCTCGCAGTATGAGATGGCGTTTCGGATGCAGTCAAGCGTGCCGGACTTGGTCGATTTTTCCAACGAGACCCAGGCCACCCTCGACCGGTACGGCCCGGATGCCTTGAACAAGGGTACGTACGCCAACAATTGTCTGATCGCGCGAAGGTTGCTGGAACGGGGCGTGGGGTTCGTGCAGTTGATGCACTCCGGTTGGGATCAGCACAGTAACCTGTTTACCCAGTTGGAGCAGCAGTGTGTCGATACCGACGCACCCTCCGCCGCGCTGGTCATGGACCTCAAGGAACGGGGCATGTTGGATGACACCCTGGTAGTGTGGGGAGGCGAGTTCGGCCGCACGCCGTTTGGGCAAGGCAATCCCGATAGCCCCAACGGCCGAGACCACTTCGGCAAAGCGTACAGTTGGTGGATGGCCGGCGGTGGCGTGAAACCGGGCAGCGTGTACGGCGCAACCGACGAATTCGGCTGGAACATCACTGAAAACCCAGTCCACGTACACGACATGCAAGCGACGATGCTGCACCTCTGCGGGATCGATCACACCCGGCTGACGTTCCGCTACCAAGGTCGCCAATACCGGCTGACCGATGTGCATGGGGACGTAGTAAAGGGAGTTTTGGCGTAGCGACTGCGTTGTTTACCCTCCGCGAAAGCGCGTCGTAGCAACGCTCGCAAAGAGCGTGGGAGAAGTGTGTACCCGCGCCCCAGCAAAGGGCCAAAGGCCCAGTTTTGTACCAGCCACGGGACACCGTCCCAAGTCGCGTCTGGTATCATGGTTGGCTCGCGCCGCTGGATTGAAGTCATCCTCCGATTCCACCGGCGAACCAAACCCTCTTGGCAACCAATTCGCAAGGAAGCGGAACATCGTATGACCGGTCAGATTTTCACCCCCGGGCCGACCTCCGGAACCGTTCGCTCCGCGGATGGAAAAATGTCCTCGGTACCGAAAAACTGGGAACTGCTTCCGCCCGGCGATGCCGCGTTGACTCGAAGGGTTAAAGCCGCGGGCGAGCATTGGGTGCTGCAGGAGAAAAAGGGACGGAAGGTTTTTTCGCGCGGGGTTTGGGCCCCGGCCGAGACGATTGCGCGAATCAAAGCGGACCTAGAAGCGGAACGCTCGACCGAGAGCTACGCCAAGCGGAGAGTCGCGGATGTCAAACGCCGCGAGAAAGCCCAGGGAGAGTACGTCACCGACTTCTATGAGGCGGTCGTCGCCTATCTCGATTTTCATCCCAACCATGGCGAATTGGCGAAGCAAATCGCCCAAGCGGTTGCCCACCATGCCACACCGGTCGGCAGCGGCACGGTGGCACGCACCAAGCGAATCCCCATCGAACAGCGGGCCGAGGCGGCCGTGATCGCCTGGATGCGGCACCAAACCACCGGCTACGACACGATGGTCATTCCCCGTGTGAAAGGCAAACGTCGCGAGATCCGCCGGATGCTGGCCCAGCGTTCCAAGCAGCTACTTTCCCGATACCGGCGGGGAGAAAGCAGCGGCGAAACGTGTCCGCTTCGGCAGGCGCTGGATCCTTGAGAGGTCTCACCCACCCCTCGGGGTTTCCCACCAAACAACAAGAGCACGACTGGTAAAGTCGTGCTCTCTGTATTGGCAGTGATTATTGGTGGCAAGCTTACCACTTGATCTTCACGTCGGGGGCCGCTTCCCGGATCGCCTCAAGCCCATCCTCGGAGATCCGTGTGAACGACACGTCAAGGCTTTTCAAGTTCGTGAACTTCTTAATCACCTCAATCGAATCATCAGTCACCGCGCCGTTACTCTTCAGATTCAGGTGAGTCATCTTGGTCATTCCGGCCAGGTGCTCGATGCCGCGATCGGTCAGATCGACGTTTTCGAAGTTCAGCTCCTTCATGTTTTCCAAACCGGCGATCGAGGCGAGCCCGTCGTCGGAAATGAAAGTGTCCCATAGGTTCAGGGCTTCAAGATTGGCCAATTGGCCGATATGTTCCAGCCCTTCGTCACTGAAGGATGTCTCGCTCACATCGATCCGTTTGAGTGATTGAAGCCCCGTCAAATCCGCGAATCCCTCACCCCGGACCGGCGTTTCCCGCAAGCTGAGGTCCTCTAGCTGGGTCATGTTTTTCAGGTGCTTGAGCCCCTCGTCGGTCACCTTGGTTCGGAAGAGCTGCAGGTTCTTCATTTTGGTGAGGTCGGCCAAATGAGCGACCCCCTCGTCGGTCACCGACACGCCGTTCATCTCCAAGGTTTCCAGGTCCTTCATTCCTTTGAGATAACTCATCCCCAGGTCGGTCACTGCGCGGTCACGCAGGTTCAGGAATTTCATCTTCGTCAAGCCTTGCAGGTGCTTCAGTCCCTCATCGCCGACGAACGCCCCTTCCAACCGCAGCACCTGCATGTTTTTGAGGTCCTTCAGATGGACCATGCCGTCGTCGTTGACGTTGCAGTAGCGCAGATCGAGATACCGCATCTGCGGAAACTGCGCGATGATTTTCAGGCCATCGTTCGAGATATCAGTCCGCTGGAGCCCCAGGGCCGACATTGCCTTGCTATTGGTCAGGTTGGCCAAACCGGCGTCGGTGATGCCGGTGTTCGAGAAGGTAATGTCCCGGAGCTTGGTGTGATCCTTGAGGTACTCTGTCGTCTGGTCGGTGATCGCCGCACCGTAAAATTTGAGCAGGATCAGATGGGGTAATTTGGCCAAGGGGGCTAAATTGGTTTCGTCCTCGATCACGATCTTGGTGAGGTCGATTCGCGTGACGTTGCCTTGGTTGTCCTTGGTCAAGCCGGCCCCGAGTGACTCCAGCGCGGCGACCGCCTCCGGATCGTCCTTGGGGGCTGGCTCACTCTCCGCCGAGGGGCTGGAAGAACTCCCTTCCGGTGCCGTTTGATCTTGTGGCTTGGGTTCCGTTTGGGGCGCGGAACTGGGGCAGCCGATCATCAGCGGAACCGTGGCCAGAAGAACCAAAACCGGGGCGATTTTCATGAGCGAAAGACTCTTACAATGCGAGAGTGGGGCAAGGAGCCGGGGGGACAAACCCTTTAACCTACTGGAGTTTCAAATTTCGTGCAACTCGCAAAACACTAGTCGATGAGGCCGCGGTTCTTCATGAGAGAGATGATTTGATCGACGCAATGCGCGATGTTCACCTCGTGCGTGGGCAGCACCAAATCGGGGCTGTGGGGCGGTTCGTACTCGTAGCTGACTCCGGGGAAGTTGTCGATTTCACCGGCGTCTGCCTTTTCGTAAAGCCCGGAGTCATCTCGCTTGCGGCAAACTTCGATCGGGGCGGACAGATGAACCACCAGGAAGCGATCGGTCCCGACCACCTCGGCCGCCTTTTGGCGGATTTCCTCGTTCGGGGCGACAAACGAGCAGATGCACAACAGGCCAGCGTCGTTCACCAAGCGAGCGATTTCCGCTCCTCGACGGAGATTCTCTGACCGCTCTTCGGCGGAGAAGCCCAAATCTCGGCTGATACCGGATCGCAGGTTTTGCCCGTCCAGTACGGTACAGCCTCGGCCTTCGTCGAATAGTCGGCGTTCCAAGGCGTACGCGATGGTCGTCTTGCCGGCACCGGCTAAACCAGTTAGCAGGACCGTGGCCGGTTTCTGGCCGAATCGTGCCGCTCGTTCTTCGGTGGAAACATTCCCTTTGACGACATCAAGGGTCTCCGCCACTTCTTGATCCCAGTGGGCACCGGCGAAGCGCGAGCCGCGGTCGATAATCATCCCGGCTGCGACGGTTCGGTTGGTCATGTAGTCGATGACCACGAATGAACCGCTGCCGTGATTGCTGGTGTACGCGTCGTAGCAGATCGCCTGATTCAAGCGGACGGCACACCGCCCAATCTCGTTTAGTTTGAGTGTCGGGCTATCCTTGCGATGCAGTGTGTTGACATCAACCTGATAACGGAGCGTGGTGACTGATCCGGGAATAGTTTGCGTCGTGTGTTTGAAGTAGTACTGCTTGCCAGGCACCATCGGCTCCTCGGCCATCCAGACAAGCATCGCGTCGAAGTTGCTATCGACCTTGGGCAGGTTGCCTGGCCGCACGATCATGTCGCCTCGGCTGCAATCGATTTCATCTTCCAGCGTCAAAGTGACGGAAAGGGGCGCGTAGGCCTCTTCCAGATCGCCATCCATCGTGACAATCGACTTCACTTTGCTGGTCCGCTTGGAAGGGAGGACCATTACTTCTTCGCCGGGCCGGATGGCCCCGGACGCGACCGTGCCGCAAAAGCCGCGGAAGTTGAGATTCGGACGGTTGACGTACTGCACCGGGAACCGGAAATCCCGCAGGTTGCGGTCCGATCCGATGTACAGATTTTCCAGCATGTGCATCAAGGTTGCCCCGTCGTACCACGGCATGTGAGGGCTTTTCTCGACGAGGTTGTCCCCCTTGAGGGCCGACATGGGGATAAAGTGAACATCGTCGGCCGACATCTTGGCGGCGAAGGTGATGTAGTCCTGCTTGATTTGCTCGTACACCTCTTGGCTATAGTCCATGAGGTCCATCTTGTTGATGGCGACCACAATGTGGCGAATCCCCAGCAGCGAGGTGATAAAGCTGTGTCGCTTGGTTTGGGTCATCACGCCATGCCGCGCGTCGATCAGGATGATCGCCAGGTCGGCAGTCGAGGCCCCGGTCGCCATGTTTCGCGTGTATTGTTCATGACCGGGGGTATCGGCGATGATGAACTTGCGTTTGGCGGTCGAGAAGTAACGGTAGGCGACGTCGATCGTGATGCCTTGTTCCCGCTCCGCCTTCAAACCATCGGTCAACAGGGCCGGATCGATCTCGCCAGTGACCGTACCATGCACCGTGGAGTCTCGCTGCAGGGTAGCGAGTTGGTCCTCGTAGGCCGCCTTCGATTCGATCAACAGCTTGCCAATGAGCGTGCTCTTGCCGTCATCGACACTGCCGCACGTGATGAACCGCAACAGTTCTTTTTGTTCGTGCTGAGCCAGGTAGGCGTTGATGTCGGTGGCGATCAGGTCCGATTTGTGGGACATAGCAACTTACGGTTAGTGGGAGGTAGTTTTTGTTCGGCGAGACCAGAAGTCGTCGGCGGGCTAGAAATAGCCTTCCTGTTTCTTCTTCTCCATTGAGGCCCCTTGGTCTTTGTCGATGGCCCGGCCCTGACGTTCGGAGGTGGTCGTCAGGAGCATTTCCTGGATGATATCGGGCAGTGTCACCGCCTCGGATTCCACCGCCCCGGTCAACGGATAGCAGCCGAGTGTGCGGAACCGCACCATCTTCTGCTCCACCTTTTCTCCCTCGCGGAGTTCCAATCGTTCGTCATCGACCAAGATCCACATATCGTTTCGCCACACCACCGGGCGAACCGCCGAGTAATACAGGGGAACGATCGGGATGCTTTCCAGGTGAATGTATTGCCAGACGTCGAGCTCGGTCCAGTTCGAAAGAGGGAACACGCGAATGCTCTCTCCCTTGTTGACCCGGGCGTTGTACAGGTTCCAAAGTTCCGGGCGCTGGTTCTTGGGATCCCAGCGGTGGTTCTTATCGCGGAAGGAAAAGACCCGCTCTTTGGCCCTGGACTTTTCCTCGTCTCGTCTCGCACCACCGAAAGCCGCGTCGAATTTGTATTTGTCGAGCGCCTGCCTGAGCGAAACAGTCTTCATCAAGTCGGTGTGGCGGACACTGTCCTCGAATGGATCAATGCCGACCGCCTTGCCTTCCTCGTTGATATGGACGATCAGATCGAGTCCCAGCTCCTTGCGGGCGTAATCTTCCCGGAACTGGATCATCTCCTTGAATTTCCACGTCGTGTCGACATGCATCAGCGGAAAGGGAGGCTTCGCCGGATAGAACGCCTTGAGGGCCAAGTGGACCATCACGGAGGAATCCTTACCCACCGAGTAAAGCATCACCGGGTTTTCAAACTCGGCGGCCACTTCGCGGATGACGTGGATGCTTTCCGCTTCCAACTGCTTGAGATGCGTGATCTGATAACCAGACATGAGCGGCTAAGCCACCTTTTCCTGAAGAAGTCGAACCTGTCGGCGGCCAATCACCTGACCATACGGGGCCCCCGGCCATGCGGGAGCCCAGTCGCCCTTATTGAATCTCCGATTATAGGGCGATCCGCGATTACCAACAATGTCGGCAAAATCGCGAAACTTCCTTTAATCGGAAGCATTTACGGTTCCTTACGCCCCTTTGCCCATACTTTGAGAATGACGCTGGGGTGATCGTTGCCGGGCGTTTCGTACTCGTGAACCTTGCGAATCTCCACCTTTTTGGCCATCCCCAGGTGCCGCGCCTCGTTCCGCTCCTCGACCCATTTCGTCCCTTTAATCGCCAGCAATTTGTTGACCGAGAGCCAGTGGGGTTCGAGCCAAGTGAGCAGCTTTTTCAGGGGGGCGACCGCTCGGCAGACGACGCTATCGAATCGGAAGTCGTCCAAAACCTCTTCACCCCGGGCATGATATACGGCGATCGGCAGATCTAATTCCGCCACGATATCTTGGACCGCACTCGCCTTTTTCGCGACCGAATCAGACAGGCTCACCTGGACATCAGGCCGTAAAATCGCGATCAAAATGCCCGGAACGCCTCCGCCGGTTCCCAAGTCGAGGACTTCCTCGCCCGGTTTGATCAGGCCGGCCAAGGCCATGCTATCAATCAAGTCGCGGGCCACGAACTTGTCGTAATCGGTGTGCCGAGTGAGGTTCAGCTTTTCGTTCATCGCCCACAGGGCGCGGACATACTGATCGACCCGCTCAGCAACTTCCGGGGGGAGGGGAGCCCCATATTTTACGAGGGCCTCGTTCAGCGTTGCGCTGGGAAGTTCCGTGGGTAGCTCTGCGGGAACCTCCGGAGGAGGCTGCGGTGGGGACTCGGGTTCGGAAAAGTCTTCCTCGGGGGTCATTCGCTTCTCAGGGGAAAATTAGTAATCGGCCTGCCAATCACCGCATTGTAGGGAGAATACCTGGAATCGCGAATGCCCCAGTCATCTCTACCGATGGCGACTCAAGACCACCACTCGATGGGCCGTCAGATGCGGCTTGGTGTACTGATCAACAGGCGAGACCTGACCGTAGATCCCCACTTCCTGTCGGGTGAACCGGCGGAGGTTCAGCCCAGGGGTCGGACTGACAAACTGGATCACATTGCCAGCATGGTCGGTTAAGGCGAAGGGGGGCGTATACCGCTCGCTCTTACGGGCCTGAGCCGCTCTAGTCACCACCGGCATCAACCAGCCTTGGCCATCGTAGCGGGGCGCGGGCTGATCATCCTCTGTTGTCGGTGTCGATTCAGTCGTGGCACCGAGCGACTGTGCCTCTTCGGAATTTCCCATGGCCGTAGTCGCTACGGCGGACGCTTCGGAGGATGTCCCTTCAGGAACTTCCAAATCAGGCGGGGTCCGCTCTTGGGTTGGCTGGGTGGAATTCACCGCAGTCAGAGCCTCGGCTAGGGCCAATTTACGTTCCTGCAGTCGGGCGAAGTCTTCGATTTTCTCCGATAACAGCCGGGCCTTACCCCGCTCCAGTGGCGTCTCGCCGGATTGAATGAACTGACGAACCGCCGCTTGCAATGGGACCAATTCCCAATGCTCGACCGGCTTGACCACTTCGTGGGTCAATTTGACTTCAATCAACACCAGGGGATCGACGTCCAAGCGGCCCAGTTCCTCGAAAAGGCTCGCCTCCAGGTTTTTTTTGTCAATCGCCGACGGCGTGGCCAGCGGCGTTTGTTCCTGATGCAACGGGGGTGCCAAGGAGGCCACCCGAGGGCTTCTCTCAGAAGGAGAACGTTTCCGCCAACTCGGCTCCTCGACCTTGGGTTTCGCGGGGGGCTGCACCGGATCTTCCCCAGCGGTCAGGGCGATCTCGGTTTCCCCATCCAACTCCGCCGTGGCCAATTCAATCGGCGGCAGGTCGGTCCGCTCGACAAACTGCTCGTGAATCCAGCGAAACTCTCCCGCCGGGGGAGAGATTTTGTACCACGCTTTTTTCTTGCCTGTCTCCGCATCGCGAAGCTCTAACAGGCCTAAAATCTGGACCGGTTCCTCTTCATCCAGTTTGACGAGAACGACATGGTGCTCGCCATTGATTTGGCTGCCAATATAGGAGGGGGTCTCATTTTTTTTGATCAACCCAACGTCTTCGCCATCCTCTTTGATTACCCCGGTGACTCGTACGAGGCTAAAGGAACCCTCCGGCGGACGAATGGCGATCCAGCCGTCAGGCGTCACGTCGTACACCTCCACTTCGACATCGGCGTCGAGGTAGCCGGTGGGGTAATAGTTGCTACCGGCCCCGCTGCGGACGAGGACCTGATCGCTGGTGACCTTGGCCAAGTAGGGTCCTTCCTCGGCGATTGCGGCATTTGCCACGCATAGAGGCAGCAATCCTAGGAAGATCCACACGTGGATTGGCGGCTGTTTGGTCATTTCGTCTCTGGCACTTGAAACTCCAAAATAATCCCCAAACGGGGAAAGAATCGGGAGTTAAGTACCGAAATGACGTTACCCAGACAAGAGGAATTCCGTGAAAACGAGAATGGCCGGGGATGAGTTCAATTACAAAGAGTCGGCGGATGAGAACCCCAATCCGCGGTACCCGTAATTGAACTTATCCCCCTCGAAACGTTCCATCCTCAACAACAGCCCCCACTAAGCGACCCGCGCAAGTGGGGCCGGCAATTGGTTCGCACGCCAAACATGTACGGGGATAAGGTCAATTACGGGGACCGCGGCCGAAACCTCTTGATCTCCGACTCTTTGTAATTGAACTCATCCCCTAAATGTGAACCCTGCTATGCCCCCAACAGAAAAGGAGTTGCACAAGTTGAGGGTTTACAGAAAACGGTGCCCTTTTTGAGGACCATTTTGGGTCAGCGTTAGGATTTCCGCCCCGTTCTCGGTCATGAGCACGGTGTGCTCGAACTGGGCGCTAAGCGTGCGATCCTGCGTGCGTACGGTCCAGCCATCGGCCTGATCGAGACTGGTCTGCGGGCCGCCGATGTTGATCATTGGCTCAATCGTGAAACAGACCCCCGGCAAAATCCGGATCGAATGCGCGGCGCGAGTCGGGACATGGGGAATGGAGGGCTCTTGGTGAAACCGCCGACCGAGGCCGTGTCCCACAAATTCCTCGACCACGCCATAGCCAAACTTCTTCGCTTCTTCGACGATCATGCGGCCGATTTCAGAGACTCTGCATTCGGGGTAAATAGCGTCGATCGCGAGGTGCATCGAGTCGAAGGCACACTGGGTCACTTGCTTCGCTTCGTCGGAGACCTCTCCGATAAAGAAGGTCTCAGATTGGTCGCCAAACCATCCTTCGACGACCGAAGTGATGTCGATATTGACGATATCGCCCGGCTTCAGCTCATATTCCCCCGGAATCCCGTGGCAGATGACCTCGTTGACGCTGGTACAGCAGCTTTTGGGAAAGCCGTGGTAACCGAGGCAGGCTGGAATGTGTCCGTGGTCTAGTGTGTAATCGTGGACCAGGCGGTCAATCTCTTCGGTCCGGACCCCTGGTTTGACATGTGGCCGAATGTAGTCCATCAGTTGGGCATTGAACCGACATGCCAACCGCATGGCATCGCGTTCCGAATCAACCAATTGTAAGTGACGGCGGCCGTGCAGCATGATCAGGGCTTATCCTACGAAGGACGATGGAGCGGAAAAATAACGACCCGCGTGATGTGGCGGTTCGTATCGGCAAATGTGATTTCGATGCCGTGCGAGCCAGTTTAACAGGGTATTCGACCGGGGAACACTTGAAAGCACCCGATTTTCAATAATTCTCACGCGTCATCCTGGGGCAACCGTCAACTTTGATACAGTACCACGAAACGACGTTCAAACCTCCAAATTCCCACGCAAACCACCACGGGTGGACAATTGTCAGCATCGCCGCCAAGAATTAGAATCGAGCGTTTCATAAACCGGTAAATACGGTTTACTTAGGCGACGAACCTGGCAGCCTCTGATGGATAAGATTCATGCCCCGCTATAACCCGGCTGAAATTGAACCGAAGTGGCAACATTTCTGGGACGAGAACCAAACGTTCCGCTGCCCGGAAGAGCCGACCGGGGAGAAAATGTACGTCCTGGATATGTTTCCCTACCCGAGCGGCGAGGGGCTGCATGTCGGACATCCGGAAGGGTACACCGCCACTGACATCGTGTGCCGGTATTGGCGAATGCGAGGAAAGAGTGTGCTGCACCCGATGGGGTTCGATTCGTTTGGTCTGCCGGCCGAAGAGTACGCGATCAAAACCGGGACCCCCCCTCGGATCCAGACCGAGAAGAACATCGAAAACTTCGTCCGGCAACTGAAGATGCTGGGCTTTAGTTACGATTGGCAGCGGCGGATCGCCACCACCGATGTCACCTACTTCCGCTGGACCCAGTGGATTTTCCTGGAGCTGTACGACACCTGGTACGACGCCGAGCAGGATAAGGGTCGCCCGATCGCCGAGTTGCCGATTCCTGAGGATGTTGAGGCGGTAGGGGCGTTGGCGATCCGCCAATACCGGGACGACCACCGGCTGGCGTACGTCAGCGAGGCCCCGGTCAATTGGTGCCCCGCCCTGGGCACGGTGTTGGCCAACGAAGAAGTCATCGACGGCCGGAGCGAGCGAGGCAACCATCCGGTCAAACGGCTTCCGCTGCGGCAGTGGATGCTGCGAATCACCGCCTACGCCGAGCGGCTGGAGCGCGATTTAGACCTACTGGATTGGCCCGAAAGTGTCAAATCGCTCCAGCGGAACTGGATTGGCCGGAGTGAAGGGGCAGAGGTCGATTTCTATATCGGTCCCGAGGATAAGTTTGCCGCATGGAAAGAATCACGAGCCGCCGAGGGTTTGCCACGTAAAGCGGGAGACGATGTCCTGCGGGTTTACACCACGCGGCCCGATACGCTGTTTGGGGCGACCTACATGGTGATCGCTCCGGAGCATCCGCTGGTAGGTCAACTGACGTCCGCGGACCAGCGGGCCGAGGTCCAAGCATATTGTGAAAAGGCGGGCTTCAAATCGGATCTGGAACGAACCGAACTGGCGAAAGAGAAGACCGGCGTGTTCACCGGTTCTTACGCCATCAATCCAGTCAACGGAGCCAAGATCCCGGTTTGGATTGCCGATTATGTCCTGATCAGCTACGGGACCGGGGCGATTATGGCGGTCCCCGCCCATGACGAGCGGGACTTTGAATTCGCCCAAAAGTTCGAGATCCCGATCATCGCGGTGGTTGATCCGGGCCCAACCGATAAGGTCGACCGCGAGCAAGTGTTGGCGGGCCGAGGGTGCAGTACGCTCAGCGGTACGGGGATCAATTCCGGCAAGAAGTACGACGGACTGGATACCGACAGTTTCAAAGCCCGCATCTCGGCCGATCTGCGGGCCAGCGGCGTCGGCAAACGCGCGGTCAACTTCAAACTCCGCGATTGGCTGTTCAGCCGCCAGCGATTCTGGGGCGAACCGTTCCCCATTTTGAAGGAACTGGACGACTCCGGCGAGCCGACCGGCCTGGTCCGTCCGGTGCCGATCGACCAACTTCCCGTCAACCTGCCGGAACTGGAGGATTTCAAACCGCTGGGCAGGCCCGAGCCGCCGCTGGAGAAGGCGGACGAAGCGTGGCTGTACCCGGTGATCGATGGGGTCCGCTACAAGCGTGAGACCAACACGATGCCGCAGTGGGCCGGTTCCTGCTGGTACTATCTGCGGTTTATCGACCCCGAGAACGATCAGGCCTTCATCGATCCGGAAAAGGAACAGGCCTGGATGCCGGTCGACCTGTACGTGGGCGGTGCTGAACATGCGGTGCTGCATTTGCTGTATTCGCGGTTCTGGCACAAGGTTTTGTTCGACCGCGGACACCTCACCACCGCCGAGCCGTTTCGGAAGTTGATCAACCAGGGAATGATCCTGGGCGAGGTGGAGTACACCGCCTATCAAACCGCCGAAGGCCAGTGGGTCAGTCACCCGCAAGTTTCCAAGGATGAGGAAGGTAATTTTCACACGGTCGATGGCACCCCGGTAACGCCGATTAAGCTGCGGGAAGATCAGGCGGTGAAGCAAGGGGAAGGATTTGTCCTAGTGGAGGATCCCGCCATCCGCATCGAATCCCGCGCTCACAAGATGTCCAAGAGTCGCGGAAATGTCGTCAGCCCGGACGCCGTGGTCAAGGATTTCGGGGCGGATAGCCTCCGCCTGTACGAGATGTTCATGGGGCCGCTGGAGGCGACCAAGCCTTGGGCGATGGATGGCGTAAAGGGGGTTCGCAACTTCCTGGACCGGGCCTGGCGAATGGTTGTCGATTACCAGGCCGATTCGATTCGCCTGGCCGATGCGGTCCAGAATGTCGAGCCGACCGAAACGCAGCTCCGCGTGTTGCACCGCACGCTGAAGGCGGTGACCCAGGACATTGAGCACTTGGAGTTCAACACGGCGATTGCCCGAATGATGGAGTTCACCAACTTCTTCACCAAGGAGTCGACGCGGCCGATCTCGGTCCTCAAAACCTTCGTGCTGATGCTTTCCCCGCTGGCCCCACATATTGGCGAAGAACTGTGGCGAATCTTGGGAGAAAAGGAGTCGCTGGCCTACGAGCCATGGCCCCGTTACTTGGAAAAGTACACGCAGGATAGCGAGGTTGAAATCCCGATACAAATCAGCGGCAAACTTCGCGCGAAGATCACCGTCCCGGCTGACATTAGCAAGGAAGACCTAGAGGCGACCGCGCTGGCAGACGACCGCATCCAGGAATTAATTGCTGGTAAACAAATCGTTAAAACGATTGTGGTACCAGGTCGGCTGGTCAACTTTGTGGTCAAATAGTCGTTTTAAACCTTAAGGGTCCGGCGACCATTTGCTGGAAATGAAATCGCCGCGACCGCTCGTCTAAATTGTTACTCCAGGAAAGAACCCAAACGATGCTCCACCCATGGCATGAGATTACGCCAGGTGAAAATATTCCCAAAGAATTTTGTGCGGTGATCGAGATCCCCACCGGATCGAGTATCAAGTACGAGCTCGACAAAAAGTCGGGCATGTTGCGGATGGACCGCATGCTCTATTCGGCGGTCCACTACCCGGCCAATTACGGTTTTGTCCCACAAACATTGGCGGAAGATGACGATCCGTTGGATGTCTTGGTACTGTGCCAGGAACCGGTCGCCCCGCTCACCCTGATCACCGCCCGCGCGGTCGGCCTGATGACGATGGTGGACGGCGGCAAGCTGGACCATAAAATTATCGCGGTGGCGGTCGATGACCCGGAGTTCGCCCCCTATACCGAGGCGGTCGACCTACCGCATCATCGCCGGAGCATGCTCCGGCGATTTTTTCAGGATTACAAAATCCTGGAAGAGAAGGCGGTTGAGGTGGACGAGATCGAGCCTTCGGAGAAGGCGTTTCCCATCATCGAGTCGGCCCTCCAGCGCTATAGCGAACAGCGTCGACGCGGGTTTTACGGCAAGTAACGCCCCCTCATCGCATTTCCCCGGCAATTGCGGCACTTGCAACCGCCGCTTGCCGCTTGGTATGCTTTGAAGCACCCGCCCACACATCTAGTCGACTCGTCCACGCAAAACACAAGCATCAAGGAAAACCAATGCAAAGTGTGATTTCACTGGTTCTGGGAGGGGGTCGCGGTACTCGGCTCAACCCGCTGACCAGTTACCGATCCAAGCCCGCTGTCCCCTTGGCGGGTAAATATCGGTTGATCGATATTCCCCTTTCGAACTGCATCAATAGCGGGCTGAATCGGATCTACGTCCTCACGCAGTTCATGTCGGTCAGTTTGCACCGGCATATTCGCCAGACCTACCGGTTCGACCACTTCAGCGGCGGGTTTGTCGAGTTGTTGGCCGCCCAGCAAACCGCCGAGGATGGTTCCCATTGGTACCAAGGAACCGCCGACGCGGTCCGCAAGAACCTGCGGTATATCAAGCAGCATGGTGTCGAACACGTGTTGATCCTCTCCGGTGATCAACTGTACCGGATGGATTTTCGCGAAATGATCGAGACCCACTGCAACTCCGGCGCGGATGTCTCCATCGCCGGAATGCCGGTCCACTCCGCCGAAGCGGAGGCCTTAGGGATCATGCGGATCGACGACACCGGCAAGGTGACCGGGTTCGTAGAGAAGCCCAAAACCGAAGAAGACCTCAACCTCGTCCGCACCGATCCGGCCTGGATCGACGCCCAGGGGATCGCGAGTCAGGGGCGTGATTGCCTGGCTAGCATGGGCATTTACCTGTTCAACCGGGACGCCTTGGTCGACGTGCTGGAAAAGACTGACTACCAGGACTTCGGCAAGGAGATCTTCCCCGCGGCGATCCGCAGCCGACACGTGCAGATGCACATGTTTGATGGTTACTGGGAAGACATCGGGACAATCAAGGCCTTCTACGAAGCGAACTTGGCGACCGTTTCGGACAATCCTCCTTTTAGCTTCGTGGAGGACAATGCCCCGATTTACTCGCGCCCACGATTTTTGCCCCCCACCCTCATCCGAGATTGCCAGGTGACCGATAGCCTGGTCGCGGATGGCTGCAAGATCGGCAAGGGGACCGTTGTTCGCAACAGCCTGATTGGGTTACGCAGCCTGATTGAGGAAAACGTGACGATCGAGGACTCGATCCTGATGGGCTGCGATTTCTACTCGACCCGGGAAGAAGAAGATCACCACGAGGCCAGCGGAACCCCGCCACTACGAATCGGGTCGGGAACCATCATCAAGGGTGCGATCGTCGACAAGAATTGCCACATCGGCAGCAACGTGAAAGTCGTCAATGAGGCGGGCATCGAGAACAAGTCGTATCCCGAAGGGGTCACGATTGTCGATGGGATTCCGGTCATCGAAAAGGGAGCCCAGTTGCCGGACGGTTGGAGCCTTTCTTAAGGGCCACGCACTGCGATCAAAACAAAAAAGAAACGCCGAGACGGTTGGTCTCGGCGTTTTTTTTGTGATTGCGTCGTTGTGACGTTAAAGAGGGGTACGACCCGCTAGTACAACAACCTGCACTCGAGATCAAACCGGGCCTTTGGCCCTTTGTTGGTTGTGGTGACGCGGGTAAGCACATCCCCCACGGTCTTTGCGAGCGTAGCTACCTCAAGAATTCGCCGTAGCTAGTGTCTGTCCGGAAATTGGTTAGGGCTTGAATCCTA
>JBBDIM010000078.1:0-5400 GCA_040880405.1 Pirellulaceae bacterium | reverse complement strand
CCGAAATCGCCTAGGATTCAAGCCCTAACCAATTTCCGGACAGACACTAGCTACCACGTCCGTCCAGCGGATCTACGCTTGCTAAAAGCGCGGGAGAACCACAAGATGCCGAAACCGGCGGGGACGCCGGTGGTCCCAGGGTTCGTCATCCCGGGGTTAATCGATGAGCTCGATACCGGTGGCTCGCCAACTGTAGTAGGGGCCTTCTTCCCCTTTGGCCGCGTTCCGCTGCATGCCAACGCGGACCTTCATGAGGTCTTCGCCACTGGTCATGTCGCGAATGTGGAAAAACGTGCTCACGTACCACGCGTCTTCGGTCCGCTGGACACTCGATTGTCCGGTTGGGATGGGTACCAGTTTCCGATCGGATAGCTGCTCAAGCCGCAGGATCACTGGGCCATTCTGGAATGACTCCAACCCTTCCTTTTCGGTCTCAGATGTTTCGTAGTGGTTGGCCAGATCCCCTTCGGGACCAACTCGGGCCCCAGGATGCTGCATCAACTGGTGGGCCTCCATGATCCGGCCATCAATCAGCAGTTCCACCCAAGGAATGGAAAACTCCTGGGCGGCCGACTTCGCGGCGCGGTTTTCCATTTGGTAGCCCACCACCGCCATGGCAAGCCAAAACGCCCCCAGTCCCAAGCCAGTCAAAGCCATGCCCCGACCTGTCAGGTACTCGCTCCGGCCGATATTCCGCAGCGCCACCAAAGCGGCCACGATGGCCAGGATTGGCAGTAGCAGAAACATCACGCTCAACACCACGACGATCGAAAGCACGCCCAGCAGCAGGGCGACCACCGCGGCGCGGCTCGGTTCGCGATAGTTGATCAGGTCTTCGTTTCCGGCGACCAACACCGCGTCGGAACGGGTCGAGCTCGATTCAATCATGGTGGGCAAACGACTATTAATCGCGGGAATAACTCGAAAAGGGAATTCTGCGGCAAGCGGTCCAAGCGATCTACTTTAACCACCACGGTTACTCGTCGGCCAGGGCCTGGGCGCGTTCATGACGGGCGTTTGCCGCTGATACAAAATCAAACTGCCGTCCGCCCATGCCAAGTTTCGAAGGTAATTCGAAGACTGTTTTGCCATAAACCTGGGCAACCAATGCGGTCGGGGAACTGCCGCCGTCCAGCATATTCTTGAAACCCTCCGTTCCAATGGGAGCGGAGTACATCGTAAACGCTACCCAGCTCCACATCACAAACGCGACCAGCACGCAGCCGAACGCATCGAGCCCTTTATCGAACTGCGGCCCCATGCGGGGTGGCAGTTTCGAAATGGCGCTGGTAATCGCCCTGAGAATCACAAAGACAATGATGAACACCACCCAAATGCACAGGAATTCGGTAAATCCGCCCCATTCCGGGGCTTGGTCGTTGATCAGGTTCGACAGCGGGATAGAGTAATTGAACGCCATCAAACTGGCCAAGGTGATGTTGATGGAGCTGAGCAGATTGCTCCAAAAACATTGTCCCCACACCACGGCGAACATGATCAGCGGAATCAACAGCGAAGCGTAGGTGTCGAGCACGGTGCGTCAGTCCTTCAGGCGGTAGGGGCGGCTTGTATGATTAGGGGTCGCGGTTAGGCTAGTGTTCTAATTCGATCCGGGGTTATGCCTCTTTCAAGGCTCGGCCCACTTCTTCCAGCGAGGTGACCCCGGTCGCGACCAACCGGATGCCTTCCTCTTGCAAGGTTCGATTTCCGGCCGCCTTGGAGGCGGCTCGCAGTGTTTCCAGCTTGGGCTGTTTGATCATCACCTCGCGCATTCGATCGTCGACTTCCGCGAGCTCGAAAATCCCGGTGCGGCCGAAGTAGCCGATATCGTCGCACTTAGTACAGGGTTCACGCGGCGGATCGTCCGGACCGGGGGGCGTAGGGGTCTTGTAAAGCACCTCGACCGATTCCGGTGGGATGCCCAGCTTTTTCAATAGGGCCGCACTCGGCTGGAACGCCTCTTTGCACTGGGGGCAAAGCCGGCGACAAAGGCGAACATTCAACGCGCAAACCACCGCCTCGGCGTAGGCCTCCGGATCGATCTTCATCGCCAGGATGCGGAGCAAGGCCTCGACCGCTTCCCGCGCATGAATCGAAGTGAAGATAATCAACTTCTTGTTGGCCTGATCGACCAACATTTCCAGGGTGTCGAGATTTTCGATCTGCCGCGCCACGATGGCGTCGGGCTGATTGCGGATGATCGCCGGCAACAGCTCCTCAGGGGCCTGGCCTGGGGTGTTGACGTTGTAATATTTGTAGGAGACGTTCATCACGTCCGCCTCGCTTGAGCCCTCCGGTTCGATGCCGGAGAAATCGCGGATCAAACGGTCAGTGGAGTTAAGCGAGACGCGGAAGGTGGTCGATAGCCCTCCCTCCGGTTTTCCGGAGATCACGACCAAGCCCTTGTCGGATCGCATCAGCTCGCGGAACCTTTCGATCATTTGGTCCCGCATCCCGATATCGACCAGCGTTTCCAGCGTTTCAGGCTGTCCCTGAATGATCAACATGACCCGTTCGCCGGTCTTAGTTCCCTGCGAGAGGATGTTGCAACTGAGTGGTTTCTTGTGACTCGGGAACTTCGCGCCGAAGGTTCCTTCCTGGCGATTGCGGCGATCCTCTGGCTTGAGATTGGCCAAGGTTTTCATCACCACCAACATCAAGTCGGTCGGTTCCCGCTCGCGAGGTTGGCCGTTATGCCAAACGCCGTCGATGAAGTAGCGGAAGGCGACCGCGTCCTTGGTGAAATCCAGCATCACGCGCGAGCTACGACGAGTAAACGCCTCGACCACCAACTCCTTTACCGCGACATACGCTTCCGGGGCCTTCCGCGCCTTGTACAGGTTTTCGTTGTTGGTCGATTCGTCTCCACCGGCCGCTTTGAGCTCGATATCGGGACCTTCCTGCCATGGTTGAAGTCGCTCGGCACGCATCTTGCCGCCGGAAAGACCGGCGAAGAAGTATCGCAGGTGATCTTTGGTCATCACGCGTTCGTGCAGCTCTACCACATCGTTCCGCTTCTGGATGTAGATAAATAGCGGCGCGAGCCAGACGATGATCAGCAGCGGATACCCCAAAAACATGGGGATCGGCGCGACAAACCACCAGTACAACAGGCCAAAGATCAGCATGTTGACGCCAACCCACTGCGCGGCCGGCAGCTTGAGTGCGATGACATCACGACCGACCCAATCGGTGGTCCACACCCACAGCAGCACCACGGCGACCAAGGCGGCCCATTTGAATGGATTAATGAACCCGTACTCGTCGCTGTCAACAAACCCTGCTTCCGCTTCCTGCGCCTGAGCCACCGCCACACCACCGAGCTCTGGCCCGGCGACCGCGGTGAAGACCATCAGGCAGAGAAATATCCAACCAACGTTTCGCATTAAACCATCCCGGATTGAGCCACACTGATGCCTTTGAGCGACATTTTGAGCGCCTCGACATTGGGCGCCACCGCGAACGCGGTCTCTCGATCGATGAGCTCTTCGTCGATCAAATGCTTCAAACTCATGGTGAAATCCTGCATCCCGTCGTCTTTACCGATCCGGATCGCGTCCGGAAGTTTGCTGTCGCTCCCTTCCAAAATCAGCTTCTGAATCATCGGTGTCATCGTCATCACCTCGACCGTCGGCACTCGGCCCACATCAGGGCGGATCGACTTGAGCAGCTTCTGCGAGACGATTCCCTTCATATTAAATGCCATGGCGCTGCGGATCGAGCCATGCATTTCCTCGGGGAACAAGTCGAGAATACGACCGATCGTGCTGGAGGAGCTCGACGCGTGGATCGTGCCGAACACCAAGTGCCCCGTTTCCGCGGCGTGGATGGCCGTCATGAAGGTCTCCTGATCCCGCATCTCACCAATCAGGATGATGTCCGGGTCTTCACGCACGGCATGGGCCATGGCGATATTGAAGTCCTTCACATCCTGCCCGATCTCGCGTTGGTTGATCAGACACTGCTGCTCCTTATAGATAAACTCGATCGGGTCTTCCAGCGTCAGAATGTGCTTGGAATAGTGGCGGTTGATCCAGTTGAGCATCGAAGCGATCGTGGTACTTTTTCCGGAACCGGTCACCCCGGCCAGCAGCACCATCCCTTGATCGAACTTGCACAGCCCTTCAATCACCGGCGGCAGGTGCAACCCTTCGAAGTCCGGAATCCAATTATTGATCCGCCGCGCGACCAGCCCCAGGTTGCCCAACTGCGTGAGCATGTTCACACGAAATCGCCACCGGACGCCATCGACATCGATGGTATGGGCAAAGTCCGCCCCGCCGTTTTCCTGAAGAATCTTCTGGTTCCGTTCGTCCAGCATCGGAAGCAACATGCGAACCATCTCTTCCGCTTCCACCGGGCCGCGGTTCAGTTCCCGTAGCGTACCGTTGATGCGGACGATCGGCGGACGTCCCACTTTCATGTGAAGGTCGGAACCTTCCAGCTTGACACACGCCTTGAATATCTTATCGACCTCAAGTTCCACCTTTTCTTTGGTGTACTTTTTGGCCATCTCGTCAATTAGTGCCATGACCTTCTCCTCCGCCTAAGCCACGCGTCGAACCCGAACCGCTGCGTCGTGACTAGGGATTGTTTCATAAGCGCACGGGAACTCCCCGCGCCGCCATGATCTGCTTGGTTTCCTGAATCGTGTATTCACCGAAGTGAAAAATGCTGGCCGCCAAGGCCGCGTCCGCCTTGCCCAGCAGCACGGCGTCCGCTAAATGTTCCGGCTTGCCCGCCCCGCCACTGGCAACCACCGGAATCCCTACCGCCGCGCTGACCGCCGAGGTGATTTCCAGGTCGTAACCATCCTTGGTGCCATCGCAGTCCATGCTGGTCAACACAATCTCGCCGGCCCCGAGCTCTTCGACCCGCTTGGCCCAGGCCACCGCTTCCAGGCCGGTCGGCGTGCGTCCGCCGTTGATGTGGACCTCCCACACTTCGCGACCGTCGCGCTCGATCCGCTTCGGATCGATATTTACCACAATACACTGACTACCGAACCGTTGGGCCGCTTCTTGTACAAACTCCGGATTTTTACAGGCGGTGGAATTGATCGAAACCTTATCGCATCCGGCGTTCAGCAAAGCCCGGATATCCTCCAAGGTGCGAATGCCACCCCCCACCGTGAGTGGCATGAAGACCTGTTCGGCGGTCCGGCGGACGACATCGAGCATAATATCGCGGTCTTCGTGACTGGCGCAGATATCGAGAAACACCAGCTCGTCGGCCCCCTCCCGCTCGTACCGTGCGGCGACCTCCACCGGGTCTCCGGCGTCGCGGAGTTGCAGGAAGTTGGTCCCCTTGACCACACGGCCATGGTCGACATCCAAACAGGGGATCACACGATGAGCCAACATCGACGCTAACCGTCCCTTTCACAAGGAGTTAATTCAC
>JBBDIM010000077.1:0-34319 GCA_040880405.1 Pirellulaceae bacterium | reverse complement strand
CAGCCGTCGCAGGAAAATGTCAGAGTTCGAAATTAACGACCAGACGATGATGTGCGGACCAGCGGATCGGCCAGGGGGCGTTTTGCTAGGTTGCTTGTCACGCGGTATAGGCCATAGGTCGCCAAGGCTAAGGAGTAGACTCCGTGGGTAAATTTTGGAGCTTGTTGTTTCTCGCGGTCCCAGTGCTCGGGACGGGGATCTTCGTAGCAGCGGCGAACGATTGGTGGCCAATCCGCGGGCATTGGATGCCCGAACTGGTGGTTCAAGACCAGACCGTCGACCACTTGTTCTACTTCATCCTCTACCTGACCGGCGTCGTGTTCATCGCCACGGGACTCGTTTTGTTTTGGTTTATGTGGCGATACGATGCCGCCACGAATCAAGATGAGGCAATTTATTCACACGGTAGCCACGTGTTGGAAGTGGTGTGGTCGGTCATTCCGGCCGTGGTGCTGCTGTTCATCGCGATTTACCAGATGGATGCGTGGGCCGGCGCGAAAATGCGAAGGCCTACGCTGGCCGACGGTACGCCGCGGCCCGCCTTGGCTAGGGTGACCGGAAGACAGTTCGAATGGCGGATTCAGTATCCCGGCACCGATGGCGAGCTTGATACCGCGGACGACATCCACCTCGTGAACGCACTGCATGTGCCCATGGATGAGGATGTGGTCCTGGAAATCGACACCCTCGACGTACTGCACAGCTTTTTCCTGCCGCACTTTCGTGTGAAGCAGGATGTCGTGCCTGGCATGAAACAGTTTGTCTGGTTTCACGCGGTTCAGGATGGAAGTTACGACATTGTCTGTGCCGAGCTGTGTGGTTGGGGCCACTACAAGATGAAGGGGGAAGTGACGGTGGAATCGCGGGAACAATTTGACCGCTGGATCGCCGACTCTTACGCCGAACAGGAACGTTCGCAATTTAGCTTGCCCGAGGATCAGTAAACATCATGAGTAGTATTACCGCCGATGCTCATTCCGGTGACTCCGAATTCTCGCTGGGTGAGTTCATTTCCACCTACGTGTTCTCCAAGGATCACAAGGTGATCGGGATTCAGTTCCTGTTCACTACGCTGATTTGGTTTTTGGTGGGGGGGCTGCTCGCTCTGGGAATCCGGGCCCAACTCGCCTGGCCTTGGTCCGATATGCCGATTATCGGGCGGATGTTGTTCTCCGCCGAAGGGGGCCAGATTTCGCCCGAGTTCTACACCATGCTGTTTACGATGCATGCCACGGTGATGATCTTCCTGGTGATCATCCCGATTTTGGCCGGGGCCTTTGGAAACTACCTGATTCCGCTGATGATTGGGGCGGACGAT
The DNA here is from genome assembly GCA_040880405.1 of Pirellulaceae bacterium. Lineage (GTDB taxonomy): Bacteria > Planctomycetota > Planctomycetia > Pirellulales > Pirellulaceae > JBBDIM01. Next base: position 33,001 of record JBBDIM010000077.1, on the reverse strand, counting down.
ATGGCGTTTCCGACGCTCAATATGATGAGCTATTGGATCATGTGGCCGGCGTTCTTCTTTTTCGGAGCCAGCTTCTTCACCGCGGGGAATGGGGCGGCCGCCGGTTGGACCAGTTACCCGACGCTCTCGGCGATCCCGGAGGCGGCTCCCGGGAGCGGAGACGCGCAAACGTTGTGGCTGCTCGGCGTGACGGCGGTCGGGGTCGGTTCGATGATGGGCTCGGTCAATTACTTGACCACCATCATTCAGATGCGCGCACCGGGGATGACGATGTTCCGCCTGCCCCTGACGATATGGGGCATGTTTATTACGGCGGTCCTTCAGGCCTTTGCGTTACCGGTCCTCACGGCCGCGGGGTTCATGTTGCTGTTAGACCGCTTGCTCGGAACCGGGTTCTTCATTCCGGAAGGGCTGGTGGTCAACAATTCCGAGGCATACGCCGGTGGCGGGCAACCGCTGCTGTGGCAGCATCTGTTCTGGTTTTACAGCCATCCGGCGGTGTACATCATGATTTTGCCGGCGATGGGGATGGTCTCCGATATGATTTGCTGTTTCTCGCGACGACCGCTGTTCGGGTACAAGCCGATGGTTTATTCGCTCTGCGGGATTGCCGGTCTCGGCTTCATTGTTTGGGGCCACCATATGTTCATCTCGGGAATGAATCCGGGACTTGGCATGACGTTCATGGTCTCGACGATGATGATCGCATTGCCCAGTGCCGTGAAGGTATTTAATTGGCTCGGAACCGTGTATGGTGGGCGAGTTCAGTTCACCACGCCGATGCTGTTTGCGTTGGCGTTTGTCTCGATGTTTGTGATCGGTGGTCTGTCGGGGATTTTCATGGCGGCCACGCCGGTCGACATTTTCATTCACGACACGTACTTCATCGTGGCCCATTTCCACTATGTGCTGTTTGGCGGGACTGCGATGGCGGTGTTCGGGGCGATTTACTTCTGGTTCCCGAAGATGTTCGGCCGGATGATGAACGAGACCTGGGGTAAGGTCCACTTTCTGTTGACCTTTATCTTCTTCAATGGCACGTTCTACACGATGCACATTTTAGGAGCGGTCGGGTTTCCCCGCCGGTTGGCCGATCCGTACCATTACGAAACCTTCCGACATCTGTTGTGGATGAACGAAATGATGACCTACTCCGCCTTTTTGATGGTTGGGGTGCAGGTGATCTTCGCGGCGAACTTTATCTACAGTCTGTTTTGCGGACCGAAAGTGGGACGCAACCCCTGGCGAGCCAATGGCCTGGAATGGCAGGCTCCGAGCCCTCCGGGGCATGGGAACTTCGACTTCCAACCGGTGGTCTATCGCGGGCCTTACGAGTACGGCTCGCCCGATACGGAAAACGATTACTACCCTCAAACCGATCCACCGGCGGATGTCGCCTCGGACGAAGCGAGCAAAGTTAAGGTGGGGCCGCGGGTCACGGCACACTAAGCCGGATCGCGAAGACAAGCCAGCGGATTCGTCGGCAAGTAATGAAGCGTTGGCAATCAATTCAGTTCGTAAAACAAGTCAGCGGAAGTCACGTTGAACAGTCAGTCGAAATCACCACTGCATATCCAGTCTCGCTGGCTTCATCGCCTGGCGGTGGTGGTGGTGTGTACCACCTATCCGCTGATTTGGGTGGGCGGATTGGTGACAACTCAGAAGGCCGGCATGGCGGTGCCCGACTGGCCCTCGACCTACGGTTACAACTTGTTTTTGTACCCCTGGCAGACCTGGGTTTTTGGTCCGTTCGATTTGTTTATCGAGCATGGTCATCGCTTGCTCGCCTCACTGGTTGGCATGCTCTGCATCGCAATGGTTATCGTCGCATGGCGAACCGAGGGACGCCGCTGGATCACCTGGTTTGCCGTAATTGGACTGTTGATGGTCATCGGGCAGGGCCTATTGGGTGGCCTTCGAGTGGAGGCGGATGAGGTGTTGATGGCCCGGATTCATGGGTGTGTCGCCCCCCTTTGCCTGGCTTGGTTGGTTTATGTGGAAGTGATTTCCTCGCGTCGCTGGCAAAATTTGAGCCCGGCGGTCGGGGCTCCTTCCGCGGCGGCGATGACGCTACACCGCTGGAGCTTTACCTTGCTGGGGTTGACGTACTTGCAGATTGTGCTCGGCTCGCTGCTGCGGCATGTGACGCCGATGACGCTGCATAGTCAGTATCGTGTTTCGGTATTGTTTCATGTGGTCACGGCGGTGGCGGTTTTGATGACGATGCTGCTGCTCGCGGTTCACATTCAGCGGCATCATCGCGAGGCGAGAAACCTCGTCCGATTGTCTCGCGTCGGTGTGGTGGCGGTTCTGTTTCAGTTTGGGCTGGGCATTTCCACCTGGATTTTTAAATTCAACTGGCCCGAGATTTTGCCGGGCAAAGCGTATGCTCCCGGTTTATTGATTGAGGCGGGCAGCGCGGTGCAAGCCGGAATCGTGACAGGCCATGTCGCGGTTGGTTCGATGATCCTGGCGGTCGCGGTGGTGCTGGTCACTTACGCGGCGGGCTATTTCCCCACCGGTTGGCCTGAGTGGGCATCTGAGGTGCGGTCGATGAAGGGGGTAGTGGCGTGAGTACAGGTCCCGTGACAGTGGTTTGATCCCGTTCCCGGTTGGGTGGAATGGTGGCGGACTACCTGGAGTTAACGAAGCCCAAGATCGCGCTCTTGTTACTCGCATCGGTAGCTGTCGTGGCGTTTTTTGCCAGCGGTGGTCAGCCGGATATGTTTCGCTTGCTGAATGTCATCGTGGGCACCGCCTTGGTGGCCGCCAGCAGTTGCGTTTGGAATCAATGGCTGGAAGTGGGGCTCGACTCCCGGATGGAGCGAACGCGAGAGCGTCCTTTGCCGGCCCAGCGAATCTCCCGCCAATCGGCGGCGATGTTCGGCACACTGTTGGGTAGCGTGGGGATCTCGTACTTACTGGCGACCATTGGGTGGCTGGCGGCCTTGATCGGCGCGGTGACTTGGCTGCTCTACGTCTGTGTTTACACGCCGCTCAAGCGGGTTAGCCCCTGGAATACCGCGGTCGGCGCGGTCGCGGGGGCGCTACCCATTTTAATGGGATGGTGCGCCGCGGGGGTCGCGTTTGATTTGCGAGCGGTGGCCTTGTTCGCGATTTTGTTTTTCTGGCAGTTCCCCCATTTCATGGCGATCGCCTGGCTTTACCGGGAAGATTACGCCCAGGCCGGGATGCGAATGTGGCCGGTGGTTGAGAAGACAGGCGCGCGGGCCGGGACCGAAGCGGTGAGCTGCGCCTTGGCGCTACTCTTGGTGAGTTTGATTCCTGGGGTCGCCGGCCTTTCGTCGCCTCATTTGCCCTATTTGTTTGGGGCGTTGATATTGGGGATCGGCATGTTGTTAGCCTCGATCCGTTTTTGCTATGCCCGAAACCGCGGCACCGCTCGTCAATTGTTGTTTGCTTCGCTGCTGTATTGGCCTTGTCTGTTGGGGCTGTTGGTCGCGATCGGCGCGAGCTCGAATTCCTAGTTTTCCCGGACGGATTTCCCGTTATGTCAGACCATCACGACGATCAACACGGACACGACGATCAACACGGGCATATCAAGCTGGAATACCATCCAGGGTTGCCCCTCTCGTTGGGCAAGCTTTGCTTGTGGTTATTCCTGTCGACGGAGATCATGTTTTTCGCGGGGCTGATCGGGGCGTATGTCGTGCTCCGGTTTGGTGCCCCGGCGGGGACTTGGCCGACGCCGCACGATGTCCACTTAAGCGAGCCGATCGGGGCGTTCAACACGTTCGTTCTGATCTGTAGCAGCTTGAGCGTGGTATTGTGCCTAGAGGCGGCCAAGAAAAACCAAGCCGCGGCGGCCAAGACCTGGATGCTGATCACCTTTGTGCTCGGTTCTGTGTTTTTGGGCGTGAAGGGCTACGAGTATAAGGAAAAATTTGCCCACGGGATCTACCCCGCCAAGCCGCACGGGTTGATGTACGACCGGGCCGATGTCTATTACGTTTCGGCGCTCAAGCTCCGCTTGGAAGCGGTTAATCGGGAGATGACCGATGAGCAGAAAGCGCAGGAAGCGATTGAGGGATTTACGCGGGAACAATGGGTCAACCTGATGCACAGCGGGGCCGTCCAATGGACCGCGCGGCATGTGACCATCGACCCTTCAACCCTTGAGGCGCGGGACTTGTTGGAGGGCCTGGCGTACTCAGTACAGCATGGTCACTCTTCGGATTATCCGGTCGCCAGGGCCCAGGCGGAGCGTGAACGCCTCTCGGCCGATCTGGCCGGATTGAAGGAAGAAGCGGGGGGCATTCAGCAGAATGAAGCGCAAATGCGAGAGCGATTGGAACAAGCCCAAGCCGCCAATGCCGAAGCCGAACCGGAGGGGGATGCCCCCACCGCCGAGGAAATTCAGTCGGAACTCGCGGCCCTAACCATGCAGTCGACCGAGATGCAGCAGCGGATCAAGCCGGTCCAGGATCGCGTGGCATTTCTGGACGTGCTGCTGCGTGACGACGCCCACTTGATGCAGCACGGAATCGAACATGAGATGCCCTGGCTCCGGTTACCGTTTGTCCTGCCGGGCGGAAATATGTGGGCCAGCACCTACTTTTTATTGACCGGCTTCCACGCGATCCACGTGATTATCGGACTGATTATCTTCGCTCTCGTGTTGCCTGTCACGTTGGGACGCAACAAAGCGGAATATATCGAAAACGCCGGTCTGTACTGGCACTTTGTCGACTTGGTGTGGATTTTCCTGTTCCCGATTTTGTACTTGTTTTAGCCCGCATCATTTTTCGGCGGGTAGCTCACCGCCGGGCCTCGATTCATCGAAATAAAAGGCGAACGCTGACATGTCACAATCCCATGAAAACGTGGAACATGCTCCCCACGACCCGGCTCACGGTCATGATGACCATCATGGCGGCGATGATCATGGAGGCAACGGCAAGTACTGGGTGGTTTTCGTGCTGCTGTGCCTGCTCACCACCTGCTCGTTCCTGACCTATTTCGAGTGGTGGGAAGAGGCGATTCCGGTCTCCGTTAGTCGCGCCTTCATGATGGCCGTTTCCTGCGGCAAGGCGCTGCTGGTGATGCTGTTTTTCATGCATTTGATTTGGGAAGCCAACTGGAAGTGGGTGCTGACCGTTCCGGCCGGGATGATGTCGATTTTCCTGATGTGCATGCTGATTCCCGACATCGGTTTACGTACGAATCATTACACCAACCAACGCTGGCTCCACGCCCCGCAACCGGTGATTGAACATGTTGACTCAGACCATGGTCCCTCGGGCGATCATTAGGACCTGCTAACCGGGATCTGTATTCCGGAGTCCCAAAGGGACGTCTCACGACAGCCCAGGACGCAGTCCTGGGTTAATCGTCAACAACAAAACGAGAGTCCTGAAGGGACGATTCAACCGTTGATTCCTCTCTTTGAATCGTCCCTTCAGGACTTACAAATTCGAATAAAATCTGAACCCAGGACTTCGTCCTGGGCTAACGTGAAACGCCCCGTTGGGGCTCAGAGTTTGAATCGACCACGTCGCAGCCCATGACTCCTTCGCCAGCTATTGTTATCTCGGGTTTGAGTCATCGGTATGGAGATCGCTTGGCGCTCGATTCGATCTCGTTGGAAATCTCGCCTGCTGAGATCTTCGTGTTTGTCGGCCCCAACGGGGGTGGCAAAAGCACGTTGTTCCGGATTCTTTCCACCTTGATGCCTTTCCGCGAAGGAAAGGTCGAGGTGCTGGGGTATGACTTGCGTACCGCGCGGGATCAGGTTCGCCAGCGGATCGGGGTTGTCTTCCAGATGCCGAGCCTCGATAAGAAGCTGACGGTGGCCGAGAACCTGAAGTACCAAAGCGCCCTCTATGGGCTGCATGGTGAAACGGCGCGCTGGCGTGAGGCAGCTCTAATGGAACAACTGGGGCTGACCGATCGCCGCGGCGATATCACCGAAAACCTCTCCGGCGGACTCCGCCGTCGCGTGGAACTGGCCAAGGGGATGCTGCACGGCCCAAAGTTGTTGCTGCTGGATGAACCGAGCACCGGGCTCGATCCGGCGGCTAGGGCCGCGATGTGGCAGCATTTGAATCGGATCCGCGAAGAGCAGGGGGTGACCATCGTGCTGACAACCCATCTGCTGGAAGAGGCGGACCATGCGGACCGGATCGGCATTCTCGATCAGGGGCATTTGGTGGCGGTCGATAGCCCCACACGGCTTAAGAATCAGGTCGGTGGAGACACCGTCTCGGTCCGCGGGCCGAACCTCACGGCGATCTGTGAGAAGATCCAACAGACGCTCCAGCTCGAACCAAAACTGCTCGCCGACACCGTCCGATTGGAGGCGGAGGATGGCCCGAATATGATCAAGCGGATCGTCGAAATTTGTCCCGGCGAGATCGACCATATCACCCTTTCCAAGCCGAGTTTGGAGGATGTATTCATCGCCCAAACCGGCAAGGTGTTCAGCGAGGAGGGGCAAGGATGAGCGGCGAACCCCTCCAAATGTCGCTTGCCCAAGCCTGCGGCGCGGCCTGGGCTTTGTGCCACCGCGAGATCGTCCGTTTCCTGCGGCAGCGGAACCGGATCGTGGGGGCGATCGGCCAACCGATTTTGTTTTGGCTGCTGTTCGGCACCGGGCTGGGAAGTGTCTTCCGTTTTCCGGCGATTTCCGAGGGAAGCCAAAGTTTTACGGTCTACTTTTTTCCGGGAACTTTACTGCTGATTGTGCTGTTCACGGCGATCTTCGCGACGATCTCGATCATCGAGGATCGCAAGGAAGGCTTCCTGCAATCGGTGTTGGTTTCGCCGACGCCGCGGTGGGCGATGGTCTGCGGCAAGGTGCTGGGCGGCACCATTTTGGCGGTGGGGCAGGGGGCGCTGTTTTTGATGTTGGCCCCGCTGGTTGGCGTCTCGCTGGGTGTGGGGCAGGTTTTGCTGGTGATTCTGCTGCTGGTGGTGACGGCCATTGGGCTCACGTCGCTGGGGTTTGTGCTGGCTTGGCGGATGGATTCCACCCAAGGGTTCCACGCGATCATGAACCTGCTGTTGATGCCGATGTGGCTGCTTTCCGGGGCCTTTTTCCCGATTCCCGCAGCTCGGCCCGGGATGCCGATGGGCGAACTGGTGATGGGCTGGGTGATGACGCTCAATCCGGTCACCTATGCTTTGGCGGCGATTCGGCGGACAATTCACTATGAGGCGGTTCCCGCTGCGGCACTTGAAACGGGAACCGAGCCCCTTCAGTTTTGGCTACCCGATTTCGCCACGAGTTGCATTGTCACGCTGCTGTTTTCGGTGGCGATGCTGGTGATCGCGAGTCGCATGGCCCAGCGGACGACACGAGGAGATTGGCAATGACAAGCAAAGTCGGGATATTCTTTACCGCCGTTTTGCTCCTGTTTTTAGGTGGGTTGATGATCTGGTCGACGCTCCGTTCCCGGGCCGAGCGTGAACCGAGCGATGCCCACGATATCACCCCCAAGGCGACCGCCTTGAACCGAGAGGTCCCGCCGTTTGAGCTGACCGACTCCGCCGGCGAAATGTTTGATACGGCGGAACTCGACGGGGACGTTTGGGTGGCCAGCTTCTTTTTCACCACCTGCCCCTCGACCTGCCGCCTGCTGAATCAGCAAGTTGCCGTGCTGCAAAAAGATTGGGCCGAGAAGGGGGTGAAGTTTATCAGCATCACCTGCGACCCCGAGACCGACACCCCCGAGGTGATGGCGGCCTATGCCGAGGCGTTTGACGCGAAGCCGGAAAGCTGGAAGTTTTTGACCGGCGACTTGGACAAAATTCAAAGCATCGCGAACGACAACTTTCAGGTCGGTTTCGCCAAACAGACCCACAGCGACCGGATCCTGGTTGTCGACCGAGAGGGCGTGATGCGAGGCACCTACCGAGCCACCGTGGATGATGAGTTCGCGGCGGCCCAAAAGCTGATTGCGAAGCTGGTTGACCAGCCCGCTGCGAAAACCGCCCAGGCGGAAACAGAACCGGTTCACACCGGAGACGCGGTCGCGGGCGGGGCTGTGGGGGAAGAGCAGACGATGACGTCGTTTGAGCTCACCGATAGCTACAGCCGACCCTTTTCCAGCGAGCAAATGAAGGGAAACTACTGGCTGGGGAGCTTCTTTTTCGTGGCCTGTCCCTCGGTTTGTGTGCTGCAAAACATTGAGGTCGCACGGCTCCAGCAGGGTTACGAAGAGCGGGGTCTGCGGTTTGTCAGCATTAGCTGCGACCCGGAAAACGACACCCCCGGGGCGATGCTGGGGTATGCCGAGCGGTTCGGCGCGAAGAAAGACATCTGGCATTTTTGCACTGGCGAGTTCGACTATATCCAAAAGATCGGCCACGAGTTTTTCAACATCGAGCTGGAACGCAAATACCATAGTGATCGGGTCTTCCTGGTCGATCCCGAGGGGAAGGTGCTCGATTCGTACCGCACCCGGGATGAGGCCCAGATGAAAAAACTGACGGCGCGTCTCGAAGGGCTTTTGCCGCCAGCGAAAGAGGAGGAATCGCCTGAGAGTGAGCCGGAAACCGAAGAGGAATCGGCGACTGAGGAGGTGGCCTCCTAGTGGAACTGATTCAAGTCCTGCCGCATGTCAACGCCTCCCTGAACTTGCTGGCGACCCTTTTGTTGGTGACCGGTTTCGTGCTGATCAAGCAGCGCAAAGAGACCGCCCACAAGTGGACGATGCTGGGGTGTTTCGCGGTCTCGGTAATCTTTTTGGGAAGTTACTTAACGTATCACTACCAGCTTCAGGCGGTGCTCGGATCGCACGGTCGGGGATTCCCGGATTACCCTCCCCAAGGGATTCGGATTTTCTACTTTGGGATGCTAATAAGCCATGTGGTCTTGGCCGCGGTGGTTCCATTTTTAGCCGTCGCGACCATTTACTTTGGCCTGCGCGACCAGCGGCCTTGGCATATTGCGTTTGCCCGCTGGACGTTTCCCATCTGGTTGTATGTGTCGATCACCGGGGTTTTGGTATACTTGATGCTGTACCAGATTTACCCGCCCCTGGAAGTTCCGGGGTAGGTGTAAAAAAGGGGTCAGGAGTCTTTTTTAGCAACCCTCAAGGGACGACCGACCTCTCACGTTTCGAAAAAAGACTCCTGACCCCTTTTTTACGTCCGCGATGTTTTTCGCTAGAACAATCGAGGTTGAGACATGCTCCGCAGATTGATCGCACATCGACTCGCCCGGCCTGCGATGACAACCGGTGGCGTGGCTGCGATGTGGCTGGCCGCCTCTTCGGTCGCGCTGGCCTGCCCGACCTGTAAAGAGGGCTTAGGTGGGAACTTTGTGCAGGCTTACGGATTCAGCATCATCTTCATGATGTCGATGCCGTTCGCGATTTTGGCGGCGTTCGTATTTTACTTCCTCACCGTCGGTCGCCGCACCAAGCCGGACCCAAGGGACGACCTTTCCGATCCGATCGGCTTAGCCAGCTACGCCCAGCGTAAGGCGGCCGAAGGGGTGCGGACGCAACCGCCGCCTGATCTACTTACGTAGGTTGGGCCGCGAAAAAGGGGTCAGGACTCTTTTTCATCAGACGTGTTCCAATTGAGAACATTTTGCGAAAAAGAGTCCTGACCCCTTTTTCACTCGCACCGCTCACTTCTTGGGGCGCGGATCGACAAACTCATCAAACCCCAACCACAGGCTCCGCGCCAGTGGGAAAAACAGGACGGGGAAGAGGATCATGAAAACGAGGCACCCAAACAGCAGGGTGTTGTTGTCCGCGTAGCCGCCGAACAACAGCGTCGGAAAGACGATGGCCACAATCAGGGCGGTCAGGCCGTAGTTGAAGTAGATCGAGCCAAGGAAGAACCCAGGTTCCCGCTCGAATCGGATCCCGCAATGCGGACATTGCGCGTGGACGTGGAACCAATCGCGAAACACTTTCCCCTCACCGCACGCCGGGCAACGTGTCCTGAGACTTCGGGAAACAATCGTCAGAAAGCGATTCATGCCGGGGTGACCTGTTGGGGATAAGGAAGGACGGGGGGTCGGGGAAGAAGGGCCCCCCGGTGGCTGACGGGCCCCGCGAGGTGGTCATAATCGAGGGTCTCATTCATTCACCCCCCAAGTTCCATCGCCACGGCCGGAAAAGAGACCAAGGTGTTGCACTCGCTCGGACGTTTCTGCCAACTCGCTGGCCTCTTTATCTTACCAATTGTGGTCATCCTGGAAATGCAAGGCGCGTTGGGATTCCGTAACATGCTGGCCGGGTTCCTGTTTGGAGTCGCCCTGTTTTACATCGGGCGAACCTTATTGGGGGACCCGCGGGTTTAGTTGGTCCACGCTCCCCGTCAAGATTTTATTAACTACGAATGACACGAAATACACGAATAAGAGGAAGGGAATTTCAAATTCTTTAAATCCGATCGTCATTTCCCGAGTGATGCTTCGTACCTTAACGTGATTAAAAGCCGCTCTTTGAATCTCTCGCAAAGGCGCAAAGGGGTTGAATCGCCCAGCTCTTGATATTTCTCGTCGCTTCTCGGCGCTCGTATGACCAGAGAACTTTCCACCCCCGAGTGACTCTCCTCTTTGCGTCTTTGCGGTAAAATCAACGAAACACCGCCGAATGGCCGTGGCTGAACCCACTCCGGCCCAGCCAGGCGGATCACGCGAATTGCCCTCGTCACAAGCATCTAATTTTGGTTGCGGCCAAAGGCCGCGCTGGGTCATTCGTGTATTTCGTGGTAAAAAACTGCTTGATCACGACCAATGCATCCTGCTAAGTCCCCCGGCGGGTAGGCGGGGATTCGCTTTTCTCCGGCTTTCCGCCACTCTATACTGAAGTGAGATTGGAACCGATCCTCCTCCCCCCAAGTTGTCGACCTCATGACTCGATCCGCTGGCCGTAAGTTCGCGTTGATCTCGACGCTGGGGGTGATTCTTGGATCGCTCTTAGGGGGCCAGGAGGTTTGGGCTCAGCGCAATCGGCGGGTGATTGAAAGTCCCCCCACCGACTTTTCGACTTCCGTCGATTTGCAGGGGCTCCAAAACGAGTCGCGCAACTTACTGACGCAGACGGATCAATTGCTGGAGGCGGAATCTTGGCAAGAGGCGATTGCGCTCGTTCGGAAAATCTCCAGCGACCATGGCGACCAACTGGTCGCCGCCGGTCAAATTGAGTTGGGCGAGAAGGAAAGCTTCGAGTACTTCATCGATCTGCGAACCCACCTGCGGAAGCGCCTCGTGACCCTGGCCCACTTCGAGCCGGAGTTTCTCGCCGCCTATCGGCGGCAAGTCGATCCGATTGCAACTCCCCGGATTGAAGAGGCGATCGCCGCGGGAGATATCTCGCGGCTTCAGGAAGTGGTGCAGGAGTACTTTCTCAGTTCGAGGGCGGACCAGGCGCTGTTCAGGTTGGGTGACTTGCTGCTGGAGCAGGGTCGACTGAGCGACGCCCGGCTGGTTTGGGAACGGATCGCGGCGGAATTTCGCGTTCCCGCCGATCCGGAGCAGCGGCTGTTGGCCTTCCCGGGTCAGCCTCTCTGGTTGGCGGTCGATGGGATCGATTGGGAGCGGCACCAAGATTATCTGCAGCGGCAACTCGCGGCCGACTCGGACGAGACCTCGCCGCTGAGTTACCCCGATTCGGGAATTCCGCTCTCCGATGTTTGGGCGCGTCTGGCGCTGGCCAGTTGGCTGGAAGGCTCACGCCACCGCGCGGAGGTGGAACTAGAGATTCTGAGGCGATTTTATCCCGCAGCCACCGGTACCATGGGTGGCCGAGAAGTGGTGCTGGCGGAATTTCTAGCGAGGATGCTCGAATCGGAACTTCCGGCGATGCGCGGCTCACCTCGGGATGGCGACTGGCCTACCTTCGCTGGTGATTTCTCGCGGACGAAAATCGCCACGGCCGATGCGGTCTCCCCAAACTACAAACAGCTCTGGGAGGTCCGCATTGAATCCCAGGAATTGACAAAGAAGGAGAGCTTAAGCCGCGAAACCTCCCTTTTGGCGGAAGACGCCGACTCCCTGCTCAGTACGCACCCGGTGGTGATTGGCTCAAATGTTTTCATTCAGGACCATACCCGCGTGCGGGGTTTTCGCCTGGAAGATGGCAAACCGGCGTTCCCTTCCACCGATAACGAGGACTTCGACCCTGAGAATCTGGAACGGGGCCGCTTCAATCCGGGGGACGCAGGCGAACTCCGGGGCCAGCGCGAGGGGGTGTTTGGACGTCGGATTCGAGATCGCGTGGCCAACCTGAACGAGAGTCTGGGAGCCCCGCGTTTCACCCTGTCGGCGAAGGACCAACTCCTGGTGGCTCGGCGCGGGGACACCGTGCCAAGCTTACAGGCCAACCCAAACAGGAGAACCCGGCGCAAGGCGGACCTGCTGATCTTTAACCTGCGGCAGGAAGGGAAGCTGCTGCAAACGATTTCGCCAACTGCGGACATCGAGGACAACTGGGAGTTCGAAGGGACCGGCGTCAGTGATGGGCGCTACATTTACTGCGGGGTCACCAAAGGGGGCATCCGCGAGGAAACGGCGATTGCCTGTTACGAAGTGGAAACCGGTTCCCTCGTGTGGCGGCGGTCGATCAGCACGACCGAGCCGTACGGGGTGGGGATGGTTAGCGATGGGAACGTCCCGCACCAGACACACAACCTGCTGACTCTGGAGCAGGGAGTGTTGTATTACAACACGAATCGGGGCGTCGTCACCGCGCTGGATGCCACCAGCGGCAGGTTTTTATGGCTGACCAGGTATCCCCGGAAAACGCTCAGGACACAAACCCTCGCTGAGGCGAACGTGACACTTCAGCGGGACCTCAACCCCTGTATTGTGACGCGCGGGATGGTGATCACGATGCCGATGGACAGCGACCGGATCTTCGCCCTGGACGCCGCCACCGGACAACTGGTTTGGCAAACCGTCCCCGAAGGGATCAACGCGACCCACTTGTTGGGCGCGACCGAGGAGGATCTGCTGGTCAGTGGCGAGCATTTATTTTGGATTCACCTAGAGTCGGGGAAAATTCGGGCTCAATACCCCACCGGGACTTCCGAGCCGGGGTCGCAGCCGGTCGGGTATGGCCGGGGGGTGATCGCGGACGATAAGGTGTATTGGCCGACCCGAGAAGGGGTCCACGTGCTAGAAACCGAGTTGGAGGGAACTCAGGCGAAACGCGCCATGGATCCGATTAATTTGTTTCAATTGGGCTACGGCGGGGGGAATGTGCTCGTGACTGGAGATAAACTGATTCTCGCGACGCCCGATCGCCTGGTGGTGTTTCAAACGGAAGGAGCGGGGGGCACGTCGCGTCCCGCCGCGTCAGAGAATTCGAATTGAACCGGTGAAGAAATTCGAGGTAGCCCGCAGTGTGAAAAAGGGGTCAGGACTCTTTTTCGCGAAACGTTCTCAAAATTGAACACGTCTGATGAAAAAGAGTCCTGACCCCTTTTTCACACAAAACCAACGGACGCGAAAGAGATACAACCTGATGAATGATGACTTCGACGTGGCGGCGGTTGCGAAATTAGGGGAGGCCTACCAGGGGATCCAGCGCGAGGTGGCCCGGGTGATTGTCGGCCAGAGCGAGGTGATGGAGCAGTTGCTGATCACGCTCTTTTCCGGTGGGCACTGTCTGCTGGAAGGAGTACCGGGGCTGGCCAAGACGTTGATGGTCCGCACGTTGGCCAACGCCTTGCACCTCGACTTTAACCGTATCCAATTCACGCCCGACCTGATGCCGTCGGACATCACCGGGACGGAGATCATTCAGGAAAACAAGTCGAGTGGCGAGCGGGTCTATCGCTTCATTCAAGGGCCGATCTTTAGCAACGTGATTTTGGCGGACGAAATCAACCGCACGCCACCCAAAACCCAGGCCGCGCTGTTGGAATCGATGCAGGAAAAACAGGTCACCGTCGGTGGCGCGAAGCACAGCCTGCCGAGCCCGTTTTTTGTGCTCGCGACCCAAAACCCGATCGAACAGGAAGGGACCTATCCGCTACCGGAGGCGCAGTTGGACCGGTTCATGTTCAATGTGCGGATCGATTACCCGACCGAGGCGGAGGAACTGGAGATCGTCAAACGGACGACCGCCGATTACGAGTCGGTCATTCAGCCACTGTTGAGTGCGGCGGAAATTTTGGAGCTGACGCACTTGGTTCGCCGTGTGCCGATCGCCGATCCGGTGGCCCAGTACGCGATTCGTTTGGTTCGGATGACCCGCAAGGGACATCCCGACGCCCCTGATTTCGTGCAGCGGTATGTCCAATGGGGTGCCGGCCCGAGAGCGAGTCAGTACTTGGTGCTCGGTGCCAAGTCGCGGGCCGTCCTCAGGGGACGAGACTGCGCGACGGTCGAGGATATCCAGGCGGTCGCCTTGCCGGTCTTGCGGCATCGGATTCGCACTAGTTTCAATGCGGACGCCGAGGGCATTACCACCGACGACGTGGTCCGCCGACTCATCGAACAACTCCCGGTCTCCAGCGAGGACAATCATTTTGTCGAAGCATTTAGATCCCCAAACGCTGGCTAGGCTGCAAGGTTTGCAGGTGAAGGCCCGCCATATTGTGGAGGGGTTCATTGCCGGTTCGCACCGTAGTCCTCACCGTGGGTTCTCGATCGAGTTCGCGGAACACCGGGACTACGCGCCGGGAGACGACTTGCGGTACGTCGACTGGAAGGTGTTCGGCCGGACCGACAAATACCACGTGAAACAGTTCGAGGACGAAACCAACCTGATTTGTAATCTGGTGGTCGATGTCAGCGAGAGCATGCGGTACCAGGGGCCGGACTCCCCGCTGTCGAAGTTGGAATACGCCCAAAGCCTGACCGCGGCGCTGGCGTGGTTGATTTTGCGGCAGCAGGACGCGGTGGGACTGACGACGTTCGATCAGGAAATTCGCGCGATTTTGCCCCCTTCGGGAAATCCGCTTCAATTGCAGCAGGTGCTTGAGGTATTAAGCACCGCCGAGACTTCGTCCAAAACGTCGATGGGGCCGATCTTTCACGACCTGGCGACGCGGCTGACTCGGCGGGGGATTGTGTTGGTGGTGAGCGATTTTTTTGACGATGTCCAATCGCTCATGGCGGGGCTGCGGCATTTGCGCTACCGGCGGCACGATGTCATCCTGCTGCAGGTACTCGATCCGGCGGAGATCGATTTCCCGTTCCGCCGCCCCACGATGTTCCGCGGTTTAGAACAGATGCCGCAACTACTGGCCGATCCGCTGTCGATTCGCAAGGCGTATCTGCGGGAGATTCAAGCGTTTTTAGATTCCCTCCGGGGCGAGGCGCTCGCCAATCGGATGGAGTATTGTTTGGCCCGAACCGACCAGCCGGTAGACGCGGTGCTGCGGAACTTTTTGCATACGCGCAACGCGACGATTCACTAATTGGCAACGACCACCGGCCATGATTTTTTTTAACCACGAAAGACACGAAGAACCCGGCGCGGCTTTTGGCCGCAACCAAAATCAGAAGAGCGTGACGAGGGCGCTCCGCGTGATCCGCTTGGATGAGCCGATGCGGGACAACCACGGCCATTCGGCGGTTCTAAGTAAGAATTTCTCTCGCAAAGGCGCAAAGAGGAGAGTTGAGCGGGGGTGGTAGGTTTTCTGGACATATCATCGCCTGGAAGCGACGAAAAATATCAAGACCTGAGTAACTAAACTCCTTTGCGGCTTTGCGAGAGATTTAAAAGCGGCTTTTAATCACGTTAGAAAACAAAGCATCACTCGGAAAATGACGGTCGGATTTAAAGAATTTGAAACGCGGAGACGCAGAGAGCGCAGAGACGCAACGTGCGTGGGCGGACTCCCTCCGCGCTCTCTGCGCCTCTGCGTTTCAACCCCGTTGGGCCCCTCTTATTTTCGTGTCATTCGTGTATTTCGTGGTTGATTCCTTACATTTGAATCTGGTGTTGTCCAACTAATTACTCCCTATAGGACCCACTGAAAGTTGTTTTTGCTAGGTTTTAACCCGTTTGTGTTTTCCAGCGCCTCGATGCTGTTTTGGGGTTTAGCTGCCGCTGCGCCGATTTTGATTCACCTTTGGAATCGGCGGAAGTTCCGTGAGGCGGACTGGGCGGCGATGCAGTTTTTGCTCGCGGCGGTCAAGAAGAACACGCGGCGGATTCAGATCGAGCAGTTGCTCCTGCTGTTGGTTCGCTGCCTGATCTTGCTGCTGTTGGCGGTGGCGCTGGCGGATGTCTCTTGCCTGTGGGATGGTGCCATGGGAGGTTTCGCCGGAGGGGGTGGCCGCACGCACACCCTGATCGTGATGGACACCTCCTACAGCATGGAGTACCAACAGGAAGACGAAACCAGGCTCGATAACGCTAAAACGTTGGCCCGGCAGATTGTCCGTGAGGGGCGCGAAGGGGATGGTTTCAGTCTGGTTTCGATCGGCCCCGGTACCAAGCTCGTGATTGGGCCACCGGCGTTCGACCCCGGCGATGTGACCCGCGAGATTGAACAACTGGAACTGGAGTACGCCCCGGCTCGGCTCGACATCGCCTTGGCGGAGCTCGAAGCTTTGGTGCAAACCACTCGGAAAAATCATCCCCGGCTGGCCACCACCGAAATTTACATGCTGACCGATCTCGGGGCGAACACTTGGCAGCGGGCCTCAACCTCCGAGAACGAGCGACGACTAGAGTCGATCGAACAATTGGCCCGGATCACCCTGCTCGATGTGGGTCAAGCCGAGACAACCAACAGCGCGATCCTGCAGGTGGAATCGCGGCAGGCGTATCTCACGCCCGGTCAGTCGGCCCGGTTCGAGGTTCAGGTAGGTTCCGACAACCCGGCCGAATTGCCGACGCAAATCGTGCGGATGTCGGTCGATGGCCAACTGGTCTCGCAGCGGGAAGTCCGGTTCGGTGAAAGCGAAATCGCCTCGGTCGAGCTGAGCCATCGGTTCGATTCCCCGGGGCTGTATGCCGTGGAATTTCGGCTGGAAGAAGACCGACTGGCGGCGGACAACACGCGGCACCTTGTGGTGGAAGTGAAGTCAACGATGGAGGTGCTCGCGCTGGGCGATTCGCCCGGGGGGACGCGGTTTCTCCGCTTGGCCCTCAGCCCACAAGAAACCGGCCAAGCCGCAGTGCGGACCGTGCCGAGCGATCCGGCCGGGCTGTTGTCGTTAGACTTGGCCAGATTCGACGCCATCTTCGCCAGCAACGTCGCCCGGTTTACGCGAGAAGAGGCCGAGGCCCTCAAACGCTACGTGGCCCAGGGTGGCGGTTTAGTGCTGGTGCTGGGAGATCGCGTCGACGCCTCAAACTACAACAGCCTGCTCGCGGAGGACACCTTCCTGCCTGCCACGCTCAATCGACCGAGCCCACGGGGAAACTACTTTCTGGATCCGCGGCAGTACGAGCACGCAATCGTCGCACCGTTTCGGGGCCAGCAGGCGGGCGGGTTGTTGACCACGCCGGTGTGG
Source organism: Pirellulaceae bacterium (assembly GCA_040880405.1). GTDB lineage: Bacteria > Planctomycetota > Planctomycetia > Pirellulales > Pirellulaceae > JBBDIM01. Next base: position 15,597 of record JBBDIM010000077.1, on the reverse strand, counting down.
AAATTTTTTGAGGTCGAGCCAAGTGAAGAAGGTTTGGTCGAGACGGCCCTCTGGTTTGACTCCGGCGATCCGGCGATTATCTCGCGGCGGCAAGTTGGCACCGAGGAAGGTGATCGACGCGGTGGGACGGTCACACTGGTCACACTTCCGGCCACGACCGAGGCGCTCGATACCTCGGTCAGTCCGCCCCTGCCATGGACCGCCTGGCCCACCTGGCCCAGCTTTCCGCCGCTGGTGCAAGAGCTGTTGGCGGACGCGGTGGCGGCGCGGCGGGATCGGCATAATCTGACGGTCGGCCAAACCTATCATGGCGTCCTGCCACCCACCGCCGCCTTGGGCGGGGTAGAGATTTCGATGCCGGATGGCCGGACGCAACGGGTTCAGGCGACCACCGGCGGTCAGCGGATGGTGTGGGCTTTCGATCGGACCGACCTGCCGGGCATTTACGAGGCCAACCCCCGGGGTGGCGATCTCTCCGCGGAGACCGGCATCACGCGGTTCGCTGTGAATGTCGACTCGGCCGAGAGCGATTTGTCTCGGGTTCCTGGGGATGAGTTGCCCCCCTCGCTCCAGCCGGGCCAGCGGCAAAACGGAGAAGCGGGGGCTGAGCGAATCAGCGCCCAGCAGCGCGAGATCCCGCTGTTCCGGTACTTCCTGGTGCTGGTGTTGTCGCTGTTGTTTGTGGAATCGTGGTTAGCATTTCGTTTTAGTTCGGCGGGCCGATGACTGATTGGTGGAACCAACTGATGTACCGTATCTTCGCCGGAGATCTTCCGGTCGAGGATCCGTCGCTGCAATCCAACTTGCAGTGGGAACCACCCTGGGGCGCGTGGCTCACCATCCTGGTCATCGCCGCAGCGGTCGCGTTCTTCTATTGGATCTACCGCCGCGAAACCGGCGGGCGGAGCTGGGGTACCTGGCTTGGCCTCTATGCCCTCCGCTTAGGCTTGGTGGCGGTGCTGCTGTTCATGCTGTATGGGCTGCGAGTTCAGCCGTACAAAACCGATTCGCCCGACTTGATATTGGTGGTAGACGACACGCAAAGCATGACCCACATTGACGAGCTAGAGCCACAGCAGCAGTCGCTCGTCAGCGCCAGGGTCGATGCCGCCGGACTGGAAAACACCTCCCGCTGGAATCAAACGCTGACGCTGCTGTCCGAAGAGAACCGCTCGTGGTTGCGGCGAATCAGCGACCGCTACAACACGCGTGCCTACTTCATGGGAGAGTCGGGCCGCCCGTTAACCGCCACCAATCTGGAACTGGTCGACGAGATCGCCGAGCATGAGCCGACCGGCGAGGTGAGCCGGTTGGGAGACAGCCTGACGCAAATCATGGAACAGCAGCGGGGTCGTCCCACCGCGGCGATGGTGGTGATCACCGATGGCGTGACGATCGAGGGCCTCGCCCTGTCTGAGGCGGCCCAGCAAGCGGCGCTCCGGGGGATTCCGCTCTATGGTATCGGCCTGGGAAATCGCTTGGCGGCCCGGGATCTGCGAGTCGATGACGTGTTGGTCGACCCGGTCGCCTTTGTAGGGGACACCACCACCTTCACCACGCGGATCTCGGCCGAAGGGCTCGCCGGAGAGCAGGCGACCGTCGTGCTGCGGAAGAAGGGTGAGGCGGACGTTTTGGGGGAGGAATCGTTTTCGATTGTCGCCGATCAGTTGACGCGGGAAATCCGGTTTCGGTATCGACCGGAGGAGGTCGGTAAGTTCGACTTCGAAATCGTCGCCCAAACCGCGGCCAAAGAGACCACCAAAGAGAACAACCTCGCCACGCGCACGGTGACGGTCCGGGACGAGACGATCAAAGCCTTGCTGGTGCAAGGTTACCCTAGCTTTCAGTTTCGGTTTCTGAAGACCCTTTTGCAGCGGCAACTCAAACGACGGTCGACCAGTGGCGATCCGGAAAGGGCGTTCGAGCTGACGACCGTCCTCCAGGAGGCGGACCAAGCCTATATCGACCAGGACGAAACCGCCGCGTCAGGGTTTCCCGCTTCGCGCGACGAGCTGTTCCAGTACGACGTGGTGATTTTGGGAGATAGCAACCCGTCGTTTCTCAACCGGAATCAACTCGAAAACCTGGCCGCCTACGTGCAGGAAAAAGGGGGTGGCCTGGTGATGGTCGCCGGGCCTCGCTACTTGCCGACGAGCTACCGTGGGACCCCGATCGAAGACCTGTTCCCCTTCCGCCTGGAAGATGTCCGAGCCCCGAGCGAGGATGAGGTCCTCGGCCTGCCGCTGGCGACTGGGCTGACGGAACTGGGGACCAAGAGTCCTCCGCTGGCCCTGCGGGATAGCCCGGCGGATAACATCGTCACTTGGCACAACATTCCGCATGCCTACTGGCGTTTGGAGGTCCGAGAGCCCAAATCGGCCGCCCAGACGCTGGTAGAGGTGCCCGGCGAGGCCGGCGTCCGGGGTGGTCCGCTGTTGACCCAGCAGTTCATCGGGCGGGGAAAGGTCCTGTTTCTGGGGACCGACGACCTTTGGCGGTGGGACTATCACGACGATTTTTGGATGCAGATCATCCGCTACCTGGCCCGATCCGGCCTGCGGGAAGGGGGGGCCGCCGCTCAGTTGACGGTCGACCGCTCGTCGTATCGTGTGGGTGAACCGGTCCGCGTAAGGGTCCGATTCCTGGAGCAGCGATTGGCACCGGTCGAGGACGATGGCGTACAATTGAACCTAGAGCGGCCCGATGGGGGGACCCGACGGATCACCATGTCGCGCGTCGCGGGCAACCGAGAACTGTTCGAGGCCTCGCTCCCCGGACTGATGGCGGGCGATTATCGCCTTTCGATCGCCCAGCCCTTTTTGCTGGACGAACGAGGCCAACCCAACCCACCCACCACCCAGTTCACGGTCGAGGCCGTGCTGGGCGAAATGGCTCGGTTGGAAATGGACGAGTCCGATATGAAAAAAATGGCGTCGGTCTCCGGAGGACGATATTTCAGCTTCCTGGAAGCGGACCAAATTGTCGATTTGCTGCCGGAGGGGAGACAGGTCCGAATTGAAACCCTCGCCCCAGAGCCGATCTGGAATTCCTGGATCTTGGCTCAGTTGTTTGTGCTGATGATCATCTCAGAGTGGTTACTACGGAAGCGGATGGGACTGCTTTAAACGATGAAGGTGTGAAAAAGGGGGTCAGGACTCTTTTTCGCGAACCGTCCACAATTGGAACACGCTTGATGAAAAAGAGTCCTGACCCCTTTTTCACACACACTGGCCACTAAAGTACTGAAAACTTCGCATGAATGCCCCGACCGAAAAATCGCCGATTCCTCCGAGCCACCATCCGATTGTGGTCGCGCTGGAGCATGCGCGGCGGAAGGTGGTCAAGGCGGTTCGTGTGCGCGGGTTGGCCTGGACTGTTTCGGCGCTGGTAGGAATCCTGCTCACCGCCGGTCTGATCGATTTCCTGCTGCGGCAAAACGATCTCGGCACGCGGTGGCTGTTGAGTCTCGCGACCTTGGCCGCCATGGTGGCGGTGGTGGCTCGGCTGTTACTTCCGGCGTGGCGGTGGCGTCCGACGCTACTTGATATCGCGCCACGGATCGAACGTTTTTTCCCTTCGCTCCGCGACCGGCTGACCAACGCCTTGTTCTTTCTAGGGCAGGCGGACCAGGAGGTGGGTAGCGGATCACCGATGCTCCGTCGGCGGCAGATTCATGCCACAACCGCTCGGCTGCAAGAGGTCGATATCGAGGCGGCGCTGAACCGGCATCTAGCCAACCGCTCGGTGTTGCTCACGTTTTTTGTCTTGATGGGCGCCACTCTGGTGGTGCTGGCGGTCCCCGGTGGGGCCGCCACCGCGGTCTCTCGGCTGCTGATGCCTTGGGCCGGGTTCGAGTGGCCTCGGACGCATCAATTGGCGGTGGTCGAACCGCCCCAGACGGTCGCCCTGGGGAGCACCCTGTTCCTGGAAGTCGAAGACCTCAATGGCAAGTTGCCGGAGCAGGTCCAGTTGCAACTCCAATTCGAGGAAGACGCCGCGAACAACTTCCCGATGCGATTCGACTTTTCCCGCGAGCGCATGGTCTATCAACTGGAAAACGTGACCCGACCCTTTCGCTTTCGGGCCGAAGGGGGAGACGACGATACGATGCGGTGGCACGATGTCGACGTGATCAAGCCGCCTCGGTTCGATGCGATTGAGGTGGCGCTCATTTCCCCTGAGTACACGCGGTGGGAGTCGGTCAGCTCGCCCCGCTCGATTATCGCCTTGGCCGGGACCGAGGTTCGGGTGAGCGGCCGGGTCGATTTGCCGATCAAGGAAGCACGCATCCGGGCGGAACTGGGCAGTGAGAAAAAAGCCTTCCCCTTGGAAGTGACAGCCGATGGACTCGGATTTGGTCCGGTTGAGTCCGGCGAACAGTCGTTTGTCGTCACCGATTCGGGGACCTACTGGATCGAAGTCACCACCCCGTCGGATCTCGTCCGGGAAGAGACGGAGCGGCATCCGATTCGCGCGATCGAGGATCGCCCGCCGACCGTGGAGTGGCTCCAGCCGCAGGCGAATCTCTCGTTAACCCCCCAGGCCATTTTGCCCCTCTCGGTCCGAGTCCGCGACGACTTGGCGCTTGGGCGGGTCGACTTGCGGGTTGAGGTCGACGGGGAGGAACAGCCCCTGCACAGTCAAACCCTCTGGGAAGATGACGATCCCCGGGAAATGCGTCCCCCTCCGCAGTCCCTTTCTTCCGGCGGCCGGATCGAGCGGGAAGTTGAGCATGAGTTGTCGCTCGCGGAGCTTGAGGGCCTAGAGCCGGGGATGGTGTTGCGATTAACGGTCGCCGGAAGCGACTACCTGCCCCAGACCGGCGAAAGTCTGCCTCGGCTGATCACGATGATCAATGAGGAACAACTTGACCAACGGGTAGTCCGGCAACAGCGGGAAATCATCACCAAACTGGCCGAGTCCCGCCGGCTCCAGCAAAACGCCCGACAACAGACTAGGGCGGTGGAGATCGATCTGGAGGAACGGGAATCGTCCGAGGAGATCGGGCAGGCCAATCTCCTCAACAGCCAGCAAAACCAGCGCTCGGTCCGCGAGCGTTTGGTCACCGGCAGCGACAGCGTGCAGGCCCGAGTCGACGCGTTGCTGGAGGAGTTGAAACAAAACCAAGCGGAGGACCACGACGCGGCGGAGCAACTTCGCGGGGTCCGCGACTTGATCGAGCAAATGGATGCCCAAGAGCTGGCTGAGATCGACAAAGAGTTGTCCGAACTGAGACGCCGCGCGACTTCCGGCTCCCCGTCAGGCGAAGCGGTCGAGTCCACACTGGCCGAGAGTTTGGCCCGGATCGGTTCACGGCAGGAACAAGTCGAGGAGCAACTTGAATCATTGCAGAGCGATCTCTCCCGCTGGGATACCTTTCGCCGGTTCGGCCTGGAAATGCGGGAGCTGGAAAATCGTCAACGGGAACTTTCCGAGCGGACTGAGCAGCAGCAAGCCGAGACCCTGGGGACCGACGCCGAGCAGTTGACACCGGCCCAACGCTCGGAACTAAAGCAAATGGCCGAACAGCAGGCCAATTTGGGGACGGAGCTCGATCGCATCCAAGAGCGGATGCAACGGATGCTGGAGCAGGCCTCCGAGCAACCAGAGGATGTGACCGACACCATCCGCGACGCCATGCACGAAAACCAGCAGGAAGCGATCTCCCAGCAAATGCGGCAGGCCGGGAGCGCGTTAGAAAAGAACCAACTCGGCTCATCGCGGGAAACGCAGGAGCGGATTGAACAGGCCTTGGCGAGCGTCCAGGACACCCTCCGGGATCGGCGTGAAACCGATCCGAAACGCTTACAGGAAAAGCTGGATGAGGCCCAACAAGACCTAAAACAACTGGAAGAGAAGCGGAAAGAACTACAAAAAAAAGCAGAAGACTTGGCCCAACAGCCTGATTCGCCGGAAAACGAACGGGCGCTCGAAAAACTCAAAGAAGAGAGCCGCGACCTGAAAAAAGAAGCGGAGCGGATGGCCCGGAAACTCCAGCGGTTGACGGCCAAGCAGGCGGCCCAGTCGGTCCGCGAGGCGGCCCAGAGGCTCGGAGAGGCGGCCGAATCGGAAAACCTGGACGCGCCCGGCTTGGCGGAGCAAATGGATCAAGCCGAACAAGACCTGGAAGAGGCGGAGGAGCAGTTGGAGGAGCGGCAAGAGCAAGTGACCAAGGATCTGGCGGAAGAGGAGATCGTGCGCCTCAAACAGTCGATCGAGTCGATAATCCTCCGGCAGAAGCGCATCCGAGACGAGGTGGTCCGGCTGGGAGAAGCGGAGGATCAACGCGGCAAGCTGACCCCCGCACAGCAAGATACGCTCCGGGGAGTCTCGCTGGAGCAGGCCGGTTTGGCTCAAGAGACGCGTGAGTTTGGGGAAAGCATTTCCACCGCGGAGGTCTTTTATCTTTCGCTTCGCTGGACCTCCGACGTGATGACCGAGCTTTCCCGGACTTTGGACGAAGGCCTGGTCGACGCCAACACCCGGCGCTTGGCCGGCGATGCCGTGATGCGGCTGGAGCAACTTTTGGAAGCGCTGGAAGAAGCGGAGAGCGAAAACCAGGAACAATCCCAGCAGGAAGAACCTTCGGGTGAGGAGCAGCCGCAAGAGGAACATCAGGATGGCGCGCCCACTCGGGATGGAATTCCCCAGGGGGCCCAGCTCCGGCTCCTGCGGATGATGCAGGCCTCGATCAACGACCGGGTTGAGCGGCTGACCGAACTGGCCGCAGAGCAACCAGAACAGATCACTGACCTGCCGGCGGAACTTTCCCGGATCGCCGCCGAACAGGGGCAGCTCTCCGATTTAACCTTAAATTTAGTCCAACCGATCGCCGAGGACCTGGACGACCTCGACCTCTTGGAAGAGGAGCAAGTGGAACCATGAGAATTTTCAATTTGCAATTAACGAGACAGCACCAAGTCTTGGCGATCGTGTCCGGACTTGCTCGGCTGGCTGTGAAGGAGGGGGTGGCCGTGAAAAAGGGGTCAGGACTCTTTTTCATCAAGCGTATTCCAATTGAGAACGGTTTGCGAAAAAGAGTCCTGACCCCTTTTTCACTCGCTTGCTCGATCTTGGCGGGCCTCCTCCTGTCCGGATCGATGAGTTCAACCGCGCAAGCCCAAGAAGATCAAGCAAAATCCTCGGCCCGGAGTGAGCTGGATGATCAGTTGTTTGAGGGTTTGGGTGGCGATCTGTTCGACGATCTCGACCTGCCGGCCGACTTGGGGGGCGAGATGGATAAGCCTAAATCGGAATCGGCGGAAGAGGGGGACATAGAACCGGGTGACTCAGGAAAACCAGCCGCGGAAGGGGAAAAAATCTCGCCGGAGCAATTGCTGGATGAGGAGGGAGGAGACCCGCTCACGCGGATCGGGCAGTTGATGCGGGATGTCCAGCGGAATTTGGAATCAGGCAAGGCGGAGTCGAGCACCGTCGCGATGCAGCGTGACATCCTGAAACGGATCGATGAACTGCTCGAACAACAGCAGCAGCAGCAGCAAAACCAACAACAATCGCAGCAGCAGCAGCAGCAGCAACAACAACAACAACAACAGGATCAACAGCAGGCGGATCAGCAGCAGCAACAAGGAAACTCCAGTGGCGAGCCTTCACCTCAGTCGCAGTCGGGCGAGTCCGAGGGTGAGCAGCAAGGGAAAGGGATGTCGCAAGCAGAACGGGAGCGACAGGCAAAAGAGCAAGGGGAAGGGGAGGGCGAGTCCCAGGCAGGAGGCGAGGGGGAGGAGGATCGAGAGGGCGCCGAGGACAGCTCCGACGAACTCCGCGAGCGCCGCAACGTGAGGATCACCCCCGAGGAGCAAGACGCCTTGATCAAGGAAGTATGGGGCAATTTGCCGCCCCACGTCCGCCAGCAAATGAGCGGTTCCTCGGTCGAAGGTTTCCTACCGAAATACGAGCAACTGACCCAAGAGTACTTCCGCCGTTTGGCCGAGATGAAGGAATAATCGGTCGTTTTAGCCCCGGGAGGGGCGGCATAGAATAGCCAGGGGCGTAAGCCTCTGGTACTTTTTTGCCGATGGCGCACTAATGGAAACTTCGATAACTCAATACAGGTGCGATCCGCGTCATACGCCCGGATTAGCCCATGCGCACTCACCCTCAACTGCCCAGGCCCGCAGGGCCGACACAACCCTTGCCGGTGGCGCGAGCCACCGGATTCGGGACACTAGGTTTTTCGAAAGGCCCGAAGCGACACAGATCCTTGTGTCGGCCCTTCAGGCCTCAGGATTTGGGAGAGCATTCAGCCGGGGGTTTGCACCCCCGGCTAGGGTTGTGCCGACCCTTCGGGCCTTTGGACCGCGGTCGCCCGCCGATGGAACAACCACGGTCATCCCGCAGTTAGGGGCACAACCGGAAACGGACATTTCCGAAAACCTCGGCGATTTCGATGTCATATCCGCGCATTTGCCGGATCGCAACCCTGAATTCCCTAGAGATTCCGATGCCATCCCGCCCACTCGCCGGATCGTTCACCGAGGACCATGCATGAACCGTTCCCTGAACCAAACGCGAACCACAGCCCCTGGCCGCCGCCTCTTCCTGAAATCGGCGGTGGCCTCTGCGGGTACCTGCCTGACTTACAGCGGTTTGGCGGGTCAGGAGGGGGCGACGCCCTCACGGCGTGAGTCGCGGCAGCTCATGACGCCCGCGGTCCGACGAGCCGCCGAACGGGGGCTTCTGTATCTTTCGCAGCGGCAGGAATCGGCTCGGAACGCGGGCGGGGCGTTTGGGCTCGATGGGTATCGGGCCAACACCGCCGTGGTGAGCCTGGCCGGATTGGCCTTCATGTCCAGCGGTAGCAGCCCCAACCGGGGCCCTTACGGTAACCACATTTCGGCCTGTATTGAATATGTTTTGGCGAACACTCAGTCCGGCGGGTTCATCTCGGTCTCCAACGCCCAGACCCACGGGCCAATGTATGGCCACGGATTTTCCGCGATGTTTCTGGCGGAAGTGTACGGCATGACGGGCGATACCGAGGTCCGCGACAAGCTCAAAGCGGCAATCAAGTTGATTGTCGACTCCCAAAACGCCGAGGGGGGCTGGCGATACCAACCGGTCCGGCAGGACGCCGATATTTCCGTCTCGGTCTGCCAGATGATGGCCCTCAGGGCGGCCCGAAACGCGGGGATTTACGTCCCCAATGAGACGGTCGATCGCTGTATTGAATACGTCAAACGGAGCCAAAACCCGGACGGTGGTTTCACCTATATGCTCAATGGCGGCCCCAGCGCCTTTCCGCGGTCGGCCGCGGGAGTTGTCGCCTTGTATAGCGCGGGTGTCTATGAGGGGGACGAAATCCGACGCGGGTTGGAATACCTGGAAGACAACCTGAACCAGCCCGGTACGTTCCGCGGCAACAACCATTTTTTCTATGGCCAGTACTACGCCGCCCAGGCCTTTTGGCACTCCGGTGGCCAGTCGTGGAAACGATACTACCAGATGATCTGCGATTACCTCATCGAAGGGCAAACGCCGCAAGGCTATTGGAGCGATTTCATCTGCCCGGAATATGGGACCGCGATGGCGTGCATCGTGTTGCAGTTGCCGAACAACTACCTTCCGATTTTCCAGAAATAGCTGAATTTCGGGGATCCTCATGGAATAGTACCCCGGCATGAAAGATCGTCATTGCCCCAGAGACGGATTTAGCCACAGAGGGCACCGAGGACACAGAGAGGGAATGACGAATGCAAAATGACGAATGAAGAATGACTCGACCCTATTTTGCATTTTTCATTTTCCATCAATCATTTTCCATTCGCCTCGGTGCCCTCTGTGTGCTCTGTGGCTCAAAAGTGACTCTCTTTCGTGCCGAGTTAATAGGACGAGCCACATTGGTTCGACATACGATCCCCATCCCGCCCCTCCGGGGCTCACCGGCGGTGCGAGAACGGACTTCAGGGGCTCACGCCCCTGGCTATTACATTCCGCCCCTACCGGGGCTAGGAGCTGAGATGCAGAAGTTTTTCCACTCGCCGATTAGGCACCCCTTCAAGTTTCGACAAGTGAAAGCCGCGGTGACTTCAATATCAGCCCACGCACTCGCCGGGCCACACTCATTAATCCTCATGCCCTTGATCCTCTGCGGGATGGCTTGGCTTTTCGGCGGGTCGGCGAGTGCCCAGGAAGTGAGTGGCTGGCTATCGCTGGTCGGAAAATCGCCCGTCGAGGTGGAGCTCACCTCCATCGATCTCTCCGGCCCGTGGCAACTTGAGGGGCGGTCCGAAATCTCGGCCGAGCAAGTTGTGCGGTTTGGCGACCTGGCTCCGATAGACAAGGGGAGCGTCGCGGTCCTCTCCGGCGGTTCGGAGATCGTGGGGAATGAGTTCACCGCCGTGGGACGCAGCCTGAGCGGTGTTTCGAGTGTCTGGGATACGTTCAGCCTCCCGATCCGCCGCCTCCGCGGGGTCCTGCTCAGCATCCCGTTTCAAAATGAAGATGTCCGCGCGGCCCTTGATGACATCGCCGCTTACGATGGCCAGCAAGACATGCTCGTCTTCAACAATCACGACCGCATCCGCGGCACCTTTCGGCGGTTGACGCGGCAGTCGGTCGAGATTCAGGTGGGGAAGGAGGTCCGCCAGGTCGAGCGGAATAAAGTGGCGGAAATCCGGTTCGCCCAAACGGTCGCCTCCGGCGGAGCAAGTGATGGCCGAGGCTGGGTTGGGTTTCGGGATGGGAGCCTCATCCACGCCAGCCGGTTCACCTCAAGTGAAGGTCGACACCACGTCACGACCACCGACGGCGTCGAGTTAACTTCCTTCGCCCCAATCAATCTCGCGGCGGAACTTGTTTACGTTCAACCCCAGCACGACCAGGTCCGCTTCCTGTCCGACCTGGAGCCGATCAGCTACAAACACCTCGGATTTTTGGACGTCTCCTGGGATTTCCGCGCGGACCGCAACGTGACCGGCGGCCCGCTCAGGTCAGGCGGTCGCACGCGGCATAAGGGGATCGGGATGCACTCGACGGCTCGGCTGGCGTATCGTGTGCCACCCGATGCCCAGCGGTTTAAGGCCGAGGTCGCCATCGACGACTCAACCCAGCGCCGCGGCAGCGTCATCTTTCGCGTCTTTCTGGCGGATAGCTCAGGCCAATGGAACGCAGTCTTCGAAAGCCCGGTAATCCGGGGCGGAGACGACCCCCTGCCGGTCGAAGTCGACCTGCAAGAAACCTCCGCGAGAGGCTTGGCCCTCGTAGTGGAATTCGCCGACCAGGCGGACGTGCTGGACCACGCCAATTGGCTTGAGGCGCGGTTCGAAAACTGATCACGCCCCATATTTTTGCAACCGACCAGCGTTGGCCATCGCTAGGGTCATTAGGTATTGGGCCTCAAACTGACCCAAGCCGCCATGAATCGCGGTATTTTCGCCGAAGGTTTGATGCCCATCGGTGCGGCAGCAGGCAGAGGTCAGCATCGTTGGCACCGCGTGCCAACTGTGGCTTGCCAAAAACGAGGGGGTGCTGTGGTCACCCGTCACGATCAGCACGTCCGGGTTCAGGGCCGTGACCCGGGGGATGATCGCGTCGAATTCCTCGGTCCGCTGGACCTTCAGTTCGTAGTTGCCATCCTCGCCGCTGGAGTCGGTGTACTTGAAGTGGATGAAGAAGAAATCGTAATCGTTCCAGGCCTGTTCCAGGACGTCGATCTCTTCGTCCAGGCTTTGGGCCTCGCCGATCACGTCCATCCCCACGAGACTCGCGAGTCCCTTGTACATTGGGTAGACGGCGATCGCAGCCGCCTTCAGCCCGTACACCTCTTCGTAGCTGGGGATACTCGGCTTGGCGGAAAAGCCTCGCATCGTCAGGCAATTCGCTTTCGGCTGATCGGCCAACAGCTTCACCGCTTGGCTATAAAACTCGGCCGCGAGCTGGGCCGTCTTTTTGCTCGCCTCATCCTTGGCGACTGGCGCGAGCGGCGGCACGCCGGTCGCTTGGGGGTCGGTGTCATGCACGTTGCCACCCAACCCGGCCATGCCGCGGAAGACCACCACAAAGCGGTGTTCCTTGACCGGCTCGACGATCACCTCGACGCCGGGGATTTTGATCGCGCTCAGCTTTTTGACCACCGGCACGCTCTCTTCGGTTGGGATGCGTCCCGCCCGGCGATCGGAGATGTTCCCATCGGCGTCGATCGTGCAGAAGTTGCACCGCACGGCGACATCCCCTTCTTGCAGTTGGATGCCAATCCCGGTCGCTTCCAGGGCCCCCCGGCCGATCAGGTAGGTCAGCGGATCGAACCCAAACAGTCCCAGGTGCCCAGGTCCGCTGCCGGGGCTGATGCCTGGCTTGACCGGAATGCTGGCCCCTTGGACGCTCCGCTGGGCCAATGCGTCGAGATTTGGGGTATTGGCCGCCTCCAGCTCGGTTTTTCCGCCCGGTGTTAGGGGGAGTCCCCCGAGGCCGTCGGCGACCAGCATCACGATCTTGGTGTCATTTTTGGCTTGGAGCGAACGAACCAGTTCGATTTGGTCCATAGAGGCGAGTTCCCGTTAGCTGGAAGTTCCGTTGGCGAAGGATGTGATCGACACGCTTTCACCTGCCGACCACGCAACATAGTCCCCCACAATTATCCTCTTTTGCCCCCGGGTCACAACCACACACGAGGTCTTGGCAAGCGGGGTTTCAGTCCGGTATGGTAGATCGTCTGAAAAGCATCGCCTCGGTTTGTGTTTGCTTGGGTTAAAAACCGTCTGCTTGGAGTCTTCGATCGATGGATAGGATCTCTTACGACCCGCGTGGCGTGATGATTCACGAAACGGGCCTCTCGCCCCACGATCTGGAGCGTTTGGCTCCGAGCCTGGACCGGGCCCGGACCGAGTTCCTGGAGCAGGATCTCCCCCTCTACAACAAAGGGGGAAAGGTTCCCGCGGAAAAACAACCGCTCGACGCCGGTTTCTTTGAGCTCCCGGAACGCCTCCTCGCCGAGCACAAGGAAAAGGGAGACAAGAGCGAACTGGGCCGGATTTTGGCGACCGCCAAGCGGCTGCAAAAGTCGGTCGACCGGATCGTTTTGCTCGGGATCGGCGGGTCGTATATGGGGGCCAAGGCCCTGTTCGACGCCTGCTGTCATCCTTACCACAACGAGCTTTCCCGCACCAAACGAAATGGCCTGCCGCGGCTTTCGTTCGAGGGGAACAACGTCGACAACGACGCCGTCGCCGGGCTGCTCGATATTTTGGACGTAGGGCCCGCCTCCAAGCCGGAAGGACGCTGGGGCATCATCGTCATCAGCAAGAGTGGCGGCACCCTGGAAACAGCGTCCGGGTTCCGGATTTTTCTGACTGCACTCCGGGCCTCGGTGGGTGACGACCCCAAAAAGATGGCGGAGCGGATCGTCGCCGTCTGCGGCAAAGGGGGCAAGCTCGATGAGTTGCAACAGGCGCTCGGCTGCCCCGAGTCGTACGAAGTGCCCGATGGCGTCGGTGGCCGGTTCTCGATCCTCTCGGCAGTCGGCCTGCTGCCGGCGGCGGTGGTGGGAATCGATATCGTCAAACTGCTCGAAGGGGCGGCCGACATGAACCGGCGATTCCGCGAGGCCCCGTTCGCGGAAAACCCGGTCCTGCAATACGTGGCGGTTTGCCAGGGGTTGGAGCGCCGACGAGGAATCAATATCCGGGTGCTCTCCGTCTGGTCGAAGGCCTTGGAATCACTCGGCCTGTGGTACGACCAACTGCTGGCCGAAAGCATCGGCAAGGATTTTATCGGGGCGACGCCGCTGACCTGCGTAAATACCCGAGACCTGCACAGCCGGGCCCAACAACACCAGGAAGGGACCCGGGACAAGCTGATGACCAACGTCATCCTCAAAAGTCTCAAACGAGATCCGATTGCCCTGGGTAGCAGCGAACTGGATCAGGATCAGCTCAATCAACTGAGCGAAAAGACCTTGCCGCAGATCATGGAAGCGGCGATCGCCGGGACCAACCAAGCCTACAACGAAGCGGGCCGTCCCACCGCCGACATCACCCTGCCCGGTGCCGACGAGGCCTCGCTCGGTCAGTTCCTGCAAATGATGATGCTCGCCACCACCATCGAAGGCCGCGTGATGGGAATCAACCCCTTCGGCCAACCAGGCGTCGAGGCATACAAGAAAAACATGACCGCCATTTTGCAAGGGTAAGAGGTTTAGCCACAGAGGGCACAGAGGTCACAGAGAGGGGAGGGGATGAGTTCAATTACAAAGAGTCGGCGGTATGGAACTTCCAGCCGCGGTCCCCGCAATTGAACTTATCCCCGTACCCGTTGTCACTGCCTTGAAGTTCAAAGAAGTAACCACGAATAACACGAATAGAAGAAGTAACTCACGAAGGCGGTGATTTATCGAACTTCTTAATGAATCGTTAAAACAACCGTCAAGGTTTGAAGTCTCAACAGCAGCGTTTTCGCCGGTTGCTATTCGTGTATTTCGTGGTCAAAAATTCCTTGCGACCAGTTAAACGTCAAACCTTCCGCGAAGCCGTAACAAATCAAAACCCTCAAGAAAACCTCTCTGTGACCTCTGTGCCCTCTGTGGCAAAAATTTCTTAACGCAGGGGTTCATGAAAACCAGCACGTCCCGCCCGATAGGAGAAGCAAACCATGGCAATCAAGCTCATCTGGCACGGACACGGCACCTGGTCGATCCACACCGAACAGCACAAGTTGCTGCTCGATCCGTTCTTTACTAATAACCCCTCGGCCGACTGCACCGCGGAGGAGGTGGAGGCGGATGTGATTCTTCTCTCGCATGGCCACATGGACCATGTCGGTGATCGAGGGGACGGGACCTTTGATGTGGTCGAGATCGCCAAGCGAACCGGGGCCCAGGTGTTAACGAACTTTGAGCTGGCCAACTGGCTGCAAGGGCAGGGGGTCGAGAACGTCGTCGGGATGAACCTGGGGGGGACCTATCGCGGCGATTTCGGGGCGGCGAAAATGGTGGTCGCCCACCACAGCAGCAGCCTGCCCGACGGGAGCTACGCCGGCAACCCGGCCGGTTTCGTCCTGACACTCGCGGGTCGCAAAATCTACTTCGCCTGCGATACGGCCCTATTCAGCGACATGCGTCTGATTGGCGAGCTGGGCATCGACTTGGCGGTGATCCCGATCGGCGACCTGTTCACGATGGGGATCGAAGATTCCATCGCCGCAATCAAACTAATCAACCCCAGTCAAGTCGCCCCGGCCCACTACGGCACCTGGCCACCGATCGAACAAGACGCCCAGGGCTGGGCCGCCAAAGTCCGCAACTCCACTGGTGCCACCCCTCATGTGCTCCAACCGGGCGGGTCGATTTCGTTGAGTTAGACTCGCTTCGGCAGCGGCGACATGAAGAGTAGTCTTGGTTAAAATTCCAACCACGAAAGACACGAAAAGCCGGAGGTTGGAAGCTTTGAGAGCTAGGGTTCGATGCCTACGCGATCGAGTAGGCATCGGTTCGGCGTGAGGATGATCGATCCTCCGATAATGCCGCACCGATGATCCCGAGAGGGCTGACGAACCGTGAAAAGTCGTGGTCTTCTCGCCCTTAGCCCCAAAGGGGCGTCTCACGATAGCCCAGTTGGTAATACAGAGTCTAAGAGAGTCAAAAGA
>JBBDIM010000076.1:0-34505 GCA_040880405.1 Pirellulaceae bacterium | reverse complement strand
CGTCCTGGTGTCTTTGCGGCTTGGCGTTAAATGATTTCGATTTCCGTCATGGCTGTCCGAGCTTGGCCGCTTTGGTGGTTGATGATGAGGGTTGCCGGGGAGGATTTTCCCGCCCAAACATGCCCACGCTTTCCGGGCGTGGGCATGGCACCCACCTAACAAGACATCCTGGTTTTGCGTGGGGATTAGGAAAAAATTTCTCTCGCAAAGGCGCAAAGACGCAAAGGGGTTTAATTGCTCAGGTCTTTGATGTTTTTCGTTAAATAAAGTGGAATTTAGATTCCCTTCAGCCAGGCTTTATCTAGTTCGCCTAGCATTCACACAGATGATCTGGCAAACACGAATCGTTTGTGTTTGCGGAAGCGTCGTCCAGCTAGTCGTTTCAACGGAGTCTGAAAATGAAAACGTTACTACTCAACTCGCTCGCCGCCGCCGCATTGGCTGTGGGCGGCATCCATTCCGCGGTCGGCGTCTCCGGGCAAGAACCCGGCAACCAAGCACTCTCGTTGCTCGAAGTCGTGGAGCGTTTGGAAGCGGCCGGTTACGCGCCTCTCACGGAAATTTCGATGGACGATGGGGCGTGGGAAGTCGAGACTCGCAAAGAGGGCGAATCCGTCGAACTGACGGTTGACTTGGTCAGCGGCAAAGTGCTGGCCGAACATCGCGACGATCCCGAAACCGTTCCCCCGGCGGACGCGATGCGGCTGTCGAAATTACTGCGGATCGTTTTGAAAGATGGCACCTACAAGAACCTCGACGAAGTGTCGTTCGAGCGACGTTATTGGGAGATCGAGGTCTACAAAGACAGGCAAAAACGCGAACTTTACGTCGATCCCATGACGGCCAACATCGTCTCTGATCGCGTGGATGATTGACCTGCGGGGCTCGGATGAACTTGAGTTTCGGTCAGATCAAATGCGAGTTCGGGTCAAGCAATAGTGGATCGGGAGCGGTTTGCGGGATGGGCGGCTACCCGCTGTTTCTTGGAGCGTTCGGCCCACCTCGGGGTCGGATCGCTTCTTTCCAACCACCTTGGAAAAATCGCTTCCATCGGAGACAATGGGTCGGAATATCACCACCGTCGCGGCGGTTCACCCAATGTCTCCTTTCTCCCCTTAAAATACGATCGTGCCTCCGGTAATTCAAATTCAAAACGTTGTAAAGCGTTACGGCGACAAGGTTTTGCTCAACTCGGCCGCAGCGACCATCAACGACGACCAAAAGGTTGGCTTGGTGGGCCGTAACGGCGCGGGAAAGTCGACCCTGATCCGGCTGATCCTCGGGGACGAGGAGATGGAAAAGGGAGAAATTCTGCTCCACCCCAAACTGAGGGTGGGGTATCTCCGCCAGCACGATCCGTTCGAGCCGGGGGAAAGCGTTGTTGATTTCTTGATGCGGGAAAGCCATCAGCCCGACTGGAAATGCGGGGAAGTGGCAGCGCGGTTTGAGATTAAAGGGCCGATGCTCGACGCCCCGGTGGCGTCCCTTTCCGGGGGTTGGCAAACCCGCGTGAAGTTGACCGGCCTGCTGCTGCACGATCCCGGGTTCCTGCTGCTGGACGAACCGACCAACTTCCTCGACTTGCGGACCCAGATGTTGTTGGAGCGGTTTCTCAAAAGCTTCAAGGGGGGTTACCTGGTGGTCTCGCACGACCGGGCCTTTCTGCGTCAAACCTGCGACCACACCTTGGAACTGGCGCGGGGGAATTTAACGATGTACCCCGGGACAGTCGATGAGTACATGGAGTACCGCGAGGAACGCGTCCTCCACGATCAGCGCGTCAACGCCACCGTCAAGGCAAAGCAAAAACAGCTCAAGGCCTTTATCGATCGCAACCGAGCCGGGGCCAACACCGCTTCACAGGCCAAGAACAAGGCGAAGCAGTTGGCTCGGTTGGAGCTGATTGATATCGAACAGGAAGAGAGCAGGGCGGTGGTCCGCGTGCCGCAGGTTCAGCCTCGTAAGGGAGTGGCGGTGCGGTGCGAGGACCTGAGGATCGGTTATCCCAACCACACCGTAGCCGACAAAATCACCCTGGAGATCGAACATGGCGGTCGCGCCGCGGTGGTGGGTGATAACGGCCAGGGGAAAACAACTTTCCTGCGGGCTTTGGTCGGTTCACTGGACACCTTGGGTGGTGATGTCCGCTGGGGTCATGGGACCGATGTGGGTGTCTACGCCCAGCATGTCTATACATCGCTGCATAAAGAGGACACGGTCGAAGACTACCTGATGAGTCGCCGCGACCCGGATGTCACCACGCAGCAATTGCTGAACGTCGCCGGGAGCTTTTTGTTCCGGGGTGAAGATGTCCAGAAAAAGGTGAAGGTCCTCAGCGGTGGCGAGCGCGCGCGGCTCTGTTTGGCGGGGCTGCTGCTCGGCAAGCACAATATCCTAATCCTCGACGAACCGGGCAACCATCTGGACGTCGAGACGGTGGAAGGTTTGTGTACCGCGCTGGAAAGCTACAACGGCACGGTGATCTTCACCAGCCACGACCGTTACTTCGTCCGCCGGATCGCGACCCAGATCATTGAGGTTGGTGGCGGCGAGGTGACTCATATCCCCAGCGACTACGACCACTACGTCTACCGCCTGACCCAGGAAATCGACCAGGAAGACGCCGCCCCGACTGGCAAAACCAACGGCATCCCCGGCGACCCGCACATCGACAGTAAGGAAGACCGCAAACGCAAAAACCAAGAGCAACGCGCCATGCGGAAAGAGCTTTCCAAGGTCGAATCCCGCGTCGTCAAACTGGACGACGAGAAAAAGGACGTCAACAGCAAACTGCTCAAGGCAACCGACCCCAAAGAAGCGGAAAAACTACACGCGGAGCTCACCAAAATCACTAGTGAACTGGCCGATCTGGAAGAAAAGTGGCTGGAGTTCACCGAGCAGTTACAGGAACTGGAAGAGGCGTGATTGTTTCGAAGGATTAACCACGAAATACACGAATGACACGAAAAGAAGAGGGGGATTCAGGGTGTGACGAATTCCCGTATTCCTTAATCTGTCATCTAAGTAACCGGTGAGGTTTGAAGTCTCGTGTGCGGCGTTTTCGCCGCTTGCGTTTCGTGTCATTCGTGTATTTCGTGGTTAAAAAAAGTCATTGAATTTGGCGCTGTCCAGCTAAGAACAAAGCCCATGGCGTGATCCGTTGTTAATTTTCAAACATTCAATCTCGGGTTCGGGACGATGACGTTGGGAATCGAGAAATCGGATAATGTCTGCGGTGGATCTGCCCGTATTGTCCGCACCCGTATCCCGGTGTGGGTGCTTCAACAGATGCGAAATCTGAGGATGACCGAGGCAGAGATTTTGAGCAGCTATCCGACACTCCGAGCTGAAGATTTGGTAAACGCCTGGAGATATGTCGATTCTCATTCCGCGGAAATTGAAGAGGAAATCCGTGCGAACGAGGAGGCGTAGGCGACTCTGAGACCTCCCCCCCTTCAATAAAAATCCGCCAATTTCTTAGACAAGCTTCCCTCGCCAGCGGTAGAATTACGGCTTGGCAAAGGTCCGGAAACAATCTGGGCCGCTTCTCTCTCTTCTTGCATGGATTGGCTGGTATGTCACGTTTGGGCCGGGATCGATGGGCCGGGCTTTGGGGGCTGGCGATATTGTTCGCTGTGCTGAGCGGGACACTGCCGGTATTGGCCGAGGGTGGTTGGTCTGACGAGCAACTTAAAGCATCGGCCGAGATGGCCGCGAAAATCGATCGGCATTTGGCCGACCGCTGGAAAGCGGAGGGTGTTCAGCCCGCCCCACTTGCCAGCAGCAGTGCGTTTCTGCGCCGGGCCTCGTTAGATCTGACCGGGGCGATTCCGACGGTGCGAGAGGTTCGCGCGCAACTGAAAGCGGAGGAGTCGCAATTTGGCGGGGATGTTGCGCGAGTGGAACTTGTCGATCGGCTGCTCGGCTCACCCGCGGCACCTACGCATTTGGCGCGGACCTGGAGCCGGATGATCTTTCCCACGGCGAGTGCGGACTTCGCAGAGCGGCAGAGCCAGCAAGGGTTGCTCACCTGGCTCCGGCGGCAGTTTGCCGAGAATACTCGCTACGACCGGATGGTCGAGCAGTTTGTGGTGGCCAAGGATAGCGGCCAGGGGCCCGGCGTCTTCTACCAAACCAATACCGAGCCGGAGCGACTCGCGGCGGAAACGGCTCGGATTTTCCTGGGGGTGCAGCTCCAATGCGCGGAGTGTCACGATCACCCGTTCGATCAATGGAAACAGCGAGAGTTTTGGGAGTTCACCGCGTTTTTTGCCCAGTTGGAACGACGCGACGCGAACAACTTGGGGCAGATGGCGATCGAGATCATCGACCGCAACTACGGCGAGGTTCGCTATCCCGATTCGGACGAAGTCGCGAAGCCTGCCTTTCCGGTGGGATATCGCGAAGTGACCGACCTGGGTGGCACGCGGCGTGAGCAGTTGGCCATCTGGATGGTCTCACGGGACAACCCGTTTCTGGCCCGTCGGGCGGTCAATTGGGCCTGGGCTCATTTGATGGGTCGGGGGTTGGTCCATCCGGTGGATGATATCAGCGAAAAGAACAAGCCGAGCCATCCCGAACTGATGGATAAACTGACGCAGTTCTTCGTCCAAAGTGGATTCGATTTGAAGCTGTTGCTGCGGACCATCGCGATTAGCGAGGCGTATGCCTTGTCGTCCGATGTGACAATCTCCGACCAGCGGCCGGAACTGTTCGCCGCGATGGCGAGCAAGATTTTAACGCCCGATCAACTGTACGACAGCCTGCGGAGGGTCGGCTTGCAGCCGAGCGATAGCTTGATCATTCCGGAGAATCGCCGAAGTTTCGTGACCTCGCTGCAGTCGCCCAGTTCCGATCCGACCCAATTTGAACTAGGAGCCCCGCAGGCTTTGGCGTTGATGAATGGGCCGCTCATTTCACAGCTCAGCGATCCACGGCAAAGCCGACTATTGCAGGCGACTCAGGCACCGTTTTTGGATTCGGAGCAGCAAATCGACCTGTTGTTCTTGGCGACTTTGGCTAAGCCGCCGGAACCGGCGGAGAAGGAGATTCTGCTTTCGATGTTGGCGGAGACCCCGGCAGAGGAACGACCGCGGTTGATGGGGGATGTGCTGTGGAGCATCCTCAACAGCGCGGAGTTTATGTTGAACGACTGATGTGGCGGTTGGAATGTTAGTGTGGGACAAGGTGAACTCGCAGGGGATGAGTCCGATTATCAGGAAGTGGCAAGGTGTGTCGCCCCGTGAGCCCGGCGATAATTGGACTTATCCCCCTCGCCGCGCTGAAGTGAGTACGCGGTAGGAAAATGGGTCCACCCTTGGCCAGTCGCGCGGGAAGGGGATAAGTCCCAAGGTGGATGCTTGATGCTACAGGTTTCCGTTTGCCGGGATGGAAAGTGAGGGGACTCATCCCCTGAGAGGTGACCTCGCCGTGTTACCCATCGCACGCGGGGGCGGTTTCGCGGTATGAAAATAAAAAATACGGGAGGTTGCGATGATACGACGCGGGCTTTCACGGCGTAAATTTCTCGGCGGAGTCGCTGGGCTATGGGGTGCGAGCAGTTGCGGTTGGTTGCCGCGATTGGCTCAGGCCGCCGCCGCGAATGGCAAGCCGAAGCGGCACTGCATTGTGCTGTGGATGGCGGGCGGACCGAGCCAGCTCGATACTTTCGATCTCAAGCCGGGACATGCCAACGGGGGTGAGTTCAAGGAAATTCCGACCAGCGTGCCGGGGGTTCGGATCAGCGAACACCTGCCCCAGTTGGCCGAGCGGATCGACCACTTGGCGCTCTTGCGCGGAATGCACACCAAGGAAGGGGATCACCAGCGAGGGACCTATTTAATGCACACTGGCCAGACCCCCGGCGGGCCGCTCAGCTATCCGAGCCTCGGTTCGGTCTTCTCGCAGCAGTTAGGTGCCGACGACGCCGTGTTGCCCAACTTTATTTCGATCAACCCGGAGCTTGCCCTGGGGGCGGATGGCTTGGGACCTGGTTTTCTGGGTCCGAAATATGCCCCGGTCCAAGTGGTCGATCGGGGTGCTGCTGCCAGCCCAGGCAATCCGGAAACGCCCGACGCGCCAAATGAGCCCCGGTTGGGGATCGATTTTTTGAATCAGGCGGATGGCGTGACCGACGAGCAGGTCGAACGTCGTCTGGCGATGTGGCGGGCACGGCAAGCGGCCCATGCCGCGCGGCGTGGTGGTGAGGCGGCGACCGCCCACGATACGATCTTCAACCAAGCGGTCCGGATGATGCGGGGCGAAGCGGCCTCGGCGTTTGATTTGGAACAGGAGAGTGACGAGACGCGAGAGGCGTATGGTCGGGGGACATTTGGCCAAGGCTGTTTGGTGGCCCGGCGATTGGTAGAACGGGGCGTGCCGTTTGTGGAGGTCACGTTGCGTGGTCAGACACTCGGCTGGGATACCCACATGGACAACTTTTCGCTGGTCCAGGGTCTCTCGTCCGAACTGGACAAGGCGTGGAGCCAACTGCTGGATGATCTGAAGGAGCGCGGGCTGCTGGAGAATACGACGATTGTCTGGATGGGTGAATTCGGCCGAACGCCGGTCATCAACGCGAGCGCCGGCCGAGATCATTTCCCCGACGCCTGGAGCTGCGTACTCGGCGGTGGCGGCATCCGGGGAGGTCAGGCTTATGGCGCGACCAACGATTCCGGGATGGAGGTGGTCGAGGGCAAGGTTGAGGTCCAGGACCTGTGGAGCACCTTGTGTCAGGCGGTAGGGATCGATCCGGAGACGGAAATCCACACCCCGCTGGGTAGGCCGCTCAAGTTGGCCGAGGGTTTTCCCGTGCATGCGGTGTTGAGCTAACGGAGGAGCGAGTGTGTTGTTGCCGCGGCGAATTTTCAGAACCTTGTTGTTGGGCGTGTTGCTCCTAGCATGGGGCTGTCGTCCCGCGGCACCGGTACCTTCCACCGCCAATTCTTCCGCTAGTCAGACGCCGAAGAGCGACGCGCTGCCACCGGCGGAAACTCCTTCGGCCAACGTGACGGTCGATCCAGGCACGCCGGAACTTGAGTTGGTGGGCGAATCTCCCGAGTTCGCGCCAATCGTCGAGGAACAAGATCCGTTAGGACCTGGCGCGGTACAAGCTGACGAGGTGCCTGATCCCAATCCGCCCGAAAAGCTGCTGCTGATGACCACCGCCGGGCCGCTAAGGGTCGATATCCGTGTGTGGATCGAGGGAAAGCCGCATCCCTTGGCGATGGAGTCGTTGGTGGATCGGTTTCTGGGGCGCCCCCAGCCCGAAGGTGAGGCGGCACCGCCTGACGAACAAGCGGACCCTGCCCCGGACTTCGTAACGTGGGACCAACTCCTGGACCAGCCTGCGGTCAAGAGTGGGCTATACGGTAATCTGGGGCATGAGACCGATAGCGACCGCAAGCAACTGCTCGATCGCTACGATGCCAATCGCAATGGTAAGGTCGAGCCGCCGGAGTTGGTCCGGTTTCTGACTCGAAATCGAGCGGTCGGTCGGACCTTTTCGATTCGTCCGACCGCTTACGCGGGAGATCGACAGCGCGAGAATTCGCCCCTGTGGCAATGGTTGGACCGAGATGGGGATGGACGTTTGGTTCCAAGCGAGCTGGCTGGGGTGGCCGATCGGTTGCGAGTAGCGGACTTGAATGACGACCAACTGGTGACCGCCGAAGAGCTTCAGCAAGCGAGGGCCTCCACGCCGGTGATGCCCGGCATGGAAGAGCCCGACCCACGGCGGTTTCAGGGTCCACGATCTGCCTATCTCTTGGAAGAGCGGACCGATTGGTTCTCGTTATTGGATGGAATTGAGCGAATTTATCAGTTCGGTGCGCCCGTCAGTTGGTCTCTGCTGGGCAGCCCGGAGCAATTGGCGGTGCTCGATCCACCGGTGATGCCGGAGCTCAGGTTAGATGGCAACGACTTACCGCGCCTACGAGATCTCCCGGCGGAAGTGATGTTGGAGACGTGGCTCGGAGCGGGGAACCCGCGATTGGAAGTGGTTCTAGCGGAGAACGCGACGAGTGGCTGGGAACTTGAGACGAAACCGAGCGCCTCGATCCTGACCGGCCCAGGTAAAATACTCGTCTTCCGGCTTAGGGATTTGCCAGGTAGCGAACTGTCCGAAGCGGAAGTCGAACAGTTTATGGCAAGGGCCGATCGCAACGGTGATGGCTACCTGACGGAATTGGAATTTATGATCTTTCCCGGGCTCCTCGGAGCTGTTGAGTTTGCCGCCGCCGATCACGATGGCGATGGTCAGCTTTACCCCGATGAGATCCGCGAGGCGATGATGGCCCAACGTTTGGTTGAACGAGCCCAAGTGCGGATTCAATCGCTCGACGGGGTAGACCCCTTGTTCTGGCAACTAGACGAAAACCGGGATGGGCGGCTTTCGCCTCGGGAGCTCGCCGGGGTGGGCAAGCGGTTGGCCGATTGGGTCACGCGCGCGGATCAATTGCTCCAGGCGGAACAGATTCCCGGGGTGATGGTGTTTGAAATCTATCGGGGCGAGGACGACCCAGCGCCGCAGCCGCTACGAATCGCGGAGCCGTTTGAGTTGGACAGCGACGAACAAGAGGATCGACCCGCTTGGCACCAAGCAATGGACTCCAACGGAGACGGAGACATCAGCCGGCGGGAATTCCTGGGAACCGACGCCCAGTTCCAAATGCTGGATCGCGACTCCGACGGCCTAATTTCCGCGGAGGAGACGGCGGGCAGATAGGGGATGAGTTCAATTACAAGGAGTCGGCGGATTAGAACCCTAATCCGCGGCCCCCGTAATTGAACTTATCCCCGTTCAATCGCTCCATCCTCAACCCCAAAGACGCCGATCAACCCACTTAGTGGCTTGCCGAGACATTTTTTTTGCCACGGATTGACGCGGATTAACACGGATCGCAAGCGGGTAGAACGCCTGTTTTGTTAACATTGCGTTAAGAAAACTTCACTCCGTCCTCTTCTTCCTGTGGGTTGCCGCCTTGTTGCGGTAAGGCGTTTTGGTGTAATGGGTTACGGCTGGTGGTGTTTCGCCTGGCAGCAAATTGCTTCGGTTTGCCATGGACGGAGAAGCTTTATGGGGAGTTTGAAATTTGTTAATTTAAGGGCCTCGTGTCTCGATGTCCCCCCGGGGTCATCAGAGTGGTCCTGAGCGAAGATTAACCAACGGAAACCAAGCCCCATGTTACGTATTCTTTGCGGTTTGATAGTCGCGACCGTCGTTTTCAGTCTGCCGGGGCCACTCCTTGCCCAACTTTCTGTCGATCCCGATTTGCCAAGCTACAAGGCGACATCCGGGGTTTCCGGCACGATCAAGAGCATCGGCTCGGACACGATGAATAACATGATGACCCTTTGGGCAGAGGGTTTTCAGAAGATGTACCCGAATGTTCGGATCGAGATCGAAGGGAAGGGGACCTCAACCGCTCCTCCCGCGTTGATCCAGGGTACGGCCACATTTGGCCCGATGAGCCGTCCGATGAAGAGCGACGAGATCGATAGCTTCGAAAAGCGGTACGGCTACAAACCGGTGGAGCTAGGGACCGGGATCGACATGCTGGCGGTCTATGTCCACAAAGACAACCCGATCAAGGGGCTCATGCTGAAGCAGGTCGATGCCATCTTCACCAACACGCGGCGGGGTGGAGGGAGTTCGGATATTTCTCGCTGGGGACAATTGGACCTGGGTGGGGAGTTCAGCTCGGCTCCGATCAGCCTGTACGGCCGTAATTCCGCCTCGGGGACCTACTCCTACTTCAAGCAAAACGCCCTCTTCAACGGCGACTTCAAGTCGAACGTGAAGGAGCAGCCGGGCAGCTCGTCGGTGGTGCAGGGGATTGCGTCAGACAAGTTCGGCATTGGCTATAGCGGCATTGGTTACAAAACGGCCGATGTTCGGGCGGTTCCGCTCTCTGCCGATGGCGCGGAGTTTATCGACCCGACACCGGAAAACGCCGAGCAATTCCCGCTGTCTCGCTTTTTGCTCGTCGCGGTCAATTACCGACCCGGCAGCAAGCTCGATCCGCTGCGGCGTGAGTTCATCAAGTACATCTACAGCAAGCAGGGTCAAACCGACGTGATCAAGGATGGCTATCTTCCGCTGCCCGCGGTGGTGGCGAAGGCGCAACTGGCCAAGGTTGGCATCACCGACTAACGGAAAAGATTTTCGTTGATGAATCAGTCGCATGTCGATTTCGGCCGTGATGAGCCGGAATCGGAGAAGGCGAGTTCCATCCGCTCCGGCCTAATACGCAGTAGATCACCCGAATGAATGAGCCGCAGCAGGGATTTGCTGGCCGCCGACGGAGAATGAAAACCCCTTGGACCGTCCGGATGTCCGACATCCTGGCCGAGGGGATGATCACGATTGGCGGCATCGCCACCATCGTCGCGGTTTGCCTGGTCGCGTTGGTCTTGGTGGTTGAGGTCATCCCGCTGTTCATGTCGGCGACGGTCGAGAAGATCCATACCGACGCCACCCCGTGGGACGACGAGTCCGCGCTGCACGTTCAGATAGACGAGTACCGCACCATGGCGTGGGTGGTGACCACGGCAGGGGAACTGGAGACCTATATTCTGGGTCGTGGCGACAACGAGGGTTCCGCCTCCGATGAGTCCGAGGAAGCTGTCCCGTTCAAGGCGAGTCGCCGGATCCAAACCGAGAAGCTGTTCGAGGGGCGGACGATCACGGCGATCAGTACTTCGCCGGGTCGGCGAGGTGTGTTGTTGGGGTTGGACGATGGCACGGTGCGGATCGGCAAGATTGGTTTTGATACGACGTTCATCGATCCGCTGGAGGTTCAGCGGAACCTCCAGGAAGCCCAGATCGAGACGGAACTGGAGCCGGGGGATGTCGACCCGCTGGCGATGTCCGACCCAACGAAGGACGCCGCAGCGACGCAATCCGACCTGGCCGACGACACCGGGTACGGCCTGTACGAGGATGGCATCATCCAGCGGACGACCCAGGGTCAATTCCGATTGCAGCGGCTGGTGTGGGATTTTGGCGATCCGATCGAAGTGGGGGATTCACCGGTCATCCGGTTGGATCACGTGCCGGAGAAAGGGCAGGGGGACAGCGCCAACCAATTGGGGGCGGCGGATGTCGTGTTTGCGGCCCTGACCGAGTCGGGCGAGCTCAAGCTGGGAGTGGTCAAACAGAAGCGGAGTCTGTTCGGCGGCTCCAGCAGCGAGGCGAAGGTTCACGACCTGCCCCTGGTCCCGATTCGCGAGAAACTCCCCGATTTCCTGTTTGTGACCGGCCTGGGTGACAGCGTCGTGGCGATCTGGGATTTCGGCCAGGCGGTTCGCTACGATATTCGCAACACCGATCAGATTCAGATTGCGGAGAAGGTTGATCTGCTTCCCGAGTTGGATTCGACCGTCACCGCCTGCGATTTGATTTTGGGACGCGAAACCTTGTTGGTGGGAGATAGCGAAGGCCGCGCCACGGGGTGGTTTCGGATTCGGATTGTCGATGCCGAGGATCCCGAGTATCGAGCCCGTGAAACGAGCGATGGCTACACCCTAGTAAAGGCCCATACCCTTCCTCAAGCGTTCGAGCCGGTAACCGCGATCGGAATCTCGCAGCAGAGCCGGATGTTCGCGCTAGGTTACCAAAGTGGCCAAGGCCGGGTTTTCCACATGACCACGGAATTGGAAGTGGTGGATGTCCGCATCCCGGGCGACGCGCCGGTCTCTCGGATCGCGATCACGCCAAAAGAAAACGGCATCATCGCCGAGTCGGGCGGGACCCTCATGGCGTGGGACTTCGACCCGATGCACCCCGATGTCAGCCTCTCGGCCCTGTTCATGCCGGTTTGGTATGAAGGGTACGCCCATCCTCAGCATATTTGGCAAAGCAGTGCCGCGAGTGTCGAGCCGGAGGTGAAGTTCTCGCTCTATCCACTGATTTCAGGCACCCTCAAGAGCACGTTTTACTCGCTGCTGTTCGGGGCCCCCATCGCTTTGCTGGCGGCCATCTACACCAGCGAGTTCACCAGCGGCCGGGTCCGTTCGTATGTCAAACCGACGGTCGAAATGATGGCCAGCCTGCCCAGTGTGGTACTGGGGTTTTTGGCGGCCTTGGTTTTTGCCCCGTTGGTCGAGCATGTCGTGCCGGCCGCTTTGTCCTCCCTATTGCTGGTTCCCTTCACGCTATTGTGTGGTGCCTTTTGTTGGCAGCTACTGCCCCGCAAATGGACGCTCCGTTGGCAAGGGATCCGGCTGCTGCTGATGTTTCCCGCGCTCGCACTAGGGTTGTGGTTCTCCTATTTGGTGGGACCGATCGTGGAGCAAATCCTATTTGTCGGAGACATCAAGCTGTGGTTGGACGACCCTGAGCGTGGCACCGGCGTCGGGGGTTGGCTATTGCTGCTGGTGCCGCTTTCGGCGGTGGCGGTGATGCTGTGGGACGCGTCGGTGTTGAATCCCTATCTCCGTGGGAACTTCTCGGAACTTGGTCGCACTCAATTCGCCTTGCTGACCTTTGTTAAGTTTCTCTTCCTGACGCTCCTGACCTTGGGGCTGGCGCTGTTGTTGGGCTGGATGCTGGAACTGGCCGGTTGGGATCCGCGGGGGACCTACATCGACCGCTACGAACAGCGGAACGCCATGGTGGTGGGGTTCGTGATGGGTTTCGCCGTGATTCCGATCATTTACACGATCGCCGATGACGCCCTGATGACCGTCCCGCGGCATTTGCGCTCCGCCTCGCTCGGTTGTGGAGCAACACCGTGGCAGACGACCCTTCGCATTGTGATTCCCACCGCGATGAGCGGGCTCTTTTCCGCGTTGATGATCGGGCTGGGCCGCGTGGTGGGCGAGACAATGATCGTGCTGATGGCGGGTGGTAACACCCCGGTTCAGGATTGGAACTGGTTTAGCGGTTTCCGCACCTTGGCGACCAATATCGCAATTGAGCTGCCCGAGGCGGTCAAGGGTGGCTCGCATTTTCGCGTGCTGTTCTTCTCGGCATTGGTGCTGTTTGCGATGACCTTTCTGATTAACACGATGGCGGAAGTGATTCGGTTGCGATTTCGGAGACGGGCCTACCAGCTATGAGCATCCCAACATCCTCTTCCCCCGATCAAACGCCCGCCAAACGGGACAAGCGTGGGCATGTGACCAAGCCGGGGCTCTCGGTCTTGGCCCAAGGTGAGCCGATGATCTGGCTTTCCGGCGGGGCGCTGGCGTTGTCGTTGGTCATGATTTTCGGCCTGTTGGGGCTGGTCATTTACCAAGGGATGGCGACCTTCTGGCCTGGGAATGTGTACCGTATGGAGTTGGTTGACGACTCCATCCAGATGGGTGAAGAGACCAACCGCGAATCCTTCAACCTGAGCATCGACAACCTCGACTCACTCTCCGAGCAAGCGGCCGAGCGAGCTCGCACAGCAATTGCCGAAGCAGGTGGTCAGTCGGTCGTCACCAAACGAAAACAGTACCGCACCGGCAACTTCGATCTGACCAACACACACTTCCACTGGATCAACCAGTTCGAACTCAAGCCGGACCAGCCGACGACGCCCGAGTGGGCCTTGGTGATCGAGCGGGTGGAGTGGGGCCGTTTCTACGGAGAGCCGACCCGGTTTTCCCTGTCCCACTGGCGAACCATCTCGGCCGAAGAGGAGCAGCTGGCGGACATTCAGCGGTTTTTCGAGGTGAACGCTTATCGGCTGGACGAACTGTTACCGCCGGACGAACCGCTTGAAGATCCGACCGACGACGCCCCGCAAGATGCCCAGGAAGACCAAACGGAACCTGAGGCAGAGGAGCCGGCAGCCGATGCCGAGCCGCGACAGCCAACTCCGCGGGAGCAATACGCCGCGGAAATCGAGGCCCTGACAGAGCAACTTACCCAGGTCCGCGCGGAGAACGTCGAGGCCTTTCTGGAGGATCAAGCGGATTCCGAGCGAAGGAAGATTGCCATCCTCGACGATGGCCAGGAATTGGAGTGGGAAGCGATTGAAGGGGAGCCGAATGTGCTTCGGTTGCGTGAAATTACGGAAGGGCCGGCCCAGTCGTGGGCCGAATTTCAGCGCTATCACGACGAAGTGCGCGGCCGCTTTTATGAGATCAAACGAATCGAAAAACATGAGGTGGGTGAAGTCAGCCTTCGTCAGGAGGAGGCCCGGCTCAGTATTCGCCGACAAGAGCTTGCCCATCGGATCTTGATCGAGCCCTCCGCCACCGAACTTTACAATCTACGAGTTCAGGCCGAAGCGATTTTGGCGGAGCGTGCGCGGGACGAGGCGATCGCTGCCCAGGTGAAGAAGCGATTCGGGGACGATTCAAGATTGGCGATGCTCGCCGAGGGTTACCTCCGTGCGATTATCGTGCAGCAAGAGGAACTGCTGGAGGAACAGCAAGCACGGCGGCTCGAAATTGAAAAGCTCCTTGAGGACATTCCCCCTGCCGCCTGGGCCGCGATCGAGCACTATATCGAGACCCGGTTGGAGGTCGACGAGCGAACCCTGGAGTTAAACCAGCGGATCGAGGACTTGCGGGACCAGAACGAACGCATCCGGCTGATCGCGACCACCGCTCAGGGGATCGAAAAGGAATTGGCCCTGGGGGACATTGTGAGGGCGTTTCCCGCGAATCAATTGACGACCCTCGGCCGGTTAGAGGTCTACGGATCGCGCTGGCGTGAGTTTCTGTTGGACGATCCCCGTGAGGCAAACGCCGAAGGGGGTGTCTTTCCGGCGATCTGGGGGACCGTGGCGATGACGATGATCATGAGCTTGATCGTCGTCCCGTTCGGTGTGTTGGCGGCGCTCTACTTGCGCGAATACGCCAAGCCAGGCACGGTGGTCAGCGCCATTCGGATCAGCATCAATAACTTGGCCGGGGTACCGAGTATCGTGTTCGGCGTGTTTGGCTATGGGTTTTTGATCTTTGTGCTGGGGGCCTATATCGATGGTGGACCGGCCAACGCCGGTTTGCCGATCATGCCGCCGCTTTGGTGGTGGGGAATGATGACCCTGTTGGCGGTTGTCGCGGTGGCGGCCTTTTTGTTGTCGGTCTATTCCCTTGGCATGCGGAGAAAAATGACCGCCCGGCGGAGCCAATGGGTCTCGTCGGTTACCCTTCTAACTTGGGTTATCGCGACTGGTATCTTCGTGACGGTTTTGGCCACGACGCCTTACTTCGGCGGGTTCTACCAGGCAGGGCTGCCGAATCCGACGTTCGGCAAAGGGGCACTCATTTGGGCCAGCCTCACCTTGGCCCTGTTGACCCTGCCGGTGGTGATTGTGGCGACCGAAGAGGCCCTCTCGGCGGTTCCCAATTCGCTCCGCGAGGGTTCCTACGGCTGCGGCGCAAGCAAGTGGCAAACCTTGAAGCGGATCGTGCTTCCCCACGCGATGCCGGGTATCATGACCGGAATGATCCTCGCGATGGCGCGAGGGGCAGGGGAGGTCGCACCGCTGATGTTGGTCGGGGTCTTGAAGCTGGCCCCGGAGTTGCCGGTCGACCTGACGCCACCGTTTGTCCATTTAGACCGCAGTTTTATGCACCTGGGGTTCCATATTTTCGACCTCGGTTTTCAGAGCCCCAACAGCGAGGCGGCCAAGCCGATGGTCTTCACCACCACCTTGCTGTTGATCGGCGTGATCGCGCTTTTGAACCTCACCGCCATTTGGCTGCGGGCCAGGCTGCGGAAACAATTTCAATCGGGACAGTTTTAAACGGTCGGCTACCATCACGGTTCGCGTTCCCCGTTTAAAACGTCACCTAACGCCCACCCTTTGCATGAGTTCCAACGTGTCGCAATCGACTTCCAGTTCCAAGTCCGCATCCGCCTCCAAGCCGAGTCGGCTCGATTTGATCGCCCAGGGTGAAACCTTCGAGCCGGTCATCCACGACTCTGTCCTCCGCGAGGAGCGCGTGCTGGAGATCAAGGACTTTAACCTGTGGTATGGCGAGAAGCAGGCGCTGTTCGATATCAACATGCCGATCCCCAAGGGGCAGGTAACCGCGCTGGTCGGCCCCTCCGGCTGCGGGAAATCGACCTTGCTGCGGTGCGTGAACCGGATGAACGACCTGATCGACTCGGTCCGCATCCAGGGAGATATCATGCTCAATGGGGACTCGATTTGCGATGTGGGAGTCGATGTCATTGAGCTGCGTAAACGGATGGGAATGGTCTTCCAGAAGCCCAACCCGTTTCCGATGAGTATCTTCGAGAACGTCATCTATCCCCTCCGGATCGATGGCGAGCGAAACCGCGCCGTGTTGGATCAGGTGTGCGAGTCGAGTCTCAAAGGGGCCGCGATTTGGAGTGAGGTGAAGGACCGCCTGGGTGAAAGCGGGCTGAGTCTCTCCGGCGGCCAGCAACAGCGGCTTTGCATCGCGCGGGCGATTGCTAGTGAACCGGAAGTGCTACTGTTGGACGAACCTTGTTCGGCCTTGGACCCAATCGCGACGAGCAAAATCGAGGACCTGATTCGTGAACTGCGGGGTGAGTACTCGATTTTGATTGTGACCCACAACATGCAGCAAGCGGCCCGGATCAGCGATTACACGGCGTTCATGTATCTCGGTTGCCTGGTGGAATATGGCCCGACGGTCGAGATGTTCACCAAGCCCAAGCTTTCCGAAACCAATGCCTACGTAACCGGGCGGTTTGGGTGATTCCGAGTGCTTCTCCCCCGATTCGACGATTTTGGGGGGCGTGTGGCCGTTATATCGTCAACTACTGGTACTTTTTTAAGGGAGTATCTCAAGCGTGAGCAGACACTGGGAACGGCAGCTCGACGGATTGCGGCGTGTGATGCTGACGATGGGTTCGATGGTAGAGAGCCAGGTCGAGGCGGCCCTCTTGTCGGCCTCCGAAATGGACCGCGAGACCGCCCAACGCGTACTTGATTCCGACGATCAAATCGACGTCCTCGATATCGAGGTCGAGGAGGAAAGCCTCCAGGCGATCGCCTTGTTTCAACCGGTCGCCTCCGACCTGCGTTCGATCGCCGCGACGATGGCGGTCGCGCACGAATTGGAACGAATCGGGGACCTGGCCGTCAATATCGCGGCTTGTGTTCTGCGTATTCTCGACCAGGAACGGCGGGCTGAGATGCCGGAGTCGCTCCGCCAAGCCCACACACATGCCAGCGCGATGCTCCGCGAGGGACTCGACGCGTTTATCGAACGAGACGCCCAGCGCTCGCGGCAGTTGATCGAAACCGACGCGATTGTCGACGAACTGCACCACTCGATCTTCGATTGGCTCAAGCAGGGTGTTGCCGAGCGGCCGGAGGATTTCGGCTGGATGATCGAGATGACCAGCATTTCAAGGCATGTGGAGCGGATCGCCGACCATGTGACCAACATCGCCGAGATTGTGATCTATCTGGTCGAAGGAGATATCGTGCGGCACCGGAGCCACACGACGCCCCGTGAGGATGGTTGACCTTTCCGGCCTGTTACCCCGGGGTTCCAAGCTTAGCACCGTCCGGGAAATGACTGTCGGATTTTAAGAACTGGAAACGCAGAGGCGCAGAGAGCGCAGAGGACTCACTCTGCGCCTCTGCGTTTCAATCCCGTTTGGCACTGCTGGATCAATAAATGTCGGATATTGATCGACACGATTAAACTCCAAATCAGACGCCAATTGAACGAGCGGTCCTTAAGGGCAGTGTGATGAAAAAACGTGGCGTGTTATTGATCGGAGAACCGCGCGCCATCGATCAATCGCTGGCGGATGGATTGCGCCAAGCGGGCCTGGAGGTTCGTCTGGCCACGAACGGACGTGAGGCCTTGGAGCTCGCGCTGGAGATGCAGCCGGAGGTGGTGTTGCTCGCGTCGCAAGTACCCCCAAGCGAGACGTTCGACCTGGGCCGCTCGATCGCCCGGAACCTGCCAGATGAACTAACACCGGCCATTTTGGTCCTGCCAGACGCCGATCTCGAAGGGCCACTCTCCACCGGAGTCTCAGAAGATACCCAATTGGCCCGCTCGCTGGCGATCGACATGCTGGCCCAAAGCGTGCGGACCCTGGCCGAGTGCGCTCGAGGGCCGGAACGGGCCGATTCACGGATCGAGTGTCACGGAATCCTGCTCGATTCCCAGCGGCAAGAGGTAACGGTCGACGGGGCCTTGATTCCGCTCACGCCCACCGAATTCCGCATGCTCAAGGCCCTGATGTCTCGGCCCGGCTTTGTCCTGACCCGGGAAGAGTTGGGAGGAACCCCCGAACCTAAACCGCCTCCCAAGCCGACCGGCGAAGAGACCGCCGCGGCGCGGACTCGGAAGATTGATGTTCATGTAAAGTCGATCCGTACCAAGCTGGGCGAGAAGGGGGAGGTGATCGAAACCGTCCGCGGAGTGGGGTATCGGATGAAAGATCTCTCTTCGGTCGCAACCTCTTGTGGTTGATTGGGTTGCGTGCATTCTTTGGGCGTTCGGGTCATCTCGGGAGGACTGGTTTTGTGATGCTCGCCTGCTTGCCCGACCATTCGAAATTAAGGTCTGGTAAATCGTCTCCGAAGGCGGTTGCGTCGAGCCGCGACTTGTTGAAAATGGGGCTCGTCGATTCGACCTGAGGGTGCTAGCATACGCCTGACGAGAATCGATCGAGCAGGCCTGTCGAGGTCGCGGCGGGGGCCCTTGCCTCCAATGCCACTCTCCGGTCTATTCGCAAGGAAGAGGCGGGTTTGTCCCGTCGCTGAAACGAGTGTCGGTTCAGCGATCCCATTGAGCGTTCGATAGATCCTCAATGAGGCGTCAACGACGACGCTTCAGGGTGGCCACGTTAGCCGTGTTTACCCTGTGAAGGCATGAAATGGAGTTCCTTCCCCCCCACTGTTCACGATGTTCAGGAAGGAAGTATTTGCTCATGGTTGGTTTAATTTCGGATTTTAATTTGGCGGGTAAGACGATGTCGGAGCGGCGGCAGGCGATTGCCGCGCACGAAAAATCCCGCTTCATTGACGCGGAGACATTCTGCTCTTGGGTCGTTTCGTGTCGCAAGCTGACTCGGGCCGATGAATCGACCGCCGGGCTGCGGGGGCTTTATGGCCTGGAAGAAGAACTCTACTACTTCATCGAGGAAGAACGCCTCGAACAGTACTGGGCCGCCCGGGCCGAAGAGGACGCCGCCTACCAACTGGTGTAGGCCCCCGCCCCTAGCCGATTGCAAAGCGGGGTGCCATGCCCACGCCCTCCAACGTGGGCATGAGATGTATGAGATGACCTTGCCTCTTCTAGGAAGTCTGGATGCCGTCTCCGGTTCCATCAGGCGACATTGCCATTGGGTGAATTTCACGCCAAAGACCGGGGAGGGCTCGCGCCCATAACGCTTTTATTTTGCAATTTTCATTTGTCATTTTTCAATTGCAAATTGAATAATGGCGGAGCAGCGCGAGTTGCCCGGTGAAGTGTGAGATGATCCTGCCTCTTCCGGGAAGTCCGCACGCCCTCTCCGGTTCCATTAGTCGGCGTCGCCGGTGCTAGAGGGGGCCGCCAGCGGCTTGTGAACCGAGGAAAACTCGCCCGCCAAAACATGCCCACGTTGGAGGGCGTGGGCATGGCACCCGACCAGCAAGTTAGCCAATCTGCTCCCGCATTCTTACGATCCTTATGCCGGTTTTGCCGGTCACAGCCCAATATCCACGTGACAAATCGAGAGCAGCTTGTGTTAAGCTGGGTCAAGTGGTGTATACTGGCGATGTGCGCGGATTTTTCTGGTCCGCTCGATCGTCTATGTCTTTGGAACCTGATGTTGAGAGAGAGTCAAGCCATGACCCACATTCTGGCCAATTTGAACCCCCGCCAACTCCTGATTTGGGCAACCCTCGCCCTCGTCCCTGTCGCCTTGATCGCCCCCACCTTTGCCGCGATGCAAGACAGCGATGCCGTGGAGCAGCCCGCCTCTGAAGAGGCTGTCCCTGAAGAACCAGCCGCCGAAGAGGCCGCACCTGAGGTCGAGCCACCGGCGGAACCAGAAGCACCCGCCGAACAGCCAACCCCTGAGCAGCCTGCGGAGGAAACGCCCGCCGAGGAGGCCCCTTCTCCCGAAGAAGCCCCAGCGGAAGAGCCCGCCTCGATGGAAGAGCCAGCCGAGGAGCCGACCCCTGAACCGTCCGCCGAGACGGAGGATGCACCTGCAGAGGACGCGCCCGTCGAAGAACCAGCTCCGGCAGAGCCCGCGGCTTCCGAGCCGATGACCGAAGAGCCGATGCCAGCGGAACCGATGGCGGAAGAGCCCGCCCCGGAACAACCCGCCCCTGAGGAGCCAGCCCCCGCCGCGGAGCCAGCGCCGATGGAAGAGCCGGCTCCTCCCGCCGAGCCTGCTCCGGTTGAAGAGGCTCCTGAGCCACCAATGCCCGCGGAACCCGCTCCCGCTCCCGAGCCAATGCCGGAGGCACCAACTCCCGCCGAGGAAGCACCGGAGCTGGAAGCGCCCGCTTTGGAAGCCCCGGCCCCTCCTGCGGTCGACGAGCCGATCACCCAGTACGAGATGATCGACCTTGCGGGCAACTGGAGCGGATCGTGGTATAGCTGCGGCAGCGGCCACAAAGGCCCGCTCACCGCTTGCCTGGTCCAGGTGGACGAGACCACCTACTGTGCCCATTTCAAGGGCCGGTTCTTCCGGATCCTGCCATTCCGCTACTCGGTGCCGTTGCACGTCACCGGGATCGAAGGGGACACCGTCCATCTCGCCGGGAGCAAGTACCTGGGGCGGATGTTCGGCACCTTCCACTTCACCGCGGAAGCGACCAGCACCTGCTTCACGGCCCGGTACACGAGCTGCAAAGATTCTGGGCAGTTCACGCTCCAGCGTTGTGGCTGCTGCTGGTAAGCTTTGACGAGATTGTAAATTAACTTGCCTTAGTCTGGATTGCGAGGTATATTTCTGAATAAAATTCAGAAGTAATACCATGCAAAGTGTTTCAGATAAAATAGTTAAGCGAATAAAGCGGCGCGGACAGGGCACCGCTTTTTCCAGCAAGGAATTTCTGGACATCGGTTCGCGCGCTTCGGTCGACAAGGCTCTCTCTCAGTTGACCTCGCGGGGACAGATTCGCCGCGTTTGTCGCGGTATCTACGACTATCCCCGTTTCAATGCGATGCTGGGTGGAATGTTGGGTCCCGACTACGATCAGGTTGCTCATGCAATCGCTCGCTCGGGTGGCAATCGCATTCGGCCTTCAGGCGCTTGGGCGGCGAACGCGTTGGGATTATCGACTCAAGTCCCAGGGCAGATCGTTTATCTGACGGACGGCGTATCTCGCGACTATCGGATCGGGAACCAGACCATCCAGTTTAAGCGAACGCCAAATAGGAACGTTTCTTTGGGTGAGGATTTGCCAAGTCTTGTGATCCAGGCCTTGATTTATTTGGGACCGAACCAAATAGATGAGCGAGTAATCCGTCATCTTCGTCACCGATTGAATAGGGAAGATCGACAGCGGGTTCTTCGCTTGGCCCGCGGTTTAGGCGACTGGATTCACCAAGCGGCCAAGCAGATCGCTACCGAAGTTGAAGTGGCCTCGCATGGATGACGTCGCGAGAATGTCCGCCCGCGACCTGGGAGACCTCTTTGGCGAAACCGCTAGACGGAAGGGCATACCCACAGAAATCGTCGAGAAAGACTTTTGGGTGTGCTGGATTCTGAAGCGGTTGTTCGCATCTTCGCGGTGCCCTTATCGGTTTATTTTCAAGGGAGGAACATCCCTTTCCAAGGCATACGGAGCCATCGATCGCTTCTCGGAAGATGTCGATCTTTCCATGAATCGAGAGGATCTTGGTTATGGCCAAGAGAACCCACTTGTCGCTGCTAGTGGCAAGCAGGCGCGGAAGCGGATCGATGCATTGGTCCTGAAGTGTCGTGAGGCGGTTAGGCGGTCTCTGGTGCCCGCGTTGTATCAGGCAATTCAAGACGAGTTAGGAGCGTTCGAGCATCGTTGGAATCTACAAATCGATCCACTCGATCCTCAAGTTGTTTTGTTTCAGTATCCGCGTGCGGAACTGTTTTCCACTCAACTTGCCCCTTATTTGCACCCTGTCGTTCGCCTTGAAATCGGAGCAAGGTCGGATCACTGGCCCACTGAGATCGCGACGGTTCGCGCCTACGCGGCCGAGGAGTTTATAGATCTCTTTCGAGAGGGGGGAATTGAGGTCGTGGTTCTCACGAAGTCTCGAACCTTTTGGGAGAAGGTGACCATACTGCATGCCCTGCATCACCTGCCGTCGGAGAAATCGTTTCCCGAGCGGATGTCCCGACATTACTACGACGTCTTTCGACTCGCCAATGCCGCGGACTCAGAAGGAATGATCGGCCAAACCGAATTATTGCTTGCCGTTGTCGCCCATAAACGATTGTTCTTTAAGTCCGCTTGGGCGAATTACGACAGCGCGGTACCTGGTTCCATTCGCCTATTGCCCTCTCGTGACACCCGGCATCAAGTGTCGCGTGACTATGAGTCGATGCAAGAAATGATCTTCGGCACGCCCCCGGCATGGGACGAAATTTGCGACGTGTTGCTCGTCACGGAAAAGCGAGTGAATCAGCGTTGAATAATCCGCATCACGGGTTATCCGCCTCCGCGTCTGTTTCATCAAAATGCGATTCCGGGGCGTGGGAGCCGCGGGGGACGCGGACGTTTTCTACCAGGTCTTGGATCTCGTCCGGTGGCGGCGGGGTGAGTCGGCTGACGATGATTGCCACCGTGAAATTCAAGAGGCACCCGATCGCGCCGATTCCCTCCGGAAGCAAGCCGCTGAAGGTTTCCGATTTGAACCAGGGCTCCATTACCGGACTGCTGAACAGGAACGGCATGATTCGGTCGGACTTGCAGGCCAGGATGTAGAAAGCGGTGAACGAGATCCCGGTTAGCATCCCGGCGATCGCCCCTTCTCGGTTGGTCCGCTTGTCAAAAATCCCCAGGAAAATCACCGGGAAGAAGCTGGCCGCGGCTAGCCCAAAGGCAAACGCCACCACCTCCGCCACGAACCCTGGATTCACGATTCCGAAATAGCCCGCCACCCCCAGGGCGGCGATAATCATAATCCGGCCGACGAGCACGCGGCGTGGTTCACTGGCGTTGGGTTCGACGAAATGGATGTACAGATCGTGGGCCATTGAACTGGAAATCACCAGCAATAAACCCGCCGCGGTACTCAGCGCGGCGGCCAGTCCGCCGGTCGCCACAATCGCGATCACCCACGGGGGTAGCTCCGCGATCTCAGGCGTTGCGAGGACCAAAATATCGTTGTTGATCGTCACCTCGGCGTAGCCGCCATCGACCTTCCGCATCGAAAGGATGCCGTCCCCGTTCTTGTCGTCGATGGTAACCAGGCCGGTTTTCTGCCAGGTCTCGACCCACGTGATCGGGACCACGCTGCCTTGCTCGTCGACGCGCGACAGCGGAAAGATGGTGTGCCCATTTTCCTCGGTCGGGGCACCAATTTGCGCGCCTTCCAGCGTGTCCAAAATGTTGTACCTCGCGAACAACGCCAACACCGGCGCGGTGGTGTACAGCAGGGCGATGAACAGCAGGGCCCAAAACGCGCTGTACCGCGCGGCGCGGACATTGGCGACCGTGTAAAACCGCACAATCACATGCGGCAGCCCCGCGGTGCCGGCCATCAGGGCAAACATCACCAAAATGACGTTGGTGAGCTCGTAGTTGGTGAAGGGGTCGGTATAGGCCGCGAACCCCAGGTCTTCGTGAATCTGGTTGACGCGCTCGTGGATATCGCCGGTCGCAAACCCAACTTGCGGCACCGGGCTATCGGTCAGCATGTTCGACAGCGCGAAGGTCGGAATCAAAAACGCGGCGATCAGCACGAAGTACTGCACCACTTGGGTCCAGGTAATCCCCTTCATGCCACCCAGCACGGCGAAGACCCCCACGATCCCCATCCCGATGACTACCCCCACCTCGACCGGCACTTCCAAAAATCGCGCAAACACAATCCCTACACCCCGCATCTGTCCGGCGACGTAGGTGATGGAGACAAACACCGCGCAGAGCGCCGCGACCACTCGGGCTGTATCGCTGTAGTACCGCTTGGCAACAAAGTCCGGCACGGTAAATTGGCCGAATTTGCGGAGGTAGGGGGCCAGCAGCAGGGCTAAAAGGACATAACCGCCGGTCCAGCCCAACAGGTAAACCGAGCCATCGGAGCCCAGCCCGCTGATGATCCCGGCCATGCTGATGAACGAAGCGGCGCTCATCCAGTCGGCGGCGGTGGCGGCTCCGTTGGCGATCGCGGGCACGCCTTGTCCGGCGACGTAAAACTCGCTCGATTCGCGGACGCGGCTTCGCCAGCCGATGTACAGGTAAACCAAGAATGTGATGGTGACAAAGGTGAAGGTCCAAGCCCTCGTCGCCCCAGCGGTGGTCAGTGCAAACGGTAAGAGTGTGGAGTCGAGCATCGTTTTTTCTACTCCCTCACGCCATGTTTGCGGTCCAGAAAATCCATCACCAAGGCATACGTCAGGACCAAGACCAGAAAGACAAACATTCCGCCTTGCTGTGCGATCCAAAACCCGA
This sequence comes from Pirellulaceae bacterium, assembly GCA_040880405.1. Taxonomy (GTDB): domain Bacteria; phylum Planctomycetota; class Planctomycetia; order Pirellulales; family Pirellulaceae; genus JBBDIM01. The sequence continues at coordinate 10,005 of JBBDIM010000076.1, read as the reverse complement.
GTGGGAGGGTGCCGATCGTGAATTGATTGAGGGTCTTAATCCAGAGGGCCGAGCACCCGAACGAGATAAAAAACCAGATGGTCAGCAGGACCGCAATCACGCACAGGTTTTGCCGCCAATAGGCGACTTTGGGAACGAGACGCTGAGGCGGGGGCTCCTGGCCGGGGGGCGAGGATTGATCGGATGCCATGAGGCGGAGATCCTAAGCGAGGGCGGATTGGGGGCGGATAAGAGAAAACTAGGATAGTCGCTTAGGAAAAACGAGTCCAGTCGTGGTGTCAAGTGATGGCAAGCGGATGCGGCCGAGAACACCGGCAAGAAGAAGGGGCCTAAGAAAGCGGTTCAGCACCGCCTGAATCGAGATCCGCGGTGGTCGCGGAACTCGAGGTTGACCCGAAGGCTAAGTAGGGGGAAGCCCCGCAAGCGAATGGTTATCTGGCGAAGGATTTGGGAGAGTGAGCCTTCCCGATGGTGATTTCGCTCGCGGTTAGTTTCGCTCCAAAGTTACTTGACCAATCATCGCCCAAATAGCAATAAATGCCACGCCAAGCGATGCGTGGAGAATTTCGACAGGCATTGCATCCGTCCCAACAAAATGTGGATTTGCGTCGCCCATCCATGAGAAAACTTCACCCCGTCCGTGGCTAAGTACAGGTATCGACCGGGGAGCGGCCCGAACATCGAAATTTCCCGGTTGCCCGTTAAATCGGGAATAGGCACTCCGATTGCCCCAAGGGTTCATTTGCGCCAGTTAGTAAAGTCAGGGGCTGTTTTGCTTTGGGCGCTTGGATCGGCTAGACTTTACGGATTATGCGGCCGGATGGTCAGGCCGCTTCGGTTGCCTACCCACCTTGGAGTCCCTCCTCATGCGATCCATTTCCCGGATTTCCCTGTTTGCGATACCCTTTGCCCTGTTGTGCTGCGTCTCGCTGGCCGCCGCCGAAGATTCCGGCGAGTGGACCGACTTGCTGGAAGGCAACGACCTAAAGAAACACTGGGTCACCACCGGCAACTGGTTAATTGACGACGACGGCGTGGTCGAGCTCAAGCCCCGCCCAGGCGAGAGTGGTTGGTCTCGGCATTCCGCCTACCTGGCGAGCGAGAAAAAGTACGAGAACTTCCAAATTAAGTTCGACTACAAAGTGGCCCCCAAGGGGAACAGCGGCTTCTACTTCCACGTCGGAGACAACGCCGAGCCGGTCAAGACGGGGATCGAAGTCCAAATCTACGACAGTGGCGACAAAGCCCAAGACGCCAAGCTAACCGACCACGATTCCGGCGGCATCATCCCCGGCATCCCCCCCACCAAAAACACCGCCAACAAAGCGGGCGAGTGGAACAGCTTCGACATCACCGTCCAGGATCGCCAAATCGTCATCAAACTCAACGGCGAAGTGGTCAACAAAACCAAACTGGGCGAAGGCCGCCTAAAAGACAAACCGACCACCGGCACCATCTCCTTCCAAGACCACGGCCTACCGCTCTGGCTACGGAATATCAAGATCCGGGAGCTGTAATTCGCAGAAAGGCAAACCAGCGGAGTGTGGCACTGGCGGCTGGGCCGGCGGTGCCACACGACCGGCTGTATGCCGGTGGCGGCACCACGGGGATGAGTTCAATTACAAAGAGTCGGAGGAATAGGAGTTCCAGCCGCGGCACCCGTAATTGAACTTATCCCCGTTCGTTCGCTACGCAGGCCAATCGATGCACCAAGCTGGTTGCCAAAAAATTCTGCCTTCGAGGATGGTGCGTTTAAAAGGGGATAAGTTCAATTACTGGGACCTCGGACTCAGCGCAAGCCGCCGCTGACTTTGTAATTGAACTCATCCCCTTTTCGCGAGCCTTGCCATGCGGACCGTGGTTGTATTCATTGCTCCGAATGAGCTAACTTTGTCCGCGGCACTACTCCATCTCTTGCAGCGCCCCGATCAGCGCGTGGATATCACCCTGCGTCGTGTACGCGTGCGTAGAGACACGAATGAAAGTCCGGTCGTGCCAGCGTATTACCGGTACCTCGATTTGATGCGTGTCGTAAAGCCACGACTTGAAAGCAGCAGCGTCGACTTGCCGGGAGGTGATGTCGATTAGTCCCATTTGGCAATAGAAAGAATCGGGGTGGACCCGTTCGATTCCATCGAGCTGCGAAGCCAGCTCGACTGCCAATCGCGCCAGGTCGCAGGATCGCTGGCGGACTTCCGCCGTGATGTTTTCTTTTTCCCAGGCGATGGCGGCCGGGACGGTCAGGTAGGCGGATGGATCGTGCGTGCCCAGCCACTCGTGATGTTCCTGGAATTCGTTATCTCGGTGGAAGGTCTTTTCCGGGCCCCAGCCCCAGCCAACCACTAGGGGCTCGATCAAGTGCTGTCGGTCTTCCCGGGCGTAGAAGATGCCGGAGCCTTTCGGGGCGCACATCCATTTGTGGCAGGTGGCCGTATAGAAGTCGGCCCCAATGTTCGCGAGGTCAACATCGATTTGACCCGGGGCGTGGGCTCCGTCGATCATCGTGAGAATTCCCGCGTCACGGGCCCGCGCACAAATCTGGGGCACCGGCAGCGTCAAGGCAGTGGGGGACGTGATGTGGCTGAGGAAAATGAGTTTCGTGTTGGGGGTCACCCCTTGCCAGAAGACGTCAACAGTCGCTTCTTCTGACTCAACCGGGAGGGGAATCGCCTGCTGCACCACGCGAAACCCTTTCTTCTGGGCGGCAAATTGAAACGCAAAACGACAGGCACCATATTCGTGGTCGGAAATTAAAACCTCCTCTCCCTGCCCAAGCGGAAGGGAGCGGGCGATTGTGTTTGCGGCAAAGGTAGGGTTGGGGACAAACACAATCTCGGTCGCACGGGCGCCCAGATACTCGGCCACCTGGCGCCGAGCTTCCGCCAGCAGTTCGGGCAGTTCCCGCTGCAGAAACCGGACCGGCTGCCGCTCCAGTTTCCTTTGCCACGCTTGGTACTGGTCGAACACCGGCCGGGGGCAGGCTCCAAACGAACCATGGTTCAGGAAGATGACATCAGGATCAAGTAGGAAATCGGACATGCGGTGGTCACCGTGAATTCAGAATCAGGAAAGAGTGGTCGGTCGTCGCGCGTCTGTTTTATTCGCCGCAGGGGACCAAGATCTCGCCTCGTTGAAAGTGAACCGCATCGCCGCTGTATTGGTCCCAGGTACGGTCTTCGAGCGAGGCGATCGCGGCCAATCCGCACGTTGCCGCTTGCCGGAGTAGCTGCGGCATCATCGGTAGGCGGAAGCGACCATCGTGATGAAACGTGGCGGGTAAGGTTTCGCGATCAAGCCGTGGGCAGATGATGGTGCCGCGTTTCATCCGTAGGCCGGGGTGGGCTCCGACTTGACCCAGGATGACCAGCGTGCCGGCCAGCATCTCGTGGCCCGGTAAGATGTCGGTGTCACCACCGACTAGCAACAGACCCCGTCGCATCCGGTGGCCTACTTCTCGGTCGACGTTGCCTTGAATGCAGACCGTGCCACCTTGCATTCCCCGCCGGTTGCCCGGCAGCGGTGTGCCGACTCGGTTCCCCGCGTTGCCGGTTACGTGGATCGTTCCACCTAAAAGATCCTCGGCCAATAGGTCCCCCGCGTTCCCTTCGATGTGCAGCGTGCCGCCGGTCATTGACTGCCCGGCATGATTGCCGACGCTGCCCCGGACATGCAGGGTTCCGCCGGAGAGTCCCTGCCCGATGTAGTCCGCCTGGCGGAAGTCTCCCTCCAGGTGAACCTCGGCGTCATCGGCGGTTCCGCGAAGGGCGAACAGTTGCCCCAGCTCGACTTGCTGGTTCCCTTGCCACAGCAGCAGTCGCTTGATCTTGTCGACCGACATTTCACGCAGCTTGTTCGGATCGACCGGTCGCAGGTCGAGCGTGGTCGTGATATCGTGCTGGAGAGACAGGGTGAGCGGCATGCGGAATTGTTTCGAATGAAAATCAGGGGTCGAAGGTTGTCGCCCGTATTATAGGACAATCGAAAGGGAACCAAAATGGAGGGCTCTACCCTCAATCCTGGGCAAGCCAGCCGGGCCGTGATCGTCCTGTGTGGTGGGAAGAGCCGCCGGATGGGCCGCGACAAGGCGAGTTTGCCGTTTGCTGAGTCGACGATGCTGGCTAAGGTGGTTTCGGTTGCCCAGCAATTGGCGACGCATGTCCTGGTCGTCAAAGCGGCGGGGCAGGCTTTACCAAAGATCCCCTCGGATGTGACGGTGGTTGACGATGCGTTTCCCGATGAAGGGCCACTTCGCGGGATCGTTACTGGCCTTGCGGCATTGCCGAGCAAAGTGAAACAGGTGATGGTGCTGGGGTGCGATATGCCGTTGGTAGACGCGGAGCTCCTTGCACCGCTGTTCGACCAACTCCACGATCTCGACGCGGTGATCCCACAAGTCGAGGGTCGGGCCCAGCCGCTCGCCGCAGTGTACCAGGCGTGGGTCTTACCGATCCTGCAAAAAAGTTTGGATTCCGGTAACCGAAAAATGCTGACCAGCATCCAAGCTCTCAACATCCGCTGGATCGACCTGCCCGCCGCGGCGTTCGACAATGTGAACACGCCGGCCGATTATGCCCAAGCCAAAGCGGCTTGGCTCGCGGGGTTGTCGCTTGGCGAGCCACCGAGAAACCCTCCCACTTAAGGAAACCGCCCCATGCCTCAGGCCGAAACACTCGAGCAACTTTACCAACAGTTCACCCAGGTCGACGACTTAGTCTTGGAGTTCATCACCAACCTGGAGCCGGATCTGTGGCTGCGAATGCCAAGTGAAGGGGTGACGCACATCACCTGGCAGGTCGGGCACATGGTCGTGACCAACTATGGGCTGGGGTTGTCGTATGCCCGAGGTGCCAAGCGGGAAGATGTGAAGCTAATGCCGGGGACCTACCGCGATTGGTTCGGACGGGGCTCGGTACCTTCGCCCGATCCGGCGGCCAATCCGACCAGCGAGGAGCTTGTACAGAGCTACCGAAACGTGAGCAACCAACTCCGCCAAGAGATTCCCAGCTACGACTTGGCATCACTGGACGTTCCCCTGGAGAAGCCGCACCCCATGTTCAAAACGCCCCTAGAAGCCCTGCGATTCCTGCCCCCGCACATGTCGATGCACCTGGGGCAGGCGAACTTGCTGCGTCGTTTGGCGGGTAAACCGGCGCGGCGGTGATTTACGACGCCTTCATGGCGTTTTGTATCTCACTCACCACCCATTCCGCCGAAGGGCATTCTCCCTCGGTCAAGGTCCTTAGCGGTAATGGCACATCATCCATCCGGTACATCGTCCCGCCGGAGTTCAGCCCCGGTCGGGCGATCGGGATTTGCACGCCGATTGCTGGCGGCTGGGCATTTGGCCGATGGGTGAGCACGATTCGCGGGATTTTTTCCAGCGTTTGCTGGGCCACATCACTCAGGCCTGCTTCCCACGGCCCCGCCAGTTGAAAGGCCAGATCGACTCGGTTTTGTTCCAGCAGAGGAGTGGCCCGGAAACCTTCCGGGTCGAACCGAGGAAAACCTTGGGAGAAGTCGCTGCTGCCGGGGTAGCCGCTCCGCCAACCGACCACGGCGCTCGCCCCGACCCAATTCGGCCCAGGTCGCAAAGTTGAAATAATCCCGTGGGTCTGCTCATGCAAGACGCGGACATACTCCGCCAGCATTTCCAAGGCGGCTTGGCCGGTGTGCGGATCGAAGAAGGCCGGGCCCAACACGATCGCAAAGTATTTGGCGGTGTGCAGTCGCTCGTGGATCTCGATCAAACGCCGGGCCTCGATTCCGGTTTTCCGCTGAAAGGCCTCTTCGTCTAGCCGCTTGCCTTGGGCGAGTGTCCAGAGGCCATGCAGTAGGTCGAGCGTGGCGTCTGGCGGGAGGTGATTTACTTGGTCGGCCCATTCGGCTTCGGCCTCGCCCAGGGCCATAACATGGCGATCGGCCCGACCCCCCGGGGTGAACCGGCCGGTTGTCTCCAGACTGTACCGCTCGAAGTGGCGGGGATGCGTTTGGGTGGGGTCGGCATGCAGAAACAGCAGCACATCGGCCCGATGCCGGATCTCCCCCAGGGTGGCGGAAATCATTCCGGTGGTTTGCAGGATCAGGCCGCTGGGGTCGGCGAACCCTGGATGGGTGGCATCCAGCACGCCTCCGGTCAGGTCGGCCAGGTCAGCGATTTTGCGGATCGTCTCGGTGCTGTTCTCTCCTAGGCCGAAGAAGAGCGGAGCGTGCGATTGTTCCAAGAGCCGCGCCGCATGCGTGATCGCTTCTTCGAGTGAGGCCACTTGCCCGTCGATCCGGCAATCGGAAAGCGTAGCGACTGGGTCGGTGAACCAACTTTTCGCAAGAGGGCAGGGGGGAGAGACTTGGGTGACCTGACCCTGCCGGACGTCAATCGTCAAATCATCGCACAGGCAGCCACACCCGGGGCACAGGACATCCAAAAATTGGCTGTCGGGCGGCGATATTTCTTTGGTGAGTGGTTTACCGCGGGTCATGAAGCTGGGCTTTTAGGAATCGAGCTTGAGTTCAGGTATGATTATAACCACTCGGGCCAATTCACCTGAAGGTGGGGCAATTTGGACCTGTCATCGGTTCCGGGTTTGGGGGTGGCTTTTCACTGATTCCGCTGTTCATGGCGATCGTCCCGCGGGGGGTTATTGCCATCGGTATCACAGGCGGAATCTATGCCTGGAAGCAAGTCGACCAGGCGGACAACGCTCCTTTGGTCACCCGGGCGGCAATCGTCACCGACAAGCGAACCGAGGTGCGCGGCGGCGGCCGAAATAGCTCGGCCAGTACCCATTACTACGCCACCTTCGAGGACGAATCGGGTGCTAGAGACGAATACCGTGTTTGGGACGGAATGATGTTTGGCCGCCTCGCCGCGGGAGACGCCGGAGTCCTCTTCCTCCGCGGGAACCTAGCGGTCGACTTCGATCGGGTGGAAGTGTAGGGGGAAAGACCTAGACATCCGATTTCTATGTTGCAATCCCCTCTTTGGGACTGTATTGCCTGACTAAAATACTAAAGTTGACAAATCGTTCAGGTGGGGTATTATAGTAAGGAATGAAGCCACCCAATGAAAAACAAGCCGTTTCGCTGATCGCCGAACTGCTGGCCGATTTGTTCGGCAGTTCGCCGATGGTGGTCCACGTTGATCACGTGGGTAATACTGCGCAATACGACTATTCAATCTCGGTAGCGGATCGTCGTTTCATTGCCGAGTACAAAAGCAATTCATCCGCCGGATCGGTCGATGCAGCGATTAAGGGGCTTCAGCGCTTCGCCGAGAGTCACCCAGATGCTGGGCTCCCGCTAGTCGTCGTCCCATTCATGGGAGAGGTCGGTCGCCAAATTTGCGAGCAGTCGCAGGTCTCATGGCTCGATCTCTGTGGGAATGCCAAGATTGTCGCCCCGGGACTTAGAATCTGGGTCGAGCTCCGCCCCAATAAGTTCACCGATCGCGGTCGCCCGCCAAACGTGTTCGCCCCCAAGAGTTCGCGGATTGCCCGGCAATGCCTGCTTGATCCCGAACGTTTTCAAGCCCAAGTCGAGTTGGCCCGCCGTACTGGGCTCGATGACGGCTACGTGAGCAAAATCGTTCGCCGACTCAAACAAGAAAATTACCTTGATGCGAACGAAGAAGGGGCGGTGCGTCCACGCGATCCCAACCTGCTTCTCGACGCCTGGCGCGACTCCTATGACTTTAGCCATCATCAAATAATCAAGGGTCATGTGCCGGCTCGTTCTGGCGAACATCTGCTGCAACAAATCGCCAGCGCGCTCTCTCAGGAGAACCTGGAATGGGGGGCAACTGGCTTGGGCGCGGCTTGGCTGTATTCCGGTTTCGCGACATTCCGGATCGCGACGGTTTACCTATCATCCATGCCGCCTCAATCGCTACTGAAGGAGATGGCGTTCTCGGAAGAGCTCCAGGGGGCCAACCTGTGGCTGGTGCTTCCGGATGACGACGGTGTATTTCACGGCGGTCAAGTGCGAGAGGGGATTCGCTGCGTGAGTCCCCTCCAAACCTACTTGGACTTAAAAGGCCATCCGGAACGAGCAGCGGAAGCGGCCGCGGAACTTCGCCAAAAGTTCCTCAAATGGGAGCAGCATGCAACATAAACCGACCCTCGCAACGGGCTATTCTCCAGCCGCGGTGCAGTTGGTGAAACGCACCAGCCTTTACATCGCCACCAAGCTCGGCGACCTGTGCCAAGATGTCGTTATCGTCGGCGGCTTGGTCCCCAGCCTCATTGTGCCACCATCGCAGCTTCCCGCTGGAAAATCGCCTCACATCGGCACGATGGACGTCGATCTCGGTCTGGCGATCGCCATTTTTAATGAGCAAAGGTATCAAGAACTTTGCGATCGCCTGCGAAACGCCGGGTTTAGGCCGGACGTTAACAACGCCGGTAAGCCAACGAATCAGCGCTGGCGCATCGAATCGGAAAATCAAACGGTGACCGTCGATTTTTTAATTCCGCCGTCGCAAGAAAGTGACAGAGGTGGCAGCCTGCGCCATCTGGAGGCAGGGTTCGCAGCCATCATCACGCCAGGTTTAGAGTTGGCCTTTGAGGACAGGCGACTCGTGACACTTGAAGGGGAAACGCTTCATCACGAACAAGCCAAACGGGAAATATGGGTTTGCGAGGCGGGGGCCTTCACGGTGCTCAAGGCACTTGCTTTTCGGGGCCGAGGTGAGAATAAGGATGCCTACGACCTTGTGTACGTGCTGCAAAACTACGGCACGGGAATCGAGGACATTTTCCAGCGGCTCCGGCCATTGCTGCAACATCCATCGACTCGGCAGGCGCTCGAGATATTAGAACAAGATTTCAGTGGTGTTGATGCGGTTGGATCACGGCGAGTCGCAGCGTTCCTTGGTGATCCGCAAGATGACGCAATCCGGGCCGACGCGGCAGGGGCCGTGCGTTCGCTTCTTCGGCTTTGCCGAAACATTACGTAGCGGTACCAAATTGCAGTTGTGTGACGCTCGTGCAAATCGAGTTGCTTGCCAATGCCAATGAAAGAGGGCGCTACGGGCAAGTCGGGGTCACTCGGATTGAACTCACTCTCTTTTAATCGATCAACACTTCTCCGAAGCGCCGCACTTGTGGCTCGCGGGGATCGTGCCATAATTTGGGCATTCCAGGGCTTTTTAGGAGCGGAGCCAGGCCCTGGCCGTTCGACCCACGCCCAACGAGAGCGAAGCATGCTGGATCTGCACGACAAAATTGAAGAAGCGGTAGCCGCCATCAAGGCCAAGTGGAACAAAACGCCCCAGGTGGGCATCATCCTGGGGACCGGATTGGGTGGCTTGGTTGAGGAGATCGAGGAAGAGGCCTCGCTCGAATATGGCGAGATCCCCAACTTCCCCACTTCCACCGCCATTAGCCATCGAGGCCGCTTGGTGTGCGGCACGCTGTGCGGGTTGCCGGTGATGGCGATGGAGGGGCGATTCCACATGTACGAGGGGTATTCCCTCAAGCAAATCACCCTCCCGGTTCGCGTGATGAAGGCGATGGGGGCGGAACTGCTTATCTGCTCGAACGCCGCCGGTGGGATGAATCCCTTTTATCGCTGCGGCGATATCGTGATGATCGACGACCACATCAACCTGATGGGTGATAACCCGCTGATCGGGATCAACGACGATCGGCTTGGCCCCCGTTTTCCGGACATGTGCCAGCCGTACGATCAGGAACTGATTGACGTGGCCTTGGGAATCGCTCGGAAGGAGGACATCACGGCCCATCGCGGGGTGTTTGTCGCGGTGGCAGGTCCGAACCTGGAGACCCGGGCCGAGTATCGCTTTCTGCGGACGATCGGAGCCGACCTGGTCGGCATGTCGACCGTGCCGGAAGTATTGGTCGCGGTTCATGCCGGCCTACGGACGATTGGCCTCTCGATCGTTACCGACTTATGCCTGCCTGATGCCTTGAAGCCGGCTGATGTGAGCGAGATCATCGCGATCGCCAACCAGGCCGAGCCGAAGTTGCGGACCCTGGTCAAGGGAATCCT
>JBBDIM010000075.1:17584-34710 GCA_040880405.1 Pirellulaceae bacterium | reverse complement strand
CAATGACGCATTTGCGGACAACGCGTTCAGCCCACCACGGGATGACCTTGATCGAACTGTTGGTGGTGGTCGGTATCCTCAGCATTATGATGGGGATCGCCGCGGTCGCCGTACGCACCGGGACCAAAGGCAAAAAGCAGCGCGAAGCGGCTCGGCAAGTCAACGCGTTCGTCGCTGGGGTCCAGGCCCGCGCGTTTGAACTGGGGCGGCCATGTGGGTTTGAGATCGTCCGGCATGGAACCACGCTGACCACGCCTAACTCGGACGCTAATAACATTAGTTTTCGGATGTATATGCTGGAGTCGCCTCCTGTGTATGCGGGGGATTTGGATACGTCCACACTGCGGCTCAACCAACTACATTCAGCATCGTCTACTGTTCCCGCCGGGCATGAAGATCCGCTTGGGCCACCTCATCGCAAGCGTTTGGTATTGGTCGATGCCCTCGGGAATTCTCCCTCGGCAAGTTTCTTTTTAGCGAACAATGAGGTTGGGGAAATTCGGCTGGAGTACCGGGGGCCCAAATATGACTTTCGGGTGATTCAAGCAAGTCCCCAACTACAAATCGCGGTGTTCATTCCACCATCGGACAATCGCTTTGACCGATTTGCAGGAGTTGATTTAGCTACTGTAAACGTCAGTATGCCCTTCCAACTTTACCTCCGCCCGACCCGTTCCAGCGTCACCCCACTCCAGCTACCCAGCGATATGTGCATTGACTTGGCGTTTTCCGGGATGGGTGCCAGCGATCGACAGTTTCACAATTCCAACCCCATGTTTGGCGCTGAGGCGTCGGTCAATGTAATGTTCAGCCCCACCGGCTCGGTCGATCGGATCTATGACATAAATGGCATCGCGCGTCGTCCCATCGGCAATGTCCACTTGCTTGTCGGCAAGTTCGATCAGGCGGTTAATCTGGTGGAAGTAGAAGCTTCCATGGATGCGGCGGATTTACCTGCCCCGCTGAATTCATTGATCGATAATTCGACCAATTTATACGATGCCACCTCGATGTGGGTCTCCGTGAATTATCTCAGTGGCCAGGTCTCGACCACCCGCAACGCGTTCATCGATCCGGGCGCGGTGGGCACGCTGTCCGATCGGGACGTCATGTCAGAGGCCAGAAAATTCGCCCAGCGAACGGAAACTATCCAGGGCCAGGGAGATGAATAACCGCATGCACAACGCTTCGCACAATCCGGCCCACCGGCACCAGTCCGGCCGATCAAAATCGCTTGCGGGGATCACCCTGATTGAGGTGATGATGTCCGCGATGGTCGTCAGCCTCGGCATCATGGGCCTGGTCGCCCTGATCCCGCTAGGCACCCACCTCACCGAACGAGGCACGCGAGCCGACCGAGTCGCCAGCATCGGCCAGCGCGCCTACCACGAGGCGAAGATCCGCGGGTATTTGAACCCGGTTAGTTGGGTTTCGCCCAATGCGGCTGCAATGGATAATTTTGTTCGTCCTCATGCAACGCCCTTAAGCCCATTGCCACTGCGCCAGTCTTACTTAATTGACCCTTGGTATTTCCCTGATTTCGCGCAATACGGCGACCCCGCAACCTGGAATAACAACCGTCGGTTTTTCCCAGCGTCACCGGTGGCATCAAGTGGGACAACGCCAAATCCCCTACGGATGCACCGCCTGTCCCTCCTTTCCGCCCCCAACTCGGGCACTCGAATGCCAAGGCGTCAGGCGGCCATTAACTTCATGTCGCAGGACGACCTTTCCAGCGAGCGACCCTCGGACGGCGACAGGCCACCCTTCCAAACGTTCTTTACTCGGGGCGACAATGTCCCCGTTCGGCGACAGGCCCAGGGGGATTACACCTGGATGCTAATGTTGGTGCCGGAGCTGAGGAATATTCAACCGCTGGCCGGAACGGCGACCGCGGCGCAACTATCTCCTCCGATTACTTATGGTCCTGTCGCTGCTACTCCTACTGATGCTCAGGCGGCGCTAAATCGCAACCTGACCGATGAATACAACCTCTCGGTTATCGTGATGCAGCAGCGGCAGCCGCGGATTCCGCTCGCGGGTGAATTCGGATCTATGCAAACCGGGGCCCATCCCAGTGAACGAGTATTGGCTATCCCTTCCACCTCGTTTGCCAGTACAGGTGGGTACTCCACGGGTGAAGTCCAACTGGTAATGGACAATAGCGACGGTGCCACGCCGGAGCAGGTAGAGAATATGCTTCGCTTATCCAACGGCGATTGGATTTGTTTGGCGCGTCGAGTGGTGGTGAGTACGTACCCCGCCGGCGATGTTTACCAGTGGTGTCGTGTCTCTTCCGTTTCAGAAATCATCGATCCCGGCACGGCCACCCCCAGCATTTACGTTACGTTTACCGGCCCGGATTGGTCTTCGGTGACATCATCTCCAAATCCCCCCACCCATGCCATCATCGTCGAAGGCGTGGTGGGGGTTTATACCAAGCGGGTGCGGCTCGACTTGTCGACTTACTAATCAACCTGGCGAAAGATCCCTGCCGCAGGTCGAAGGCTGGCCAGCCTTCGCGGCCTGAGGGACGCTTTGCCGGACCATCAACTCAATCAAAGTTTCAAGTGAGCGGTCATAGGTCTCGCGGGGGCGGGCCCTGATCGAATTCAAGTAGGAAAGATCTCCGATGAAACGTCACTCGCAAAACCATCTCGCACGCCCCAGTCGCCTCGCGCGGCCCAGCCACCTCGCCGGTCGTAACCGCCGGGGTGCCTTGCTGTTGGTGGTGCTGAGCATGTTGGTGCTGTTCTCGATGATCGGCCTGACCTTCGTAGTCACCGCCGGCCACTTCCGCCGAGCCGCCGACGCCAGCCTCCGCGCCGAACCAGAAGAACAAGACCCGGCGCGGGAAATGGACGCAATCCTCGGCCAACTCATCCGCGGCCCCCAAGTGGGCAGCCGGAGTGGAATGTTGGGGCATGACTTGCTGCGGGATATTTGGGGGAACGTGACGATTGAGTTTCCCGCGGTCAGCGGGGTCGATTTCACCCGTCCTCAGATGACCCGGATCCGGGTTTTGATCGGCAGTCTTCCTGAATTTCCCGCTGGGAACCCATCCCCTGACAACGGCTATCGTGTCTCAAAGATCGAGGACTACTACAGCGGGACGGTATTGACGTTTACCACCGGTGCCGCCGCCGGACAGTCTCACCGCATCCTGCGTTACATCCCGACATTCGAGATGGATGGAGAGACCTTTCAATATGTTGACTTCTTCATCGATCCTGAACCAGAGACGAACCGGGGACGGATTGTTAATAACGCCGGTAATCAATTGGCTCGGCCCGCAGTAGGCGATGCCTTTATTGTTAACGGACATCCGTTTTCGGGGACGGGAGTGGGGTATTTTTGGGAAGTTGGGCAAACGATCAAACCCGGTTTGACGTTGCGGGATGGAAATGGTCATCCGGTGGCGTTGATCCCCAACATTGCCCACGCCTACCCGGGCGGTGTCGTCCCCAATGGCCCCCATCAAGGTTTACCGATTGAAGCGGGCGGCGCGAATGAGTCTTACACGGCGCCCGACTATCAGAATATGTATTTGGCGTACCTTCCGCTGGATGAAGGATTGACGCCGGACCAAATCTCACAGAGGACGTTGCCCTCGTTTCATCGCCCCGATTTGATCGACTATTGGGCGCGACAACTAGCGGAAGATGATCCGATGGGCTTTGGCACGACCTATCCCGACCAGCCTGCCCGCCGTAGCGCCTTCCGCAATCCCGCTGGCATCACCGATGATGCTGTCCGCGATCGTGTGATCGGATTGTTGCGGAAGATCAGCTTGCGTCCGCTGCAAGTGGACAATCCCAACTTTACCGGCAGCAATTTGACTTACGATCCATTCGGGCGAAATAACTCCCGCTACGACATCGACAACGACCTGGACGGAATCCCCGAGAGCATCTGGATCGACCCGGGCCTGCCGATCAAGACCGACAAGCAGGGGCGTCGTTACCGTCCGCTGGTCGCGATCTTGGTTCGCGACTTGGATGCTTTGCTGAACGTCAACGCGCACGGGTTTTATAGCCACTTGGCAGGGTTTAATAATACGGACCCGATCACCGCCGACGAAGCGAACGTCGCGCATAACATGCCATCCCATTCTCCCTCGCGCGATGCGGGCAATAACCCAACTCCCATGCCGTTGCCGCTGGGTAGTGGCTATGGTCCGGCCGATGTGAATTTGGCTTCACTGTTTCGACCTGATAGCACCTTGAGTTTGTTGCGGAGTCGCTACGGATTTAGGATCTTCCCTCCCGATCCGGATGTCCCACCATTTGGTACGCCGGAAGGGGCAAATCCACGCCCTGGTTACAATGAATTTGACGACCAGCTTAGCCGTTTAACCACGCTGGGAGTTCCCAATCTCAGCGCCACCAATTCGCTGTTGGCCGCGCAGTTTGGCACCCCTCCGGACCGCTTGGGGCATGGCTATACGTACCTTGACTACGATGGCAAACCACGGTGGATGCAGTTGCAGCCGTCGTCCGGGTTTGCGCAAACGGGGGACGATCCGTATGAATCGAATCTCTATCGGCGCGAGAATGCGGACCACCACTTCACGTACCAGGACTTGGAGCGAGTCCTACGGTATGAGGAGTACGATTCCAGTCAATTACAGGTCGACGGCGATCGTTTGTTGACGGCGGGTTACAACACGCTGGTGCGAGATCCTGGCCCCCCCGTCGATATCATTGGACCCGCTCGGAAACGTCGTTTGATTACCACCGGAAGTTGGCAGGTGCCGACACCGGCCCGCGTGCCGGTGCCGCGTGATGGCCATACGGAGGAGCGGCTCAACGCGTCAATTGAAACCCCGGCGATCTCGACTCTTCTGCACGCTCGAATCGAAGCGGCCAACGCGGGATGGAGTGAAGCGGAAGTCAATCACGCGATGCTGGCGCTCTTGCCTTCGGAAATGCTAAAGGGAGAGAAGCTCGATTTGAATCGGCTATTGGAGGCACCTCCAGGGCCTGCCCATGGCAACCTCGAAGATGTGTTCACCCTCGCTACAAAGCAGCTTGAGGAGTTTCAGTCGAGTTTTGCCGCGAGTGGGGCGTATGACGTGCAATCTGATTTTATCAATGGTGCCGTCAGTGGGGCGTTCAACCTGCCGCGACCGCCAGGTTGGAATACCCCCAACATCGAGGATCCCACGGTTCATGCCGGCCTGCCGACCGCATACAGCGCAAGTCGCCAGCTAATGGCGCGACACTTGTATGTGTTGATGTTATTGATAACCGATCCGAAATATGTGCATCCGACGGTTGATGATTCACTCGATGAACTAGAACGTCGCGAGCTAACGCTGCGACGAATTGCCCAATGGGCCATCAACGTGGTTGATTATCGTGACAAGGATGGGGTGATGACCCCGTTTGAGTACGACTTAAATCCGTTTACTGATAGCGACGGCTCTAGAGTGACAACCTGGAATGTTGATGGCGACATCCGCAGTACCAGTCCGGACACTGCCTTGGCACACCGCCGTGTGGTTTGGGGGGCCGAGGCACCTGATTTGATCATCACGGAAACGTTGGCGTTTCATGATCGCCGGACTCGGGATACCGAGTGGGATGATGGGCCTGGTTCACGTCGAAACTCCCCGGCATCGATGAACCATGACCCGACCTTGGACCAGTACCGGATTCCGCAGGGCTCCCTGTTTATGGAGTTTTATAATCCTAGGAACACGATCGGAAACTTCGGGGCGTTGAATTCCGTGCCGTCGACCCAGCCGAAAGACCTGTATGGTCCCAACGGCGAATTGCATCTGAACCGCGTGACGCCGGGTGGATTTCCGGTGTGGCGCGTGGTGATTAGCAGCACCGAGTTGGATACCACATCCTCTGGGACGCGTGAAAACCTGATCAACGAAATGGCCACGCGGCCCGATACGATCAACTTCCAGCCGCGCAATCGCGGAGCGCTTGACGACCCGTCAAACTTCAAAATGTTGGGCAACGCGGGCACCAACTCGCTGGAGAATTACGAGACGGAGCGAATCGTTTACTTCGCGAATGTTGAAGTGACACGACCCGCCTTGGTGGAGCCGCACGTCTTTTTCTACCGTGATCCGGCGAACGCCGACTTGGGGATTTTCCCCGGCGAGTACTTTGTTGTCGGGCCGCGTCAAAAGACGGTGATCGGATCGGCTCCCGATCCGGACAACCCCACCGCGCCGCAGTTTAGTATCGATGGAGCGCAGCAGATTACGCTCTCTGCCCCATATTCTGGCATTTTCAATTTCGCCGGAATGCCTTACGCAGCGGCCGCCGCGATCAAGCCGTTTCGGGGGATCGCGGTCACTGCGGATTACCCGGACGTTTGGGGTGCGGTCGATGCGGCGGAAGACCCAGACGGGGAGCCCGTCGGAATCGGCCTGAGCATCAGTGAACCAATTCCGAACGATGACTACTATCCGAAACCGACGGTGCTCAACGAAGAGATTACCCCGCAATTGATGGATCTCTACACGGACGGTGCCACCGGTGCGGTGACCTGTCCGGATGTTCCCTTCGATACCGATCCAAATAATGACTACCCCTTGAGCCTGAACCGGGACCTTGCCCGCTCCAGTACGTTTCCGGATAAAGAGGATGTCACTGAGCCTGAATTTGTGCAGGGATATAAGACCGCGATTTTGCAGCGGTTGGCCAACCCACTGAGCGACCACAACGCGGAGCTGAATCCGTACATTACGGTCGATGCGATGCCGATCGACCTGACGACCTACAATGGTGAGGACAGTCTCGACAACCCCGAACGAGATACGATGGTTCCCGCGAACCAGTGGGATCCGGATGAAGAGGATGAGGAGGGAGACAATCAAGACGCACGAAGCACCTTCATCGCGTTTGCGAGTCGAGAGCGTGGTCGCCGCAACTTGGAATTCGACGTTGCGTTAACCCCCGAACTGTTGGAGATTGGGGCCTCGACCGGCAATTTGATGGGGATGTTGCGTGGCCAGAGTATGGATCTGGCAACGTTCTCACGACGAGTGAATCAGACACCGGCCCACTTCGATACGCCGCGGACGTTGGAAAACACCGCTATGGAGTCGGAGCACTTCGGCAGGGTGTTGCGACATACCTTGGGTTACGGCAACCATACGTTTGGCGCGCCGATCACGCCAGCCCCGCCGATCAATGCTGCCTATGCCGGCAGTCCAATGCCGACGGAAACCCGACCAGAAAATCCTTACGCCGACCCGCCGGTGCCTAGGCAAGTCGAAAACAACCCGTTTGGTTGGCTGCAATGGTCGAATCGACCGTATGTCAGTGCGTATGAATTGATGCAGGTCCCCAGCAGTTCGCCGCAGCGTTTGCTGTACGGGTACACCTACCGACGACAGCAAGCGGGTGGCGGGCTCGATCTCGATCCGTACGCGTTTACCACCGATGGTGACAACACAGGATCACAAAAAGCGCCTTACGGGCACTTGCTCAACTTCTTCCACACTTCGGATTCGCTCGCAAGTGATGACGGATCGACGGTCCCCAATACCAGTCAGGGGAGCCATTACGCGCGGATCTTCGACTTCGTGCATGTTCCCACGCGATTTAACGATGCGTACAAGTGGTTTTCACCGGTCGATCCGAGTGTGCCCAACAACTTCAATCCGGATTACACGGGGCTGGCTGTGGATGATCCGCGGATTGGCTATCAGTTTCCGTTTAACAAACGGTCGCGATTCCGTGAACCGGGCAAGATCAACCTGAACACGATGCCGGCCCGGGATGTGTATCATGCCATCTTCGACCCTCGACTTTGGAGCGAATACCCAGGGATGAGCTTCCCGACGTGGGAACAGTTCCAGCAGAGTCGGCGAGGGCGTGAGGCTGTGGAAGATCCGAACTTCCCGTCGCGATTCTCCAACCCATTCCGGGCCGCCTCGGGTGCGGAGATGATGTCGGAAGTTGGTGCGTCGGGGGACGCGGCCAACGTCCGCAATCGCTTGCGTAAACGCCCGACCGAGGCGACGATTTTGCGGTCACGGCGGGGAACCGATATGGCCACCCCTGATCCAGATCGCACGCCGCTGTTCGACTATCGGTTAGACGGTAGCCAACCGGCAAGTATGCACCGCCACCACAACCCGCACGCCAATCCCATGTTCCGCTACCAAGCCTACCAACGCTTAGGCAATATTGCCGGGACGCAGTCCAATGTGTTTGCGGTTTGGATGACGGTGGGGTATTTTGAGCTGGAGCCCACGGACGTGGATGCGGCGAATCCTGATGGTTGGGCGTTGGGTGAGGAGTTGGGAACCGATACCGGGGACATTCGGCGTCACCGCGGGTTCTATATTATCGATCGTTCGATTCCGGTCGGGTACCAACCGGGCCGAGACCATAATGTGGAGAACGTGATTCAGCTCAAGCGGTTTATCGAGTAGCCGCTTCGGCTTGGGTCAACCAATCTTCCGGCCGCTGCCTTCGGGTCTGCCGGCCGGATTGCCGCAGAGAGCACCGCCCTTCGGGAATTGGCGGTGCTTTTTGTGTTTGCTGGCGGCGTGCCGCCGCAGGGAAAGGGTTTAGCCACAGAGGGCACAGAGGACACAGAGAGGTTTTCTGGGCCTTTGTCTTTCGATTTTGCATTCTTCATTTTTCATTTTGTATTACTCATTCTTGCTGTTTTAGGAGAATGATTATTGATTAATGGAGAATGTAAAATGCAAAACGTTGTCTCTGTGATCTCTGTGCCCTCTGTGGCTAATCCAGTTTTCCCCCGGCTTGCTCCTGGGCGCAGGCGTTGGGGCAAGGTGCCGCTGTTCTCGGGCCGGTTTTTCGCTAAAATCTTGGATTCGTCCCTCCGCCCGAAGAACGCTTACACGCCTGGAATTGTTACATGGAAGCCGGAATTGTTGGCTTGCCGAATGTCGGTAAATCGACCCTGTTCAATGCCCTGACCGCTGCCGGTATCGCCAGCGAGAACTACCCGTTTTGCACGATCGAGCCGAACGTGGGGGTGGTTCCGGTGCCGGACGCTCGGCTGCAAGAGATCCAGTCGTTCATCAAAACGCAGAAGGTGATTCCGGCGGTGCTGCAGTTGGTGGATATCGCCGGGATTGTGCGGGGGGCCTCGGAAGGGGAGGGGCTGGGCAACAAGTTTCTCTCGCACATTCGCGAGGTGGACGCGATCATCCACGTGGTGCGGTGTTTCGCGGAGCCGGACGTGATCCATGTGGAGGGCTCGGTCGATCCGATCCGCGATATCGAGACGATCGACACGGAATTGATGCTGGCCGACCTGCAATCGGTGGAATCGGCCCAGCAGCGGAGCGCCAAAAGCGCGCGCGCGGGCGACAAAGAGGCGAAGACGCGGCTAGAGATTTTGGAGCAGTGCCAAAAAGTGTTGGCCGAAGGGAAACCGCTGCGGACGATCGACTTCTCCGATCCGGAAAAGGCCAAGCTGCTGCGGAACTTCGGATTCCTCACCGCCAAAAAGGTGCTGTACCTGGCGAATGTCGACGAGGACAACCTGACCGGCGAAGGGGAGCTGGTGCAAAGGGTCCGCGAAAGGGCCGCCACCGAAGGGGGCGAAGTGGTTCCGGTGTGTGCCAAGATTGAGGCGGAGCTGAGCGAACTGGACGAAGCGGATCGCCGCGAACTGCTAGAGAGTGTCGGCCTGGAAGAACCTGCCTTGGCGGTTTTGGCGAGAGCCGTTTACCGGCTGTTGGGCCTGCAAAGCTACTTCACCGCCGGCGAGAAGGAGATAAGGGCCTGGACGGTTCCGATCGGAGCGACCGCGCCGCAAGGGGCGGGGGTGATCCACACCGACTTCGAACGAGGTTTTATCCGGGCCGAAGTTTTTTCACTGGAACACTTGCGGCAGTTCCAATCGGAGAAGGCGATCCGCGAAGCGGGCAAACTGCGGGTCGAAGGCAAAGCCTACGTCATGCAGGACGGGGACATTTGCCACTTCCTGTTTAACGTATAGAGAGAGGGCTACTGCGGCTGGATGGGGTTCAGCGGTGTCTCGCTGTGCCTTGAGCCTTGCCCCACATAGGGCACCCCACTAGGCACCGCCCACGCGGCGGCGTTGGCCAGAATCCGGCGGACGCCGGGGTGGTAGTAGATGGGGAACGTCTCGTGCCCCGGGCGGAAGTAAAAGATTTTGCCGCGGCCGCGGTGCCACGTGCAGCCGCTGCGGCAGACTTCGCCCCCTTCAAACCAACTGATGGTCAGCAGCTCGTCGGGCTGCGGAATATCGAAGTACTCGCCGTACATCTCGGTGGTGGGGAGTTCCAGATATTCCCCTTCCAGGCCAGCAAGGATGGGGTGGCCCGGGCGGACGAACCAGAGCCGCTCAATCTCCCCCTCTTCGCGCCACCGGAGCGAGCACTTGGTGCCCATCAATCGCTGGAAGATTTTTGCCTCGTGCCCTGAGTGGAGGACCACCAGGCCCATGCCGTCGAGGACCCGCTCCTGCACACGCGTGACGATGGCATCGTCGACTTTGTCGTGAGCGGCATGTCCCCACCAGAACAGGACATCGGTTTGCGCTAGGACCTCGGTGGTGAGGCCATGTTCTTCTTGATCGAGCGTCGCGGTCCGCGTGGTGCAGTCTTCGCCTAGGTGCTCGGTGATGGCTTCGGCCACCACCTGATGGATGCCATGCGGGTAGATCTCGCGTACGACATCCTTTTCTCGTTCGTGAATGAACTCGTTCCAGACGGTCACGCGGATGGGGGACGATTGGTGCATGGCGATGGGCCCATCAAAGGTTGGCGGTTCAAACTAAAATTCCGTGTTGTTACGGCCGTCTTCGATTTTACCGCCGCGTCTCCTTAACGAAACCGCCGCGAGGCCCCTTTTACGTTCTGCGTGCGGTATTGCCCGGGCGTTTGGCCCAGTTCCCGCTTAAAAACGACACTCATGTACTCGGGGTGTTCGTAACCGGCGAGCGCCGCGATCCGCTCCAGCGGCAGGTCGGTCTCACGGAGCAACTGTTTTACGCGTTTGAGCTGGACATTTCGGATCTCGGACTGGGGCGAGCGGCCGATAAACTTCCGGAACCGCCGCTCCAAAATGCTGCGGGAGACCGGAACGTGCTGCAAGACCTCGACGACGGAGATCCCATCGCAAGCATGCTGGCGAATGTACTTTACCGCGGAGGCGACCAACGGATCGTCGATTGCGAGGACATCGGTCGACTGCCGGGTGACGATTCCCACCGGCTCGATCAGTTTGCTCATCTGCTGCGGCTTTTCACCCTGCATCATGCGGTCTAGCAGCGCGGCGGCCTCGAACCCGATCCGCTGCGGGTTGGGCATCACACTGGACAAGGGCGGGTCGCACAGTTCGCAGACGAGCTCGTCGTTATCGACGCCGATCACGGAAATCTCTTCGGGGACGGCGGCCTCAATCCGGCGACAGGCATCCAACAGGTGCTGCCCGCGCATGTCGTTGCAGGCCATGATCCCGATCGGCCGGGGAAGGGTGAGCAGCCACTTGGTGAGCGAGGCCTGCTGCTGTTCCCAGGTTAAAGCGGCGGAGGTATCCCAGGGGCTTTCGTATTTGTGGACCGTGCCGGAGATGGCTTCGAGGACCGATCGGAAACCTTCATTGCGCCGATGCGACCAATTGTGCCCCGAGAACCCACAGAAGGCGAAGTGGCGAAATCCCCGCTCCATCAGATGCCCGGCGGCAAGTCGTCCCACCGCTTCGTGATCCGTGCCGATGTGGGGCAACCCCTGGTCGCCGTAGATGTCGGTCAGGTCGACCGTGGGGATATTCCAGGTGCGGAGCTGTTCCGCCAATTTGGGGGTGGTACTGCGGGTGATGATGCCATCGCCGTCCCAATTCTCTAGCCAGGCTGGGGGGCGAACGACCAATTCGCGGAGATCCACATAGATCGACCAAGGCTCATTCGCGACAACATACCGGTTGATACCTCGAAGAACCTCGCGTCCGTAGACGAGCGAGGTTTCCACAATGAGCATGACGCGGCGGCGTTGCATGGGCGAAAAGCTTCTCAGAGGAGTCTTGGCAAAAGTTCGACAACGAGCCTGATTATGGACCGGAAACAATCTCAATATCAATTACCAAGCGGCACCGGAGAAGAGAATTTTGCAAAAGAAGTGGGGATTTCCGTCAACAAGCGGCAAATTCAACCGCTGGGAAAGGTTTCTCAATAGGTAAATGCTTATTCTCATTGAATCTTCGGCGAAAACGAGAAGAATGGGGGCATACCCTGGGTTCGTCTGTTGCAGGGCGAACTCCGCCGGTGGTATTCGCTTCCGCGTTGATCAGCGGACGACTACCGTATCGGCCGGGCTGCTAGCGACCTCTTTATCTTCGATCCCTAATTAATCGCCACGTTATTGGTGTCGGAACTGCCCATGTCCTTGATGAACCGTACCCACCGCCAGTTGAGCCGACAGTTCTGCCGATTGGGGATGTTTGCGCTGGCTCTTGTGATTTCCGTATCTAATTGGGGGTTTGCACAAGAGAAATCGGTCTCGTTCACCGATCAAGTGAAGCCGATCCTCGCGCGAAAATGCTATGCCTGTCACGGTCCCGGCGATGCCGAGTCGGGTCTTCGTCTGGACCGGAAAGAAAACGCAATCGCCGAAACCGATTCCGGGCTTCACGCGATCGTCCCGGGGAACCTGGAAGAGAGCGAACTGCTGGCGCGGATCACCGCCGAGGACGAGTTCACTCGGATGCCCCCCGAGGGAAAACCACTAACCGAAGAGGAAGTGGAGATCCTGCGAACCTGGATCGCCGAAGGGGCGGAGTTCGAGGGGCATTGGGCTTTCGAGCCGGTCACCCCTCAAGAGCCACCGGTCGTGGAAAACACGGATTGGGTGCGGACGCCGATCGATGCATTCATTCTGGGCCGCCTTGAAAAGGCAAACATGCAGCCCAATCCTGAGGCGAGCCGAGCGGCGCTGGTGCGACGTGCCTACTACAACCTAACCGGGCTACCCCCAACGCACGAACAGATCGAGGCCTTCGTCAACGACGAATCTCCCACCGCGTGGGAAAACCTGATCGACGAGCTCCTCGCCTCGCAGCACTACGGCGAAAAATGGGGTAGCCACTGGTTGGACCTGGTTCGATTCGCGGAGACCAACAGCTACGAACGGGACGGCGTCAAGCCAAACGCTTGGCGGTACCGCGACTATGTGATCCGCTCGTTCAACGACAACAAGCCGTACGACCAGTTCATTAAGGAACAGTTGGCGGGGGACGAAATGGTCGACCGGACCAACGATACGATCATCGCCACCGGCTACTATCGCCTCGGTTTGTGGGACGACGAACCGGCCGACAAGGTGCAGCACGAGGCGGACCAGTACGACGACATCGTCAGCACCACCAGCAGCGCCTTCTTGGCGATGACCGTGGCGTGTGCGCGGTGTCATGAACATAAGATCGATCCGATCAAACATGAGGATTATTACAGCTTCCTCGCGTTTTTCCGGGGGATGAAAACGTACAGTATCCCCACCAGCCAGTACGAAATTTCCTCGGAGGAAGTGATTTCGCAGCATGATTCGCACAACGAGGAAAAGCTGCGGGTAGAAAAGAAGATCGACGCGATTGTCGGGAAGGCGATCGAGAAATTGCCGCGTGAAGAACGTCGTCAATACGAACGATCGCGGAAGCGTGAGGAGCTACTTGAGCGGGTCATCGAACTAGTCCCCAACGAGGCTTCCGAGTTCGAGGCCCTGAAGCGGGAACTGGCTGGCTTGCAGGAGAAAGATCAATATCTGCCCCCGCGGGAATACGCGTTGGCGGTGAACCGATCGGACCGCAATCCGCCACCCACGCATCTGATGATGCGAGGGAACCCCCATACTCCGGGTGAGGAAGTTCAGCCGGCGTTTCCTTCGTTGTTTGGGGATGAGATCCCGCCGATCGAGCCACCCCGCGAGGATGCAACGACCTCCGGCCGCCGAACCGTGTTGGCCAACTGGATCGCCTCGCCGGACAACCGCTTAACGGCAAGAGTGATGGTCAACCGGATCTGGCACCATCATTTTGGCCGCGGCATCGTCGCCTCGACCAGCAATTTCGGCCAACTCGGGATGCAGCCCACCCACCCGGAACTGCTCGACTACTTGGCGACCGAGTTCGTCAACAGCGGCTGGGACATCAACCAGATGCACCGGTTGATTATGAATTCCGCCGTCTATCGGATGTCGTCGGCAGGTGCGGAGGATGGATTGGCGCGGGATGCCGCCAACGACCTGTTCTGGAGGTTCAACCCTCGCCGACTAACCGGCGAAGAGGTGCGCGACTCCATCCTGCTGGTCAACGGACGATTTAATTCCAAGATGTACGGCCCCGGCTTTTATTCCAATATTTCCAAAGAGGTGATGGCGGGGCAGTCGCAGCCAGGGCAGGGATGGGGCAAGTCTTCGCCGGAAGATCAGGCGCGGCGGAGTGTTTATATCCACTTGAAACGCTCGTTGATCACGCCGATTTTGTCGAACTTCGACTTCCCGGAAACCGATGCCTCCTGTTCCGAGCGATTCGTGACCACCCAGCCGGCCCAGGCCTTGGGGCTGCTCAATGGCTCGTTCGCCCATGAGGAGTCTGTCCACTTGGCCAATCGGGTTCGAGAGGCGGTGCCGAGCGACGAATTGGAACCGCGAATCCGGCAGGCGGTGACCTTTGTCTTGGCGCGAGAAGCCAACGATTCCGATCTCGAAATTGGGAAGCGGTTGGTCGCTCGCCTGCAAGAGGAACATGGTGTTCCGGCGCAGCAGGCCTTCGACCTGTACTGCCTGACGCTGTTGAATTTGAATGAGTTCCTGTTTATCGACTAGGGGTAGCTAACCATGGAAAACGGCAAACGCGACTTCTGCGGCCGAACGCGACGTGAGTTCCTCTGGGACGCCGGCGGCAAGTTCACAGGCTTGGCCCTCACTTACATGCTGGCCCAGGACCAATTCCTGGCTAAGCAGGCGGTCGCGGCCGATGGGGTTTCGGCGTTCGAAAACCCGCTAGCGGCCAAGCAGCCTCACTTCAAACCGAAGGCCAAGAACGTCATCTTTCTGTTCATGTATGGCGGCCCGAGCCACATGGATACCTTCGACTACAAGCCGAAGCTTTACCCCTTGGACGGCAAGACCGTGCCGGTGCAAACCAAAGGACGGGGTGGCGAGAAGAACGAAGGCCGAGTGGTTGGCCCAAAGTGGAAGTTCAAACAGTATGGCCAGTCGGGCCAATGGGTCTCCGACCTGTTCCCCAACCTGGCCGAGTGTGTCGATGACATCGCCTTCCTGAAGTCGATGACGGCCGATTCCCCCATCCATGGTTCGGCTATGCTGATGATGAACTCCGGCCGCATCTTGAGCGGGTTTCCCACGATTGGCTCGTGGGTCAACTACGGTTTGGGCAGTGTCAACGAGAACCTGCCGGGATACGTGGTGATGCTCGACCCGACCGGCGGACCAATCAGTGGGGCCAAGAACTGGACCTGCGGTTTCATGCCCGCTACCTACCAGGGGACAACTTTCAAGGGTAAAGGGTCCCCGATTATCGACTTGAATCCGCCGGAGGGGATGACGCGGGGCATGCAGCGTGAGATTCTAGACGCCCTGAAAGACGCGAACCAGGAGCATCAAGCCGCTAGGGCCGGCAATTCCGACCTCGCCTCGCGGATCGCCAGCTATGAGCTGGCCTACAAAATGCAGCAACACGCGCCGGAGGCGGTCGATTTGGCCCAGGAGACCGAAGAGACCAAGAATCTATACGGGATCGATAACCCGCAAACCGAGGAATTCGGGCGGCGGTGTTTGCTGGCCAGGCGGTTGGTCCAGCGGGGTGTGCGGTTTGTGCAGCTCTACTCCGGTGGTCACCACAACGACAACAACTGGGACGCCCACGGCGACCTGGAGAAAAACCACAACTACCACGCCGGTCGGACCGACAAGCCGATCGCCGGGCTACTCAAAGACCTGAAACGTCAGGGTCTGTTGGAAGATACCTTGGTCGTGTGGGGTGGCGAATTCGGCCGGCAACCGACTGCCGAATACGCCGAAGGAACCGGGCGCGATCACAACTCGTACGGGTTCACCATGTGGATGGCGGGTGGCGGAATCAAAGGGGGAATGTCGGTCGGGGCGACCGATGAACTGGGCGCCGCCGCGGTCGAACGGCCGCTGCACGTCAAACACCTGCACGCCACCATCCTGCAGCAAATGGGCCTGCACCCCAACAACCTCAGCTACTTCTACAACGGCCTAGACCAAAAGCTGGTCGGCGTCGAGCATGTCGAGCCGATCAAGGAGATCATCTAGCCGGCGTGAAAACCTGAAAATGGAACCAGGCGATCTCACCCCGCGCGAGATCGCCTGTTCTATTTCTTGCCCCCTGGGACTGCCGGCTTGGCTACCACCGACGCTGTCAATCATGCCGGCGGGGACGCCGGCGGTCCCAGGGATGAGGACTCCGCGGATGGGGTCGCCACTTTTCCGATTCGCGATAAAATGGCAACAGCTCCCACTCGATCCGCCCGCGTTCTCCACTGAAAGAGCAGTCCGCCGTGAGTTCCATTGACCTCAAAACCTTAGGCATCTACGTCGACGACATCCGCCGCAACCTGGCCCCTTCCCGGCTTTATGAAGAGGCGATCCGCGACGAAAAGGACGCCGCCATCGCCGCTTCCGGGGCCTTGATCGCTTACTCCGGGGCCAAGACGGGCCGCTCTCCCAAAGACAAACGCGTCGTCAAAAACCCCGCCTCCGAGCAGGATGTCTGGTGGGGGCCGGTCAATATTCCGATCGACGAGCACACCTACCGGATCAACTTGGAACGCGCCAAAGACTACCTCAACATCTGCCCCAAGCTGTATGTGATTGATGCCTACGCCGGATGGGATCCCAAACACCGGCTGAAAATCCGCGTGATTTGCTCGCGCCCTTATCACGCGTTGTTCATGCACACGATGCTGATCCGGCCGACCGAAGAGGAACTGGTGACCTTCCACGAGCCGGACGTCGTGATCTACAACGCGGGCCGATTCCCGGCCAATCAGCACACCCCAGGGATGACCTCCAAGACCAGTGTCGACGTCAACCTGGAAGACCGCGTGATGGTTATTCTGGGGACCGAATACGCCGGCGAGATGAAGAAGGGGGTCTTCACCATGATGAA
>JBBDIM010000075.1:3299-17484 GCA_040880405.1 Pirellulaceae bacterium | reverse complement strand
TTCTGGGGACCGAATACGCCGGCGAGATGAAGAAGGGGGTCTTCACCATGATGAACTACTTCATGCCGAAGGAGAATGTCCTTTCGATGCACGCCAGCGCCACTTGCGACCCGGAAACGGGCCGCAGTAGCGTGATGTTCGGCCTCTCAGGAACCGGGAAAACGACCCTCTCGGCCGATCCCAAACGACTGTTAATCGGCGATGACGAACATTGCTGGTCGGAGCATGGCATCTCGAACATTGAAGGGGGCTGCTACGCCAAGGCGATCGACCTGACCCCGGATGCCGAACCGGAAATCTTCCAGGCCCTCAGGTTTGGGGCGGTCCTGGAAAACGTGGTGTACGACAAGGAGGACCACCACGTCGACTTCACCGATACCAGCATCACGGAAAACACGCGGGGTGCGTATCCGATCGAGTTCATCGGCAATGCCAAAATCCCCTGCCGGGCCGGTCACCCGACCGATTTGATTTTTTTAACCTGCGATGCCTTCGGCGTTTTGCCCCCGGTCAGCAAATTGACCACAGCCCAGGCAATGTATCACTTTATCAGTGGCTACACGGCCAAGGTCGCCGGAACCGAGGTCGGTGTGACCGAACCGCAGGCGACCTTCAGCCCCTGTTTCGGCGGGCCGTTTCTGGTGTGGCATCCCGGCAAGTACGCCGAGCTGTTGGCCGAGAAAATGCTGCGGCATAACGCCAACGTCTGGCTGGTCAACACCGGCTGGACCGGCGGCAGCTACGGTGGCGGAAAACGGATCAAGCTGCCGCTGACCCGAGCGATCATCGACGCGATCCACAGCGGCGAACTAGCAGACGCCCCCACGACGCCCGACCCAGTCTTCGGCCTGAACGTGGTGACCGCCTGCCCCGGCGTCCCGTCCGATATCCTAGTCCCCCGAGAAACCTGGACCGACCCAGCCGCCTACGACCGCATCGCCACCCGGCTGGCGACGCTATTTATTGAGAATTTTAAGACGTACAGCGATGGGGTGAGTGAAGAGGTGAGGGCCGCGGGGCCGGTGATTTTGTAGAGGGGTGGGGGTATGCGACGATTTAACGTATCGCGACGCATTTAGCTTTTCGAGTTTATCCATGTTCGAACAGTAGTTTTGGCGCATTAGATAAGGGGTGAGAAGTCAAGAAAGTACTTTGTCGAGGAATGGCCTCACTCGCGTTGCAACGTCATGATATTCATCTTTTTGAAGCAGTTGGCGGTAGTGGGTGAGTTCCACAACTTCTCCACCCATGTCGATGCCCAAATCATCCACCAGCCCTAAGATCATCTGAGCCTCTGGAGGTCGTTGATCCCTCATAAACTCAAGAATCCTTCTCCAGTTATCAACATCTTGGTCCTGTTGATTCGGTGAATCGATGACAATCGGACAAATAGTAGTAGTTGAATACTTTTCGATCGACTTAAGAATTGCAAAATAAAATGCAAGGAGAGCCCGGGGGCCATCACTGCCGTTTTCTTTGATTTGAGAATGAACATTCTCATAGCTAGATTCCGACAATTCAGTGACGTTCAGCAGTCGCAAGTACACAGACATTCGCCCTTGGTAATATTCCTTAATTTCTTTTGTTCGTTTAGGGGCAATTAGCTTACGCATCTCCCCCTCGGCTTTCTGGATTCGCTCGTCAGCCTCACCGATTTCGCGATTCAGTTCATCAACTTCAGATCGCAGGACGTGCCTTACCTCTTTCTTTCCTTCGCTCTGCAAGACATCCTGCAATCGAATCTCGCCTTGTCGGACCGCCAATAAATCTTGAATCTCTGTGACACATTTTGCGATAGATGACGCGGCTTCCCTCTTTATTTCCAACTCTAGGTCGCATTGTGTGAGTTCCTCATTTAGCTTAACGAGCAATGCGCGAAAGTGATCTTCATCGGCAGCAATCCCAAAGCGTTCTGCGAATGAGTTTTCATAATGCGCTCCACAAGTTGGACATTCCACGTTGTCACCCAACTTTTCAGCTGCGAACACGAAATCTTTATTGAGCTCGTTGGCTGCTTGTACTGTAATTTCAATCTGTCGCTCGATGAAGATCCGCTTGTTGTCAATGCTCACCATCTGGTCTCGCAAAGCTTCTTCTTTGGTGCGGAGCACATTGCACTGTGAAAGTAGCCTCGCGACCTCTTGTTCATAATTTGCGATGTCTAGATCGAACTGCGATTCTTTCATGAGCGTTTCGATTTTTTCGAGGACTCGGTTAACTACTACTCGCTGATTTCGGAGCTCTTCGCGATCATCAAAGGCCTCCGCCTGTCTTCCTTTCGCTGCGTAGTATTCATTTGGACGTAGCCCAGTATGGTACTCAGCAATAGCTTTTCTATAGCTTCGGAACTGTTGAAGTCGCTCGAATGAAGACCAGCTCTCAATCCAACTACGGTCCTGATCGAAATAAAATGGAAGAAAAAGAAACGCAGGTGTAGCCTGTTCGGCTTGCCTAGTCGATGAATTAGTGAGCTTTAAGTTGAAATCAAATAATTCACTCAATGCAGGTCCGAGACCCTTGGTTACGCTGCTATAGCTCTGGATTAACTCCTCTTCTGAATTGAATAAACTGAAGAGCTTTCCTGCTTTGAGAATGTGAAAATGCGTTCCCGCAATTTCGAAATGTACGAGTAATGCAACATTTAGTTTTTCCCAATTCGGATGGACCTTTTGTGGTATGGCACCAAATGCAGCGTACAGCGACTTTATTAAGCACGATTTTCCGTGGTCATTTTCCCCCTTTATTACTGTTACGAGGCTGGGAAACTTTACTCTCTTCGCTGTTTTTTCGACTTCCGACAGAAGGTGGATTTCGTGCAAACGCAACCTTGTCATTGGTCTTTTTCCTCAGATTGCGGACTAGTCTCCGAAATTTCGTGCTCATAGCTCATTACCACAAAGATGCCGTGAAGAAAATTGTCTGGATAATGTCGACGGATCGCGTCGAATTCACGGTGAGAACTGGTTTCCAAATAGCTGATTGTTTGGGTCAGGATATCTGCAGAATCGAAAATGGACGTAGGAGCCCGCTGGAGTTCATCTCTTACACGCTCCATCGCATCCAAAAGAATTAGGTTTGTCGGGTCAACACGCTTTCCCAGGAAACTCCGTGCGTTCGCTATCAACTCTTGCTGCTTACGGAGCGGGAATGACTCTTTAATTATCTGCGCGCGGATTAAGTCGATCAGGTCGTTTTGGGCGGTTTTGGGCTTGACGCTATTAATCATGTCTTGAAGTTGCTTTCGCGTCAGTCCGCGCAACTTGATCAAGTCGTCTAGATCAGAGATTCGCCCTTCTCTGTTGCTGCGACGTTGGACTTCTGTCCGTAGGGTTCTATGAAAGGCCGCTACAGGTATTGTTCCATCATCCTGTTTTTCTAAAAAATCGCTAACACGGCCTTCACAATGGGTTACATGATCGCCAAGACTCAGCGGCGTCGTTTCGAGAAATGTACAGCCAATTCCCGCAGGGGAGGATGTAAGGCTAAATTCCTGTTTGAGGTGGTCGCAAATTTGCTTTAGCTCATCTGATTTGATTGCATTTAGGCAAATTGAGGTATGATCCGTGCTAGGAGTTGAATCAGCCATTTTGACACTGAAGTTCGCATTGGAGACAAAAGTTAGTCTCTCCACGTGATTTCCAAATTTGACGTGATGGTCATACAACTTTCCAAGTATCGATGGAAGAGGTGTTTTGTCTTTTCCTAAGGCCTGTTTTAAGAGCGCTGCTCTAGTCCAGTTACCGTTCTTTTTGCTCTTTACTTGGTAAAATCGTCCTTTCGTAGGCAAGGTCGAGTGATTCAGCGCCAAGATGTCATCATGGACATCAAATAATACGCAGTAGTCTTCCTTTCCTTCATGTAGCTCGAGCGTGAGGCAAAGTCCAAAAGAGCCCTGATATGCAAACCTGTTCGATGATGTTGCCCCACTAATTTCCCTTGGGCGAACGTCTACCAACTGGTGTGAGAAGTCGGGGGATTCGGATGAGTAATTCACGAGCAAGAGTTACCGGGGGGGAGAGAAGACAAGTTGGAAGAATTGACTGTATACCATGCCAAATAGGGGATTCCAATAGACGATAAGGGGCCCGCCGAAGTTTTCACGGTTGCCTGCTGTAGCCTCGAACCGGCTCAGAAAAGACACCAAGAGAAGTTGAAGGGACGAAAAAAATTCCCGCAACGGGTGAATTTCTCCCCCAAGTCGATTAAGTTGTGAGCATCACCCCAAGTCTCTTTCCCGCTCGCGACGCTCCAACTTTGAGGTTCCCTCATGCATCGGCCTGCCCCTTTGACATCATTGGCACTGGCAATTCTGGCGCTCACTTGGCTCGCGGCCTCGCCGGCCCAGGCCGATACGCCCCAGCGGCCCAACTTTGTCTTTCTGCTGGTCGATGACCTTGGCTGGGCCGATGTGGGTTGTTATGGCAGCACGTTTTATGAGACGCCTCATATCGATGCCTTGGCCGCTTCCGGCATGAAATTTACCCAGGGGTATGCGGCCTGTCCGGTCTGTTCGCCGACGCGCGCCTCGATCATGACCGGGCGGCATCCGGTGCGCGTCGATATTACTGACTGGATTCCCGGGATGCGGGCCCGGCCGAATATGAATCCCCGGTTTTTGCATGTCGACGACCGGGACGAGTTGGCCCTGGAGGAGGTGACGATTGCCGAGGCCTTGAAGGAGCATCAGTACCAAACCTTCTTCGCCGGTAAGTGGCACCTGGGGGATGAAGGATTTTGGCCGACCGAGCAAGGGTTTGACGTCAACATCGGCGGCAATCATAAGGGTTCGCCACCCGGCGGGTACTATGCTCCGTGGGATAACCCCACGCTGACCGCCAAGATGGATGGGGAATACCTGACCGAGCGACTGACCGACGAGTCGATCGACTTTTTGGAGAACCGGGACACGGAAAACCCGTTCTTCCTGATGCTCTCGTACTACAACGTCCATACCCCGGTTACTCCGTACGAGAAACGCGTGGCGCATTACCGGGCCAAGAAAGAGGCAACGATCGAGGGCCCCACCCCCACGCTGAAAGAACGGGACGCGGTCACTCGGCTGCGGCAAGACAACGCCGATTACGCCTCGATGGTGGCCGCGGTCGACGACAGTGTGGGACGGATGATGGAGGCCCTCAAGCGATTGGAACTAGAGGAGAACACCGTGGTGATTTTCTTCTCCGATAACGGCGGCCTCTCGACCGTCCGCCGAATGGGCCCCACCAGTAACCTGCCGCTGCGTAGCGGCAAGGGTTGGCTGTACGAGGGGGGCGTCCGTGTGCCGGCAATCATCCGCGCCCCCGGCGTGACCAAGGCCAACAGCACCACCGACGCGCCGATGGTCAGCTCCGATCTCTTCCCCACCATGCTCGAGCTCGCCAGCCTGCCGCTCGCCCCTAAGCTGCACGCCGACGGCGAAAGTCTGGTATCGCGGCTTCGCGGCGAAAGGCCGAGCGAAACACGAACCTTCTATTGGCACTACCCCCACTACCACGGCTCGACCTGGACCCCAGGTGCCTCCATCCGCGACGGAGATTGGAAGCTAATCGAGTTCTACGAAACCGACGAAGTCGAGCTTTTCGACCTAGCGAAAGACCCCGGCGAACAAACCAACCTGAGCGACTCAAAGCCGGAGGTGACTGCTCGGCTGCGAGAGAAGCTTAGCACTTGGCAGAAGGAGATGAAGGCGAAGATGCCGCAGGAGAATCCGGACTGGGTGAAGCAATAGCCGGTAGGGCGGGTGAAGCCCGATAGGGCGTAACCCACCGAAGGTGCGCTGGTGGAATTTCCAGCGCGGATTGGGAAACATTTCGCCGACATTAATGCAAACTCGGGACGTGTTGCCGCCGTTAACTTGGCTGGCGATGGTGGGTTCCGAAGACTCCACCCACCCTACCAACTTGGCCTTACCCCTCCTCCAAAAGCTCCTTAACCTTCCCTTCCATCGCCTCAGCCCACAGCTCGTAGCCGTGGGTATTGGGGTGGAGTAGGTCGGGCATGATCTTTTTGGGGAGGGTTCCGTCCTCTTCCAGGAAGGTGTTGCTCAGACTGAGGAAGTGGACTTTTTCGCCGTCGGCGAAGTCTTTGATTTTGGCGTTAATCTCGTCGTTGATTTTTCGGAGGGCGTCTTGGTTGTTTTCGCCGCGGGGGAAGATTGCCAGGAGCAGGATTTTCGCCTCTGGTTGTTTTTCTTTGAGCTGGTCGATGATGGCCTTGATCCCGGCGGCGGTCTCTTCCGGTTTGTCTTGCCGGTGGCCGGTGTTGTTGGTGCCGATCATGATCACGGCTAGTTTGGCTTGGTAGCCGTCGAGCTCGCCATTTTCAAACCGCCACAGCACCTGCTCGGTCCGGTCGCCGCTGTAGCCGAGGTTCAACGCGTGGCGGGGTGCGTAGCGTTTTTCCCAGATCGCCTTGCCGGCGTTTTCCCAGCCGTGGGTGATCGAGTCGCCGATCATCACCAGGTCGATTTTTTCGGCCGCTTTGATCTCGGCCAGCTTCTGTTCGTGCCGCGGCATCCACCAAGGTTTGGCCCACTCGGCGGTCTGGACCTCCGGTTTGAGCGCAAGGACGGCATCTTCTGCCTGGGCAAACGGCGTTAGTAGGAGCAGGGTAAGGAAACCGGTAACCATCAAGCGGGTGTGAGTCATGCTGAAATATCCTCTGCGGGAGGCTCTTAAATCGGTGGTAAGTGATGCATCAGGCAGTGGTTAGGCCCGATCTTCTACTATCATCGTCCGGTCCATCGCGTAATGCAATCAGCGGGGCCGATGAAAAATCCGAATTTGCGCCGCGTTGACTCCTTTGGGGGAATACCTATAATCCGGGGTTTGCCACTCAAGAATCGAATCTCCGGTAATTTCTCTTCTCGGGAAGGACGTTGCCAGAAGCCCTTACATAACCTCAGGAGACTTAACGTGCCGGTCATCAGCGAACGTGCCAAGGAACTGAAGCGTCGTCGTCATCGCAAGAAAGTTTACGCCAAGATGAAGTCGAAGCTGGGCAAGAACCCTTCTTCCGACGAGAAGCGACGGATTGTGGACAAGCTCCGCAAAACCACCAGTGGCGCGGAAGACCTGATCACCGCCTGGGGCTTGGAATCGGCCTCTTAAGGCACGGTTTCCGCCACCCAAGAAATAGCAAAGCCGCGTGGACCCAAGTTTTGGGACCACGCGGCTTTTTTTGTGCCATAAATTGGTGACTTCCAATTAGCTGCTGACAGTCTCCACGGTCGAGCCCGAGGGTGCGTGCCGGAAGGTGTAGTCGCTGCCGTCGTAGTCGACCTCGATTCGGTCTCCCTCTTTGAAGGAACCTTTCAGAAGGTCGGTCGCCAAGGCGTTTTGGACCCGGTTTTGGATTACTCGTTTCAGCGGCCGCGCACCGTAGGAAGGATCAAACCCTTCTTCGGCCAAGGCATCTTTGGCGGCGGTAGTGACCACCAAATCCAGGTCCATCTCGGCAAGCTGCTTTTTGAGCCCCGTGATTTGGATCTCGACGATCGACCGCAACTGCTCGCGGCTGAGGGGCTTGAAGAGGATCGTGTCGTCGATCCGGTTCAAGAACTCTGGCAGGAAGTGGTTATGCAGCACCGCCCCAACCGCCTCGCGGATCTCTTCATCGCCACCCTCTTCGGCGGTGATCTGCTGGATCGCCTGGCTGCCGATGTTGCTGGTCATCACGATGATAGTATTAGTGAAGTCGACCGTGTGGCCATGGTTGTCGGTCAAGCGGCCGTCGTCCAAAACCTGCAACAGAATGTTGAACACATCCCGGTGGGCCTTCTCCACTTCGTCTAGCAAAATCACGCTGTAGGGTCGGCGGCGGACCGCTTCGGTCAGCTTGCCACCCTCTTCGTAGCCGACATATCCGGGAGGGGCCCCGATCAGCCGACTGACCGCGTGCCGCTCCATGTACTCGCTCATGTCGATCCGAACCATCGCGTTTTCGTCGTCGAACAGCGCCTCGGCAACTGCTTTGCACAGCTCGGTTTTGCCGACCCCGGTGGGGCCCAGGAAGATGAACGAACCGACCGGCCGATTGGTCGCCTGCAGCCCGCTGCGGCTGCGGCGGATGGCGTTGGAGACCGCGACGACCGCTTCCTCCTGACCGACCACCCGTTGGTGCAGACGTTCCTCCAGGACCAACAGTTTGGCCCGTTCGGTCTCCAGCATTTTGGTAATTGGAATACCGGTCCACTGGCTGACCACCTCGGCGATCTCGTCCTCGGTCACCTGTTCGCGGAGCAGCCGCCGACCCGACTTGGCGTCCTCTTTGGGAGGTGCTTCCGCTTCGCTGTCGATTCGCTCGACCAGGGTCTTGCGCTTCTTATCCAGTTCGAACAGTTGCTGGTAATCCTCTTCCGGGACCGGCATCCCGGCCGACTGTTTTTCCTGGACGGATGCACTGAGCTGGGTGAACTTGTGTTCCACCGCGGCCAGTTCCTCGCGGACCTGGGCGACATCCCCCAGCCCCATCTTTTCCGCTTCCCATTGCTCGCGGAGATCGGCCAGTTGCCGCCGGAGGTCGTCCATTTCCTGTTGGATCTCTTCGCGGCGCTCGACGGCCGTCTCCTCCGTCTCTTCAGCCAACTGCCGGTCGGCCAATTGCAACTGTGTCAGGCGGCGCTGCACCTGGTCGATCTCGCCGGGGACGCTCTCCAGTTCGATCGCCAAACGACTGGCCGCTTCGTCGACCAGGTCGATCGCCTTATCCGGCAGGAAACGATCCGTGATGTACCGGTCAGACAGCTTCGCGGCGGCGACCAACGCGGAGTCTTTGATTTTCACTCCGTGATGGGCCTCGTACCGCGGTTTGAGCCCCCGCAGGATTGCCACGGTATCGTCGATCGTCGGCTCACCGACATAGACCGGCTGAAACCGCCGTTCCAGGGCGGCGTCTTTTTCCACGTATTGGCGATACTCGTCCAAGGTGGTCGCCCCGATGCAGCGGAGCTCACCCCGCGCGAGCGCCGGCTTGAGCAGGTTGGCCGCATCGGCGCCCCCTTCCGCCTTGCCAGCCCCGACCATCGTGTGTAGTTCGTCGATGAACAGGACGATATTCCCCTGGGCGCTTTCGACCTCTTTGAGAACCGCCTTGAGACGTTCTTCGAACTCACCCCGAAACTTGGCCCCAGCCACCAGCGCACCCATATCGAGCGCGATGACGCGTTTGTTCTTGAGGCTTTGCGGAACATCCCCCTGGACGATCCGCAGCGCGAGACCTTCGGCGATCGCCGTTTTGCCCACGCCTGGCTCACCGATCAGGACTGGGTTGTTTTTGGTTCGACGGGACAAAACCTGGATCGTGCGGCGGATCTCCTGGTCGCGACCGATCACGGGGTCGAGTTTGCCTTGATTAGCTCGCTCAACCAGGTCGATGCCATACTTCTCCAAGGCTTGGAAGGTATCTTCCGGGCTTTGCGAAGTGACTCGCGCGTTGCCGCGAACCGATTGCAGCGCGGAGAGAACGTCCTTCTCTGCGACGGCGTTGATCGCCAGCACTTCTTTGGCCTTACTCTCGACTTGGGTGAGGGCCAGCATCAGATGCTCGGTCGAAACGAACTCGTCCTTCATCACGCCCGCTTGCCGCTGGGCTGCTTGGAAGACCTGATCCAGTTCCGGCGATAGCCGTGGGCCGCTGCCTCCGGAGATGGTCGAGAGCCGATCAAGCTCTGCGGTGGTCAATTCCGTCAGGCGACCACGGTTGACGCCGATTTTATCCAACAGCGGCCGGACCACGCCCCCTTGCTCGTTCAGCAGAGCAGCAAGCAAGTGCAGCGCCACCAACTGGGTGTTGCTGGCCTCTTGGCAAATGGCCTGAGCCTGCTGCACCGCCTCTTGGGCCTTTAGCGTGAACTTATCGAATTGTGTGGACATGATAGATATCCCCTCTTCTTTTATTACGTGGCCTGAAGGCCGTTGGTTGCGGTCGGAATAGACCGGGTTGCCGTGAAGTCAGGTCGATTGGATGATGGCTTGGAGGGGCATCGAGCCTGCGAGCCAGCCTTAACCTCAAGCCTCTACCACAACAAGATTAGCCACAGAGCACACAGAGAGGTTTGCTTGCAATCGTCCACACCAACTTGTGACTCACACCCAAGTTGAACAAAAGGTTCCCATCCATCCGAATACGGGCCTCAAGCCGCTCCCCGCTGGGCAAAAGGCTCACCTCCTCCCTCTGTGACCTCTGTGTGCTCTGTGGCTATAAAAAAAGGAAGCTTCGGCAAGCGTCCATTTTTCAAAGCAATTTCTAATCGAAAATTTCAGAGCATAGATTTAAAATTATCCTCGTTTTCGAGGGGGCGCACGGCGGGATACCGGCCTGCGCCGTTAAAAAACGGCGGCCGTGGCGGGCCGCCGTCTTGATGGGACGATTGGTTGACCGCATGAGCGGGTTAGTCTTTTTTGACCTCGAACTCGGCGTCGATCGCGTCGTCGTCTCCTTCGGAGGCACCACCCGCGGCGTCGGGTGAACCCGCTTCGCCGGGGCCATCGGTTGGGGAGGCGTTCTCGTACATCGCCTTGCTGAAGGCGTGCGAGGCGGCTTCCAGTTCCGAGATGGCGGACTTGATCCGGTCGACATCCTCTTCCTTGGCCGCTTCACGCGCCTTGGTAATCGCGTCTTCCAGCGGTTTCTTATCCCCTTCGGAGATCTTTTCCGCGTTCTCCTTCATCAGCTTTTCAAGCTGGAAGCACATCGACTCCGCTTGGTTCCGGGCCTCGGCCAAATCCTTTTTGCGTTTGTCCTCCGAGGCGTGTTCGTCTGCGTCTTTCCGCATCCGCTCGATCTCTTCCTTCGAGAGACCGGACGACTGCTTGATCTCGACGTGACACTCCTTGCCGGAACCGAGGTCCTTGGCCGAGACGTTCAAGATCCCGTTCTGGTCGATATCAAACTTCACCTCGATCTGCGGCATGCCCCGCGGAGCGGGCGGAATGCCATCCAGGTTGAACTCGTCCAACAGGCGGTTATCCGTCGCCATGGGGCGTTCACCCTGGAATACTCGGACGGTGACCGCGTTTTGGTTGTCGTCCGCGGTCGAGAAGGTTTGCTTCTTCTCGGTCGGGATCGTGGTGTTGCGTTCCACCAGTTTGGTGAAGACGCCCCCTAAGGTTTCGATCCCCAGCGAAAGCGGTGTGACGTCCAACAACAGGACATCCTTACGGCCACCTTCGGCCAACACGCTCCCTTGAATCGCGGCACCCACGGCGACTACTTCGTCTGGGTTCACACCCTTGTGCGGTTCCTTCTCGAAGATCCGCTTGACCAGCTCCTGGACCTTGGGCACACGCGTCGAACCACCGACCAAGACCACCTCGTCGATTTCGCTCGCCTTGAGGCCAGCGTCGGCCATCGCCTTTTCCACCGGAATGCGGCAACGGTCGATCAGGTCGTCAATCAGCTCCTCGAACTTCGAGCGCGTAATGGTCAACTGCAAATGTTTTGGACCGGAGGCATCGGCCGTGATGAACGGCAGGTTGATGTCGGTCTGGGCCTGCGAACTGAGTTCCTTCTTCGCCTTTTCGCACGCTTCCTGCAAGCGCTGAAGGGCCATTTGATCCTTCCGCAGGTCGATGCCATGGTCTCGCTTGAACTCGTCGGCAACGAAGTTGATCAGCTTGTCGTCGAAGTCGTCGCCGCCCAGGCGGGTATCACCGCTGGTGCTGATAACTTCCAGCACGGTGCGGCCACTTTCTTCACCCTCTTCCGGCGGCGAAACCTCCAGGATCGAGATATCGAACGTACCACCACCCAAGTCGAAGACCGCGATTTTTTCGTTCTTCCCTTTGCCGATGCCATAGGCCAAGGCGGCGGCGGTCGGCTCGTTGATGATCCGCGCGACTTCCAGTCCGGCGATTTGGCCGGCGTCCTTGGTCGCTTGTCGCTGGGCATCGTTAAAGTACGCGGGAACGGTGATCACCGCCTTGCTGACCTTGTGCCCCAGGTACGATTCCGCGGCCGCTTTCAGTTTTTGCAGAATCTTGGCGGAAATTTCCTGCGGGGTGTGCTGCTGGCCGCCGACGTCGACTTTAACGTACTGATCGGCATCACCAATCACCGAGTAGGGGACCATCCGCTCTTCGGCACTCACTTCGTTGTGCCGGCGACCCATGAATCGCTTGATGGAGTAGATGGTTTTCGTGGGGTTGGTCACCGCTTGGCGACGGGCCGGTTCGCCGACCAGGGTATCCCCCTTATCGGTGAAGGCCACCACGCTAGGAGTCAGTCGGCTCCCTTCAGGATTCGGAATCACCTTGGCTTCCGAACCTTCCATGATGGCCACAACCGAGTTGGTGGTCCCCAAATCGATCCCAATGATCACTTCACCTTGTGCCATGATAATTCGTTCTCCCTAAAAACACGGGCCGCCTTACGAGCGGGGCGGTATGCTTAAATTACGACTTCGTTTGTGTTTACCAAAACCGCCAAGCACTCACGTTAGTTGCCAAAGCGGACGTGGATACCCAATAAAGCAACCAGTGTGCCAAACAGGCTCGGAGTGCGGCGCTAATTTCATAACTTATGTTGCAGTAATGGTTTATAGTGAGTTACTTAGTGTTATTTTGAGCCCGCCCTAAAAATAAGCACGCCTCTCCTGTCAATTTGGCAGTGGGAAACGTGGTGGGAGCCGGTTCCCCTTTACGCGTGCCCCGGCTTCGTTAGGGTGTCAGCCACCTCCGAACCAATCGTTTTCACGATTATCATAAGACACCAAGCGCCGAATCGTCTATCAAACTTTGCCTATCCCCTAGAACCGAAACCACCATGGCTAAAACTTCCCCCAAGCAGCCCACCGCTACCGAGCTCCGCAAGCGGATCGCAAAATTCGATCAGGAGATGTTCGCAGCGCTGACCGAACGGGCCGCCACCGCCAAAGAGTTGGCCGCAGTGGTCGGTTCTGCCGAGTTGGGGCAGGTGCTGAATGAGGAAGAGTCGCTGATCAAGCGAATCGTCGGCAAGAACAAAGGCCCGCTGGCCGACGCGGCGGTGCGAGCGGTGTTCCGCGAGGTCGTAAGCGGCTGCCGGGCCTTGCAGCGCCAGCCTCGGGTTGCGTTTTTGGGCCCGGAGTTTAGCTACAGCCATCAGGCGGTGGTCGAGCGGTTTGGATCGACGGTCGATTATGCCCCGGTCGCGACGATCGCCGCGGTGTTCGAGGAGGTCAATCGAGGGCACGCCACCTATGGACTCGTGCCGGTGGAAAACTCCAACGATGGCCGGGTGGTCGATACGTTGGAGATGTTCGCCCGGATGCCGACGCGGATTTGTGCGGAGGTCCGACTGCATATCCACCATCAATTGCTGGCCAAATGCCCTCGTGACCAGATTACCGAGGTCTACAGCAAACCGCAGGCGATCTCCCAGTGTCGCAACTGGCTGGCGAAGCATCTACCGGCCGCCAAAACCATAGAAATGACCAGCACCACCGCCGCCGCCCAGCTTGCCTCCCAAAAGGAGGGGGCCGCCGCGATTGCCAGCAAGGCGGCGGGAATCAATTATGGTTTGGATGCTGTGGTCGCCAATATCGAGGACAATCCGCGGAATATCACGCGGTTCGCGGTAATCTCGCGGGAAATCGGTCCGCGGACGGGAAACGACAAGACTTCGCTGCTGTTCCAACTGGAGCACCAGCCAGGCTCGCTGGCCGATGCGATGGGGATTTTCAAGCGGAATCGGCTGAACCTGACCTGGATTGAGTCATTTCCGGTCGCCGGGGCCGATTCGGAGTACCTCTTCTTTGTAGAAATGGAGGGGCACGCCAAGGATCTCAAGGTCCGAAGGGCGATCACCGCCCTGGAGAAAAAGGCGATGCGGTTGGAGGTACTCGGATCGTGCCAAAAGACCGAGCCGATTGATGGCTGATCTACGGCGCCCCCCCCAAGTTTGGCGATTTTTCTGTAGCTGCGGTCGCAAAGACCGTGGGAGAAGTGTGGGTTGAGTTGGCCCCTGAGGCGAAGCGGGTGAGCACTTCCCCCACGCTTTTTGCAAGCGTGGCTACGTCAGATTTTCTCGTAGCCACGCTCGCGTAGAGCGTGGGGGCCCTGCGGGTTGGTTTTGCCCTAGTGGCGAAGCGGATTAGCACTTCTTCTACGCTTTTGGCAAGCGTGGCTACGTTCACTTTCTTTTTCTATTTCAGGGGGATTCATTGTGACCTCGACGAGGTGATAGCAACTCTGGTATATTCAAGGGT
>JBBDIM010000075.1:0-3199 GCA_040880405.1 Pirellulaceae bacterium | reverse complement strand
GGGGGATTCATTGTGACCTCGACGAGGTGATAGCAACTCTGGTATATTCAAGGGTTTCATTCCATTGAAATGCTGGCCGCTATAGCACGGTCCGCCCGCCAGACTGTTGGGAGAGCTGCGTGAGAAAGCCATTTATCGCCGGAAATTGGAAGATGAACTCGACCCGAGCCGAGGGGGTCGCCTTGGCCCAAGCGATCGCGGAAGGGCTTGGTTCCAGTACCGATGTCGAAGTGGCGGTCTGCGTCCCGAGCGTCTATTTGGAAGCGGTCGGCGCGGCAATTAAAGGCTCCGGCGTCAAATTGGGTGCCCAAAACGTCCATCACGAGGCCTCCGGGGCATTCACTGGCGAGGTTTCGACCTCGATGCTCAAGGATGTCGGCTGCGAGTACGTGATCCTCGGACATAGCGAGCGGCGGCATATCTTCGGCGAATCGAGCTCCGACGTCTGCAAAAAAGTCCACGCGGCACTCGCGGCCGGGCTTTCCCCCATCGTTTGCGTCGGCGAACTGCTGGAAGAACGAGAGTCAGGCAAGACGGCGGATGTCGTGGCCGAACAGTTTTATGGCAGCTTGGCAGGTGTCACCGAGGCCCAAATGGCTTCGGTGGTTATCGCTTACGAACCAGTTTGGGCCATCGGCACCGGCAAGGTGGCGACTCCCGAGCAGGCCGAAGAGGTTCACGCCGCGTTGCGGAATGTTATCAGTCAGCGGTTTGGCTCGGCCGTGGCCGAGGCGACCCGGATTCAATATGGCGGGAGTGTGAAGGCGGATAACGCCAAGCAGCTGCTCTCGCAAGCGAATATCGACGGTGCCTTGGTGGGTGGTGCTTCGCTCAAAGCGGACGGATTTTTGGGCATCATTCATCCCGCCTAAGTGGTTTGCCCTCGGCGGGCGGTATGCCTTGGCACACGGTGTACCTCGGCGGACATTGTTCAACACAAAAACCCCTTTCAGCAGTCGTCTACGGAAAGACCGGTCAATACCATGAACGACCTCATACTACTGGCGGATTGGAAACAATTCGTGATCGGCCCGTTGATGGGCTTCACCGCGGTCTTTTTGATCCTGGTGGTCTTGGTGCAACGGGGCCGAGGGGGTGGTTTGACCGGTGCCTTGGGCGGAGCCGGCGGTCAAAGCGCGTTTGGTGCTAAAGCGGGCGATGTTTTTACCCGGATCACGGTGGTAGTCGCCAGTTTCTGGATTTTGCTCTGCATTCTTGCGGTCCTGGTCCTCCAGGATTCCGGGACATCAAAACTAGAAGGCGCACCCGGCGACGCCCGGGGGAATCTCCCTTCCGGGATGAATAGTCTGGATGGCGAGATCCCGGCCGCCGACGGGCAGCAGCCTGGTATGGGTGCCCCCCCGGACGCCGAGACCGACTTGCAACTTGATGCCGATACAGCGGCCCCTGCTGAAACTGAGGGTGGCGCGACTGAGTCGACCACGGAAGACGTCCCTGCGGCGAGCACGGAAGAGACGCCCGAGTAGTCCCTGGCAGCTTTTTTTCAGGTTGGAGGATCGCCTAGCGATTCACCCGCACCGGACAATCCGCCATTGCCACCCGGAAATCAAGACGTAACAAAGCACTCGTCGCAACCACCGACCCGCATCCAATCCCCTTTTGATTATCCATGGGGATAAAGTCCCTTCCGCGTCTGAAAGATTGCCGATGCTTTTGAGTATGACCGGTTATGGGGACGCCCAGCGGAGCGAGCGGGGGATCTCCGTCTCGGTGGAAATCCGTTCGATCAACAATCGGTATTTCAAGCTCTCGATCCGGGGGAGCGACCATTTTCCTGGCTGGGATTCGCGAATCGAAGCGTTGGCGCGGAAGTTTGTGACGCGAGGGACCGTCTCGATCAACCTGCGTGTCCGCCGTGAAGCGGACGCCGACGCCTACAAGATTGACGAGCAGGTGTTGGAGGGATATCTGCGGCAGTTACGCGAAGCAGGAGCGAAGATGGGTCTGCATGAAACGCCTCACATCGATTCGCTCCTCTCGCTACCTGGTGTGGTGCGGGAAGTCGAGCGGATGGACGAAGGGGATAGCGTCGCGTGGGAAGTGACCCAGGCGGCGCTGACCGAAGCCCTTGAAAAACTGGACACGATGCGGAAGCGGGAAGGGGAGTCGACCGCGGTCGACCTCCGCGAGAACTGCCAAATCATCGCCACCTGGCTTGAGCAGGTTGCCGAGCGATCGCCGCTGGTGGTTT
Organism: Pirellulaceae bacterium; assembly: GCA_040880405.1. GTDB lineage: Bacteria > Planctomycetota > Planctomycetia > Pirellulales > Pirellulaceae > JBBDIM01. The sequence continues at coordinate 987 of JBBDIM010000075.1, read as the reverse complement.
CGAATTACCGCGCGCGGACAACCGACCGAATCAACAAGGTGCTGGAGGAATTTCAGGTTTCGGCGGACGACCAGACGTTGATTAAAGAGGTCGCGATTTTCGCCGATCGGATCGATATCTCGGAAGAGATCGTCCGCCTGACCAGCCACCTGAAGCAGTTCGCGACGTTCCTGGCCGACCCTTCGAGCGGGCGGAAGCTCGACTTTTTGACGCAGGAAATGTTTCGCGAGACCAACACAATCGGCTCGAAGGCGAACGATGCCGAGATCGCCAAGTACGTCGTCGAGATGAAAACCGCGATCGAGCGAATTCGAGAACAGATTCAAAATATTGAGTAGCCGATGTTCGGTCACCGTCGCTTCACGCAGGTGGGCCACACCGGATTGCGGCGGGTAGTCATTCAGGAACGCGAATGCGGGAAACGGGCAAGGGTAGATTGGTGATTTTGTCGGGGCCGTCCGGTTCCGGCAAGACAACCATTGTGCGCGAGCTGTTGGCTCGGGGAGACCTGAACCTGCAACTGAGTGTCTCGGCCACCACACGGAAGCCCCGCGCAGGTGAAAAACCGGGAGCCCACTACCACTTTTTGACGCCGGAAGAGTTTCACCGAAAGATCGACGACGGCGAGTTTTTAGAATATGTTGAGGTGTTCCGAACCGGTCATTGGTACGGAACCCTGCAGGAGGAGGTCGATCGCCGCTTAAACGGCGGGATCGGTGTTCTGCTGGAAATCGATGTGGAAGGGGCGATGAAAGTGGTGGAGCGTTACCCCGACGCCATCACCATTTTTCTCAGCCCCGACTCGGCGGAGGAACTGGAACGTCGGCTCAGGGCCCGAGGGACCGAAACCGAAGAGGCGATCCAGCGCCGTTTGAGTGTCGCCTCGGAAGAGACCGCCCAGGCACATCGCTATGAGTTTCAGGTGATCAACCGCGTCGATCAAACCGATGCGACGGTCCAGGAGATCGCCAATATTTTGCTTCATCA
>JBBDIM010000074.1:0-5507 GCA_040880405.1 Pirellulaceae bacterium | reverse complement strand
TATGCCCGGTGGTGTGGGAGGGAAGGAGCCGCAAGGCTCCTCCCTATCCCGATCTAACCCGGGTGGCCTTGGGGGTGAACGCAACTCGCGTGGCCCCCACGGTCTACGCGACCGTGGCTACGTAAGACGTGTCGTAGCCACGCTTGCCCAAAGCGTGGGAGAAGTGCTAACCCGGGTGGCCTTGGGGGTGAACGCAACTCGCGTGGCCCCACGGTCTACGCGACCGTGGCTACGTAAGACGTGCGCGGGCACCGATTGGCGTGGCGCTATGGGCTTTAATCCGTAGTGACCTTGGTGATCTCGGCCTTGCTGGATTGAGGCCCGTGGTGGGCATTCCACCAATGTTTGAGCCGCAGCAGTTGCACCCTGGGGTTGTGGGCCGGGTAGTGGGTGCAGCGGCCGATCCGCGTGATGTCGGTCATCCAGCGGCGTTTGCTTTGCAGCGCTCCGAGCCCCAGGTCGAGCGATTTGTCTTGCCGCTGGAAGCTGTCGTGCAGCATGAGCGTCATCAGGGTGCTGCCCAGCCCACGCCGCCGGGCCTCTTGGGTGTTGCCGCGGCGGAGGCCGAACAGGTTGCCGCGGGTGTCGTGGTAGTTGTAACAGAAGGCGGCCGGTTGGCCTTGATGGTACAAGAGGCACAAGTCGAGCATGCCGAGCCGGGCCGCTTCGGCGTGGGCCTCTGCGAGAAATGGGCGGACATCCTCGTGGCAGAGCGTGGTACCGGTGGTGGAATCGTGTTGCCAACTTTGGCTGGCGATTTGCACCGCGTCCTCGAACAGTTTCCACCGCGGATCGGACTCACTCACTTCGCTTGGGCGGACATCGCCGGCGGGACGGTAGCGGACGAACCGGAGCGCGTCGTCGACCGGGACTTTGCGAAGGATGCGGCGGAGCTCCGCCCGCATCTTGGGACTGCGGCTGCGGAGGTAGTCCTCCCAGGTCCCTTCCATCTGGAGCGTGGTGGTTTCGCTCCAGGTGCCGGAATGGTTGGGCAGGCCGGCCCTTTCCAGGGCAGCTTGGGTGATCGCTTCGGCTTGGTCGTGCGGGCCGATCCAGCGGAGATCGAACAGCTCCCAGTCGCGCGGGGTGTTGCGAATGTGCGTCGCGGCGATCTCCAGCACACGACCTTGGTTGCGACCCAATGGGCCATACTGATTACCCCAGTCGGCCAGCGGATAGGTCAGCACGTGGACGGTCCCCAGCTTGGTTTTTTCCGAAGTGACCACCAACGGCACGATCCCGATCATCGTCTCACCATCGACAATCAACAGCACGCGAAGCCGCTTGCCCTCGGAGAAGTGTTTCCAGTAGGTTTCGAGCCAGGGCAAGGTTTGAAAGAAGCCGCTGCTGGGGGTCTCTTGCCACAGTCGTTCCCAGTTCTCGCGGATGTGCGAGAGCAGCGGAATTTCGTTGATTTCGATTACGCGGATCATCGACGCGGTGACTTCCTAGGGGAACCGCCGGAACAAGAGGGGCAAGAGAAATGTAGTTCGCGATTGTGCGGCGATCGCGGGTAAGGGGGCAATAAAAAACCCACCGGCGAAATTCATGCCGGTGGGTAGGGTGGTCGGGTCGTATCGCCGGTACGTTCGCTAAATCGGGCGCGATCCGGACAATCACACCTCAATCGGTGTCACGTCGCTCTCCGGTTCCTGGTCGGCTGGCGGGGCGGGTTCCGCGGGACGAGTCGGTTCAGCCCGCGACGGTTCCATCTCGTCGTAATATTCGTCCTTTTCACTCTCCTCGCGGAGGATGTCACGGGCGACTTTCACGCAGTCCCGAGCCTCGGGGTGTTCCGCGTACAGCGAAACGATCCGCCGCGAGATCTCGCGGGCCTCCTCCTTGTTGTCTCGGTCGTACAGTTCCTGGGCCTTGGTCGTGTAGTCCTCCAAGGTCGCCTTTTGGAAATCTCCGGTAACCTGTAATTTGGCCAAGGCCTTGAGTTCCTGCTGAGCGATCAAGTGATAAGGGCGCTGCTCGCCGGTTTCCTCCATCTCGCTGACCATCTGCTCGTACTTTCGCCAAGCATCGACATGGCTATTGAGCGTTTGCATGTTCCGGGCCTCGGCCAGCATCCGCTCGGCATCGCTGCGGTAGTCCCGTTTCCAGCGAAGGGTATGACTAAGCCGGTTCTCGGCGCGTTCGATCTCGATGCCATCAAGAAACGTCCTCGCCTCGTCGACGTAGGGGCTATCCGGATACCGTTCCAACAGCGGCCGCAAGTATTGCGTCTCCGCGGTGTGCCATTGGGAAGAGTCGTTCGTGTGCATCAACACTTCCGCCTTGGCGAACAGTTGCTTGTCGTTCATCGGCCGCAGGACCCAACCAACCGCCGCCATGACCAACAGCAGGCAAAACACCAGAAACAGCGGGTGTTCGTAAAACGGCCCGCGGGGCTGACGCTTGGGGCGAGAGAGCAGCTTTTGGGCGTCGGTTCGCGTGACCCCGATATCGATGATGCTTTCGCGACCGTTGTTGCCGACCAAAGCGTGTTCCAATGCGCTCATGCCGCGGGCCACCGCATCCTGCGATTCACGCAGTCCGGAGGCGACCGACTCCATGGTCGGAGGACGCAAGGCGGGGTCGATCTCGATCATACGCATGATCACCCGGTCGAGCCACACAGGGCATTCCAGTTCGAGCGAGGCGGGACGCTCCGGCGGGGCCCAACGCTGCTGTCCGTCGGCCAGCGGATCGAATGGCGATTTGCCGGTGACCGCTTCATACAGGACGCAGCCGAGCGAGAAGATATCGCTTTGCGGGCCGACCGTGTCGGGCTCGTTCACTTGTTCCGGAGAGAGATAACCCCGTTTGAACTTCGGAATTGCGGATAACGACGAGCGTCGCCAGCGGGGCTCGACCCAGAAGTTGGTCAGTAGCACGCGGACCTCTTCACGGGAGTCCTCTAAACCCTTGCCGGTGAGCAGCACGTGACTGGGGCTGATTAGCAGGTGCTGGATCCCCTTTTCATGCGCGGCGGAACAGGCCGAGGCGAGTTGTAAACCCAACTGGACGACCGCCTCCCAAGGGAGGTGGGAGTGCTTCACGAGATATTGTTCGAGGCTGACCCCATCGACATAGTCGAGGGCCAAAAACGCGATCCCTTGATCGATGCCCGCGCCGTGGCAGCGGACGATGTTGGGATGGGTCAGGGCCTGCAGCTCGACGCTTCGCCGCTCCAGGCGACGCCGCATCCGCGGGTTTTCCACGTAATGACGAGAGAGGATATGGATAGCCGCCTGCCGCCGTTGTTTCAGGTGAAAACCTTGATACACGTGGCTCGACTGGGTTTTCCCCAGGCGGTTCTCCAGGGCGAATGGCCCCAAACGGGATAGATCTACCATCTGTGTTCCCCTTCATGGGAGGGCTAAGTCGACGTAAGGAACACCCCGAAACAAGTCGACCAGGATATCCAAAAATTGCGCGCCTCTTCTCGTCCACTGATTTAACAAAGCAAAAACCGAACCAGTTCCGGTAAAAATTGGCGGTTTATCGAAAAAATCGTTGTAATCGCTTGCTAGCACCCGGTTTTCGTGGAAACTTAGTTGGCTCGAAGTTGACAGCGGGCGGGTCGCGGAGTGGGCGGGGGAGGTTCGGACTGAGACATTGTTCTCATATTGAGACGAAAGCCAAGCCCAAATCGTTCCCGAATTTGAGTTTCTGTTGAGTCATTTGGGGAAACTCCGTAGAATCTGGCGGCCCCCGCTTCTCGGCTCGGATTTTATGGTGGGACCCTAAACTTGTTTGCGTGACTCCGTCAAGGATGACCTGTGTCATGAATTTGTCCGCGCTTCGTCGCATCAATCTGCCCGCCGCCAAACCTGCCGCCATTTCGCGCGATCAATGGTTGCGTTTGGCGCAAGAGGTAATCGTTCAGGAGGCGACCACCCTGAACGCTGTGGCCGCAAAGCTGGGGCCTTCGTGTCTCGCGGCGGTCGATCGGATTTTGGCCTGTCGGGGGGACGTGATCGTCACCGGGATGGGCAAGGCGGGGCTGGTCGGAGCCAAGCTGGCCGCGACGTTCGCCTCCACCGGAACACCCAGTCACTTTTTGCACCCGGCCGAGGCGATCCATGGCGACCTGGGCCGAGTCGACGAGCACGACGTGGTCCTCGTCCTCTCGCAAAGTGGCGAGACGGAAGAGATTGTCCGCCTGCTCCCGTTGGTCCTCGGCCTCGGAGCGACAATTGTAGGCATCACCGCCCACAGCCAGAGCACGCTCGGCCGGGCCTGCGAGGTGGTGTTGGAGCTTGGCAGCATCACGGAAGCCTGCCCACACAACCTGGCCCCGACCGCCAGCACGACAGCCATGATGGCCCTGGGAGACGCGTTGGCCCTTACCTGTAGTCAGGCCCGCGGGTTCCAGCCGGAAGACTTCGCCCGCTATCACCCCGGCGGAAGTTTGGGACGCCGCTTGGCACTCGTGGAAGAGGTGATGCGGCCTCTGGAGCAATGCCGCGTCTCTTCTGAAAAGCTCTCGATTCGCGAGATTTTCCGCGGATCGAAACAACCAGGCCGCCGGAGCGGCGCGATCATGCTGACCGATGCCGGTGGCAAGCTGTCCGGAATCTTCACCGATAGCGACCTGGCGCGGCTGTTTGAATCGGCCGAGGGGGTGCTCGATTTCCAGCGGCCGATCTGTGAAGTGATGACGCGAAACCCGAAGTGTACTGAAGCGGGCACACGGGTAGGTGAGGCGGTGCGGCGGTTGGCTTCGGCTAAGATTAGTGAATTACCGGTCTTGAGCCGCGGCGGTGAACCATTGGGGATGATTGACGTAACCGATCTGGTCGGGCAGTTCGACAGTGCAACGGAACTGGGTGGAACCGACTTGCCGGACGAGCCATCGGCGGCGGGGATGATTGTCCATTTCCCAGGGGGTGAGCAGGGATAATGCAAAAAAACAAACTTGAGGATCGCTGCCGACCGATCGAGCTACTACTCACCGATGTCGATGGCGTGCTGACCGACGGCGGGGTGAGCTTCAGCAACGAAGGGATCGAGTCCAAGCAGTTCAACATCCGCGATGGGCTGGGCATTAAGCTGTGGCGCAAAGCGGGGTATCGCTGCGGTTTAATCACCGGGCGGAACTCGCAGGTGGTCCGGCTGCGGAGTGTGGAGCTGGGGATCGAGATCGTGCGGCAAGGTGTCGCGGTAAAGCTACCGGTCGTGGAAGAGGTGATGCGGCAACTGAAGCTTTCGCCGGAGCAGGTCGCCTACATCGGAGACGATCTGCCGGACTTGCCGGTGATCAAGGCAGTGGGGCTGGGTGTCGCCGTGGGAGACGCGGCGGGTGAGGTCCAAGAAGGTGCGGACTATGTCACCACCGCGGCGGGCGGTCGAGGCGCGGTCCGCGAAACGATTGAGTTGATCTTGAAAGCGAAAAAAGCCTGGCACGATGTGATCCAGGAATACCAGTAACCGAATAACCCCTTTTCGTTGGCCGATCATCGATGTGGAATCAAATTCAACGCGTCTCCATTAGCTTCGCGCTGATGCTCGTCGTG
>JBBDIM010000073.1:0-5522 GCA_040880405.1 Pirellulaceae bacterium | reverse complement strand
CTGCCGGAGTTCCCCACGCCGGAGACTCCCAGCGACGCGGCGGGGTTTGAGATCAACGCCTCGGTCGATGAAGCCCCATTCCCCAAGACGATCCAGTGGCGATATCGTGTGCGGCTCCTGGCTTAAACGTCCGGGTACGAAAAAAGAGGTTAGCCACGGAGCACACAGAGGTCACCGAGTGAAGCGGATGGAACGCGCGCCTTTACTAGCGACGTTACCGGCCCAAGTCACGCAAAGTATTCTAGCCGCGGATGGGCACGGATTCTCGCGGATCAGAGGGACGGGGCAGCGGGAAGTTGTTCCTCTGCATCTGAAGAATTAGAAACGCTTCGGGTGGAACGATATCAGGGGTGACCAACACAATAAATCCCAGCCTCAATATTGTCTCTCTGTGCTCTCTGTGACCTCTGTGGCTAAGAAATAGAGCCGCCGACCGGCGCAGATAATCGCGGATAGGATTGCCCACGTTTCGCCGTTCTACTCGCTTGCGATCCGTGTTCATCTGTGCCGATCCGTGGCTAAAAAAACTCTTGCTAAGCGGCGAAGGGGGAGTGCTTGCTGCCCCCCCACATTAGTGCGGGCCGCTGGTTAGCATGTTGCCCAGCAGTCCGTGGAGCCGTTGCTGGGTTTCGCCGCACTCACTTTTCGTTCTTTCGCGACCCTGATGGCAGGAGAGAGTCAGCCCGCCACTGGAGGAGAGCAGGTCGTTGATTAGTTCCTGCATCCGAGAGACGGTGCCGACCACGAGGGCCTGCTGCTCGAAGGGGGGCAGGTCTTGGATCACTTGGCCGATATGCCCCGCTTCCTCTTCCAGCATCTGCGAAACATGGGCGATGGTCTGGATTCGCTCAAGCCGACCGTGGGCCACGTCGGTATTCACCTCGCTTCGCGCCCAGACCGAGTTAGCCAACCACCGCAAGATGCTTTGGCGACCGATGTACCCGACCGGACTACCGTGATCCACAATGACGACGCCACGGATCGAGACCCGAGCCAGAAATTCCCAAATCACTTGGAGCGGCGTTTCGGCGTCGTACGTGACGACATTGTTCCGCATGATGTCTCGGATGCGGATCAGTTGTGGATTTTGTTGTTTAGCCGCCGACATCAGGTCCTTCTCGGAAACAATGCCGATCAGCCGGCCTTCCTCGTCGATGACCGGGGCGGACGAAATGCGAAACTGGAGGAAGAAATAGCTGACATCGACGACCGTCGATTCCGGTTTCAGGCGGCTGATCACGGCGGTCATCCCATCCCGCGCGGTGGCTCCCTCAAATACATCGCCAATTCCACCGCTGCCGGCCTTGGTCGATTCATTCTGGAGGTGATGGCAACTGATGGTCCGATTTCGTCCGGACGACTTGGCTTGCAGGAGACATTGGTCGGCCACCTCGATGAGTTCCGGCAGTTCCTCCATGTCGGCCAAAATCTCGGCCACACCAAAGCTGGCGGTGACGTTCAGGACGACCGAATCGAGCTCGAAGATCTCCGCGGCGAATTTCGCTCGCAGGCGTTCCGCCCAACTAGAGGCTTGCTCCAGAGTTGTTTCGGGCAGCAAGATACAAAATTCCTCACCACCTTGGCGGCAAAGAAGGTCCGACTGTCGGCTGGAATCGCGAAACAACTCGGCGATCTTCCGCAGGACCTGATCCCCCGCGCGGTGACCGTAGGTATCGTTGACTCGTTTGAAGAAATCGAGATCGAACACCACACACGAAAGTGGCAACCGACACCGCCGAGTCCGGCTCCATTCCTTGGCGGCGAGGGCCTCGAACATTCGCCGAGTCGGCAACTGGGTTACCGAATCAAAATTGGCCAGGTTGGTGAGGCGGGATTCAAGCTTGAGGATTCGCTCACCTGATCGAAGCCGCGAGACAAGTTCATCTCGATCGATTGGCTTGGGAATAAAGTCGTCCGCCCCCGCGTCCAGTGCCTTGGTGTTGTAACCACGGTTTTCGTGCGCGGTGATCACCAGCGTGTAGACGTAACCGCCGATATACGACTCGCGAATATATTGAATCAATTCAACACCGCGTCCGTCTCGTAGTTCCCAGTCGGTGATCAGAAAATTGAAGCGTGGGGTTGAATCGTCCAGAACCTGCAAAGCCTCCAGGCAACTCGCGACCGCTGTCACCTGAAAACCTTCGCTGGTCAGGACGTCCTCCAGCAAGGCGAGCGTCAGTCGATCGTCATCGACAACCAATACTCGGTTCCCGAGAGCCTCGTGCGCGTCTATTGATGTCAAAGGTACATCCACCATTTCGCCTTCGTGAAAGCATCCAATCTCGCCGATTGCTCAAGATTAGCTTACGAATCGAAAATAGGCTCGCCTGATCCCAAAGTTAGCCGTAACCGATTGAGGCCGTCAAAATCGGCATCATCGGTCGGAAACGTGACTGCGTGGTAACGATTGCTCCGAACAAGGGGGGAACCACCGGTTGTAGCGGCCAAAAGCAACGTATCGGCCATGCCGACTATACGATGATAGCACTCCTGCCAGCTAAGCCGGATGCACGCATTGGCATGAATGCGAGAGCCCCCGCTGGACGATCCTGAAGAACAGATTCCCGACTCGACCACACCTACTCGGGAGACCTTCGACGCTCCGGCAACTTGGAAGTACCACGCATGAAACGATCGTTTCTTCATCCCGCAACGCTACCCCTCTGGGCTGGAAGTCTGGCCTTGGTGTTGTCGGCGGGTTGTGGTCAGGAGGCGGAAGGTCCCGGTCGATTCATCGCCCCGCCGGACGCGCGGCCGGTCGCGTACCATCAGGAGCAGGTGATGATCGGGGAGGGTCCGGTCGCGGAAATGGAAAATCCCTTCGTCCAGGAGACCGCTCGTCCGCAAGATGTCTCGGACGATTCCGAGCCGCTCCACACCATTCCCCTCGCGGAATCCGCGCTATCGCTCCAAGCACCCAAATCAGCCTCTTCCATACCATCGTCCCCCACGCCGAAGCTAACCTTGTCGCCAGCCCGGCCCCAAGGGAAAGCAGCGTCCACTGCTCCGGACGAAGGGCAAGTCTTGCTGATCGGCCCACGTAGCGGGTCGGATCGAGTGAATCTGAGTCGTGAAGAATCCGCCCGCAAAATTCCGATGTCCAGTAGCCCAATGTCGGTTGAGCTTACGCAAAGCCCGACCCCACCGGCGGAACGCAAAGACATGCCGCGAATGGAACGGACACCGCCGGTTTTGCTGTTGGGCGAGAGTCGCCGAGCCAAAGCTCAGTTTTCTAATTCTCAACCATCGAATCCCGCAGCACCGGTTCCTCCGAATCCTAGCCGCGTCGCGAATCGTCCTTCGGGGGACTCCACACCGATTAAGCGGCCCGCCAACGATACACAGATTGCGGCCCCTGCCCCAAAACTAGCGGCGACTCAACAGATCACTTCGACGGAGGCCCCGCCTGCGGCTAGGAAAACACAGCCTGCGGCTACGATAACACAGCCAGCGGAAAGCGAGTCGCGGCCTGCCGGTGGACCCCTGTTTGTCCCACAAAAAGCTTCTCCCCCTGTCCTCACAACGACGATTCCCCTGCGACAAGTGTCGCTCCCGCCGACTGCGGCCGACAACCGTACGATGGACGCCGTCCGGATGCGAGCGCGGGGACTGTTTGAAAATGGGATGTCGTTGGCTCATCGCGGGGCCTACTATTCTGCCCGCGCGGAATTCATTCAGGCGATGCGGCTCATTACCCAGACCTTGGATACCCAGCAGTCGACGCGGGAACATAGCGCGGCCCTTTCTAGCGGCTTGGTGGCCCTGGACGAGGCGAGTGCCTTCATCCCGGAAGGGGCAAAACTGGAAGCGGATCTTGACCTGCCGATGATCATCCGCTCGCACCGTACGCCCGCCTTGAAGGAAGAAGACCTGAAAGAGGTGACGCCACTGGCCGCGGTGCAGGCCTACTTCGGTTACGCGCAGGAAAAACTTCGCTTCGCGGCGGGTGGTGTCCCGGAGGCGTCTCAGGCCTTGTTCGGTTTGGCGAAACTGCAGGAATTCATGCATGGCGGCGAATCTGGGAACCGGTCGTTGATTGGGCCGCGGTCGATCGCGTTATACCAAACGGCCCTCTCCATCGATCCCACCCACGCTGAAACCGCCAACGAGTTGGGGGTGCTGCTGGCGCGTTATGGGCAGTATGAAGACGCCAAACAGGCCCTGCTTCAGGGGCTTCGGTCACGCCCCTACGCCGAGAGCTGGAACAACCTGGCGCGCGTTCATGAGCTTTTGGGTGAGCCTGACCTGGCCCAACTCGCACGTCAAGAAGCGGCCGCTCCGCAAGCTCGTGGCGGCAACCAAGTCGTTCGCTGGACCACACCAGAGGAGTTTACCGACGAAGGTCGGCCTACCTTGAGACAACCGTCGCAAGCTACCAGTCGCCCGGCGGAATCGACCGCGCGGGGCGGATCACGTGCCGCTAGTCGGCGATAATCGGGAAGGATTCCAGCAATGTCGCGTTTGATTATTCTGCTGCTATTGTCGATACCGCTGCTCGCGGCGAGGACCACCGTGGCCCAAATGCCGTATGCGGAACAGGGACATGGCTATCCCGGATATTGTCCGCCCCAACAGGACGTGCTGGTGGGCGTCGATTCAGCCGACCCACGGCACAAGGGAGAGCTGCAGTGGGACGCGCGGCGGCCGATTCCGTGGCAGATCTTCGCTCAGGGCGAGTATGTCGGGCCGCATCGGCAAAGCCATGTGCCGGAGTACCGCCTCCGAGTCGATGACGAGATCGAGTTCGTCTTCCGCCTAACACGCAACGAAACCAGTCACGCGTACCAATTGAACGTGGGAGACCAGATCCGAGTCGAGTCGCTCACTGACGTAAATTTGAACCGGGACCTTGTGATCCAGCCCGATGGTTCGATCACCGTGCTGCTGCTGGGTCAAATTCAAGCGGCTCGACGCACGGTCGATGAACTGCGACAAGCCCTGGAAGAACGGTACGCTCGTTACTACCGCGTACCGGCGATTACTGTCACACCGCTGCAAGTGAACACCAAGCTGGAAGACCTGCGTGCGACGGTCGACAGCCGGGCCGGGTTCGGTGGCCAGGCCCGCCGCAGTAAGGTCACCCCGGAAGGGACCGTGCAATTGCCGGCGATCGGGAATATCCCCGCCCAAGGCATGACGCTGGACGAACTGAAACGGGAAATCGACGAGCGCTATGCCCGCGAGGTCGAAGGGATTGAGGTGACCCCGGTCTTAATCGAACGCGCACCCCGGTACGTCTACATCGTAGGAGAAGTCCCCAACCCCGGCCGGTACGAGCTGACCGGTCCAACGACGGCGATCCAAAGTATCGCCTTGGCCGGTGGCTGGAACGTGGGGGCGAACCTGCGTGAGATCGTCGTCTTTCGCCGGGCGGAGGACTGGCGATTAGTCGCCACGAAGCTCGACCTGCAAGGGGCCCTCTACGGCAAACGCCCTGCCCCCTCAGACGAACTTTGGCTCCGCGACGCCGACGTGATCGTGGTTCCCAAGAGCCCGATTCTGTGGGCGGACGAGTTCAT
>JBBDIM010000072.1:4479-5536 GCA_040880405.1 Pirellulaceae bacterium | reverse complement strand
CCCACCTTCACCAGGTCCTTGTGGGTGCAAACTAACGCGGTCGCGGTTGGGTGTTTTTGGGCCCACTCGGTGAGCTGCTCGATATCGGCCTGCTGGTAGTTGTGATGATCGCTGAACGCACGGAAGTCGGCGATCTCGATCCCGCTTGATTCAACCGAATGCCGGAACCCCTCCGGGTTGCCGATCCCGCAAAACGCCAACACCTGTTTGCCGACGAGCTCCGCCAGCGGCGCGGTTTGACCGTCGGCGGCTCGGAGGATGGCAGGCTGGTGCAGCATCTCGACGGCAATCGCTTCGGCATTGTGTTTGCGGAGCGTTTCCCAAATCTTTTCCCGCTCTTCGGGGTCAACCATATCTCCCCGGGTCAGCACCAAGACATCGGCCCGGGCCAAACTTTTCAGCGGTTCGCGGAGCATGCCGCGGGGGAACAGGTAGCCATAGCCGAAGGGCTCGGTGGCGTCGATCAAAACGATATCCAAGTCACGACCGATTCGGCGATGTTGGAAGGCGTCGTCCAGTAAGAGCACCTGGGCAGCCAATTCCTCGACCGCCACCTGGGCCGCTTCCACTCGGTCGGGGTTTTGAATATGGGGCACATCCGGCAGACGCTGCTCCAGTTCTTTTCCCTCGTCGTTTTGGGCACCGCGCTCCGCGCCGTAGCCCCGGCTAATGAGGGTGACGCGGATCTCTCGCGCGCGAAGCCACTTGGCAATCCAAGCGACCATCGGAGTCTTCCCCGTCCCGCCCAGCGTGAGATTGCCGACACTGATCACCGGCACGCCCGCTTGATGCACCTGCTTGCGACCGGTGTTGTACTGCCAGTTACGAATCGCGACTCCGAAGCCATAGAGGCCGGAAGTCAATCGCATCATTCCGCGGAGACACGTGGCCCATAGCCCACGTTGTCGGCCGCTGACAAAATCGCGAAAGTCTTCCGTGGTGAGCATTCGTTGAGTGGTTGGTTAATTCGAGGCTGGGTTTAATTCACTTGGTTGCGACCGTGTCGATCGCCGCGAAGTATTTTTTTGAAACGCAGAGACGCGGGGGGGGGGGGGGG
>JBBDIM010000072.1:0-4469 GCA_040880405.1 Pirellulaceae bacterium | reverse complement strand
ACCTTCTCTGCGCCCTCCGCGTCTCTGCGTTTCCGATTCCTTAAGTTCGACAGGCATTTCCCGAAATGGTGCGTTGGTTCGCGATTCTCCCACGCTCTTGCGAGCGTAGCTACCATGGTCGAAGACGATCCTTGAAGGCTTCCAACTTTTCCAGCTAGATCTTAACTCTGGGCCAAGAAGTGGAACAGGACAGGCACTGGGGCCTGTCCTGCTGGTGGATGTTCAACGGAGCTTCGGTCTATGCCCGTAGCTTAGCACAAATCGCTTCGGCCATTTCCTGGGTGCCGACGGCGGTCGGGTCGTCGCGGTGTGGCTTCAGGTCGTAGGTCACGTGCTTGCCTTCTTCGATCACGTCGGCCACGGCCTTCTCCAGACGCTGGGCGGCGTCGGTTTCCCCCAGGTGCTGAAGCATTAGCATGGCGGACAGGATCAACGCGGCGGGGTTCACCTTGTTCTGGCCCGTGTATTTGGGGGCCGAACCGTGCGTTGCTTCGAAGACCGCGCCTTCCGGACCGATGTTGGCACCAGGGGCGACCCCCAAACCACCGACGATACCGGCACCCACGTCACTGATAATATCGCCATATAGGTTGGGGAGCACAATCACGTCGTACAGTTCCGGCTTTTGCACCAACTGCATGCACATGTTGTCGACGATCCGCTCCTCGAACTCGATGTCCGGGAAGTGCTTGGAGACCTGCTCGGCGGTCTTGAGGTACAGCCCGTCGGAGTACTTCATGATGTTCGCCTTGTGAACGGCGGTCACCTTTTTGCGGCCATGCTTTTGGGCGTACTCAAACGCACAGCGGACGATGCGCTCGGTCCCGCTGATACTGATCGGCTTGATCGAGACGCCGGTCTCGTCGCCGGCCGTCTTGATTTTGCGATCCGAGGGGAGGCCGTTGATGTAGTCGATCAACTGCTGCGTCTCGGGCTTGCCCGCTTCGAACTCCACGCCGGCGTACAGGTCTTCCGTGTTCTCACGGACAATCACAAGATCGATGTCCAACTCACTAAAGTAGCTCCGCACGCCGGGGTAGTACTTGCAGGGGCGGATGCACGCGAACAGTCCCAGTTCCTGCCGCAGGTAAACATTGATGCTGCGGAAGCCGGTGCCCACAGGCGTGGTGATCGGAGCCTTCAGGGCACACCGCGTGCGGCGAACACTTTCCAGCGTGGCGTCCGGAATCGGGTTGCCGGTCCGCTCCATCACGTCGATGCCGGCCTCTTGGACATCCCATTTGATTTCGACACCGGTGGCATCCACGCACTTTCGGGCCGCTTCGGCAAGTTCAGGGCCGGTACCATCGCCGGTGATCAGAGTGACTTCATATGCCATGTCGTTTTCCCACTAGGAAGGTTTTTAGTGTGCCTAACCTAACTCAATAATCAACGATTTTCCCGAGGGAATTAGGCTGATGAGCGAGGTTATGTTAGGGGTTTTAGTGTGCCTTACGTAACTCACCAAGCAGCGTTGGACGTGAGGCAGTCAGGCTTTGAAAGAAAGGTTACGTTCGGGGTTTTAAGTGCGCCTAACATCTTTCACTCAGCAGCGTTTGACACGAGGCGGCCAAGCTTGGGAGTGAACAGATATGTCAGGGGGTTCGCAGGAAGGAAAAGAAGACGACCAAATGCCTAGCGTGCGGCCAAAGGTCTTGCCATACTGGTCTCCCAGGGTAACACACAGGGCAGACAAGGTAAACCACGCCGACAGACCAAGTTCGGGCTGAGCGGGCCGCGAAATTTTTCGGATTTCACCTGATTTCTCCGCAACGGGGCGGGCGCCCACACGATAATACGAGCATCCATCGGTTCGTCTCCAGCTCATTTCCCGGGTCCCTCTTCCTGCTTTGCGGAGGTTTTCTCAATGTCCTTTCGTATCTCTGCCTCGGTCGGAAGTTATGAAAGCGGGGCGAAGAACAACTCCGCGGACATCGCCTCGGTCCAAATGATGCTCGCGGTGGTCTCGCATAAGCTGACGAATATCAATTTCCGAATGCGGGACATGGATGGTCGGATCAAAAAGCCGGGGGCGGTGTGCCCGACGGTTCAAGCAATCACGGCGTTCCAGCGGTTCCATGTGGGACTGAATCGCCCTGATCAATTAATCGAGGTCAATGGAAAGACCTGGAATAAGCTGTCACAGACCTATGAACGGTTTTTCCGTATTCAACAGGGGACCGTCAAGTCCGATGTCACGCTCACGATCAAGCATGACGACAAATGGCCCACCAAGACCACGCGCCAAGACAAGACGCTGGAGCCAACGTACAACGGGATGTACGAATCGACCTTCACGCTCAGCGGAGGATTAACCGGTCGCTTCCGAGGTTCGATCTGGCCGGACAACATGACCATCAAGGGCCGCGTGGTTGATGGTACCTATCCTCTGCATATCGGGTTTCACAAGGGAGGAAACCAAACCAAGCAAAAGGAATCGGACTTGGTCGTCAAGACAAGGAATATTCGACCCGGACTCTTGGTCAACTGCCGAAACTCCATCTCCGTCACCAGCGACAACGCCAATAAACTGACCTCGTCGGGCATTAACGTCCACAATGGTCAATACAACTCTCGCGGCTCGGACGGTTGTTTCACCCTACACCCCGACGACTGGTCCGACTTCATCCAGCTATTCCTCGACGGCTTCCCGGACATTGATGACTGGCACAAAGAGTATACCAACACCGGGAAAAAGATCGGCAGCGTGGTCGTTCAGGCGTGATGATCGAATTTAGTGACAAATCCAATGGAACTTCCCAACTCGCCCCGATCCTAGCCGGAGAGGCCTGAAACTCAACCCGGCGAGATGACGATCACCTGGCCACCCGAACTCTCTACGGATTCGTTTCCGGTAGGGCCGCAGTCGTGGTATCCTGGGGCCACCTCCGCTGAAACCGGTCGGAGGCCCGGGGTATCCGGCAGACGGTACTTATTGCGGCGTCACCCTACGTGGGCTAGGGCATGTGGCTTGAGCGGACGTCGCAGCCTATCTCTCGCCAACATGGAACGTGTTCATGCGACTTGCATCGGTTGTCACTCCCTTTACCTCAGAGAATTTATCACGTGTCGCCCAATTGGGCGTGACCGACATCGCGATTCGCTATCCGGGGAGAACCATCGACTGTTTTCTCGCGATCAAGCAACGCCTGGCCGAGTTTGGGCTAAGAATCGCCGCGGTGGAAGGTGAGTTGCCGATTCAAAACGCGATCTTAGGTACCGCGCAACAGCAAGATTCGCTGGCCCTGATGGAAGAGCTGTTGATCAACATGGGCCAGGCCGGAATTCCCGTTTGCTGTTACAACTGGATGCCCGCGACCGATTGGGCGCGAACCAGCACGACGGTCCGCGAGCGGGGAGGGGCCTATACAACGGCTTTCAAACTATCGGACGTCAACCAGGCAGCCTCGCTGCACCCGGTTTCCGCGGCAACGGGCACCGTTAGCATGACCGCCGAGCAACTATGGACCCATCTCGGCCGGTTTCTTGAGCACTTGTTGCCAACCGCGGAGTCCGCGGGAGTCGCCCTGGCGATGCATCCCGATGACCCGCCGCTTCCCAGCCTGAACGGCCATGCCAGAATCATGAACCAAGTCTCTGACTTTCAGCGTCTGATAACGCTTTCCCCCAGCACCGCGAATGGGATTTGCTTTTGCCAAGGGACTTTCGCGGCGATGGGTGTCGATATCGTGCGTACGATCCACGAGCTTGCGGATCGAATTCGGTACGTTCATTTCCGCGATGCGAGCGGAGGCCCGGAAGACTTTACGGAGACGTTTCACGACAACGGTCCGACCGACATGTTCGCCGCGATTCAAGCGTATCACGAAATCGGTTATCGCGGACCGATTCGTCCCGATCACGTCCCGCAACTAACCGGCGAAGAAGCGGGGGACCCCGGGTATACCATGCTGGCCCGCTATTTCGCGTTCGGCTATCTCCGCGGATTGATCCAGGCGGCGGAGGCTACTTCCGCTTGTCGTTGATCCATGGCCAAGTTGCGGACGAGATTAACCCGGATCATTCACGACCAATCTACTGCGAGGTCGTAAGTGGCCTCTCACGAAGATCACCATGAATAATCCCGGCTAACCAGAAAACGGCGCAAGCGGAAAGTTATTTTTCTGTCTTATCCGAGAAATCCGAGTCATCCGTGGTTTGATCCTGCTTCTTTTTAACCACGGATTACTCGGATCTTCACGGATGGTCTTCACTAGCGCAAAACAACCCGCGGCTTTCTTTTTCAACCACGAAATACACGAATGACACGAAAAGCAACTCGCGAAACAGGCTGCTTTCCAGGCTTCAAACCGGGCGAATTTCCCTTGGGTTGATTGATGGCGGTCGAGAAATTGTGAGTCCCTCGAACCAACGCTCCCATTCGTGGTCATTCCTTCCTCTTGATCCCACCGCCGCCGCGCCCCCTCTTATCCGCGCTAATCCGCGTTAATCCGCGGCTAAAATTCTTC
>JBBDIM010000071.1:0-35462 GCA_040880405.1 Pirellulaceae bacterium | reverse complement strand
TCCAACGCGTGGCCAGCCCGATGGTAAAGCCGAGAATCGCAACGAGGCTGAGCAAGTGCAATACCCACAAACCGGTCGCGTCATCGACGTAATAAAATAGCGACCAATAGAGCACGCGCACGTCCGGTTCGGAGGCCCCGGTCATGCGGAAGGTCCGCATCACCGGCAGAATGCCGTCACTTGCGAACCAGGTTGTCAGACTGGAGGTGAACGAGAGGGCATAGATCAGCGAAATTAGCCCCAGCACGATCCGCAAAACCGCGAGCGGTGCGGGATCGGTCCGCTGAAACCAGAACCGATTCCAACCCTGCCCCAAGGCACCGCTAAGTCGAGAGAAGTAATCGCTAATGCTCATGATGAAACCAACACCGAAGGATTGCGTCGATACGAAGGATGGGGCCGCGGCGCCGGTTACCGAACCGGGGCTGAGTGCTGGGTGGCGGAGCGTTTAATCGCCTGCACTTGGCCGGTCGAGTCGATCCAGACATCCGCCTCGTAGGCTTGCTCCCGGTAGGAGATGTCGTACGGATCGCGGGAGTAGACCTGTCCGTCAAACTCAAACTCCATCGGTTGAGGTGAACGGCCGACGCAGCGAACCACGCAACGGTTGCTTTCCCGCTGCCGCAACACATGCCCGCCCACGGCCTTGGCGATTTCCGCCGTAAAGGAATCCTCCATCCGTTGAGCCTGGGCCGCGACAATCGTCGCCAGCCGCTGATAGCGCCGACGATCGGCCGTGCCATGCGATTGATCCTCGCCCGGCAGAATGATCGTCTGCCCCTGGTCCCGTCCCGCGGTAATCTCCACTTCGAAAAAGTGGTTGTTGTCGATGTCGCTCCCGGAGTAAAGGTAGTAGGGTACGCCCCGGACCTCCACATTCAGCGGCTGGGTGTAGAACTGAAAAAACGCCAGAAGCCGCTGCTGCATGCCAGAAGCATACAAGTCACCCGGTAGGCTACTGCTCAGCACCACCCATAGTCCGGTCAGGTAGATGAATAGGACCAGGGATATCAGTCCCTGGCGGACCGAGGAATCGGATTCGGACGATTCCTCAAGGGGAGTATGTTTAACCATGAGTCGATTCAGCAATTGGAAAATATTTGGCGGTCGATGCCGGCGAGCGTTCGGTTCTATTGTAATTGCCGAACCCTACCTTATTGCTCGGTTTCGGAAAGGAATTCCGGGCAGGTGTTCGGAGAAAGCCAATAAAAAAGACCCGGCGATGTTGAAACACCGCCGGGTCTTTTGTGCGTTGTTTACGAAAGGCATGAGCGGGGCACAGGGCATGCCCACCCAGTTTTCATAAATACAGCTTAATTACGGAAACCGACCAATCGCATCCGAACCGGAGCGACCACACCAGCGGAGGTCTCGGCGGGAGGAGCGGGAGGAGCGTCCAGGTCGCTGGGGCTGTCGCCTTCAGCTTCAGTCGGAGCAGGGGGAGGCGACATGCCTTCGTCGTATCCACCTTCGTAAGCACCAGCGGAACCAGCACATCCGCAAGCGTCAACCGGAGGGCAGCACTCAACGACCTGAGGGCAGCACTCGACGACCGGCTGAACACCACAGCAATCGGCAACGCCGGCGCAACGGTTCTTGCGACCACCGAACAGACCACCACAACGATTCTTGCGGGCGTGACCACCACAACGGTGATGACCAGCATGACCGCCGCAGCGGTTGCGACCAGCGAACAAACCACCACCGGAGCGGTGATGACCGCCACAACCGTGGCTCACAGCAACGCCGCAGCAACCGTGACCGGCGTCAGCTTGACGCTCGCCACCGACCATCGCCAAACCAACAACCGCGAAAAAGATCGCGATACCAAAACCAAAAATGCGATTCATGTGCGAATCCTCCAAAAACTTACTTTAGGGTACTAAGCGTCCAGCAACTTCAAATCGCCGTCACCGACCGAACCCCCCGACCATGACGGCGACGCGACGGGGAAACGTAACGTGTTGTCTCTTTGATGGGGAAACCAACCGAGACATTGCCTAGCTATCAGAAGCCCAACATCAGAATGCCCTGTGCATGTTAATATCTGATGTCTGCGCATTCTGTATGCGTTAAACAGCATAGGTGGTTAAGTTATCACCCCCACCCGCCAAGTCAAGCACCGAAGTGGGAAAATGGACGGCATGGGCGAAATTTTATCAAGTTACCCAGAGTGGGCAACCGACAAGCTCGACACATCTCCCCCCCGAGCGAGCCCACGTTGACCAATCCCAGGTCAAGAAACAGAAAAGCCCAGCGGGGATGCTGGGCTCATTAAGTACAAATAGCACCGTGACTTACGCGAATTACTCTACCACTTCCATGTGGGTCGCGGTCTGAACCTCCCGATAATTCCGATTATTTCGGCGGGACATTTCCAGCTCGGCCCGCTGCTGCTGTGCCAGCATGTCTTGCGGCTTTTCAAAATTCATCACCAGGGGTGCCTCTCCGGCGAACAGCTCGGTCGCCATCCCGGCCACGGCCCAGCCGCGTGACTCCCGCCTCAGGATCCAAACGATCTCATACGATTGCTTCTTGCCTGTCTCATCGACATCGATCCAATGGGATTCGACATGCGCCGAAACCTTTGCATCGGTGGTGTAGACCACCTGGCCAACCTTAAACCGCGCAGTGGAGCTCCCAGGCGGGCGAACCACCATGTCGTGCTTGGCGGTTTCTTCCCGGGCCTTTGTCGAGAGAAGTCGGCTTGTAATCGCGTCGTCCCCATCACGGAGCGACTCCAAGAACAACTCAATCGTGCTCGCCGGTTCGGCCACGGCGAGGGTGAACCGATCCACAGGTTGTTCGACAAGCGGGGATTCGGTCAGCTCTTCGGACTCCAGCTCCGCCACCGTTTCGGGCCGGTTTTGGCCACAGCCACACCAAGCGATACAGCCCACCAAAGCCAACCATGCGATCTTGCTTCCATGCATGACGCATCCGTCTCCAACTAACGACAAGCCAACACTCCAAGGGAACTCGCAATCGAGGAGTCCCCAGACTGGAGAGGACGATACCCAATGCCAATCGCCTGGGTCAAGGTCGATTTCCGCGACCGTTGGCTGCTTAGCTTTTGGGAAATAATCATCTACCTTGAGAAGATGCACGCCCCGGTTCGTAGAAGGTGGGTTCAACCACAGGCTCTCGACGGTTTTGCAAGGTTTTAAGAAGGAATTTCTCTCGCAAAGACGCAAGGAGGAGAGTCACTCGGGGGTGGTAAGTCTTCTGGTCATACCAGCGCCGAGAAGCGACGAAGAATATCAAGACTTGGGTGATGACCCCCCCTTTGCGTCTTTGCGGCTTTGCGAGAGTTTTAAAAAGCGGCTTTTGCTCGCAAACACTCACAAAGCATCTCTCAGGAAATGCCTTTCGGATGGAAAGAATTTGAAACGCGACGCGGAGATCGCAGAGACGAAACCTGTGTGGGAAGCCCCCTCTGCGGACTCTGCGCCTTGCGTTAAAAAAGCAAAGACAACCAGCCATGACGGAAATCGAAATCATTCAACGCCAAGCCGCGAAGACACCAGGACGCGAAGAGCGCCCATGGGATTTCCTTGCGTCCCTGCGTCCTGGCGTCTCTGCGTTTCCATCCCGTTTGCGCTGCTGGATCAATCGATGTTGGATTGGGCATGACACGACGAAACCCCGCCCGTATGAGGAAACAATCAACTTGACAAGCGACACAGTCGCTCTGCGTTTCAACCCCGTCTAGCACGGCTGGGTCACCAAGCTTCGCGGTTATCTCACGCGATCCTTTCTGCGTAACGAGCAAGCACCTAAGACCTTACGCAACTCGCCGCGTAAAATCTTCGCGAGCGGAGAAGAAAACGATCGTTCGTAGCACGGATAACCACTAAGAATTGTAAGCACTCCAAAAAACCTCTTCCCGTTTTCGTGTCATTCGTGTGTTTCGTGGTCATCCTTCGAAACTTTGGGGAGATCTCGCTTACTGGACAAGCTGATGAGTGAAACCGGTCTCCCCGACAGGTGGAACGAGAGACGGCGTCCGGACTTCCCCGAAAAAGCAGGATCCTCTTGCACTTCACCGGGCAGCTCGCGCTGCTCCGCTATTATTGGAAAATGAGTATTGACAAGTGAAAAATGCAAAATGAAAGTGGTTGGGCGTGGGCATGGCACCTGATGTCCTATCCCGCCCCGGTACCGCGATCGAACGCGTCCTGTTCCTTGAGATAGACCGCGAGGGTCGATTCGAAGGTTTGGCTGGTTATCTTCCAGCCGGGATCCTGGTCGGTGTAGGTGTTGCAGTGGGCAACCAACAGGCGATAGAGGAATTTGAATAGGTGTCGAGGGAC
The DNA here is from genome assembly GCA_040880405.1 of Pirellulaceae bacterium. GTDB lineage: Bacteria > Planctomycetota > Planctomycetia > Pirellulales > Pirellulaceae > JBBDIM01. The sequence continues at coordinate 31,149 of JBBDIM010000071.1, read as the reverse complement.
ACGGAGTGCCCGGAAGGCGTCGAAGACCCGTTGCTTGCTGATGGTTTCGTCAAACAGGTCCATGATCGAAGGGCCCTCACCGTCGGAGACCGCCTTGAGCCGGGCGTTCGCTACGTCGTACAAGGCCTGACTGGTCCATTCCAGTGAGGGAATCATGTTTTGCTTATCGAGCCGGGCCCGCTGGTAAAACTCCTTGCTTTCCCGCTCAATAAAGTGCTGCAGTTCCACCGGCAACAGCAGCTTCAAGCCGATGCCCGGCTGTTTGAGGAACTTGTTGTCGAGCATTGGCCACAAGAGTAGCCGCATCATCTCCGGGGAACCGTTGATCAGGTTCGGTTCGTCGACTCGATCCACAATAATCACCAACCCGGAGACGTTCATCGTTTTGAGGATGCCAAAGAACTTGTCCTGCATTTCGTACCGGTCATCGGTGCGGGCATGCATTGGCAGCGGCTGCGAAGCGAGGTCCGCCAGGGTAAAGTTGGCCAACAATTGGCACAACGGTAAACGCTCGCGGTTGCCGACCCGGACGTTGGAGACAATCCGGCTCGCTTTCCAAAGGCAGCGGATCGACTTGACCAACCACGGCCCCCAACCGGCGACCGCGATCAGCACCCACACCCACCACGGCATCATTTCATTGCCGGTGTTGTAGATGAGCAAGGCGACCAAGATGATAACTACAAGTGTCACGCCAATACCGGTCGCAAACGGTGCCCAGGGACGGATCGACCACATCCCTAGCTTTTTGCGGAGTTGGGACCAGCGGTTACTGTAAGTCTCCGAGGTCGATTGGTCGTAGCAAGCGGCCAACAGTAAGAGATCGCGGTTTTGGGCCGCATCCAATTGGGCCAGCACGGAGTTGTCGATATCGCAGCCCGGTGTGGCGTGGCTGTTGCGGGTGGCGAGGATCTTGTCGATCAGCCCGGTCACGCCGATCGACAGGATGCTGTCCATGTGGTCCCACAGCTTCCAATGCTTGAGGGCCCGGTCGGGGCGTTGCTGGCGGCCTGATAGCTTGCCGCGGAAGCGATCGAGGAATGGGTTAAAGTCGTCATACTCGATCACATAGATCCGCTCGGTCGGAAATTCCTGATTGTGCCGAGCCAGGTGCTCGACAATCTGGAGCCGCATGGCGGTCTTGCCCGCCCCTTTTTCGCCAAAGACGATCGACGTGGAGGGTTCCTTGGGATCGCCGTACACCTTCTGCCAGGCGGGATGGTAGGTGGTGTCGATACAACCGCTCTTAAACACGGTGTCGGTTTGAGCGTCCTCCACAGCAAATGGATTGGAACGAATGCCGTACTTTTCCAGAAATTGGTGGATCTTCATAGCGCGTCAAACGAGGCGTTGTTTTGAAGGAGGCAAGTCCGATAGGAACCCGCGGTGTGCGAAATCAGCGTACTTGCGGAGTTTGGGGCGTCTTTTCAGCGCGAATTGCGTCTCGGTTAATATAGCCCTTGCTCAGGGACATGACATCCAAGTGCCGGGGTGGGGACCGTGCCGCGCACGAAAACGGGTGCCGAAATGGAGAACCGGCACCCGTTGCGCTATTTTAACGCGGACATGACCGCCCTACTTCGCAGTGGCGCTGTTGACCATCGCGAGGAATTTTTTCTCGTTTTCCGTGATGGTCTTCTCGGGACCGTAGAACTTGATGAAGTAATCCCCTTCCGCCTTGGTCTCGATGATGGCCCCCAGCATCCGAGTCCCCTCTTTGACTTCCGCCGGGGCGAATGGCCCCCGCTGATCGCGGAAGGTGCCCGCCAAATCGACGATGTGGACCTTCATCTCGTTGACTTTGATCTCTTCGGTCTTGTCGGTGGTCAGGTTGGAGAACTGACCCTTCCAGCGATCAATGTTGGCCTTCACGCCACCACCGGCCCCCATCAGGGTCGCTCGCCCCGGGGTGTCATCCCCTTCGGCGGCCGGGGCCGAAAACTCATGGTCGATGATCCGCACACTCGGTTGGATCGTTTTCCATCCCTCGGGGACGGTCAATTCCAGCTTCCCTTCGGCCAGGGTGATCTTTTTGGGGGCATCTTCGGCGACAACGAAGGACGACAAGGCAAACGCCATGACGAGCGAGAGCACGATTCTCATGAGCAAAAACTCCGGGGAGGGGTTAGGTTCGGGAAACAAAGTGAGTTGGTCGTCCGGTCTCGGACGGCCTACCACCTCAGTATCATACGCCCAAAAACAGAGAAAATCACCCGCCTATTTCGCCCCAGCCGGGGCTTTCTCGGATAACTGGCCAGGACCTACCCCACTATGGTCGATGGCTACCGCCGATAGAATTGATGGGTTGCGGGGCCTTGTTCCCCATCAGATGCAAGCGAACCCCCTGTCCTATTAGTCCCCGGGAAATATTGAATCGTGTCTAAGAAATCGGACGAGGCGGAGGCAGACGAGGGCCCGGAATTGCAAGAAATTGTGATCGCTGGCGAGTTTGGCGAGGACTGTGGCGAGATCTATGACAAATTGATCGCCGTGCCCCCGGGTGGTGAATGCCACATTTATTTCGACTCTCCCGGCGGCAACAGCTACAGCGCCACCGGGCTCGTATCGCTCATGAAGCTGCGCAACCTACGCGCCACCGGTATCGTGGTGGGGGAATGTTCGTCCGCCGCACTCTGGCCCTTTGCCGCCTGCCAGAGAAGGCTGGTCACCCGGCATAGCGTGCTGCTGTTTCACCCCATGCGGTGGCAGAGCGAAGAGAACATCCAGGTGATTGAGGCCTCCGAGTGGGTCCGCCACTACGCCTATCTCAGCACCGAAATGGATCGCCTGCTGGCCGAGTTGTTCGGGGTGGAGGAGTCGAAGATTCAGGAGTGGACCCACCCCGGCCGCTTCGTGACCGGGCCGGAACTGGCCGCCGCGGGGATGGCGGAGCTGATCGAGCTTCCCAAGTAAACCGGTTTCTCGGTAGGATAGGCGCGACACGCTCCCCTTCCCCCTGGATGGTATGATGCTCCGCGCCTGCCGACTGACGGCGATTCTCATGATTCTGGCCATGCTCGGCTGCGGCAAGAAAACGAGCCCCGGCGAGTACGCGCTAGACGCCGAGCCGGCCGAGTTCGGCGAGTTGAGGCTGACGCGGACCATTAACGAGTCCGAGTTGACCGAGGCAATGCTCCGCCTGGAGGCGGAGCAAGTGCTGCCCCTCCAACTCGATGAGGCATGGCGTACCGGTGGGTCTGCAGCCGATCAGGCGGCCATGGAGCGGATACTGGAACACCCTGGCCCGGACCAGGCCCGCCGCGATCTGGAAACCAGCGACCGGTGGTTTCGTGGCCCGCGTCTGGGAATCGACACCGGCAATTACGAAGTCGCGGTCGCTTTGGCCCAGCGGTGGCGGGCCGGCGCTAAACAGGCTCGGCCCCTGTGGAGCAAGTCGCGGTCCCCCTTTCCCAATCAGACGGCGGCAGGCTTTCTAGAGGATGTCCGCTGGGTCGAGACGACAAAGATGCTCGGCCGGGGTGAACTTCTGGCCGGCTGGCTCGCCCTGCGGGAAGGTGAAGTCGACAATGCCGGGGAGCGTATTGGCGCAGCCCTCGATTTGAGCCGCTGCCTGGGACAAGTCCCTTCGGTATATGTTCGCCGGGTTGCCGGGGAACTTCGACGGGAGACGTTCTTGGTCTTGGACCAGTGGCTTCGCAGCCCCGGTTTGACACGCGTCCAACTTGAAAAACTGTCCACCACGGTCGAGCGACTTGTGGACCAGTGGCCCGCCGATCGGACAGCCTGGGAAGCGGATCGGGCTCGAGGGCTCCAATTTTACGAGATGATCCGAGCCGGACGGTTTCATTCGCTGCTCACCGATCAGGAATTTCTGGAATTGATCGAGGCGAGTAAGTTAGCTTCACGAACGCGCGCGATCGAGCGGGGTCTCAATTCCGATCAGCTTTTCTATCTGCGGCGAATGGCCGACGTCATTCAGGCCGCACAAAATCCTTACCACCAGCGACGCTCTGCCTTGGACGAGATCGCCGTTCAAATCGACCTGCTGGCGGCCACAGCGGACGATCCGCTCGTCGCGCGAACCTTCCTGCTTGTCGATCTGCACCCACAGCAAGTCTTGGCGGCGACCGATTTAGCGACCGCACTCGCATGGCGACAGGCGTTGCTGGGGGCATTGGGAGACAATACGAACGATCCGGTCACTAATCCGCTCACCGGCCTACCCCAGGAAATGATTGTGGAGCAAACCCGGGTGGTCATTCCGCCGGGAAGTGTCGGCCCGAACTCACCTGAGATTGTGGTGCCACGGCTGTAGATTAGTTCGCCGGGTGAAGCAAACTACCGGTATCCTTCGTGGCACTGACTGCATGACTTGGCGATTTCGCCCGCCGCGGTCCTTGCTCCCTCGGCGTCGTTGTCACGAACCGCTTTGGCGATAGCCGTAGCGGCGTCGCGCATCTGTTTTGTAAATCCGACATAGTCTTCGTCATCGTAGTACTCGAATCCCTCCTGCTGCATCGCATGGGCAATCGCGGCAATCAATTCCGCTTCGTGCAGTAGCTCTTCCGAGTTGGCTTGAAACTCGTTGGCATTGCTGGTCCAGATTCGAATCTTGCCATCAAACGCAATTTCGAGGCGCTGCATCAAGGGGGGCCGATCGGCGATCATCTCCCAGGTGGCGTCGGGGTTTGCGTCCCCGCCGCTAATCGAGGATCCACGGAGCATGGTCGCCAAATCCTCGGCTCGATCCTTGGCCTCTTTGAAGGTGTTGTCGGTCGCCGTCTTGAGGTTCGAACCGGCCCTCGCAAATCGGTCTCGGGCCAGCAGCGCATTGTCTTTCCAGCGGACCTCCCCTCGGTAGTTGCCAATCACGTGAAAGAGCAACGCCAGCTCGGTATAGGCCCGACGGGCATCGTTATAACCGCCTCCGTTGAACCGACGGATATTCTCCAATATCCCCTGCAGCTCGTTACTAACCTTTTTGACCTCGTCCTGGAGAGTCGTTGCGGAGATGAGGGCGTCCCAAGCCGCATCCCCCTCCGATGAAGCGGCGTCTCCACCGCCGGCTGGAGTCCCCCCGGAACCGGCCGCGCCACCTGCGATCATCTGGCGATTTTCGCTGAGCGACGCGGGACGTTCCCCTTGCAGGGCCTCGGCGAAGACGTCGTCGAAAAAGAAGGACGAAACCTCGGCCTGTGAAAATGTCCGCGGTTTGGCCCTTGGGCCAGGCTGTTGGGCCAAAACCGTACCGACAAACAAGGCAAGACATGCCATGCTGAGAATTCGTAAGGGGAACCGAGCTCCCAACTTGGGATAATGTTTCATCAAAAATAACCTGTTTCGGGTTCGCTCGCGAGGACTTTCACCGGATAATGGCAGTATACCCTTAGTCTAAAAATCGTTCCAGGAAAAGGTTTCCGTAATCGCCGACCATCTCGGCGGGGATTGCGGGAAGCCCGGTAGTATCATTATGTCCGGTCCAGCCGATCGATCGTCACGCCGTGAATTCCTGAGGGGAAGATCCGCGGTGAAGGCGCTGCGTGGGATTGTCGCCGATCCGACACCACCTCCCAAGGGCGTATCAGGTGAAGAAACCTCGCCGCAACCCACCTATCTGATCCAACTGACCCGCAAGGCGATGGCCTGCAACTTTCAGTTGTACCTGAATGCCACCGGCGCTGGCCGGGAGACCGATCAGGCAATGGCGGCGCTCGATCTGGTCGAACAATTGGAAGCCCAGCTTTCGGTCTACCGCCCCCGGAGCGAGGTGAGCCGACTCAATGGCAGCCCCCGTGGTAAGGACCTGCGACTGGAACCCCGGCTGTGGGGCCTGCTGATGCTGGCCCAGCGCATCCATCAAGAGACCAAAGGAGCCTTCGACATCACCGCCGGGCCCCTTTCCAAAGCGTGGGGATTCTTTTACCGCGAGGGGCATCTCCCCAAGCCTGAAGACGTTCAGGCGGCGATGGCCCAAGTGGGAGGTCAATATTTGGTGGTGAGCCAGGAGCAACCCACCGTGCGATTCGAACGGGAAGGGTTGGAAATCAACCTGGCCAGCATCGGCAAAGGATATGCTCTTGATCGTTGCCAGGAACTCCTCCTGGAGAACGGCGTGACCGACTTCCTGCTGCATGGCGGAACCAGTAGCGTGATCGCCGGAGGGGACCGTCGCGACACGACCGAGCACCCAGGCTGGCAGGTGGGGGTGCCTCATCCGCTCAGGCCCGATCGCCGGATTGGCACCGTCTACTTAAAGGATAACGCCCTGGGGACCTCCGGCGCGGAGTTTCAGGCCTTCTTCCACAAAGGGAAACGGTACGGGCATGTCCTCGACCCCCGCACCGGCTATCCGGCTCAAGGGGTGCTATCCGCTACGGTGTTGGCCCCGGATGCCGCCACCGCTGATGCCCTCGCAACCGCCTGTTATGTGATGGGCCCGGAAGAGTCGGCCCTTTATAGCGAGCAGCATCCGGAACTGGGAATTCTGCTCGTGCTGGATGGAGAAAAGCGAGGCGTCATTAAGACGCTCCGGCTCGGGACGATGGTCGATCGGTTTTTGCCGGATGAACGATATCAGGGGGTGTAGCCTGGGTGCCATGCCCACGCCCGGAAAGCGTGGGCATGAGAAGTGAGAGATGATCCTGAAAGGGTACCCTCGTCGTGCTGCACTTTTCAAAGAACAGCCCCCATTCTACCTGAAAGTTCGCGGGCCACCCTGAGACCACCGATGTCTCCGTCGGCATTTTTTAGGTGCGCGGAGACGCATCTCGGGGATTTTCCATTTTTGGTTTTTGGTCAGGTGGGAAGATCTTCTCGCGAGGCTTGCCGACGAGACGTCGGCGGTCCCAGGGGGTGGAGTCCTCGCCAGCCCACGTTTACAAGGATTTTAAGAGTTTGGAAACGCGTGAACGGCGGGGTTAAACCCCGCCGCTCTGCGTTTCAATCCCGTCTGGCACGCGGTTGGTTCCCTCAGCGCACTTCCGCTTGGGTGCGATCCGGTATATGCGCCGCATGCCATCGGCACCCCCGTTGTTTTCGGTTGTCGATGGTCCCCGTGGTGCCTGACGGCCCGCTCGCCGCATGAGCGGGCACCGCCGCGGAAAGGCCCGCAGCGACATGAATCGGCCGATTCATTTACTCACCCTTCCCATTCCCCCTTTGCGTCTTGGCGGCTTTGCGAGAGAAAGTTTTTCCTAATCCCCACGTAATACCAGGGATGCCTTGTGCCGTGGGTGCCATGCCCACGCCCGAAAGCGTGGGCATGCTTTCGCGGGAAAATCCTCCACCGGCAACCCTCATCATCAATCACCAAAACGGCCAAGTTCAGACAACCAAAACCCTCACCTACGGTGAGCTGGCGAAGACTCCAGCCGCTCTGCCCGCTAAAATCTTAGCCGAGAAATCCGCGTCATCCGTGGTTAGATCCTTTTTTGTTTTTAACCACGGATTACGCGGATTTCACGGATGGTTTTCACTGGGGCAAGGCAACCCGCAGCTCTCTTTTTTTAACCACGAAACAGACGAATGACACGAAAAGCAACCCGCGAAACAGGCCGCTTTCCAGGTTTGAAACGCAGAGCCGCAGAGAGCGCGGAGACGCAGCGTACATAGGGGGTCTCTGCGATCTCCGCGCCTCTGCGTTTCAAAAAACAGATTTTGAGTAGATCGAAGCTGCTCGATTGAATTGTGTCAGCCCTTTGGACCTGGGCGAATTGGGGATGGTCCCGTATCGGCTCATTCAGGCGCATAACGCGGATTGCACCCGTCCGCTCTCACTCAATCCCACCACCACTGGCGAAGTTTCAGATCTTCTTTTGGGGCTCCCGCAGTGCGATCCGCCTTGAGGAGGCCGTACTCGTCCGTCTGGATGCGGCCTTTGCCGAGCGATTCGGAAATATCGACCCGCACCCCGCCACTCACCCCGGCGATGATATGCTTTTGCTCGATCAGGCGGTAGTTCATGATCGTCTCGACATTTTTGGGAGTGCGGTATTTTGCGACCTGGTAGGGCCGGTCCGGACCGAAGTGCAACTGGGGCCAGTCGGCTTGATCGCTCAACCGCTCCCGCTCGATCAGCGAGGCGACCAGAGCCAAATCGAAGATATTGCGCAGCTCGGCGTAGACTGGATACTTCACCGCCAAGGCGTCGTAGTTTTGCGTGAAGTTCCGCGCGAACTGGGCGTTGAGCTCGCTGCTTCGGCCGGTTCTCACCTGTTGGCCATTTTCCTCCAGGAGCTGATTCTCGCTGAGGACCCGTACGCCTGGCCCCTTGATCTCGAAGGCGTCACGATTTTCCGTGGCATGCACCGCCTGATAGTTCAAGGTGAACCACCACCGCAGGACATCCATCGGCACCGCTTCACCCGCTTTGGGTTTGGGGAGCATGTCGAGGTACCCGGGCACGCCGGCGGTCCCTTCTTCGAGCCCCATCCCGATCCGCTTCATGTGGTAGTCGGCCTCGACCAGCACCCGACCGACCCGGGTGTCGGGGTCGATACCGTAGATCTCGATGTCTTGCTTGCCGACGGCGGCCCGCAGACCTTCCAACCAAGCATCCCGTTGCCGTGGATGCAATGGTTTCTTGGAAGCCTCCTCCTGATAGGCCTTGGCCGCGGCCAGGCCTGCCTGGGTCGGATTGATGGAGCAGCCAAAACGACCTTGGTTTTGCTGGGCGTTGCGGAGCAGGACTACCAAGTCGTCAAGCTTCAGGACTGGTTGCCGAGTGTCCTGATGGATGGTGCGTCCTTCTGCATTGGAGGTCCAGGGGCCGGCTGGCCCCGCCAGGACGATATCTCCTGTCTCCGGATAAACCAAGACGTAATGAACCTTATGCAAACCGGCCAGATTGGCCATCTCGGCCGTGGGTGGTTTACCATCGGCCCACAACCGCTGGACCTCTCGTTCCAGGCGATTGAGCGAGACTTTTCTCAGTGCCGAGTTTCGCATGACATTGCTGTTTGCCCCCCGGGCGACCGAACCGGCCCGGATGCTGGAGAGGAGCGAATTGTCGGCCAATTGCGTGACCCGCTGAAGCGTGCCGACCGAATCGACGTAAACCCCCTGCGCATATTCCGAAAGGGTGCCTGGCCCCCCCAGTTCCTCCCAGCTTTCCGGGACAATGGTGGTAGTGATCAGCTCGATCAGGGCATCAAAATCAGGTTGGACCATTCCACCCCGAGCCCCCATTCCCGGGAACACCTGGCTTAGTCCACCCGGTGCTTCGCCCGGAAGTAAGCCACTCCCGGAAACACCAAGATCGTTGCGTAATGTGGCGGGGCGATCGGCTAGCGCGGTCATGACCGCGCTGCGGTGGTGGGGGTCTTGGATTCGCGTAGCCGAATCAAGAGCGGGTTGCCGAAGTCCTGCTGCGGCCTGACGAACCGAAATTTGCTGGAAAGCGGCGTCTCGGTGGCGAACGTTCTCGATCTTTCCGGCGAGTTGCGCGGCTCGTGTAAATTCTCCCCCGTTGAGAAATCGGTTAACCTTTTCCACCTCGGGCGAACTGACTTGATCCCTTGGCATTTCGCCTTGGACCGAATGCAATGCCCTTGGCAGAAGCAACAAACCAAGCGTGAGAACCGCTAAACCGAAGCGTTTGATCGTTTTCATGGACTCGACCTTCCAAATCAACGAAACCGCGAATCCGCAGCTGTTTCAAATTTGATTGTGGCGGAAATGGGGGGGAGGTCAAGCAGTTTGTCAGGCGGGGTCGTAGATTGTGTGAGCGTCTCCAATAGTAGGTGGGAAATTTCGTCGGATGCAGGGGTATTGAGTTCCTGCTCTCCAGGGCAGTGCCAACTTGAGGGACTTTTTTTACCACGAATCACACGAATGACACGAATCGCAAGCGGCGGCAATGCCATTTTGGTGGCTTCCAATTGAACGGGTTGAATGAGCGATCGACAACGGATGTTCGAGAAATCGACATCGCCTGAATCTTCTCTTCTATTCGTGTCATTCGTGTGATTCGTGGTTGTTATTAGAACTTTGCGCGGTCCAGCCAAGTTGGATTTAAAGCATTTGAAACGCGGAGGCGCGGAGATCGCAGAGACAAAACCAGGGAAGACGTCGGCAGGGTTAGGATCGCGGAGAAGACGGCGGGGATAAACCCCGCCGCTCGGGGTTGGCATAACGAGCGGCGGGGTTTATCCCCGCCGTCCGGAGTCTGCTGGTCGGATTTAAAGCGTTTGAATCGCGCGCAGAGACGCTGGTGGACTGCTCTGCGTCCCTGCGTCTTAGCGTTTCAATCCCGTCAAACCGTGAAGTTCTCAAAGAGCCTCCGCGAGATCACGCAATCGATCATCGACCGACCTCGGCTTTGGTGGCTTTGCACTAGATCTTGATAGCGGGAAAAGCTCTCGCAAAGGCGCCAAGACGCCAAGGGGGGAATCGGGGGAGTCATTGCGGGGCTGCCCCCAAAATTTACCTACAAATGGGACGCTCACACTCGTAGATTCCCTTTGCTGCGCCACCACGTCAAGAAAATGAACAAGCCAGGCACCCACTGGGTACCTGGCTTGAAATTTGACTTTAGCCTTACGGACGGGTCGGTCGACCCGAGCGGCACTTAGAAAGCGCAGGTCGGCTCGGGAGCACAGCAGCTAGGCTCAGGAGCACATCCGCAGCCGTGGCTCCGGCTGAAGCGGTGCTTCAGGTGGTGCAGCAGGCCGTGACGGCACTTCGGGGCACAAGGATCACAGCAAGTGGGCTCAGGAGCACAGCAAACGGGTTCCGGTGCACAGCAGACGGGCTCGGGAGCGCAGCAAGTCGGCTCAGGAGCACAGCACTTTGGCTTGCAGCAGGAAGCCAACTTGTGCTTCAGGTGTTGGAACAAGCCAACGCGGCACTTCGGTGTACAGCAGCTTGGTTCCGGAGCACAACAGGAAGGCTCGGGAGCACAACAAGTCGGCTCAGGGGCACAACCACAACCATGGCCCGCTTTGGAGCTGAACAGCCCGGCTTCGGCAGTCGCCGCAGCGGAGATCAGCATACCAATCACGAGCATCGCCGGAAGAACGATACGAGTTTTCATCGAGAGGACTCCAGTTTTGTCTCAAAACCACGAAAAACGGAATGGCATCCTTGGAACCTCCGCAGTCCGCCGAAACTCCGCCAGCCTTACCATGGCTCTCCGGATTTCACGCAGCCCAACAAAGGCCCCAATATACCCAAACATCGACTTTGGGCAGGAACTACAGGTGCTATCGTCCACGCATTCGCCTGAGATTTACCATTTCATATATCTTTCCTGGTCGGTGCTCCGCTCCTGTTCGGACTGTAGGACTTGATTCAATTCTCTTACCTAATCGGTCCATTTTTAATCAACCTGGGGGTGATCGGTTCGACACACGACCCGGAAACCGAGCCAGACTTTAGAGGTAGACGCCCTATTCAGGCGAGGCCGGTACAAACCACGTCACACGTTTCTCATCACGTCTCGGCTCAAGGACTTTGGCATGTCACAATCCACCGCAGACACCCCGATCTATTCGGCATTCGCCGACGAGGATGACCTGGACGAGCTCATCGCGCTATTCGTGGACGAAATCCCATTGCGGATCGAGTCGCTGCTGGAGGCGGCCCACGATGCCGACTGGGAAGGTGTACGCCGACTCGCCCATCAACTCAAAGGGGCCGGTGGCAGCTATGGCTTTCAAGAGGTCACCGAAGTCGCGGCCCGGCTGGAACGGACCTGCCAGAAACCAGAAGATCCGGAAACCCTCAAGTCAGCATTGGAAGAAATGGTCCAAACCTGCCGTCGGATGCGGAGCGGATCGACGGGGTAACCTAAAAAATACCGGAAGGGGGTACCATCAAATCGCGCAACCGGGTGTGGCTCAAGCGGGCTTCTCTAGGTTGCTGGGTGCCATGCCCACGCCCTCCAACGTGGGCATGTGAAGTGCGAGAGGATTTTGTCTCTTCCGAGAGGTCCGGACGCCGGCTCGGGCTCCATCAGGCGGCGTTGCCATTGGGGGAATTTCCCGCCAAAGCATGCCCACGTTGGAGGGCGTGGGCATGGCACCCGATGGACCATCCGGTGAGCCTGGCACCACCAATCACCCCGCTCCGCCCCGTTGACCACCTTTTCGCTCTGGTTCTATGATGCGGGGCAGCCCCGGACCTCGTTTCCCTCTACTTAGCGAAGACCCCAGACCATGCAATTGGCAATTCCATTCGGCGAGAATGGATCGGCGGCGTGTGATATTGATGACCGCAAGCTTCTGGCCGAAGTGACCGCCGAGGCACCCCCACTGCCCAGTATTGCCGAGGGGGTCCGCGCCGCGCTGGCGGACCCGATCGAGTTCCCCTCCTTGGATGCCGCCACGGTTCCGGGAGACCGGATCGTTCTGGCGTTTGACCCCGAGGTAACCGAGATCCGGGACATCGCTTCGGGCGTACTCCAATTCTTCGTGGAGAAGGGACTCACTGATCGCCAGATTGTGTTCCTGCTACCCAGCGGAACTCCGGACCAGGTGGCTGAGTCGCTCCGCGCGGAAGTCGCTTCGTTCGATATGTCGACCGAAGTCCAGGTCCACGCCCCCGCCGATCAAAAGGCGAACTCGTTTCTCACCTCCGATGGTGAGGACCGGGCGATCTTCCTCAACCGAGAGGTCTGCGAGGCGGACGTGGTCATTCCGGTCGGCTTGGCCCGGCCCGACTCCCAAGTCGACTATTTCGGCCCATACTCTGCCTTGTTTCCCGCCTATGGCGATATCGATTGCCAGCGACGGTGGTCCGCCCCGGGGTTTGTCATCCGACCAGGCCAACGAAAAAAACGCCTCGCCGAGACCGGCGAAGTGGGAGACCTACTCGGTATTTTGTGCATAATGCAGTTGGTGCCCGCCAGTGGTGGCGGAATCAGCCAGGTCCTGTTCGGGATGGTCGCTCCGGTGGTCGAAGAGGCGGCCAGGCTGCGGCAATCGGCTTGGCAGCGCACGATCCCCGAAACCGCCCAGGTGGTGTTGGCCCTGGTTAGTGGAGATCGCCCTCAGCAAACCTGGGCCAACGCAGCCAGGGCCCTTGCATCGGCGGAGCGGATCCTCAAGCCAGGTGGGGCGGTCATCCTGTGTACCGAAATCCGGGAACCACCCGGGCAAGCCCTCGCCATGCTGACGCGCAGCGAGGAACCGGACGAACTTTGCCAAGCCTTGCGGAAGTGTCGCCTGCCGGGTGCCTGGATCACGATGCAATTCGCCAGCACCCTGCGGAACCACAAAATCTACCTCCGCAGCCTCTTAGCGGAGTCGATGCTGGACGACATGGGATTGATTCCGGTCGAAAGCGATGAAGAATGCCAGCGAATCTGCGATCATTACGGCTCGACGATCGTCCTGCACGACGCCCAGTCGATCGCGATCGACGTCGTCGGCGAAGTGGTCGAATAGCCGAGACCAGCTTCCGCCTTACGGTGGTCCCTTCAAGAATGCCCCCGGCAGAAAGCCCCAAATTATGGAAATCGCTGAACTGTACGAGCAAACCATCACCGGCCTGGCCGTGGGCAGCTCTCCCTTTCAAACGCGGCTGCGAATCTCGGGCGAGACGCATGTCCGATTCATTCAAGGGCTGTGTAGTGGCGATGTGAAGACGCTCGCGCCAGGTCAGGCCTGCGAGGCCCTTTTCCCCACGGTGCAGGGAAAGATTTTGGCCCACGGCTTTTTGCTCAGGCGGGCAGAGGCGATCGAATTTCTTGGCTGGGGCGATCAGCGGGAGGCGCTGCTGGGGCACCTGAACAAATATGGGATCGTCGAGGATGTCGAGATTGAGGACCTTTCCGGCGAGGTCGGCGAGATCCTGCTGGCCGGACCGCAAGCGATCGCGGCCTTGGAGACGACCCTGTCGCCGACTCCCCGCGCGGAACCGCTGACCCATCAATCGGTGACTTGGCGCGAGTCGACCCTCCAGGTATTCCGCTGTCCGGTGTTCGCCTTCCCCACCTTTTCCGTCTCGGGCCCCAAAGATGTGTTGGCGGCGCTCGCGGCGGAACTCGATCGTCAATCGTTCGTCGTTCAGGCCACCGCTGCCTTGTGGGAGACCCTCCGCATCGAGAATCGGTTTCCGGCCCACGGGATCGATATCTCCGCTGAGAATCTCGGCCAAGAGGCCAACCGCAACGACCAAGCAATCCACTTCCAAAAGGGATGCTACCTGGGGCAGGAGACGATCGCGCGGATCGATGCCATGGGGCACGTCAACCGCAAGCTGATGCCGGTTGCGATCGCCGCCGACAAGATCCCTCCCCTGCCCGCGGAGATCGAAAACCCGGAGGGCAAATCGCTCGGCCGCATCACTTCCGCCTGCTGGTCTCCACGCCACAAGGGGATCGTTGGCCTCGCGATGCTCCGCCAAGGAGCCAATGCCAGCGGCATCGTCCTGGACACCCAGTGGGGCGATGTTACGGTCGGTTAACCCGCGGCATTGGGTCGATCAGCAATTTGAAGTGGCAGCGGGTACCGGTCTCTCCAGGCGAGCAGTTCCGCCCGCAGGTCGCCATCTTCCGGCACCTGGCCGACGAGTGAAAGCTGCCCCTCATCCAGGGTCTGAAACAGCGCAGAAATCCGAGCCTCCGCCTCGACCATGAGCGCGGCCTGCTCCTCATCCGTGAGCGGCCGACTGACCAGGGTCGTTTGCCGCTCGGCCCGCTCCCGCCTCATTTGGACGAGTTGGCCTCGGTCCGCCTTATAGAGCAGGCCGTCGATATGCGCCCGACGCAACTCCCCCGCTGGATTGAACTGGTACACGGGGGACTCGTCAAAGAACAGGCTCAGGGCCCCATTGCGACGAAACCCGGCGACTATTTCCACGTTGGCCGCCGAGTCGGTGATCCGACCGTTCCAGACCCCACGCCGCACCAAGGCTGTCGCCTCGCGGAGTAGGTCTTCCCGTGGTTCTTCTTCCAGCGCCAACTTTCCGTTCTCCCTATTCAGAGCCTGGGTGCCATGCCCACGCCCTCCAACGTGGGCATGAGAAGTGCAAATTGATTATGTCTCTTCCGGGAAGTCCGGACGCCGGTTCGGATTTCACTAGCGGCTTAAACAGTGAGTGAAAGCTCTACCAAGACAGTCCATTGGTTGTGGGTCAGAGGTCGGCCGTTTTGTTGGCTGTTCATCGAGTTGCAGGTAGATAATCAACCCGCCAAAACATGCCCACGTTGGAGGGCGTGGGCATGGCACCCGATGACCTATCCGGCGAATCGTTTCTGTCACCCGCCAGCTCTATTCTACCCACGCCTGGACATCGAACGGTAGGTTGGCTCGTTCCTCGCGGATGAGCTCGCGGAGTGGATCGCGGCAGGCGAAAAACGCCTCGACCACTTGGGGGTCCCACTGGCTTCCGGCACCCGCGTGGAAGATGGCGTCCACTTTCTCATCCGGCATCCCACGCCGGTAAGGCCGGTCGCTCGACATCGCGTCGTAGGAATCAGCCACCGCGGTAATCCGGGCCAGTTCCGGAATCTCCAGCCCTTTCAGGCCATACGGATAGCCCTTGCCGTCCCACTGTTCGTGGTGATGGCGGACCACCGGCAATACGGAGACCAGCGGTTTCAGGTCTTTCAAGATATCGCAGCCCAGCTCCGGGTGGAGTTTGATTTGCTCGTACTCTTCGTCGGTCAGGCGATCCGTCTTGCGGAGCACCGCGTCGTCGATCCCAATCTTCCCCACATCATGCAGCAGGCCGGACATATACAGCAGGTTCAAGTCGGCAGGCTCCAGGCCCAACTGCCTGGCCAGACAAACCGAGAGCCGCGCGACCCGATCGCTATGACCGCACGTGTAAGGGTCTTTGGCATCGATGGCCGAAGTGAACGCGCGGACCACGCCGGTCAGAAAATCCGACTGATGCCGATAATGTTCGATGTTGGCGCTATGGATCCCCAATCGCTGAAGTCGGGCGTTCTCCACGTTCTCCATAAACAGCCCCGCCATCCGTTCCAGGATATCGCAGCTCCAAACCGACTTACCCCGCACCCATTGCGGAAAGCTGTGCGCGTCGATGCCCAGCAATCGGGCCGCCGCTTCGACGTGGGGATTTTCGCTGACTCGAAACGGGCTGATGGCCACACATTGGGCCTCGTGGAGCGGAATCGCCAGGAAGCAGCAGCCCGCCTCCTCCGCCACGATTAAAGGTCGCCCCTTGCGGAATGTGGCCGGCGTGACTGCCGTCAGAAACTCTTCTTCACCCAGCGGCACGTCCTCTACTGGCGATACCACATGTCCCGTTGTCGCATCGCGCAGCACAAACCGCTGGCCAAACCACCGCTCAAGTTCCGCCTGAAGGAGGCCAGATTCCTGCCCCTCGACCGGTCGTGCGGAAACGTCGGAAATATGCAAGTCAGGTGCGGGCATGGAAAATGTGGCCGAGCCTGTGGACATACCGAGAAATTCAACGGTTAACGGGGTAAACGGAACAAACCACCGCGTGACACACGAGGTTCCTCCTAAAATGGTACGTTAAGATTCCCCCCAATGCCTCATGAGGGGTGGCGTTAGGGACGCGATACCCCGATGAAACCGCCGATTCCCCCCTGCCCTCCCCCGGAGGCAAAGTGGAATTGGTATGATCGGAAGGGGTTTTGGGGCCGAAGTTTACGGTTGTATCGGTCACGGTAGCCTCCGCAAAGGTTTCCCCTTCACACCATCAAGTGCTGGTTCCCCCGGAAATAATCTCGCGCGAATCGCGCAACAGCCTTTCGACACACCCTTTGCGCAATGAAGCTCCCCCTGTTAATCACCGGTGTTCCCGGCGTCCCCGGCTACAACGCCCTGCACTACTTCCGCCAAAAGTACCCGGGCCAAGTGGTGGGGATTCGTCCGGTCGACAACTGGCGTCTGACCGGCGAAGGGATCGTCCCGTGCGACTTGGAGGACGTCGACGAACTGCGGCGGTTGTTCGACGAGCATCAGTTTGGCTCCGTGCTGCACTGCGCCGGAAGCTGCGCGCTAAAGTCTTGCGAGCTCGACCCGGCGATGGCGTGGCGGATCAATTTGACCGGCGTGCGGAACTTGCTCTCCGTTTTGGAAGGGAGCGACGGCCGGATGATCCACCTTTCGGTCGACCTCGTGTTTTCCGGCGAAGGCCCCGGGGGGCACCTAGAGAGCGACCCGACCGACCCAGTAACCGTGTACGGCAAGACGATGTCGGTGGCGGAAAGCCTGGTCTCGCTGCACCGGCCTGACGCCACGATCCTGCGGATCTCGCTCCCCATGGGAATCAGCTTCAACGGCCACGCCGGGGCGATCGATTGGATCCAGTCTCGCTTCGCCAAAAACCGTCCGGCGACCCTCTACTACGACGAAGTCCGCACCCCCACCTACACCGACTGCCTGAACCTCGCCTTCGAGCAAATCTTGGCCCGCCCCCTGCCCGGCATCTTCCACGCTGGGGGGCCAAGCCGGCTCAGCCTGTACGAGATCGCCCAGGTCATCAACCGCGTCGGCGGCTACGATCCGAAGCACCTGATGGGCTGCCTACGCGTGGAAGCGGGCCCCATCCCACCCCGCGCCGGCAACGTCACCATGGACTCCCAAAAACTAGCTACGGCTCTGGGCACCGCCCCCTTCACCCCCTGGCCCTACGACCCCCAATACCTCCCCACCCACCGAGAATGGCACTTCGACCGCCCCAGCCAAAATCCCGGCAGCCCGGAACTGCTCCAGCGGATTTTGTACCGCAACCCACTGCGGGAAGATGTTTTAACGCCGACCTGGCAGCAGGACCATGGGATGGCAAACGGTAGGGTGGGTGAAGCCCGATAGGGCGTAACCCACCGTTGGTGCGCGGCTAGAATTTTAAACGCGGTTTGGGTTCTCACTCGGCGAAATTGACATCCGAATCTCGGTCGCCTATTCTGGGGAGATCAGCCACCCCCTGCGCGTCCTGCCTTGTTCGAACACGCGGGTGTTTTGTGCGTCCTGGGTATCTCATCGCCAATTAGGAACTCCTTTGTGATAACGACCGGTATCTCTTCCCTTCGGATCGCGGACACTCCTGTCGCCGTTATCGATTTCGAGACAACAGGTCTCGTCCCCGGTCACGACCGAGTCGTCGAGGTTTCAGTCGTTCGAATCGATCCGGGAAAACCGCCGGAGGTAGTGTTCGACACGCTGATAAATCCGCTCCGGCCGATGGGTGCAACGGAGATTCACGGCATCACGGATGCAGATGTCATCAATGCACCACGTTTTCAAGACATTGCCGGCGAGCTTCTGGCCGCCACTCAAGACTGCGTCATCTCTGCCTACAACGTCTATTTCGACATTAAGTTTCTTAACTTCGAACTCGCCAACGCGGGCGTCACCCACGCTCCACCCCATTTTTGCCTGATGTACCTTCGCCCTATGCTGGGTCTAGGTTCGCGGTGCAAATTAGATGTCGCCTGCCGGGCACACAACGTGAACTACGAGGCGACCCATATCGCAGCCGACGACGCGTTCGCCGCCGGACTCCTCTTTGGCAACTACCTCCAGGAAATCAACCGCCAAGGAGTCTCTACCTACGGCGACCTCGCCCGCTTGCGGAAGTACAAATTCAACGAAAGCTTTTCCTGTCAGCCGTTCCCCGATCCCGGGACCCTCGGCCTGAAACGGTTTGAGAAGGCGGTCTCCCGTGCAGGCTTCGCTCCGCAGGTCGATCCGGTCCGACAGGCAATCGCTTCCTATTGGGACACCCTGAAAACCGTTTTAGCGGACCTCGAAATCACGGAAGAGGAACTGCAAATAGTCTTGGAGGAGCGCAAAGGCGGTGGCCTGAAAAAGGAACAAATCCGCATGCTTCACGCGAAAGCGTTTTCAGGCGTGATATCTCAGTTTACGAGTGACCAGTGGCTCGATGATGGCGAAGTCATCAAGTTGAGAAAGCTTCACGACTGCTTGTCGAAGCTTGGCTGGGCACCGGGACAGTAAAGGGCAACTTCCCCCCGGATTGATCGACATGCTGTGATTTGAACGAGCAGCCGCAACAACTCCTCCGCTGTCCACCATTCCAGGGACGCGGCGCACCCTCGCCAATGCATTCTCATGATTCCCGAATTTCGCAATGATGGATACCTGCCCGAAGGACTGCACCTTGCGTCCGAAGCCGAAGCTACGTTTCGTTTAGGCAGCTCGACACCGCAGCGTCGTAGATTGATTTTGCGGTTGCGTCGCTGGATCGAATTGGCACAAATGGTTGGTGCCCAGCGGTTACTCGTCGACGGAAGCTTCGTAACGGACAAAGCCAATCCGAATGATATTGATGCCGTTGTTTGGTTGCCTGAAGACTTCTCCGAGCAAGTTGCTCAAGGCCGGCGTGAGGCAATTGAGTTCGAGACGATGCTTCTTTCCAGACGCCCCGAAGAAATCTTTGCGGCGGAAGATCGCCGCGACTGGGAAGATTGGGTAGAATTCTTTAGTCGGACACGTGAGGCGGACGGACGAAGGAAAGGGCTGGTGGAGATTAAGCTATGATCACAACCACTGTCGAATACGAAAAAGCCCAAGCGGAACTGCGAGATCTGGAATCGCGACTCGCGGGGATCCAGGCGAAGCATCCGATCGGCGAAAAGGGATTCACCAAAGCAGGCATTCGCAAATTGATTGCCCGGTTGAACGAAGAACTTGCATTGTTTGAGGGAAGCGAAGAGGCGCGGTCCTCGTTGCCTGATGAGCAGTAAGAATAGATGGAGCCCGATTGGGCGGAACCCACCGAGGGAGGGCGGCGGCCAGATCGCAACGCCATCCTTTCGCCGCTTCTTTTCTTGCGGGTCAACTCTTGGCGACGATTGCAAATGCACAGGGCCAAGATCGACCTACTGGAATGATTTCGGTAGCACATAGCTCATGACATACCGCATTCTGTTCCCATTCCTGGCTGGCTGTGCCGGAATTGCCGTGGCGATGATCACAGGCACAATTCCTCTCCTGGCAATTGAATCCGTGTCTGGCACGAAATACCACTGGTGGTGGATTGGTTTCTCCGCTTTCATCAGTACCTTCGCGGCCACCTACGAATATGCGGCAGCTTCCTCCGCTGCCTTTAGAAAAGGCCCTAACTATGTCGTCCTGTTTTCGCTGTTAGCTATGCTGGTTCCCGTGCTTGTGGTTTACATTGGCCTATCTGCGGAATTCATGGCAGCCCTAATGACAGGAATGGGCGGTCCTCTCAATCGGCTTTTCGAGGAGCGTCCTGGGCCTGTCTTTGGAAGGCGCATGTTCTACGTCGGTACCCTGCTCCCACTGATTGTAATTGTCATATTTTCTCTGATTCGAAGATACAAACACGGGATGGCATTACGCACTGAGATCCGTGTCCAGTGAGCCACTTTTTTTGAACCCAGTGCGGGTTGCCATGTTCGAATTGGGCGGGCTGAAGGTGCTGGCTGGCGTTGGTGGGCTGGGAACCACTCCTGTGGATTTATCGCTGAATGTAACAATGCGGAAGACGCTCCTTCAAACGAATTGCTCCCGCATCGGTAATGTCCGTATCAGTGATGACAAGAGATTTCAGCGATTTAAGTCCCGCAATGCATTCAATACTCTCATCACTTACTTGAGTACGAGCAATATCCAACTGCTTTAGCTCTTTAAGCTCAGAAAGGAACGACGCCAGGCCATCGTCACCAATGTCGTGCCCGTCCAGATGCAGCAATTCAAGTTTGTCGAGGCCCCGTAAGTAAATTAGCCCGGCATCCGTTATCCGAGGCTTCCACGCTGGTTTTGACGGGTCATAATTCGACAGAAATAGCTCTCTCAAATTGGTCAAATTTTGCAAATGCACCAGGCCTTCGTCAGTTATTGGTGCGTGTTCTAAACTCACCATCTCGACTTGCCGTAAAGCACTTAAATGCCGAAGATCCTTTTCGTGAAAAGGGGGGCGATTTTGTTCCTCAAGCATCTCTTCACGGCAATTTAGCCATCGAACATCAAATTGAGGCGCAAGAAAATTTGCCCGCGCAGACTTAGGCAGAAGCACCATTTCTGCCGGTAAGTTTGTATGCAGTCCCCAGGGTAGCTCAAGCAACCTTGTTTCAACGTCAAATCCACGTATCTCGAGAGCAGCGATCGCCTGCTCTTGGGTCCGGATTCTTTGCACGACGGTACCAAGTACAATCGCAATTGCGGTGATGACCACAGCCAACGTTCGAACTGAGAAACGGAGTCGAAACATGGTTTACGATCCTTGGTGAGAGCTTTCCATTCTCTATTTTTCCGTGCGGCGATTTCACGATTCCAAAAATCACTTGGCAAGCTGAAATGTATGCCCATGATAGATCGCGACGCAACGTGGATTTCGACCTAACGGCAAACCCTACCCCCAAGGTTGCGGAAATTCCGGGTTCAAAAACCTTCCATTCTCACTAATCAGCTCCCCATCAACAAAAATCTGGCCACCTTCTCTTAGGTCGCAGACCATGTCCCAGTGGAGGCCGGATTGGTTGGTGCCGCCTGATTCTGGGTAGGCCGCGCCGACGGCTGCGTGGAAGGTTCCGCCGATTTTTTCGTCGAACAGGGTGTTGCGGGAAAACTCTTGGATCGCGTAGTTTGTGCCGATCGCGATTTCTCCCAGGATCCGGCCTCCGGCGTCTTGGTCGAGCATTGCCAGCAGGAAGTCTTGCCCCTTGCTCGCTTTGGCGTCGACCACTTTGCCATCCTTGAAGGTCAGCTCGATCCCGTCCGATTCGCGGCCGCCATGCAGGGCCGGGAAGCTGTACTTCACCACGCCCTGGGTCGCCGTTTCGATCGGGCCGGTGAACACCTCGCCATCGGGGAAGTTCTCGTGGCCGTCGCAGTTGATCCAGGTCCGGCCTTCGATCCCGAGCGTCAAATCGGTTCCCCCGGGGCTAACGAAGCGGAGTTCCTTCTTGGTGTTCAGGAAATCGACCAGCCGCTGCTGGGCCTGGCTTAGTTGTTTCCAGAGGGCGACCGGATCTTCCCGGTCGAGCAAGCCGCCCTTGAACACGAAGGTTTCATACTCGGCCAGCGACATCTCGGCGTCTTGGGCCGAAGAGTGGCAAGGGAACTGCGTGCCGACCCAGCGGAGCTTTCCCTCGGCGGCGCGGTTGAGGAATCGGTCCAAATACTTCTTCCGCGCCTGGCTCAGCTTGACCCCTTTGCTCGGATCGACGCGGGAGAGGGCGCGGCTGTTTTCTTGGCCCCAGATTCCGATGTTTACATCGATCGTTTCGACCTCCTGCATCGCGAGGGGGTTTTCGAACGTGAGCTGAGCGTCGGTCCCCTCGGCCAGCAGAATCTCTTTGCACTGGTCGGCGACCATCGAGACATGCGGATGACCGCCCGCCTTGACCACCGCTCGGTAGATCTCAATCAACAGCGGTTGGCAGATGGTGGAAGAGCCGATCCGGACCAGGTCGCCCGGTTTGACCGCGGTGCAGTAATTGACCAGGACATCGGCGAGCTTTTGGTAACGGGGATCCATGGTGGTGTTCCTTGTAAGTGTGATGTCCAGGTTGAGTTTACATGTGCCATTCACAGGAAACATCAACGAGTGCCATGCCCACGCCCGGAAAGCGTGGGCATGTTTTGGCGAGTTAATTTTCCACTGGCAACTCGATTAACTACGACCGAAACGGCCGACTACGAACTCGTGGGCCGGTAAAACTGCCAATACCACATCAGCCCTGCCAAGGTTTTGCCGTCTTGGATTTCGCCGGTGCCGACCATCTGCTTCGCCTGAGCCATGGGGACGACCAGGTTTTCGATCTCTTCCCCCACTTCCAAGTTCGCAGGGCCTGGAGTTAGCTCGGTGGCCAGAAACAGGTACATCCGCTCGTCCATCACCCCGGGCGAAGGATAGTAGCTGGTCAGTAGTTGGATCTTCCCGGCGGTGTAGCCGGTCTCTTCGCACAGTTCGCGGGAAGCGGTGGCCGCGGGGGGTTCGTTCGGTTCGAGGGTCCCGGCCGGTAGTTCGATCAACGTCTCGCCGACCGCGACGCGGTGGTTGCGGATCAAGCATACATGGTCCGCATCGACCAGCGGCAATATCACCGCGGCCCCCGGGTGACGCATCACATCACGAGCGCGGCCAGCGTGCCAAACCCGCTGGACATTGAAGCGAAGCCCGGTAAAGACCGTCTCAGGAGGTTGATTCATGCTGGCGGTACCTGAGGAGATTTAGCGTTTCGGCCTGAAGGAAACGGTTCATTGTAGAGCACCTGAACGTGGGGCCAAGGAGAGACAACTTTTCTAGCCACAGAGCACTCAGAGGGCACAGAGAGATTTGCTTGTGAACCGTCCACGCCAATTGCCACTCACCCACAGGTTGAGCAAAAGAGTTTTCCCATCCATCTCAACGCAGTCCACTGGAAGGACTTACGGCCTCGCAGCAGATTGGCCGTGAATAATCCGGGGTAATTTGCGTGCCGCTCCGCAATGCGCAAAAGGCTCACCTCCCTCTCTGTGCCCTCGGTGTGCTCTGTGGCTAATCGTATTTTGATAAAGGCATGGGGTCATGGCCGGCGACCAGACTTGATGGCCCCCAAGCCAGCAACTCATCAACCTGACTTCTCTCAAGCACAAGCGGGCCGCTTGTGCCACCCTCTCCTCGCCACCCGCGCGAGGGTAACGCCTGCGGTATTCCCCGGGTGTCCCGTCGCCGCTGAGAACGCATCGGAGTCGCTGGAAGTCGCTTCCCAGGCTGAACTACGGGCCGATTGGGCGTAATCTCGCAGGGGTCGCATCATTTGCCCCGGCTCGCGCTGCCCGAAGAATGCTAGTAAGGGCATGTCTATTTCGGAGACCCCAACATGGCGAATTTCGCTAGGGAGAGGAGCAGATGACAACGCCCCTGAAAACAACACCTGTCGAAGCCACGCACGTGATCGACGTGATGGATCGTTACCTGGGTGGCGCGAGGATTTACATCCATCGCCAAACCGGTCGCTTGGTTTGTGTCGCGGTCGACGATCCCGAAGAGGGTTTCGTATTGCCGGGCCAGCATGAGGAGAGGCTGCGGTTTGAACCGCTGTCGGTTCTCACGACTGAGGAGATTGTCCGGGATGATTTCGTCGAGCTGCCCGAGGACTTGAAGGCCAAGAAGTGGGAAGGGATGTGTCAGTTCGCGGCCGAGGAGTCCGACCCGGTTCAGCGGCGCCGATTGCTCGACGTGATTCACGGCCCGCACCCGTTCCACAATTTTCGCGACGCGACCCAGGAGTTAGGTCTGCGTAAAAAGTGGACGGAATTCCGCGATCCGTGGTTGATAGAAGATGTCACGAATTTCCTGACAGAACATGATATCGCTTACACTTTGGATGTGGGTAACTAGCCTGCGGCTTTAGCCCGTTTGGGCCCCTCGTTCGTTTCGCGATGGACTATCGGGAGGGGGCGGCCCCGTCTGATTATCTTGAGTGGCAGGAGGTTGCGACGGGGCCGACTGCTCGCGCATCAACTGCCCTGGGTGCTTCGGGATGCCTAACTTTTGCGAGGCGTAAATTCCGGAGGGTCCGCTCAGCAAATAGGCCATGAAGCAGACCGTGGCAAAGTAGGTGATGTACTCGCCGCCAAACAGTTCGACCGCCATCAAGGTGCAGGCGATCGGGGTATTGGTCGCGCCGGCAAACACCCCGACAAACCCGAGCGCCGCCATCAAGTCGACCGGCAATCCCCACCACACGGCCAAACTGTTACCGAGGGCCGCCCCGATGAAAAACAGCGGCGTCACCTCCCCTCCCTTGAATCCGGTCCCCAGCGTCACCGCAGTGAACAGCAGCTTGATCAGCCAACTAAACGCGAAGGCACCACCTACGGTGAAGCAACTGACAATCGTCACGGAGTCCTCAAACTCGCCCCGGATGCCCAGCCCCAAATAATCGCGTGAGCCGACGAACCAGACCATCCCAATCAACAAGCAGCCACCCAATATCGGCCGCAGTATCGGGTGTGGAATCCACCGTTTCGCGACGGCCGAAACCTGATGCGTGGTTTTAGCGAAAAGGAGGCTCGTTAACCCAAACAGGGCTCCGGCCAGAACAACCCAGCACCAAAGCCCGAGTTCTACCGGTGCCACATTCAGATCGGAACCTTCCGGCAACACGCTGGCGATATGATAATGCGTGTGGTGGGTGCCCCAGGTGATGGTCGTTTGATCGGCGACAAGGCTGGCGACCAGACAAGGAAAGATCGCCAGGTAATTCATACGCCCAATCACCAGCACCTCCAGGGCAAACACCGCCCCAGCCACCGGTGTCCCAAACACCCCGCCAAACCCGGCCGCGATCCCGGCCATCAACACAATCCGGATATCGTATCGAGACAGCCAGGGCAGCCAAGCAACCAAACCATGAGCCAAGGCGCCACCCATCTGCACCGCCGTCCCTTCTCGACCGGCCGAGCCGCCGAACAGATGCGTGAGCACCGTGCCGATCAACACCAACGGTGCCATCCGCAGCGGAACGCCGCCGCCCGGTTCGTGGATCTCGTCTAGGATCAGATTATTGCCCCCTTCGGCCCGACCTCCCCACACGTAATACATGCCGCCGACCAAGGCCCCGCCCAGCGGCAGCAGCAAGTAGAGCCAAGGATTGGCAAATCGCAGGGTGGTCGCTTCGTCCAGCATCCACAAAAACAGAGCGCAGGCGGAACCGACGACCAATCCGATCGGAATCGCGATGAGCACCCATTCCAGCAGATGCGTGGCCACTCGAAAACGATCGGCGAGTGAAACTTTTTCAGCCATCGACGGACTCCCCAGTTCGGCGCGAAAACCTAAGCGGGAATCGGCAAACGAGAATCGCGCGTACATCCCACCTTGCTACAAGGTAGGAGTCATCAGCGCGGCGGACGGATCGGCCAGAGTACCAATCAAAAGCCGGGCGGTTCGCCAGCAAGGCCCACCATCAGGGACCCAAGCTAGTCAGGCGGAACTCCATCGCCTGGAACCGAATCATTGCTTAAAAACTTAGTTCGCTGGGGCAGGGCTGTCAAGCCGCGAAACTTCCGCGGGAACCTTCAAATTTAAGGCCTCAGACTTAGTGTTTGGTGTTTAGCCACAGAGGTCAAAGAGACCACAGAGGAGAGAATGCGAGATTTTTATCGCTCAGATGTTTACGTCTCTTGACCGGCAACTAAAAGGAAATGAATTTACTTCAATGCGCTAACGACGCGTGCTGAGTAACCGTTTTCAAGCGACTCCCTCTGTGATCTCTGTGCTCTCTGTGGCTAAATCTGCTCAGATTTCGCGTACTAGCTCCACCCGCGATCCCTAGCCATCTCCCACAGCACAAACGGGAGACACAGGCGGGCAAATCTTTGGTTTTAGGCTGCCCGATTCGACTGGCCCGCAATCTCGATTAGAATCATACGCATCCGCAATACTCACTGTGACTCACCCGCCAGGTACCTTCGCCATGACGCCGCCCGATTCCACTCGTCGCTCGTTCCTAAAAACCTCCGCCGCGATTGTGGGCACCGCGCCGCTCATTGGACCTTGGCCGACCGCCCAAGCGGCCGAAGGGGAGCGCTCGCTGATGGCCTATGTCGGGACCTTTAGTTCTCCCTTGGAGGATGTCCTACCGACCCAAGTCGATTTGCCGCCCGGCAATGGCAAGGGCATTCACCTGTTTCAGGTCGATCGGGCCACCGGGGCGATGACCGAGGCCGGGATTCATCGCATGGGAACCAGTCCCAGCGCCTTGGTGTTCAACGCGGCGGGTGACCGGCTCTATTCCGCCAACGAGACCGACCGGGTCGGCGAGCACAACGATGGGACCGTCTCCGCCTTCGCGGTGGATCGAACGAGCGGCCAGCTCAAGCTCTTGGGAACCGTCCCCTCCGGCGGCGCGGGGCCAACTTATGTGAGCATCCATCCCACCGGCAAGCACCTGTTGGTGGCGAACTACTTTGGCGGTTCGGTCGCCGTGCTGCCCATCAAGCAGGATGGCAGCTTAGGGGAGGCGACCGACGTACAAGTCGACGAAGGAGAGATTGGCCCGACCGTCGCGACCAATGCCCCCCCTGGCAGTTTCGCCTTCAGCGGGCACGATCGCACCCACGCCCATCTCATCCAGTCCGATCCGACCGGCCGATTCGTGCTGCATGTCGATTTGGGCCTCGACAAGATCTTCACCTGGAAGTTCGACGCCGAGCGGGGAAAACTGATTCCCAACGATCCCCCTTCCGTCTCACTACCCCCCGGCGATGGCCCGCGACATTTCGACTTCCACCCCAATGGCCGCTGGCTCTATTCGATTCAGGAAGAGGGCTCGACCGTCGTGCGGTTCGACTACGATCAGAAGTCGGGCCAACTCACCCCGCGGCAAACGATCTCATCACTGCCACGCGGTTACGCCGGCAGCAACTTCTGCTCCGCGATCCGAGTCTCAGCCGACGGCAAGTTCCTCTACGCCGGCAATCGACTGCACGACAGTATCGGCATCTTTGCGCTCGACTCCGCCGGTGACCTAACCTTCCTGGCCGCCGAACAGACCCGAGGCAACTACCCCCGCAGCTTCAACTTCGACCCCACCGGCCAATTCCTCTACTGCTGCAACCAACGAGCCGACAACGTCACCATCTTCGAAGTCAACCGCGAGACGGGTCTCCTGAAATTCACGGGGCAGTATGTCCCGGTGGGGAATCCGTCGTGTGTGGTGTTTGGGGAACTCGATTAGAAGAAGCGACTGAATAAACCCTATTCCGAGTCCCACTTGGTACGACCGATCGCCATTTACCCCAGAATACGCAGCCACCCTAAATCGCGCTGCAGCGAGCGGCGATAGTCGGTGTCAATTTGCTCGGGTGCGCGTCGAATGTAGTTCTCGGCGACACGCAGTTGATCCGGTGGAAGAGTTTCGAGATGGCCACGAACCTGCTGATAGCTTAGCTGCTGGCCTCGGTTTTCTTTCGGCCCGCAGGGCAGATTGGTCCAGACGACGGCGTCGAGCCCGCGTTGCTCCGCCCAATTCGCGATGCGATGGACATGCGGCGGCCCCTTTGGATCGATGGAGTTCTGCCAAGTGCCGACCCATTCTTCATGATGCGTCGGCGAAATTCCCTCACGATCCGCGAGTTCTCGCACGGCATCCTCAAGCGTAGTGACTGACATGAGCACCCACAGGCTCCGGACCAGTGGAACGTCTTCGGTAATCACCAGCGTGACGCGTTCGTTCTGGGCGATCCGCGAAAACTCAATCGGCAACAGCGGCCCATCCTCAAACCACTTGCCTCGCATTGGTAGCCCGCGTGGATCCCAAATCAACGACCCCCAACCCAAACAGGCGATATTCATATGGGTTTCCTCTTGCCTCTCACTTCTCACCTTGGCAAAAAAGCGATCCCCCCAACACGGGCCCGATCGATCGGGCTACCCTCCCTGATTATACGATATCAAGCATCGTTGATTGAGCCCGGCAAGGCCGACCGCCGGAAGATTACCTGCGTTAGGTCGAGCGGTTTTCTAGGCCGTTGATGAGCCCGGAGAGCATTTTCGAAATCTCCTCCAATTGCTCCTTCAGTTTGGCATGTTGCCCCTCTTCAATGAGGCCACGTCTGCGTGCCAATTCAAGCAGCGGCACGCACTCCTGAACCGAACCTCGCGCAATAATGAAAAAATGCTTACGATCGGCCTTCGTGAAGCGGCCATTGCCTTCGGCGATGTTGGCGGCAATAGAGAGGGACGCCCGATTCAGTTGATCGACAAGGAAGCCATAGCCGCGAGAGAATTGCTCGGTAGAGGTACAGATATCATCAGCGAAATCGATCGACTTCTGGTACACCAGCAGCTTCTCGAATTGGAAAGCCACTGGGCCACTCCTGAAGAGAGAGTAGAGCAATAGAAAGTAGACCGAGTAGATTCAGAGAAAGCATAGTGGCGGTCAAACACCCACAACCATGGAAAAGGTTCCGGCGGTGAGCGTTCTACTGCTCTACTTTCTCTTCTCTACTCTCTACTTGCCTACGGCAAGTCGGGGTGACAGGATTCGAACCTGCGACCCTCTGCTCCCAAAGCAGATGCGCTAGCCAAGCTGCGCTACACCCCGAATAAGGGCAATCATACAAAGAGCCCCATGGTTGGACAACATGGGGCTCGGGAGGTTCGCGGGGATTTTGGAGCTTTCTCGGGTGGTTGCGGCTTGTCCGCCCCGAGATTTTTGTTAGGCCGCTTTTTGCTGGGCCGTGTAGTCACCTAGCATGAGATCGTTGAGGCGGTCGAATTCGTCGGCGTTTTTGAAGTGGACGATGATTTTGCCACCTTTGGCTCCCTGTTTGATTTCGATCTTGGTGCCTAGGGCCAACTTTAGGTCCTCTTCCAGGGCCGCGATCTGCGGGCTGGCGGTCTTCCGCTTCTTGGCCGCGGCGGGGACTTGGGCGCCGTCCTCGCTGTTGATGAACTCTTGGACCGCCTGTTCCGTAGCGCGGACACTCCAGCCCTCTTTCCGAATCCGCCGGGCGAATTCTGTTTGGATTGGCTCGTCCCCTAAAGGCAACAAGGCCCGGGCGTGACCGGCGGTGAGCTCTCCGGCGTGGATCGCGTTCTTCACTTCCTCGGGAAGTTCCAGCAGGCGGACCAAGTTGGCGATGGTCGAGCGGTCGACCTTGATCCGATCGGCCAGTTCACCTTGGGTCGCCTTATGCTGTTCCAGGTACCGCTGGAACGAGATCGCCTTTTCCAGAGCGTTGAGGTCCTGCCGCTGCATGTTCTCGACGATCGCCAGCTCCGCAACCAGGCGGTCGTCCGCTTCACGGATCTGGGCGGGGATCGTATCCCAGCCCGCTTGAGCGGCGGCTCTGAGGCGACGTTCGCCGGAGATCAGCTCGTAGCGATCTCCCTTCAGGCGGACGACAATCGGCTGGAGCAGGTCGTGCGACACCAAGCTCTCGGCCAAGGAGGCCAGTTCCGCCGCGTCGAACTCTTGCCGGGGCTGGAACGGATTGCGGTCGATCAAGCCGATCGGCAGCTTCGGCAAGCCAGAAAGGGTTGCGGGCGGGGCCATCGATTCCTCTGCTGGTTCTTCTTCCGGTCCTTCCTCGATCGTCGCCAGCCGTGGGCCGTGGCTAGGCTGAGACTCCAGCTCATGCTGCGGGATCTCATTCCCCATTTCATCCATTGGGCCGCCCAACAGGGCCGCCAAGCCCCGACCTAATCGCTTTTGCCTAGTCACGTTCTAAAACCTCCATGCATAACTCGAGATGCGCCCGGGCCCCTGGGGACCGCGGGGCATGTTGGATAACCGAACAACCGTGGCTGGGCGCCTCCGAGACCAGCACATCCCGCGGGATGACCGTATCGAAAACCACTTCGCCGAAAAACTCGCGAACCTCTTTTTCCACCTCGTGGGTCAGTTCCAGCCGCGGATCGTACATCGTGAGTAGGATGCCGCCGAACTGAAGTTTTTGGGGTGGACGCTGCATCACGTCCCGGATGACGTGAATCATTTGCGTCAGCCCCTCCATGGCGAAGTACTCGCACTGGATCGGCATCAGCACTTCCGTCGAAGCCGCCAAGGCGGACTGAGTCATCGCGCCGACCGAAGGGGGGCAGTCGATCAGGACGAAGTCGTATTGGTTCATGCCGGACTCGAGGTGCCGTCGCAGCAGGGCCGTGCCGGACCCGGTGTCCTCCGCCAACCGCTCGACATCCACAAAGCTGCGGCTGCCGGGCAAGATGTGGAGGTTTTCGATCTCGGTCTCCAGAATCGACTGGCCCAGTGGTTTGTCGCCGACCATAGGGTGCCGATCGGTCGGCTGGATGTTGAGCCCGGAGGTGGCGTTGCACTGCGGGTCGAGATCGACCAGCAGAGTTTGCATGCCGGAAAGGGCCAGGCCATAGGCCAGGTTGATGGCCGTGGTGGTTTTCCCCACGCCCCCTTTCTGATTGGCAATACAAACAATCCGAGCCATCGCCTGACGCAATCCTCCCTGAGCCACCTTGTTGCTGTTGCTACTTGCCCGAAATTGGGCAGGGGGGATTCTAGCGAGGTAGGTGAAATTCGGGGAATGGCATTTCGGCGATTCGGAAGCAATGTTTCACGTGAAACCTTTGCGCAACCCTTCCTGTTTCACGTGAAACACCTGGATTAACAGGATTAAGGATGAGGGCGGAAGGATGAAGGATGAAAGTTTCGTAGCTCGCTCACACCCCGTCGTAGCCACGCTTGCCAAAAGCGTGGGGGAACTGCCAACCCGTTTCGCCAGCAGGGCACACCGCACCCGATCGGGATAGGGAGGAGCCTTGCGGCTCCTTCCCTCCCACACCACC
>JBBDIM010000070.1:0-5704 GCA_040880405.1 Pirellulaceae bacterium | reverse complement strand
ATCCCCTAGCGTTTTGACCCTTGACACTGCTTAGAAAAGGACGCAGTCCTGGGTTTGGGGCGACATTAAATCGTGAGTCCTGAAGGGACGATTCAATCACCACCACGCACCGTCGCCGAGATCACATCGCGATCAAAATAATTGATCGACATCCCCGCATCGACCACCACATTCTGGGCTTGGATGCCGCTGCTGCGTGGGCTCAACAGGAACACGGCGACGTTGGCCGCTTCCTGGGTCGCCAAGGCTTGCTTCCTTGGGATCACCTTCTCCGCGTAGATGTACGAATCGACGTAGCCGGGAATGCCCGCCGAGGCGGAGGTTTTTAGCAAACTGGGGCCGACAGCGTTGAAACGGACCCTGGAAAACCGGCTAAAACTCTTCGCCAAAAACGCGAGGGATGAATCGAGCGCTGCCTTGATCGGGGCCATGTAGCCGTAGCTCTCACTGGCCATCCGCGTGGTGGAGATCGAGATCGTCACCACCGAGGCGTCTTCGGCGAAACGATCCTTCAAGGCATTGGCCAGCTTCACCAGCGAGAAACAACTAATATCGACCGCCTGCAAAAACTGCTGTTTGGTTGTCTCGTGAAACGGTTTCATGCCATCGGAGTAATCGGCGAACGCGATTGAATGGACCAGGCCATCGAGCGTGTGCCCTGCCTGGGCGATTGCTTCGGCCAAGGCGGTGACTTCGTCGTCCTGCTCGACATCACACAGAAAAAATTCCCGCTCCGGCAATAGCTTTTGCAAGCTCTCGCGACGTGCCTCGCTCCGCACGGCATACAGCACCTTCGCGCCCGATTCTTCGAGGGTTTTGGCGATGTGATACGCGACGCTCTTCCGATTGGCCACGCCGGTGACCAGGATCGTTTTGTCTGCGAGTTGTAAAAAGTCGTTCACTGGACGGGCCTTTCTAAACGGGCGCAGGCCGGAATCCCGCCGTGCGAACGCCTCGAAAACGAGACCGAAATTGGATTCATGCTCTGAGATTTCCGGTTGGAGATCGCTTTAAAAAATGGACGCTTGCCGAAGGTTCTTTTTTAGCCACAGAGCACACAGAGGTCACCGAGAGAGGAGGGGAGCCCATTGCGGAGCGGCACGCGGGTTAAGGCCCGTATTCGGATGGGATGGGAACCTTTTGCTCAACTTGAGTGTGAGTCACAAATTAGTGTGGACGATTGCAAGCAAATCTCTCTGTGACCTCTGTGTGCTCTGTGGCTAATCTTGTATGTTGAGGCTTGATGCCCCTCCAAGCCATCATCCAATCGACCTGACTTCTCTCGCGGCCGGGCCTTTCTAAACCGCCGGGGCCAGCGTGCAGGCGAAATCAAACCGCATTGCCAGCTTGCCCTCGCAGGTGACTTTGCCCTTCATGAAAAAGGCGTCCGAGACCCGTTCGACCAACTCCACCTGCATGTCGACCGTGTCGCCGGGTCGGATCATTTTTTTGAACTTCACGTCGTTCATTCGCGTCGCGACCGGCACGCCGCCACCATCCTCGACAAACCGTGAAAGCATGATCGCCCCGGCCTGCATGGTGGCCTCGCAGAGGATCACGCCCGGTACTAGCGGGTACTCTGGGTAATGCCCCTGGAAAAAATATTCCTCCGCGCGGAACGTCTTGCGGCAATGGATGTTGTTGTCCGATTGCTCGACGATTTCGTCCACCAACAACATCGGCCCGCGGTGCGGGATCGCTTCTTCAATTGCGGAACTTGTCATGGTGGTTCTCTTTACTCCGGAGTATTGGCCACTTGCGATTTCTGAGCCGACTTGAGCAGGTACGAGTCAACGTCGTTCGCCACGATCACGCCGTAGTTGATCGCGCCCAGCCAGCCGGACATGATGATCCCCACGCTGCCGGCATGGTACAAGCCGGGGATTTGCTCCGGCAGGCCCCGGCTTACCGCGAGCCCTTCAAACTTGGTTCCGAAGCTCGAGCCCAAACTGTGCTTGGTGTAGTGCTGGAACGTTTTGGGGGTGGAGACCTCGACGTGATCGACCCGCTCGCGGACATTGGGCACGTATTTGTCGAGGGCGTCGAGCGTCGTCTCGGCCAGGTCCTCTTTGCTGGCGGCGTATTCCTCTTCCCCCAGATTAGCCCAGTCCTCAAACCGAGCATTGGTGCTGGAAACAACCAGCGACCGCGGTTTGGCGTGCGGGCGGGTTCGTGGGTAGTAGAACGAATAAGTGCGGCTGGTCACATCGCGGCTCAGCAGCAGGTCGGTCTGGAAAACGGGGGCGGTGCTGCTAAACAGAAGGTCCCCGGTCTCTTCCGGAATGTCTTCGTCCGGCTTCATCGCGATGTAGACCTGCGTGCTGGAATTGTTCAGCCGCACGGCTTTGGCGTCGTCGATGAAGTTTTTATCGAAGTGCTCTTCCCCCACCAAATTGAACACGGTCAGCCGCAGGTTCGAGTTCGAGACGACCGCTCCGGTCTTGATCTTCCGGCCATTGACCACCACCCCGGTCACCTTGCCATTTTCAACCTCCACTTTTTCGACATCCGCCTTGATCCGGATATCGACGCCTGACTTCTTCAGGTCGGCTTCCATCAGGTTGATCAGCCGATCGGTCCCACCCTCAAAGGTGAACACCCCCTTGGACATGAAGTTGGAAAACACGATGCCATAACTAATCGCCGGGTCTTCCAGGGTCGAGCCGTTGGCGTAGGTGATCGGCTCCATCAGTAGCCGGATGACATCCTCGCGGCCGGGAAAGAACCGGTCGAACAGTTCCCGGGTGGTCGTGTGCTGGTCGTCGTAAAAGTTCATCCCGCGGGCCGTATCGAAGAAGGCCTGCACGGTCTCTGCCGGAAGCTTAAACTGCTCGATCAGCAGCTTAGTAAAATCCTCTCGGTTGAACGTCGTGGTGAGCGAGAACATCGGGTTATCGAACCGGATATTCTTGAGCTGCACGATCGAGTCGGCGATTTCCCGGGTCCAATAGCGGCGGCAGCTTTTGATCATGCCGATTGGGAAGCCATGCAGCGAGATATCGAAGATGTGCCCACCGGGGCGTTTGAACCAAGTGGCCATGCCCCCTAACTTGTAATGCTGCTCACACAGTAAAACACTGCGGCCCGCTCTGGCTAAGGCATTGGCGGTGGTCAGTCCGGCCAGGCCAGCGCCGATCACCACCACGTCGTATTCGTCTTGGGCGTCTTTCAGGAAGTCTTTAGGCATCGTTTCGTCTTATGAATTCGATAAGGTAGCGTGACTCACCAAGGCAGGGGCGAGGCAGGAGGAAGTGTCGGGAAATCACATTTCCCGCAGGCAATGCCGGTTGGCAACCGAGACACCGCTCATGATCGCCCCGATAATGCCCACATAGCCTTGATCCGTCCCGCAGATGAACAGGTTATCCAGGTGGGTCGTCCCACTCAGGTTCTTTTCCGGAGCCCCGTAAATTGCCCCGTTTTTGTGCCAGGTGAAACGGTGTACCGTTTTGGGCGTGAACATGTCGCTGGCGACCACATGGCGGCGATAATCGGGGATGACCCTCGCCACCGACTCGGCGATCCGGTCGTACCAGCGGAGTTTCTCCAGCCGATACTGCGACTCGTCCAGGGCCATCCACTTGTCGTGGTTGGCCAAAGCAGTCACTCGGATGAAACCATCCTCCAGGTTTTCATCCCCTTGGTAGTTGAAATTATTGGGAGAACAAATCACCCCGGTCCGGACATCGCACAGATGGTCTTCTGGCTTCTCCCAGTGGAATTTCTCGGAGTCGTTGAAGAAGACAATCGTCTCCTCGTAGCCGATGTCCTTGGGCTGCTGCTTAGTGACGGAGATCGTCTCGACAAAGCTCAAATTGCCGGGCGTTCCCGCCTTCGCCGGATCGGCCCCTTGCGACATCCGCATCGTCTCCCACCAGCCGGCGGAAGAGACGACGCGGTGGCCAGAGATTTCCGAACCATCATCGAGCACCACACCCACGACATGGTCATTCTCCACTCGGATCGACTGCACCCCGGTCCGCAGCTTGAGCTCACCACCCAGTTGCCGATACTTGCGAACCAAGTTCTTCAAAAGCAGCCGCACGCCCTTCAGCGGCCGGGCGAACCCTTCCATGAAGATGCTGCGGTACATGATGCAGAACTGACCCCAGTCCATGTCCCGTTCCCGGGCATTTCCGTACCACATCAAGGGGCAAAACAGCATCTCGACCAGCAGCGGGTCGGTGATCATCTCCGAGACAATTTTCCGAGCCGAGAGGCTGTAGTTGTCGTCGGTGATGTCGTCGTAGTCGATGATCGAGTCGTGCAGCTTCTCGAAGTTGGCCTTCTGGGCGGGGAAGTGCGCGGCGACTTCGCTCCGTAGCATCGCGAAGTCGTTCGTGAAGCGGAGCGTCACACCGGGAAAGGCAATTGCCGAGCCGACCTGTTCGCACAGCGCGAACTCGTCCCAGCGAAACCGCAATTGCCTCAGCAGCCGGCTCAGCGGACCCTTCTTCGCCCCCTTGGGGGTGAAGTTGGTGACGGCGTGCAGGCCGACGTCATAGTCTCGTCCACCTAGCCGGTAGAACGAGTTGAGCCCGCCAATCGTGTTGTGCCGCTCCAGGATGCAGACATTCTGGCCGAAGTGGGCCAGCCGAATTCCGGCGGCCAGCCCTGACATTCCAGCACCGATGATGATCGTATCGTACATCGCGACGATTCATTCCTGAAACGGAGGCGGTGCCGGCGCCATGGAACGGTTGAAGACCCGCAAGATCGTTACAGATCCTTCATCAGCGGTTCGAGATAAGTGACCGTGCTGTGCATCGAAGCGAGTTGTGGATAATCCTCTTCCGGAATCTGCACGCGGTGCCGCTTTCGCAGTTCCATCACGATGTCCAGGAAGTCCATGCTGTCCATTTCCAACTGGTCACGAAACGGCTTGTGATCGTCGATATCCGTGATATCGTCGTCGGGCGCGATATCGCGCAGGATGTCCAATACTTCTTCACGGATTTCGCCTGGTGTCATGCCGCTGATGCTCCTGGGGAGTTTTTTCTGTGGCCCGCGGATACGCAAAAATTCATCCACGAGAACGTGTGTTTAACTTAAATCTTCGTGATGATGACCACCGAGTTGATGCCCAACATGCCGAACGAATTGTTGAGGATGGTCCGAATCGGACCGGTTTCCCGTGGCTGGTTTAACACCAGCCCCGGCAGATCGCAGTCGGGATCGAGTCGATCGACATTGATCGTGGCGTGGCAGACGCCATCTTCCAGCGACGGCAAATTGCCCGCGAGTTCCAAGGCCCCGGCCGCGCCCATCGCATGGCCGATAAAGCTTTTTGTGTTGTTGATGAGGGTGCGTTCACCCGCTTTGAATACCGCTCGCAGCGCGGCGCACTCCTGGGTGTCACCCTGGTCGGTTCCGGTGGCGTGCGTGCTGACGATGTCGATCTCACCGGCGGTGATACCCGCCTTGGCCAAGGCCTTTTGCACGCACTCGGCTTGTCGCTCGGGGTTCGGCAGAACGAAGTCGGTGGCGTCGGTGTTCATGGCGTACCCGGCGAGCTCACCGTAAATCTTTGCCCCGCGCGCCTTGGCGTCGCTCAGGCGTTCCAAGATGTACAGGCAACCCCCCTCGGCGACCACAATCCCATTGCGATCCTCATCGAACGGGCGGGAAGCCTTTTCCGGCTCGTTGTTCGTCGCTAGCGCCCCTTGGCTTTTGAACCCGGCGAAGATCCCGAAGGTGTGGATGC
>JBBDIM010000069.1:0-36066 GCA_040880405.1 Pirellulaceae bacterium | reverse complement strand
CTCGTAACTTCCTACCTGAGATATAGAATCGACCTTCATGGCCAAACCTAAGGTATTACTGCTGCGGGCCCCCGGGACCAATTGCGACTTGGAAACCGCTTACGCGTTCGAGCAGGCGGGCGCCGTTGCCGAGCGCATTCACTTGAACCGCGTGATCGAGAACCCGGCTTTGGTCGAAGAGTTCCAGATCCTTTGCCTCCCCGGCGGGTTCAGCTATGGCGACGACATCTCCGCCGGGCGGATCGTCGCAACCCAAATCCGGCATCACCTCCGCGACGCGATGCGGCATTTCAAGGAGCACGAAAAGCTGATTTTGGGGATCTGCAACGGGTTTCAGATCTTGATCAAGTCGGGGATTTTGCTGCCGGATGGCGACGATGGTCTACCAATCGCCACGCTCGGCTGGAACGATTCGCAGCGATTCCAGGATCGCTGGGTCCAGCTTAAATCAGACGACCAGAAATGCGTGTTCCTCAAGGGGATCGAGTCGCTCTACCTCCCGATGGCCCACGCCGAGGGGAAATTCTCAGCTCGGGATGAGGCCGTGCTCGACACGTTGGAAGCCTCAGGCCAACTTTGCCTGAAGTACACCGCGCTGGATGGCTCGGACCGCGAAATCGGTTTTCCCGACAACCCCAACGGCGCGCAGCGAAACGTCGCCGGAGTTTGCGACGAAACCGGGCGAATCTTCGGCCTAATGCCCCACCCGGAACGATTCATCGACCCAACCCAACACCCACGCTGGACCCGAGGAGAAGCGGGCGAAGTGGGAGCCGGCCTGGCAATGTTCGAAAACGCGGTGCGCTACTTCGCGTAGGGGCCACAAAAAAGCCGCCAAATCTAGAACACCCGCGTCAGCGCGTCGTAGCTACGCTCGCCAAGAGCGTGGGAGAAGTGTTTACCCGCGCCGCCTCAACCAACAGAGGGGCAAATTCCCGGCTTGATACCAGGCGTGGTTCTCACTTAACCCTTTTCCTTCTTCTTAAGGTCGCGGCGAATCATACGCTGTTTGGCGAGGCTCTTGACCGAGTCGATGCGGGGACCGGTTTCCTGGCCTTCCGCGGGATACTTTCGCTGCAAATCCGCGACGGCGTACTTGGCCGCCTGCCGCGCCGCGTTCATCGTGGCGAACCCAGCGCGGTACTGCGACATCATGGGAGAGCCGCCGTCGATGCGAAATCCGTAGCTCACGCGGTTGGAAAGCGGACTGGCCGGACGCGTGATGATCTCCACCAGAAAACCCTCCACCTCCGGCTCTTGCGTTACTTTGCCACCTGGACGGCGGAGTCGAATCGGTTGGCCATCTCCTCTGGATGACATGCCCCTCAGGCTAAACATTCGAACCCTCTTCCTTGAGTGTAAAAGGGGTCAGGACTCTTTTTCATTTGGCGGTCACCAATGGAAAACGGGTTAGGAAAAAGAGTCCTGACCCCTTTTACACGGCTCGGCACAAACCCCTAACCAAAATGGATTTTACAAGTGTCGCCATCGCACTGGTTTTTTCCGAACCGATAGCGGATTTTCGCGAATCGCAGATAACCCCACTGCCACAGGGGCAGGCTGCCGGGGATGTGCAGCAGCGGAGCCAGCGGCCACAGCAGCGGTAGCTTACGGGTCAGGTAGCGAAAGGCGGATGCTCCGGCGTATCGGGGGCCCCGGTGGTCGACCACTACCATTTCGCGCATCAGGTCGTCGTGCGTTAGTTCCGGAACGAGCTCGGTCACCTGCGAATCGTGGAGTGACAAAAACGCCAATCGCTTCCGACCACCCAGCCAGGCCACCCAGCCGACCCCGGAGGTGCAAAACTTGCAATGGCCATCGTAAATGACGACATCCCGGAGGGGGTGCTCGGCCGGAGCGGGTAACGGAGTGACCCGGGTTACCGGAGGCGTTTGGGTTGTGGTCATGCCGGCATCGATTCTTCGAATCTGAAGGGAATTAGTTTGCTTCGCCACACGCATTGCGGCGGAAAACCTCATCGGTGGAAACAGTTTACACACTTTAAACCGAAGAATACCATGTCGGATTCACGCATTCCCAGGGTTCACATCGCCGAATTTTCCTAGTGCCTCCTCTGCTTGCTACGTGAACGCGACCCCGGCGGTACCCGGTTCTTCGACAATTTTCGGGGAATTTCCGCTGCCTGAGGGGGATGAATTCGGTAAACTTAGGTGTGTGACAGGTTCTCTTGTGAGCCGGTTACCCTAGCCCGGATTATTCACGGCCAATCTGCTGCGAGGCCATTCCCCCGGGCGGCCTGATTTCGCGCTTCAACGTTTCCCAACTAACAAAGTTCAGGTTGCGCTATGGACATCGTTACCAAGCAAGTTCGCAAAGCCCAGCGGCGTCTCGTATTGCAGCAGTGGCTGGAGCGCGTGGTTTACTGCCTGCTGGCGACCTTGGCCGTGGCGATTCTGGCGATCGTGGTCCCCAAGGTTTGGTATTTGGGAGAGCTACCACAATATTGGGCTTGGGCTTGGATGGGTGGGTCGCTGGTGGTCGGTTTAGCGGCCGCTTCGATTTGGACCAATCTGACGCGGACCGATGCCTTGACCGCGGCGATTGAGATCGACCTCCGGTTCCAACTGCGCGAACGGCTCTCCAGTTCGCTTTCGCTCGACGCCAAGTCGCTTGAGTCCCCCTTGGGACAGGCCCTGTTGGCCGACGCGGGTCGCCAGGCCCAGCGGATCAACGTGGCGGAGCGGTTTCCCGTCGGCACTGGGCGATTGGCCGCGCTGCCCTTGGTGATTGGCGGGATCGCGATCGTGGTTGCCATGCTGGTCCCCAATGTGGCCCTCGATCCGGTGAAAGCCGCCACCGCGGCAACGACCACCAGCCTGACCGAAGAACAAAATAAGGTCATCAAAAAGACCACCGAGGAGCTTCGCAAACAACTAGAGCAGAAGCAAAAACAGGCTGAGGAAAAGGGGCTCAAGGATGCCTCCGATCTGCTTAAGAAGCTGGAGCAAGGGACCTCGCAGCTCACGAAGAAAGAGGAAACGGTTGATCAAAAGGACACGCTGCTGAAGCTGAACGACCTGACCAAGGAACTCAAAGAGCGGCGTGACGGCCTCGAAGAGAGTGACCAGCTCAAGAAAACCCTTCAAGACCTCAAAGGGATGGAGGAGGGGCCGACCGGCGAACTAGCCAAGGCGATGAAAGCGGGCGACATCGAGAAGGCGGCCGAAGCGGTCAAAAACCTGATGGAGAAGCTGAAGAACAACGAGCTGACCGAAGAGGAAGTCAAGCAGTTGGCCGACCAGATGGAAAAGATGGGCAAAAAGCTCCAAGAGTTGGCCGAGAAGCATGAAAAGCTCAAAGAGGAAATTCAGAAGCAAATTGAACAGGCAATGGCGGGTGGCAACAAGGAAGAGATCGAGCGTTTGAAAGAACAACTCGAGCAGCTTGGCATGCAGGACGAGCAGATGGCGCGGATGCAAGAGATGGGGGAGTGCCTCTGCAAATCGGGCGAAAAAGCGGGCCAAGGTGACGGCAAAGCCGCCGCCGACGAGTTGGCCGGACTGCAGGAAGACCTCGACAGTCTCCGCGAGGAACTAGACGACTTGGCGATGATGGACGAGGCCCTCGACCAAATGGAACAGGCCCGCGACGAATTGTGCAAGGCGTGCCAGGGAGGCCAAATGGGCAACGCGATGGACCAGATGATGCAAGGCCGTGGGATCGGCGGACTGGAGCCAGGAACCGGTCGTGGCCCTGGCTTAGGCCCGGAAGATTTAGAATCGGTCTCGGCCTACGACTCGCAGGTCAAAGGAGAAACTTCCGCCGGTGGCGGGCGGATTGTCGACTACATCCCAGGCCAAAACAAACCGGGCGAGGCTCGGCTCGAGATCAAGCAGGCGATGGAATCGGAAGCAACCGTCGACGCCAGCGTCCTGACGGAGCAGCGGCTCTCCCGCGATCAACAGAAGAACGCCCAGCAGTACTTCGACCTGTTGCGGGAAGGCAAATAGCCGTCGCGCTTAGGCGTTCATCCGCTTGGGGATGGTAAAGCTGTACAGGATAACAATTGACCCGGTGGAGATCATGCTCCAGGGGGCCCATTCCGGTGGTTTAAACGGTTTCGGGCCACCCTCGCCGGTCACCAGCGCGGAGTCGATCACCAGACACTCCGCCCCGATGATAATTAGGGTAATTCCCACCGCTAGAAAAAGCGATCGCCACATTTCGCCAATTGCCTCCCTCCATCCGCTGACACTGGCTGCCCTTCGGTCCAACCGAAGTACGCTGAACGCCACAGGTCCACGCTCCCTGTCATCGGCCATTGATCACGGGCACCGCTAGCGTTTCAGCCGCTGGCGGCATCCTCCGGTTTATCGCTACGGCCCCTTGTTCTGGCACATCCCGACCTGAATCCTCCGAATCAAGGCCCCGACCACGAAAAAAGGCCACCCCGCTCGAATCAGAGCATGGGTGGCCTGTTGACGTTTACCTGGTTGCCTGCCGTCAGGCGACGATTTTCTCCGTCAAGTACTTGAGGATATCCCGCACGGAGATAATTCCGACGAGGACCCCTTCGTGGTCGACCACCGGCAAGTGCCGATAATGACCGAGGTCCATCAGATGAATCGCGCGGGCGACTTTCGACTCGTAGCGAACCACCTGCGGGTTGGCGGACATTACCTCGGAAACCGGCTGGTTCAAGTACGCGTCGACGTCGCCATTGAACTTCATGATGGCGTCCCGTTCGCTGAAAATGCCGATGGGACACCCACCGCCATCGACGATGACCACACAGCCAACCGAATTTTCGACCAGCAATTGCTGGACCTCGTCCACCGAAGTGGTCGCCGAAGCGGTAATCGGTTCGCGACTGCCGATATCGAGGATCGTAGCGGTAATGAGAGCCTCTTCGACCGAGTTGGTCGGAATGGGCTCTAGGACGAGCGCTTGGCCGCAGGCCTCGCACTCATCCGCGCCTTCGATGTTAATCGCTCCGCAAAATGGACATAGCATGGTTTAGTTCACCGTCCAGGTTTCACCGGAATTGAAAAGTTTGTCAAAGTCGGCTTGCTCACCCCGTTCCGCCTTGGCTCGGTCGATTTGCTTGTTCAGCTCCTCGTCGTACTTGGGAGCGTCAACCGCGCGGAGCACGCCAATCGGCTCGGGGAATTCCGGATGGGCCATCCGGCTCAGGAGGTAAGCCAAGGTGGGCTCGGCCGCCTTCTCGTCGTGGAACAGGAGGTCGTCTTCGGAGATTCCCTTGCCCAGTTCAACGATCTCTGGCTGCATGCCATGGAGGCGAATCCCCTTGTCTCGGTTTTTGCCGAAGATCAGCGGCTTGCCATGTTCGATTTCGATCACATGGTCCGACTTGAGCGCCTTATCGGTAGCGTACTTGAACGCGCCGTCGTTGAAGACGTTGCAGTTTTGGTACACCTCGACGAACGAGACACCCTTGTGCTGGGCGGCGCGTTTGAGGGTTTCGCTTAGGTGCTTGATGTTGACGTCGATTGAACGAGCCACGAACGAGGCCTCGCAGCCAATCGCCACCGAGAGGGGGTGGATCGGGTTGTCGATCGCGCCCATCGGGGTGCTTTTGGTGATTTTGCCCAATTCCGAGGTGGGGGAGTATTGCCCCTTGGTCAAACCGTAAATTCGGTTGTTGAACAGAATCACGTTGACGTCGACATTCCGCCGCAAGGCGTGCATGAAGTGGTTACCGCCGATCGACAAGGCGTCGCCATCGCCGGTGATCACGAACACCGTCAGGTCGGGCCGGGCCGACTTGAGCCCCGTGGCAAACGCCGGAGCGCGGCCATGGATGCTGTGCATCCCGTAGGTGTTCATGTAGTACGGGAAACGGCTGCTGCACCCGATGCCGGAAACGAAAACGGTGTTTTCGCGCTGCATCCCGAGGGTGGCCATCACCTTTTTCATCTGGGCCAGGATGGAGTAGTCACCACACCCCGGGCACCAGCGGACATCCTGGTCGCTACCATAGTCGCCAGGTTTCAGAACGGGAAGTTCCACGGAAGCCATGA
The DNA here is from genome assembly GCA_040880405.1 of Pirellulaceae bacterium. Taxonomy (GTDB): domain Bacteria; phylum Planctomycetota; class Planctomycetia; order Pirellulales; family Pirellulaceae; genus JBBDIM01. Next base: position 30,064 of record JBBDIM010000069.1, on the reverse strand, counting down.
TTGATATCTCGATAAAGTCTGTTGGTTTTTGAAGTTCAGGGAAACGAACGAGGGTCGCCAGGCGAGGGAAATTGGTTACGACAACATCGAGGTGATCTTCTCGACAATCTCCGAAGCGAAGAACGGCTTTCCTTGCACTTTGTTATATCCCTTGGCATCGACCAGGTATTTGGCGCGGATCAGTTGGGATAGCTGGCCCAGGTTCAGTTCGGGAACCAGAACCTGCTCGAAACCGCTGAGAACCTCCCCCAAATTCGAGGGAAACGGATTCAGATAACGGAGGTGAGCATGGCTGACCGACTCGCCGGCCGCTTGCATCCGCGTGACGGCCGTGCGGCAGGCACCGTAGGTACCACCCCAACTCAGGACCAACACCTTGCCGGTCTTTTCACCGCGGACTTCCTGCTCCGGAATGAACTGAGCAATGTTGGCGACCTTCTGGGCGCGAGTCTTGCACATGTGCTCGTGGTTCATTGGGTCGTAGCTGACATTGCCGCTGCCATCTTGCTTTTCCAAGCCGCCGACGCGGTGCATGAGCCCCGGAGTGCCGGGGAGCGCCCAGGGGCGAGCCAGCATCTCGTCGCGTGTGTATCCCATGAAGGGAGCATCGGTATCGGCACGAGGGCCGGGATGCTTGATCGGGATCCGCGGCAACGTGTCGAACTTCGGAATCCGCCATGGCTCCGAGCCGTTGGCGATGTAACCGTCGGTCAGCACCACAATCGGCGTCATGAACCGAGCGGCGATTCGCCAGGCCTCGATCGCAACGTCGAAACAGTCGGCCGGACTGCTCGCGGCAATCACCGGCAGGGGTGATTCGCCGTTGCGGCCATACATTACCTGAAACAGGTCGGCCTGTTCGGTCTTGGTCGGCAACCCGGTGCTGGGGCCACCCCGCTGGACGTTGACGACGATCAGCGGTAGCTCGAGGATCATCGCTAGCCCCATCGCCTCACCTTTCAGGGCGATGCCGGGACCGCTGGTGGTGGTCAGGGCCATGTGGCCGCCATAGGCGGCCCCAATCGCGGCACAAACCGCGGCAATTTCATCTTCGGCCTGAAAGGTCCGCACTCCGAAGTGTTTGTAGCGGGACAGTTCGTGCAGGATATCGCTGGCCGGTGTGATCGGATAGGAACCGAGGAACAATTCCTTCTCGCTCAACTTGGCGGCCGCCATCAGGCCCCAGGCCATCGCCTGGTTGCCGGTCATGTTGCGGTACTTGCCCGCTTCCAGCTTGGCCGGCTCGACCCGGTAGCTGCTGTGGAAAGCCTCGGTCGTCTCACCGAAGTGGTAGCCGGTTTTCAGGGCCCGGCGGTTTGCCTCGGCCACGGCCGGAATCTTCTTGAACTTGCTGTCGATGAACCGCAAGGTCGGATCGAGCGAACGCCCGTACAGCCAGAAGACCAACCCCATGGCGAAGAAGTTGCGGCAACGATCCGCTTCCTTCACGCTCAGGTCGAGTCCCTCGACCGCTCCTCGAGTCATGCTGGTCATCGGGACCTTAAACAGTTGGTACCCGGACAGGCTTTCGTCTTCGAGTGGATTTTCGGCGTAACTGGCTTGCTCCAGGGCCTTTTTGTCGAAGCCGTCGCTATTGACGATCAACACGCCGTTGGTCTTGAGGTCCGCCAAGTTGGTCTTCAGGGCGGCGGGATTCATGGCGATCATGGCATCGACCGCTTCCCCCGGAGTGAAGATATCGTGGGCCGCGAAGTGGAGCTGAAACCCGCTCACCCCGGCGAGCGTACCCCTGGGGGCACGAATCTCAGCGGGAAAGTCGGGAAATGTCGCCACGTCGTTACCCGCGAGGGCGGATGTGTTCGTAAGCTGGGTACCCGCAAGTTGCATCCCGTCACCGGAGTCGCCGCAAAAGCGGACAGTTGCCTCTTCGATGTTCCGGATGTCTTTAACCGCGGTAGACTGACCTTCAGTGGAGGTGGACATGTTCGTGCTCAATTGAGTCTTCTTCAGCAAACCTCGTAGGGGTGAAAATCATGCCCGGCAAACATTGTCCTGGCATAACGACGGCGTACGCAAGATTTCGCCTTCTTGGTAGGTACCAGATGGCAAGTAGTCAGGTGGGTGAGCGAGGGTAGAGCGATGGATCAGGCTCCTTCTCGCTCTTCGATCGACTCGGAATCACTGGGGGACTGGTTGTAGATCGCTTCGGGAAAATGTTCGACCAGATAGCGAAGGATGCCGGCCACTGTAATCATTTTGGTGGGGTTTCCGTTTTGGTCAACAATTGGGAGCCGGCGAAATCCGCCCTGAGACATCTTGGTGATCGCCGTGGCGACCTTGTCCTCCCGTTTCAACCAAACCACGCTGGTCTTCATATACTGGCTGATCGGCTTATTCAGATCGTCCCGATTGGCCAGCAGCCGCATCGCGTCACGCTCGGTGAAGATACCGGCGATCCGACCACTTCGAGTCACCAAGGCGACCCCGACACGTCGCTGCTTCAATTGATCGATCACTTCGTTGGTGAGCAGCGCCTCATCCACACACAAGGGGTCCTGGGGATTGAGTTCCCCCACCGATTCCGCCATCAGATTTAGTTGAAAGCTGGTCATCAACGACCCTCGGAAACTTAGAATTTCACAACCGACTTTAACTGGAACGAGCAGGGTGGATCAGTCGTATCGGAAAGACCCGGCAAACCAAAAACTAGCCTCGTTGGTCCTCTTCCACTCCACACTGTTCTCCCACTTCCCACAGTCTATCATTCCGCGCACCAAGGTAGAACCGCAGAATCACCCCATTTCGCATAACCGAAGCGAAATTCCGCCGAGTATTTGCTCCTGCGTGGCAGAGTAAGCCGAATCGCCCCCCTCGCTTTAATCCTCCAGCGGAGGCGGTGCGTCAGGCCGCGCATAAAATTTGGTCAGGTCGATCCCTCCCTTCTCTTCCTCTTCCATCAGCTTCAGCCGGGCCTCGACTCGTTCCATCCGCCGCATGAGCTGGGGGACCAGCGCCACCTGTTCGTCCGGCTTTTGGACTAAGGGAACCTTGGGATAACCGAGCTGCCGCTGGAGCGCCGCGAACAACAGCAGCGGCTCCCGCCGGCGATTGGCCAACGCAATCCGACCTTCCCGATCGCCAAACAGCGGCGGTAGCGGAGCGGCCGGCTCGACTCCCGGTGCCGGCTTTCTCAAGCTGCGGTAATGGCGACTGCGGACATAAATCATGTCGGCCAGCTCCACCAACCCAATCTGACGCCGGACATCGCCGATAAACGCCTGCCAATCCTGGTCGTAAACCGGGTCGTGCTGCATGGCCGCCAGTCCATGGTCGTAATTGAGCCGATGGCGGCAGATTGTCTCGAATTGGAAGAGAAACATTGCCTGGGGCTCGGCCTGCTCGGCGCGGAATTTCGCTTCCAGCTTCAAGATTTCCAGCGCTACACGGAAGTCGAAGCGGCCCCGATCATCCTCCGCAGAAGAGACCAGGTAGGTCTGGAACCGCGTGAAATAGTGACTCAACCGGAGCATCGCGGTGTGCAGCAGGCCACTGTGCCGCAGCTCGGCCGCCATGAAGTCGATCGCCAGCGGCAGCTTGGTGGTGACCAAAACTTCGTCACGCACCGATCTCAAAATGTCCTGCATCGGGCGATTTTCTTCGATCCCAACCTGCAGCGACTGAAAGAAGTATCCCTGCTCGACATACTCCTCCGGCTCAAGGGGAGCGGCCTCGGGTGAATTCTTGGCGTTGGAATCGGCCATCGGTAATTTTGGGGGATTTTGTGGGGATGTCGAGAAGATCACGAACAGGTTCAACGAGCCCCTTCAGTTGTGCCGCTACGAGGAAGGGCGATCCCCGTTTCCGCCGAGACACTCGGTCTGTCCCGCTAGAGTTTACTGTGTTTCCACTCACCGGGTAGTTCATCGGGTGCCATGCCCACGCCCTCCAACGTGGGCATGTTTTGGCGGGCCCGTTCTCCACTGGCAACTATATCAACTAACGACCAAAACGTCCGACCGCCAGCCCACGGTCAGTTGACCGGACTGGTGCTCACACGCACTGGGTAAGCCGATAGTGGAGCCCTGTCGCGGCGGAAATACCGTCTAGTGGTACCCGAGAGGGCGTCCGGACTTCCGGGAAGAGGCAGGATCCTCTCGCACTTCTCATGCCCACGTTGGAGGGCGTGGGCATGGCACCCAGCAACCACCGCCACGCCTAAACTCGGGATGGAAGGACCACCAGGGTGTGTTCAGATCTTCAGCTTTCGGTCGAGGAATTTCAATGCCTCACTGCGAGCCGCGCGGTTGATAAAGGCCCCCATGTGCCCTCCACCCTCCACGAGATGCAGTTCCGCCGTGACGCCGACCTCTTTCAGGGCGTCGACCATCAACTCGGTGCTCCGCAGCGGAACCACCCGATCCGCCGTCCCATGAAACAGAAACATCGGTGGGCAGGCCTCACTGACCTGACTGACAGGCGAGGCAGCGCGATAAACCTCCGGCAATTCGGCCCTTGTGCCCCCGAAAAAGAACTTAAAACGAGGACTCGCCAGCGGCTCACGCGTAAAGTCGGCGGGTGTGCCCCCCGCCACAATTGCGGAAAGCCGAAGCATCTTGTCCTCGGCGGTTTGCGTTGCCAGGAGGCAAACCAAGTGGGCCCCGGCAGAGTAGCCGTAGCCGCCAATCCGAGTCGGGTCGATCTGAAACTTCTCAGCCGACCTATGCAGCCACTTCAGGGCGGTGACGCAGTCGTCCAGTTGAGCTGGAAACTGATGGACTGGGGCAAGTCGGTAGGAAATCGCCGCTACGGCGTACCCATGTTGAGCCAGGTACATGGCATGACCGGCCATGTGACCTCGGGCCCCGCTGGCCCAGGCTCCACCATGGACCATTAGGATTCCGGGAAACGGTCCCTCTCCGGGGGGCAGATAAATGTCGACCAAGAGTGGCTTGCCATCCCGCTGGACGTATACCTGATCCGGCAGAACCGTAACTCGATCAACCGCCTTCACCGGGGCCGGGTCCGTGGACCTTGTGTCCTGTGCCGCCACGTCCTGACCCCAGGCCAAGCGGCAAACGCCCAGCGACCCGACATATAGGATCGTCGCAATCGATATCAACGGTAGGATTCCACGCATCCGCTTGCATCCTCGTGTGGGGATCATGGCCATTGGGGCGACGATTCGTCTATAATAAAACTTCGATAACGTAAGAGCCGTTCGGGGCACTGAATTTTAACCCCGGCGATCCGGTAAAGGTACGGATGCCCTTGCGGCGGTTTATTCGGTTGCCCCGAGTGGGCTTCCTTTTGAACCGATCGGCGGCCCGGAATCCATCCCAATTTTGCCCCTAGTCGTTTCCCATTGGCGGGAAGCCGAGGAGAATTCTCTTGTCCAGTCGTTTTTCCACGGTCAGTGCGGCGGTCGATGCGATTGCCCGCGGCGAGGTGATTATTGTCCTGGATGCCGAAGACCGTGAAAACGAAGGGGATTTCGTCGCCGCCGCGGAAAAAACGACTCCCGCAGTCGTCAATTTCATGATCACGCATGGCCGCGGGCTCCTTTGTGCCCCGGTTTTGCCGGAGGTTTGCAAGCGGTTAGAGCTTAGCCCGATGGTAGAGAACAACAACGCCCCATTAAAAACCTCGTTCACCACCCCGCTCGATCATATCACCGGCAAGACCGGGATCACGGCCCAGGAACGCTCCGACACGATCATGGCGATGGTCAAGCCGGAATCGACCGCTGCGGATTTCGTCCGACCGGGACACGTTTACCCGCTGCTGGCCAAAGAGGGTGGCGTCCTCCGCCGCGCCGGGCATACCGAAGCGGCCGTCGACTTGGCCCGGATGGCAGGCTTAACCCCGGCGGGAACGCTGTGCGAGATCCTCAACGAAAGTGGTGACCGAGCCACTCGGGATGAACTAATCGAGCTGGCCCAACGGTTCAAGCTGCAGATCATCTCGATCGAACAACTGATCGCCCATCGTCGCGTGAGCGAGAAACTGGTGGAACGCGAAGCGGAGGCAGAATTGCCGACGCGCTACGGTGATTTCAAAATTGTCGTTTACGGAGTGCGGTTTGAAGAACAGGAACCGGTCGCGATTTTCATGGGGGATTTGAGTTCGGTCGAGGCACCCTTGGTGCGCTTGCACTCGAGCTGTTTCACCGGCGACCTAATCAATTCGCTCCGCTGCGACTGCGGCGACCAATTGCAGCACGCCTTGCAGCGAATCAGCGAAGAGGGGGTCGGAGCCCTGATTTACCTGCCGCAGGAAGGCCGCGGAATCGGGCTCAAACAAAAGATCCGGGCCTACGCCTTGCAAGACCAAGGGATGGACACCGTCGAGGCGAATCACGCCCTGGGGTTCAAGGCGGACATGCGCGACTACGGGATCGGGATCCAAATCCTGAAAGACCTAGGTCTTTCCAAGATCCGCCTATTGACCAACAACCCCAAGAAAACCGACGCCTTCATCTACGGCGGGTTCAACCTGGAAGTGGTCGGGCAGGTGCCGATTCACCTACCCACCAACGAGCACAACGAAAAGTACATGGCGACCAAACGGGACAAAATGGGTCACATTTTGCCTTGAGGGGTGAAACGGCTGATTCGAGCATGGTTCTTTGTTCTTTGTGCTTGGTTCTTCGTGGGAGGGGCACCCGGCTAATTGGCCGTCCAGGTTGAGATTACAGGGGCATTCACCCGCGAGGACATCGGGTGCCATGCCCACGGCAGGGTGGCACTGTTGGCCACACTTTTCTTGGTGTGCCACTGGCATCCTGCCGCCAGTGCGTTAGCGCCCCATTCTGAGCACGATCCAAGGCCCCGCTCACGGTCTGAATCCCATCCGTGTTAGATTCTTTTGGAAGCACCCCAAAAACCTCTTTCCGTTTTCGTGTGTTTCGTAGTTGATTCTTTTACCTTAACACGCGCGCGGTCAGGCGACCTTTGACGATTACGCTGAGTTACGGGAGGAGAAACATCGCAACATCCACCCCGATTTCTCCGCCGGCGGGCAAATAGCGCGTAAGAATTAGACGGAGCGATTTCGCGGCGTTTTCACCGCCATTATGCGAGGCTCCCCTTCCCGCTACCAACCTCCCCCCTCAGCGAGCATGGATGTCGTGACCGATTGCCACCATTGCCTAATCCAACGCGCCGCCCGGATCGCGCTAGTGCTCTGCCTCACGCTGATCGCGAGGCCCTCAAGCGCCCAGGAAGGGACCCAGTTGGTCGCCTTTGCCCTGGCGCAGGAGTCAGCCGTGCCGGAGGATCAAGCGGCTGCGTTTGCTCGCTTCCAGGCGGGATTGGTGGAAATCGAAGCAAACCGTCCGCACCAGTGGGGAAGTTGGACTCGGCGTGAGCGGGCTGCGTGGCTTCTACCCCAGGTCCATGAGACCTTCCTGACCGGCAGGTACCACGCCGCCAATCACTCCCTCGCCACCACGCTGCACAGTGGGGACTTCAACTGCCTCACCGCTTCGATCCTGTTCCAAGCGACCGCTGAGCAACTGGGGTTGCCGGTCATGGCGATCCAGACCCCGGGGCATGTTTGGTGTCGGCTGTGGGATACCACTGCGTTGGACATCGAAACCACCTCCCCTTTCCTTGCACCACCATCGACGCTCATTCGCCCGGCCCCCCAGGGTGACTCGCTCTCCACGCATCGGTTGGCATCCTCTGGCGGCTCCCACGCGGTTTCGGCCAATGTGGAATCGACCGTTGCCGCGGAGACGAGCCCCCATTCGGATTCGCCCAAAGTCCTGACCCCCGCGGCCTTGGTCTCGAAAATTCCCTACAATCACGCCTCGGCCGCCTCGGATCGAGGCGATTACGAGTCGGCGGTCCGGCTCCTGCATCAAGCGATGTCGCTCGATCCCGGGGATCCGGCGATTCGCAACAACCTAGCGGCGGCCCTGAATAACTGGGCCTTGCAGGCGGCCGATCAGGGCGATTGGCAACGAACCGCCCAGATCCGGAGTCAGCTAGAACAACTCGCCCCGGAACTGTCCGCGGAGCTCCCCTCACTGGAACAGGTCGATCGAGCGATCCTGGCGGATCATCAGGCCCACCGCGAGTACGCAGCCGCTCGGGCCCACCTGCGGAGATCGGGGGAACTGGACGAATCGACCGCCGAGCGGCTGCGGGACCTCTATTTCCAGTGGATTCACCACGCGCTGCGTCTGGGAGATGAGGTCGAGGCCAAGAATGCCTACCGGCAGGCGGAGTTCGACCTGGCCCGGTTTCCGGCCCTGAGGGGATCGTTACGACTGGAATTCCCCAACCTCCATGTCGCCGCTGGCCGCTGATTTCATGCTGAGTCGCAAGCCGTCCAATCGGCCGTGACCGACGAAAATCATTGCAAATTCCGAAGAAAAACTAACGAATATGCCCTCCCGGTTTGCATCCATCCAAAACTTGACATAGATATTTCGAGAGGACTTCCGCTCCTCTCGATCAAGCGGGCTTCACGCCGCTTGGTCGCACTTTTCCTGCTTGGCTAGACAACTCGCGTGTCGGGCCAGCGCCATCCTCATCTGACGGTCTCTTTCAAAACAGGTGCGTACCTATGCATAATTGTGTCGCGACTGCGTCGACCGAAGCGCTGACTCCGGTTCTCGAACAAGAGGGCGTTCCGCCGACTCGGAGCGAGACCTGCGAGCAACGGGTTCGCGTGCGGATGAACCAGATCTTGGGAAAACGGGGCGAACCGCTGCCCGCCCTGGAGCGCCGCCAGGACGTCCGCAAGCCATTTCCGTACCTCCTGAATCTCACCCCGGTCGATCGTCAGGGAAAGCCAATTCCGGAACTTACGACCGTCGTCGTGGGAAAAAACTTGGCGGAGCGGGGTATCGATTTCTTCCATAGCGAGCCCATTCCCTACCGCCGAGTGATCATCACCCTGGAAACCGAAGAGGGTAACCCGGTCCACTTGCTGACCGACCTGCACTGGTGCCGATTCACCAAACATGGCTGGTACGACAATGGGGGCCGGTTTCTTGACGTGGTGTCGGCGATGCCTTCCATACCCCCTCTTTCAGACTGATTAAATCTGGCCCATCAATCGGTTGGGCGGCGATCAGGATGGGTGGATATTGGCCAGACGCGAGGGGCCAAAATCCCACCTGATCGACGTAACTCCTTTACGGCACCTTGGTTTGGGAAGATTGGTGCGCGATTTGCAATAGAAGACTTCTATTGCTAATTGCGACACCTTGAACCGCAACTCCCAGACAAGGATGAAGTCCGATGCGCGCCTCCACTACCCAAACCCTGTTGGATCTCGCCGTGACCGGTATCTCGTTTGCCGTGCCGAGATTGCTAGGTGCCAGCCCCCAAATCGCCGCCGCGACCGCCGCGATCATGATCGGCAGGGCCGGTTACTTGCTGATTTCCAGGGCCCGTGAAGAGCGGGGCAGCACTAGTTCAAGTGAGGCGACCTCCGGTCTTGAAATGGCCGGCGGGTTGGCGGTGACTGCGGTTCCGGTGCTCATGAGAAGCCGCCTTAGCCCGGCCATGTTCGCCTTCGCGGTAGGTGGCTGCGCACTGGAAGCCCTGTTATCAAAATACACCGATCCCGCCCCAGATCACGATGGCCACTCCCTCGGCCTCCGCGGCGTGAATTCCGGGACAACGGCCCAACTGCCGGGTGAGAATCGGTCGTCGGCTTCCGTGCCCGCGGAGTTGCAGGTTCCCGAAGCGGAGACTCTCGACTCACTCAAAGTTGGGCTCGGGGTCGCTTTGCCGACCCTTGCCATGGGGCCCATTATGAGGCGACCGACTATGATGATGTGGGCCGAAACCTTGGATCTCGCCGGTCTGGGCGTGCTGACCCTGCGGTCCCTCCGCGATAAATATGGTGATGGCCCGTTGATGGTGCAGATGCCGTTTCGGCATCAGGCGGTGATCCTCGATCCGGAGGATCTCCGCCGCGTCATTGATGGTTCTCCCGAACCGTTCGCCTTGGCAAGCGTCGCCAAGCAGGCAGCGCTCGCTCATTTTGAACCGAAATCGTCGCTCATCTCGCACGGGGCGGAGCGAACCGCCCGGCGGCGATTGAACGAAGAAACCCTGGAACAGCACAGCCCGATCCACTCGCTGGCCGAGAATTTTCTGCCGATCGTCGAAGAAGAGGCCCAGCGGATCTTGAAAGATGCCAACGAGGTGGGTGAGCTCCGGTGGGATGAGTTTTCCAAAGGCTGGTTCAGCATGGTTCGCCGGGTTGTCTTCGGCGAGGCCGCGCGGCACGACACGCGAATCAGCTACCTGATGAGTAAGCTCCGGTCCGACGGCAATTGGGCCTTTCTCAAGCCGGTCGACACGGACCTTCGCGCAGAACTGCATCATCGGATTCGCGGCTATCTCGACCGGGCCGAGCCTGGTAGCTTGGTCGCGAAAATGGCCGCCAAGGCGACAAGCGAAGTGGAGTCGCCTGAGAATCAGATCCCGCAGTGGCTGTTCGCCTTCGATCCGGCCGGCATGGCGACCTACCGTGGTTTGGCCCTGTTGGCGCGCCATCCCCAAGAGATGCAACGGGCCTATGAGGAATCGACCGGAAACGTCTCGGAGTACAATCCCCACCGGCCGTTTCTACGCGCCACGATCCTGGAATCGCTCCGGCTCTGGCCGACGACGCCGATGATCCTGCGACAAACGACCGAGGAAACGAAGTGGGAAAATGGGATCCTGCCGGCCCATACCGGCATCCTGATTTACACCCCGCTTTTCCACCGGGACGAGACGACCCTTCCGTTCGCCCACCAGTTTTACCCGCAGGTTTGGATCGACGATGATCCGGAAGTCCAAGGTGCGCCGCCGAGTGACTGGCCGTTGGTTCCGTTCAGCGGTGGCCCCGGGATCTGTCCTGGTCGGAATCTCGTGTTGCTACTGACGAGCGCCATGCTGGCCGCCCTTATTGGGGATCGCAAGTTTGAACTGAAAGACCCTCAGCGGCTCATCCCAGGCGAGCTCCCGGGGACCCTGAATCACTTCACGCTCACGTTTGATATCCAAGGCTTCCGTAACGAATTGATAGATGCTCCGATCACCGACGTCGCCGCGGGGAGCGGGGTTCATGGATAGTGGAGGTATCCACTCAAAGAAACGTCGCCGGGAATTAGCCTAATCCTGGGCTGTCAAAAATTCGATCTTGACACAGGTTTTCAAGGGGGTGATTTTATTCCTTTCACAGCCCACACCCAACCCGCGGGTCCCCCACGGTCTTGCGACCGTGGCTACCTCAAGATTTCGTCGTAGCCACGCTTGCAAAAGCGTGGGGGAAGTGCGCACACAAGAACCGCCGCAAGACCAAATTTTTGACAGCCCAGCCTAATCCCGGCGAAGGTTGGTATCCAGGGGGATCTTGTCGTTGGAGTGCCAGAGCCTCCAACGCTCCTTATCGAAGCGGAAATTAACCTCCCCTCCGACGGTCGCCATCAGGGCAGCCAACACCTGCTCGTTATTCAATTCCTGAATCACGGTCTTGGCTTGGGGTGCCCCGAACCCAAAACCACCGGGGGCCCCGCTCCCAAAGGCGGCATTCATGCGACCCGGTCCACCCCCGGGCTGTTCCACGAACTTATGCGTGGTGGCCAAGGCATCGATCAGCGGCCCGATCGCGGCGGGATGCTTCAAACGCGTAAGAACGGCCGCCGCGCGATTGATTTCGCCGTTATCGTCGCTTTTGAGTTTTCGGATTAAAAAGCCGACCGCCACATCGTGATCGCGGCGTTCCAACGCAATCGCTGCCTGATCCCGGATTTTTACGCTCTGATCTTCGAACGCCAACTCCGCCAAGGCCATCGTCACCTGGGGGCTGGGGATTTTGGTGAGGGCGACAATCACCGCTACGCGGATTCGCACATCCGACTCACTGTCCAGCAGTTCCAACAGGGGCTCGGTCGCGGTAGGGTCTTCAATGCCGCTGATCGATTTGACCGCCTCTTGCGCTCTGTCTCCTCCGCGACGAATCCAGAGCCGCCACATCCGCAGTTGCTTCCGCCACTCGACCACCTGAGAACTGGCTTCATCCTGGGCCTCTAGCATGGCCACTTCCTGCGCCAATCGCCACGATCCACGATGGTAGACGAATCCTTGCTGCCGCATCCACTGCTCGCGAATGATCCACTTGCCGCGATGCTGGACATACCCCAAGGCGCGTCGGGCTTCGACGTGATCCGGTTCGAGGGCGAGGATTTCTTCCAAGTGGTATTCCCACTTGTCATCCAGCCCATTCTCCTTGCACCACTGGGCCATTTGCCACTTGCCATCAATGGTGTCCGGCATCCGGGGCAGGAACGTCTTATACCGTTTTTGCGCCTCGGACTGGGCCACAAATTCCTGCACGACCGAGGCCGCCAAGGTGAGCTGACCCTGCTCGGTTTTGATCTCATAGAACTCGCGCGGTTCCTGATCCGGATTGAGGAGTTCTCCCTCAATCTTTCCGCCGGATTTCAGATGCAAGATATCGGCCGAGACGGGGCGATTCACGATGAGGCTAAGGAGTAATGCGCAGACCATTAGCCCGCTGGGCCCGAACCCAACCCCAGACCCCCAAGATGGCGAAAGAAGTTTCATCCGCAAACATACGCCAAAAACAGGCGAGAAATGTGCCTACCGCACTTATTAGTATAGGGGAGAGCAACGAAACATGCCAAAAAATTTGTCAACCGGAACCGAACCTGAACGCATCAGTGAATACCCCGCGGGGGGCAACGCGTCTAACTCGTCCCGCCTGCCGCACTCAGATTCACGTCATCGACCGGCAAAAAGGCCTCCAAAATCTCGCGGGGGACTTTCGTCGGCAGACGCCGCGTAAGATCGAGAAAGGCCCAGCTCGTTTCGGCCGTGGCGAGGATTTTTTTGTCGCTCGGGCGCTGAATCTCATACTTTCGCAGGCAGGAAGCGCGGCGGAAACTGTCGATCCAGGTGACCACTTCCAAGCTTTCCGACTCGAACGCGGGGTGCAAGTAGGTGATTTGATGCGAACGAACCACCCAGCCGCACCCCATTTCCTCGTACTGCACGCGGCCCCAGCCACGGTCCAGCGAATGGGCCACGGCGGCGTCCTGCATCCAGCGGAGATAGACCAGATTATTGACATGCCCTTGCATGTCGATATGCTCCGCGAGGACTTCGATCGGGTGGTGGTAAACTTGCTTCATGTGGTTGGAAGGACGATTATGCCCCCGGGATCGCTAACAGGGAACCATCGGCAGCGGTGACACGCCGCGGTTGGTGGAAATCACGGACATCGATCACGCGCATCCCGGCCTGATGCGCTGCTTCCACCCCCAGATCGGCATCTTCGTAGACGCAGCACTTGGAAGGTTCGACACCGAGCAGCCGGGCCGCTTCCAGAAATACGTCGGGGAACGGTTTGTGTCGGTAGGTATCTTCCGCCGTGACGCTCGCGTCGAACATCCCCTCCAGGCCGATTTGGATTAACGTTCTGTCCATCACCCACCGCATGGCACCGGTCGCGACCGCCAGCGGGATTTTGCCTCGGTATTGATGCACCACATCGGTCACCGGGCGGATCGGCTCGACCATGTCCATAGACTCGATGAAGGCTTTTTCCTTTTCGATCGCTACCGCGGCGGCATCAATTTGGATGCCTTGTTCCTCGGCCAGCATCTCCAGGATCTTATCGGAGGGTCGTCCACCGAGCGAATAAAATCGGTCTTCGTCCAACCGCAGGCCGTATTGGGTCGTCACCTTTAGCCAGGCGACATAGTGGGCCGGCATCGTATCGGCGAGCGTTCCGTCGCAGTCGAAAATGATCGCCTCAAAATCGCTCGGTTCGACCGGACCTAGTTCATTACGGGTCATCGCCGCCTCTTCCGAAATAATTTGCGAGCCGGGCAAAATTCACACCACCAACCGAGGCAATGCCCTTCTTACCGGCAGTTAAGCCGCCCCAATTATAAACCATAGCGAGATCCAGCCAAAGGCGCGACGCAAAAGTTGACGCCGCCCCCTGCCCTACGGCATAATACAAAATCCTAAGCCTCGCCATGTATTTCCCCTCCCCCTGGCCCAGCCCTCGTACTGAGAACGCCGCTAATGCGAATCGCTTCCACCTTCTCCATCGTTTGCTGCCTTATCCTCTCCCCCTGGCTGCGCGCCGACGAGAATTGGCCCGAATTCCGCGGCCCTCAAGGTAGAGGAGACGCCGGTGAGGTCGATTTGCCGGTCGATTTTTCCGATGAGCGACAGTTGGTCTGGAAAGTGGACGATCCGCATGGCCGGGGTTGGTCCTCACCGGTGATTTGGGGAGACCAACTCTGGATCACGACCGCCACCCTTGATGGAACCAAGCAATACGCCGTTTGCTACGACAAGAACAGCGGCGAGGTGATCCACGACCTGTTGGTCTTCGAAAATGTCGATCCCGCGGAGGCCCACATCACCAATAGCTACGCCTCCTGTTCCCCGGCGATTGAAGAAGGACGGATTTACGTCCACTTCGGTAGTTTCGGAACCGCCTGCATCGACACCACCAGTGGTGAAAAACTTTGGCAACGGCGAGACCTTCCCTGCGATCACCACCGCGGACCCGCCTCTTCGCCGATCATCGACGAGGAGAATTTGTATGTCCCGTTCGACGGCTTCGACGTGCAGTATGTGGTCGCCCTGGACAAAAAGACGGGAGATACTGTCTGGAAGAAGGACCGCGATATCGACTACGGCACCGACGACGGCGACCGCATGAAGTCCTACAGCACCGGTACCTTGATCACCCACGAAGGGGTCCGCCAACTCATCATGCCAAGCGCCGTGGAAACGATCACCTACGATCCGAAAAGCGGCGCTGAACTGTGGCGCGTCCGACATGGCTGGATGAACGCCGCGATCCGGCCGATCTACGAAAATGGCCTCGTCTATATCTTCGCGGGAGATGGCCCCACGAAGATGGTGGCGGTTGATCCGGCGGGCCGGGGCGATTTGACCAGCGAGATCCACCTCCGCCACTCCAAAGGTGTTCCGATGAAACCGTCCCCGATCATGCTGGGGGAACGGCTTTACATGATCGAAGATCAGGGGGTCGCCTCGTGTATCAATCCGGTCAGCGGCGAGACCATTTGGCAAAAGCGGATCGGCCAGAACTACCGCGCCTCGATGCTCCATGCCGGCGGCCACCTCTACACCCTCAGCGACGAGGGGTTGGTGACTGTGTTCGCCGCTAAAGACGAGTACGAGGAAATCGCCCAACACACCTTCCCCGCCGGGTTTCAAGCCTCACCCGCGGCGAGCGGAAAGAAGTTGTATTTGCGGTCGATGGAAAGCCTGTACTGTTTTGAGAAATAGCCGATGAATGCCGATGCCGAGAAGCCTTCACCACCTCCGGTCGACTTCACCGACCAAGGGGAAGAGGATTGGGTGGAGGCCGAAGTGTCGGGTCCCACCTCGCAGGAAACCTACAACATGGTTTCCGATGTCGCCATCGGAATGAATCTCCGCTGGCGAGACAATATCTTTCAGCTCAAATTTATCGTGGTGACCACGCTGCTATTCACGCTGGTCGGTGGGTTGATCTTCCGAGTTGAGGGCACGGTGACCGGTTTTGTGGTTGGTGTGCTCGCAGGGCTGTTTGGCAGCGGCATTTTTCTGATGATCTATCGGGCCATGCGGCATTCTCAGGGAAAGCACGATTGATGCCACCTCGCGGCGCTACTGGGTGGCCGCAGACAGCCAACCGTTCCCTTCTGGTACCGGTTGGGGACGAAATACGGTTAACGCCGCCGGCACGATTTCAAATCTCCCGGGGGTTTTTCCCAGCATTTCGCCATCGGCCGTGATATGACGCCGACGCCGGAGTGAGCGAACCTCGATTTCCGTACCCCGCAAAGTCCGCACGTTGTGCAGCGGGTCGAGCGTTCCGCGCCACAGGGCGATCGCCATCGTGATCAGGTGCCAGCCTTGCTCCACTTCCAGGCTGTAGAGGTCGAGCACGCCATCGTCGATCTCGGCGTTTTCATTGATTGTCAGGCCGCCGCCGTAGCTCCGCCCGTTCCCGACCGCAACCTGCCAACTGCGTGAGCGGTAACTTTTGCCATCGCAGATGATCTCGACTTTAAAAGGTCGCCCCTTGCTCAAGGCCCCCATCGTCGCGAACAAATACGCGAACACGCCCCAACGGCTTTTCGCGCCGCGGGTTAAGCGGTCGGTCACATCGGTCGAGAGCCCTAAGCTGGCGACGTTCATAAACCACTGGTCATTGACCTTCCCCAGGTCGATCCGCTGGGCGTTTTCCTCCAGAATCACCTCGCACGCCAACACCGGATCTAGCGGAAGATGCAGTGATCGGGCCAGGTCGTTGGCCGTTCCCAGCGGCAATACTCCTAGGGGCAATTGCGTCTCCACCAGCCCCGGCAGGGCTAAGTGGATGCTTCCGTCACCCCCTCCAATCACCACCAATTCCACCTCGCGCTGATGGCGACGAATCAACTGGGATGGATCGCCGGATTCGTCGTCCGGTTCGATGAGTTCCAACCCCCCTTCGATTAATCGGTTGCGAATGGCCTCTTGGTTTTCCTGCCCCCGTCGCGATTTGCGATTTATGAGAAACAACGCCCTCTTGGCCATGAAGTCCATCCTCACCTGCGATCAAGAAAACCAAGCCCCGATTGGTGCCTCGGGTGCCCACGTCGGAAAAATCATAGCGAGCCTCCCACGTAAAGACAATTGAATCGGCAAGCGTGCGGCGTGTCGCTAGGCGCGACACGCCTGTCGCGCCCACCGACATAAACCTGTGAATTGAATCTCGCCATCCGCGATTTCACGCCCAATTTCGCGTTTCAGAGTGCTGGCACACGTTTTGCAGCATCTAGCAATGTGACCCTCTTTCCAAATACCACCCCGGGAGCCAACCACGTGAGACATTCGATTCTGTTCCTCTTAATCGTCGCCTCGCTGGCGGCCCTTTCGTTTGGAACCGGTTCCGCCCTCGCGGACGAGGCCAAGATTTCGCCCCAGTCGCAAGAGAAGCTCAAGCAGGTAATCGCCAAGGGGGTTAAATACCTGGAAGAGAAGGGACAAGCGGACGACGGTACCTTTACCGGTCCGGCGGGTCCGGGGCTGACCGCCTTGGCGGTCACTGCCGCCTTGCGGACGGGAGAGCCGCTCGATTCACCGATTGTCTCCCAGGGGCTGAAGGCCCTGGAAGCGAACGTCAAACCAGATGGCGGAATCTACGGCAACGGTCGGCTCCGCAACTACGAGACCTGTGTGGCGATGCTCTGCTTCAACGAGGCGAACAAGGATGGGCGGTACGATGAATTGCTGAAGAACGCCCGTAAGTTTGTGACCGAATTGCAGTACGGCCCCGATGCGAAAGTCGATCCGGACGATCCCTGGTATGGTGGGGTTGGCTATGGCGGGGCGGGTCGGCCCGATCTTTCGAACACCAGCTTCCTGATCGAGGCCTTAGTCGCCACCGGGTCCTCCGCCGAGGATCAGGCGGTGCAGCGGGCCTTGGTGTTTGTTTCGCGTTGCCAAAACCTGGAAGGCAAGGAGAACAACACTCAGTTCGCCGCCAAGGTGAACGATGGCGGGTTCTATTACGAAATCCCGCGGGAAGAGATCGATCCGGCCAAGTCACCGGAACGTTTCACCGCCAACGGCGGGCTGCGGAGCTATGGCTCGATGACCTACGCCGGGCTCAAAAGCATGATCTACGCCGGACTGACTAAAGACGACCCGCGCGTCAAAGCCGCCGTTGAGTGGATCAAAAACCACTACGTGGTCGATAGCAATCCCGGCATGGGAGACGCGGGCCTCTATTACTACTACCACACCTTTGCCTCCGCCTTAAACGCCGCGGAATTGGTGACCGTGGAAGATGCCGACGGGAACGCCTCGAACTGGCGCGAGCGGCTGATCGACGAGCTGGCCAAACGTCAGAACGAAGATGGATCGTGGGCCAACGAGAATCGCCGTTGGCTGGAGAACGACAAGAACCTGGCCACCTCCTTCGCCTTGATGGCGCTCTCGTATTGTCAGGAGAAATCACCCTAGCCATGGCAACCGCGGATTACGGTGATAACCTGACGACGCGGAAACCACAGCGCCCCAAAGAATCAGGCTGGTTTGCTTGGCATCCGGCGTGGGTCTGGGTGGCGAATCTGCTGCTACTCCTGGGTTGCGCCGTGTGGGTGGTTGCCGATGCGCGGTTTGACTCGGCCTGGCAGCGATTTGCGCTGGATACCGGTTTGGCTGATGACCCAAACCGGCTGGACGATTTTGCCGGGCGGTCGGAGCTTCGCACGCGGCTGGGTGGAATATGGGTGCTGGGTGCCGGTTTGGTGGCCAGCATGCTGGTGGTGTGGTGCGGGATCTTTCTGGGTTCGCGAGGGCATCGCAGCCTTTTGGCGTGGATGGTCGCGATGTCGCTTACGGCGGCCTGGCTCGCCTTTTTTACCGGCGTCGAAGATCTCCGCTGGTTGGGTCACCGGTTGCGGCTGGGAAGCTATGTCGAGAGTTACGAACCGATCGCCGAGCTGCTGAAACAGGATTGGCCTCGCGAAGATGGCGAGCATCAGCAGCTCGGCCCTTACATGGCCTATCCGGCGGAAAGCCCCGCCATGCTCTTGATGCTCGCGCCGCCGGAAATGCTACCCACCGGCACGACCATCAGTTCGGTTGAAAGATCTCCCGCCGGCGGACTCCGGTTCCAACTCTCCGGGCCGGAACGAGGGATCTGGCTCGAATGGCATCCCGAACCGCATCAACCGGAGTCGTTTGTGGGTGGACTTCAGGATGCTCGCACGCTCGATCGGTTCTTAGAGATCGGCGGCGATTGGTACCTCGCACGTTATGAGCAGTCCGAGATGGCGCGATAAAATTCGCGGCGCTACTTGCGAAGCAGCGTAAAACCCAATAAACTTTGACCGATGCTCGCAATTGAGACTGATTCTCACTTTCATCATTTTCATCGTGATGGATCTCCAAACAACCACCCCCGCCACCCTACCGCAGGTCGACAACGAACTTCCGGATCGATCGAGCGTTGCCCAACGCGATCGAGCCGGTCAGGCGCGGCGGATGCGTGGGTTTTGGATGCGGACGATGATCCAGTGGCACTGGATTAGCTCGGCGGTTTGTTTAGTCGGGATGTTGCTATTCACCATCACCGGCATCACGTTGAATCATGCCGGGCAGATCGAAGCAACGCCGGAGGTGGTTTCCCTCTCGGCCGAGCTTCCCGCGGAACTCCTTGCGCAGCTCAACACCTTTGAACCGGATTCGGACGCACCTCTGCCCACCGAGTTGGCTTCATGGCTAAGCGCTCAATTCCCAAAGTCGATCGGCGTTCGACCTGCCGAATGGGATGATTTTGAAATTTACCTTTCCATGCCCGGCCCCGGCAGTGATGCCTGGTTGAGCATCGACCGGGAGAGCGGTCTGGTTGAGTTTGAGCAAACCCAACGCGGCTGGATCTCGTACTTCAATGATCTGCATAAAGGCCGCCACACCGGTGCCGGCTGGCGGTGGTTTATCGATCTATTCGCCGTCGCTACCCTGATCTTTTGCTTCACCGGGCTGGTGCTGTTGTATTTCCACGCCAAACAGCGGCGGATGACTTGGCCCTTGGTCACGCTCGGATTCGTTATTCCGCTGCTCCTCGCGATGCTGTTGATTCACTAACCCACCCTGCTCTTCCCCCAGAAAAACACCATGATTCGATATCTCCTTGTACCGCTCGCCCTGATCGCCGGCTCGTTCGTTTCGGTTTCATCTTCCTCGGCGGCCGAATTGGAACTGATGGTCGAGATTCCGCAGCTCAACGTCTCGGAATATCATCGCCCTTACATTGCCGCCTGGATTCACGATGGCGATCAAAAAGTGGTCGCCAACTTGGCGGTTTGGTATCAGATCAAAGACAAGGGGAGCGATGTCGGTACGAAATGGCTGCCCGACCTGCGGCAATGGTGGCGGCGAACCGGACGCAGCCTAACCTTGCCGGTCGATGGCGTGACCGGCGCGACCCGGCCTCCTGGCCAGCACACCGTTTCCTTCAGCGACGACCAACCCCAGCTCGCCCAGCTCAAGCCGGGAGAATACATCCTGATGGTCGAGGCTTCCCGTGAAGTGGGTGGCCGTGAACTACTGAAGATTCCGTTTGCTTGGCCCGGCGACCAATCCCAACTCCACGAAGTTCAAGGGAGCGAGGAGCTCGGCAAAGTGGTCCTTTCGATCAAGCCGTAGTTGATACCGAGGCCCCTCGCCACCCACACTTTCCCCCTACTCGCGCTAAAATTTCAATCCAAGGAACCCTTTCCATGATTCGTCCGCTGATTTTGTCACTGACCCTGCTTTTGGCTTTGCCACTCTCGCTGTTTGCCCACAAAATGTGGCTGCGTCCCTCTCAGACGGTCCTCTCCGGTGCCGATCCCTGGGTCACCTTTGACGGCGCGATTTCGAACGACCTGTTCTATTTCAACCACCACCCGCTACGGCTGGATAACCTGACGATCACCGCCCCGGATGGCAGCCAAGTTGAGGCAGAGAATCAGGCGATCGGCAAGTACCGCAGCGTGTTCGACCTCCAACTCAAGCAGCAGGGAACCTACCGCGTGGCCGTGGTCAATAGCGGCCTGATGGGGAGCTGGGAAGTCAACGGCGAGCGGAAACGTTGGCGCGGCACGGCGGAATCACTGGCGACCGAAGTCCCCGCCGATGCGCAGAATCTGCAAATTTCAGAGCGTGCCGGTCGGGTCGAAACGTTTGTCACCAACGGGGCTCCCGATGAAGGTGCCCTCAAGCCAACCGGTAAGGGCCTGGAGATGGAGCCGATCACCCATCCCAACGACCTGTACGCCGGGGAAGAGGGGCGGTTCCGACTATTGATCGATGGCAAGCCAGCCGCCGGTTTGGAAGTCGAAGTGATTCGCGGCGCGACGCGGTACCGTGACACCTTGAATGACATCCAGGTGAAGACCGATGAAAACGGGGAATTCGCCATCGAGTGGCCGGAAGCGGGTATGTACTGGTTGGAAGCCACCACCCGGGACGAGAAGTCCACCGTTTCCAAGGCGAGCAGCCGCAGTCTCTCTTACATCGCCACGCTCGAAGTGTTGCCGCAGTAAGCTGGGCATCCCCCGGATTCAATGAAAGACGATGACGGCATGAGTTCGACCCTCCAAGTGGCACCCGCCAAGCCGAAGCGACTCCCCTCAAAGGATCGCGGTGCGAAAAAAAACCACCGCGGTCCGTGGGACCGATTCGCTGAGGTCGTGGGCAACATAGTCGCGCTGTCGTCGTTGACGATGGTGGCTATCCTGCTCCTGCGGGCAACCGAAGGAGCTTGGTGGCTGGCCAATCCGCCCGCCGATCGCTGGATCTGGGCGGCCGTTTCGGTGGTGTTGTATGCCGCGTTTTGCGTGTGGATGATGATTCCTCGCCGCGTGAGCCCTGCCAACGGCGGAAAGTCTAGGAAAGCCGACGACGTCCGAGCGAGCGACTAGGCGTGCATCCTTACGCGTTACTGGGTGCCATGCCCATTCCCGTAAGTGTGGGCATGAGGAGTGCAAGATGACCCTGACTTTTCCGGGACATTCGGACGCCGTCTCCGGTTCCATCATACGGCGTTGCCATTGGGTAAATCTTCACGCCAAAGGTTGGAGGGCTCGCGTCCTTCCGCTTTTAGGAGCAGAGGAAGAATAACGTCCCGCTTCCACCGCCACTTCTCGGGCTCCTCAATCCCCGGTGAATACGCCAGGAATCGACTGGTTTGTTTTCACTTCCATCCAATGTGCCCCTTTGCGGCTTAGCGTGCTATTTTTTTTAGCCGCGGACCGGCGCGGATGTACGCGGATCGCAAGCGAGTAGAACGAAGCCCTGCGGGCAACCCCATCCGCGCTTATCCGCGTTAATCCGCGGCTTTTTTTTAACCACGAATGACACGAAAAGCAACCGGCGAAACAGGCCTCTCTCTTGGTTTCAATGATGGCGGTCGAGAAATTGATAGTCCCTCGAACCAACCCTCCCTTTCGTGTATTTCGTGGTTATTACTTTCTCCGAAACTCGCCGCTGCGGCGTCCCCTTTTATCCGCGAGAATCCGTGCCCATCCGTGGCTAAGCTTCTTTGCGTTGCCACCGAGTCGGGAAGTTGTTATTCTCCCGATCCTTATTTTGCAATTTACAATTTCCATTTTTCATTCTCCAATAGTAGCGGAACGGTTCGAGAGGATCTTGTCACTTCCGGAAAGGTGCCATCCCATCTCGCAGAGCACTGGTTTACTCCGAGATCAGCTCCACTTCTTCAACGACCTCGCCCGCTTCAAGCTTCATCGTTTGCGTTGACTTGCCGGGCGCTTGATCCGCGGACAACCAGAACGGTTCGGTTTGAACCCGGTGCTCGCCGGGTCGGATGAATTTCAGCTCAAAGTTTCCCTCTTCGTCGGTTTTGGTGGTGGGGACGTAGTACCGGTTGTCGAGGCCGTCGGTCCCGATGGCTCGGACTTGGGCGTGCGGTTTCGCGCGGCCGATTGCATCGACCACCTTGCCCCGCACGGTTGCCCCTTGGGTGAGCGAAAGCTCCATCCCTTCGATCACTTGCCCAGGGCTGGTTTGGAAGGGCTCGGTCACCCCGGCGGCCCAGTTGCGCCACTTGCTGTACTCGCCATCGTGGACGATCAGGTTGTATTTTACGTGGCGACTGGCCGGTAGGACCATCGTGAACTTACCCTCGGCATCGGTTGGGTAACTGTACCGCGTATCGCCGGTCAGCGAGTTGCCGCTGCCGGTCTTGGCCGGGGCGACGGTTGCCCCTTCCACCGGATTGCCTTCGGGGTCGACCACCCGGCCGGTGATGGTAACGGCCGGTTCCAGGAAGATCTCAACCGGCTTCATGCCCGGTTGAATGTCAATGGTCAGGTCGTCCAGGTTGCGGGGGAACTGCCCTTCAACAACCGCTTCCTTTCGCTGATGTTCATGCATCGCCGCGCTGCTCCACCACCGAGCATACTTGCCCGCGACCGAGCTGCGCCTCCGGTCGACCCCCACCGCGGTCACCATGAACTCAAACTCGCCTGGAGACTTCCCATCGATCGCGATCAGCCCTTCAGCATTGGAGGTCCCCTCGATCCCGGTGTGTTGCCAGTTCCAGAGCTGGATCCCTTCGATCGGCTCGCCCGTCTCGGAGTTGAGGATTTTGGCGGTGAACGTCAGCCCTTTTTCGAGCTTCAAATCGAGCCGCTGGGTCGAACCCCGCGCAACTTTCAGCGTCTCACTGCGATACGAACCGAGTTGGGGTACACGGACCTGGATATCGTAATCGTACGATTCCAGGTACAAGCGATACTTCCCCTCGGCATCGGTGGTGGTTTCGGTCCAGACCTGGCCAATCATGACCTGCGGGTTTTGGAACGGCCCGCGAGCCGCGCGGATCAAAGCATCCGGCACCGGTTTTCCCGCGGGATCGAGGACTTGCCCTTCCCGGTAGGTATCGTTGGTCAGGACGACCGTCCAGTCCTGGGTTCCTGTCTTTTGTGAAGGATACAGCGAAGGGCAATACCCCGGTTTGGAGAACTCCACTTCCACTTCGGAAAGCCGATCAAGCCCGGTCAACCGGAAACGACCCTCCGCGTCGGTAGTCGTCTCATTGCCGGGATGCCAGGTCCACACATCCACGTCGACACCAGCCAGTGGTTTTCCTTCGGCATCAATCACCACCCCAGCCAGCTCGGTCTCGGCGGCTTCGGTTTGGAAGGTCTTCTTGGGCCGCGGTTTCACCAGTTGGCTAACTCCGGGGCCGCAGAAGATGGTCTCCTGGGCAGCGGGGATCAGGTCGCTGGTTTGTGGGTCTTGTTTCTCTTGGAGGTTATAGGTGAATTCGTTTTTCTGATCCGCGACCAGCTCGACTTGGGTGATGCTATACGGAAGATCTCCTCGTTTGTCGGCCAATTCATACTGATCGTGCGGAAAATAAAGCGTTTGCAGGCCAGGAGGTAGATTTTTGAATTTGGCGATACCCTCGGCATTGGTTTCCGCGCCGAAGGGGACCGATTCCCAGTCGACCGACGGCTGCTGAATCCGATCGGGATCCAGCAGCCACTCCCACGAAGACATCAGCGGATGGCAGTAAAGCTGTGAATATCCATGCGACCAAACCACATTCGGGCTGAACATGATCCGAGTGTCGGCGACCGGTTTTCCGAGCGGATCTAATAGCCGCACCTCGGCCGCGGCTGTGGGGGTCATTTCCAGCGTGATCTCGGGTGATTCATCATCCAGCACAAATTCCTGGGGACGGCCATAAAGCTTGGTCAACAGCGCGATTTCCTGCTCCGTTGCGTCCTCCGGCAGTTTGTCTGGTCGGGCCATAAAGCCATCGCACAACGCAATCACTTGCAGCGTGCCCCCTGGCATCGGTTCCAGGGTAAAGCTTCCGTCTGGATCGACCTTCGCGTAGGTCTGCCATACCAAAGCCATCGTCGACTCCTCTTTTTCCGCGACGACCGCAACCACGCTGCCCTCGCTTACCGGCCGAGGTACCGTGTCACCCAGTTTGCCACGAACAACGATGCCCGGCTCCAGATTGACCTCAACCACGGGGGCTTCTCCCTCCTTCAGCTCCACGCGCTTTGCCTCGCTGAAATACCTTTCGCCCGACTCACTGATGTAAGCCACCCGGACGATTTCCGTGCCGGGATTCACGCGGGGAAGCTGTAAATGCCCTTCCGGTGTACGCGTCGCCATGACGTCCGGAGCATACGAGCGGGAGGTCCAATCGGCAAAAAGTTTTCCGCCCTTTACCACTTCACCGTTCAAGCGAGGAACCAGTTTCACCTGGGCACCGCGGCTAAGCTGCACCGTTGTGACCGGAGCAGGATTTAACGGAGCAACGTAAACCAATTCCGACAACTTGGAAGCGAAGTCGGGATGATTGAAATGGCAGAACAGACCCTGGGTTTTTGATTGCATTCCCGCGAGGACGTACTCCGGATAACGAATGATCGCGACTCCCTTGGCATCGGTGACCTGCGACTTGGGGGACGGAATCGCTTTTTGGCCATCGGTCCAGAGCATGGAACTGCCCCCTTGGATCGACAACGCATGAGGAGTGACTTCCGCTCCTTCGATTGGCTTACCTTCCGCGTCCGCCACCAGGATGATCTTTTCCAACAGCTCGACCGGCACTTCCTCATCACCGTTGTCGTCTTCTTCCACCTCACGCTGAGCCGCCTCTTCGGTCGGCGGAGAATCCGCTGGCGGCTGTGCCGCAAGATGATCGACTCGCACACAAACCGCCAACACCAACAGCAGCATCACCAGGGCGAAACCGCCACACGCAACTCGGGCCGTGCGGCCGAGTGAGGTCACGACTTGGCGGCCTGGGTCGAGCAGGCGGCGGATTCGCCGCGTGAGGTCGTCGCTGGGGCCGTTCCACGCGGCGAGGGCTGAGACATATTGCCCGCGATCCGCGGATCGGTCGGCCACGCGATCGGCCAAGTCGACCAGAATCTCAGCATATTCGCGGGCTGGGGCCGCTTCGCCGGTAACCGTATCGCCGGTAACCATGCCGCTGGTCGCCAGATCATCGCAAATCTGTTCGCGGACCAGTCCCAGTTCACGAGAGGCGCCCCAGGCCAGCGGGTTCCACCAATACAGGGCTAACGTCAATCGCTGCAACAGCCCGACGATGTGATCCTTCCGGTGAATATGCGCCACCTCATGGATCAGGAGCGGAAGCCACGCCTCGGCCGACCAACGGGAGTCGTCGGACTCGGCCGGGAGGATGACTTGCGGTCGCCACAGCCCCAGCGAAAGAGGAAC
This sequence comes from Pirellulaceae bacterium, assembly GCA_040880405.1. Taxonomy (GTDB): domain Bacteria; phylum Planctomycetota; class Planctomycetia; order Pirellulales; family Pirellulaceae; genus JBBDIM01. The sequence continues at coordinate 4,322 of JBBDIM010000069.1, read as the reverse complement.
CTCGATTGCGGCGGAACGTCCCAAGGGGGGACAAGTTGGCAGCGCGAAGCGTTCGGCCGCCGACTGGGCCACGGCCAGTAGCTGCGGATCAGTCTCCGGCTGGATGGTCCGTTCAAATCGCCGGACGCGGAGGAGTCCCCAGCCGAGCCAAACCAGTTGGTAAGCGGTTCCCAACAGCCAAATCGCGGCGACGCCAAGCTCGAGGATTCGAAGGACTAGCCACGCCGGATCGGCGCTAGCGACCGCAGGTTGAATTTCAGTGCGGGCGTTTTGCGAAGCGGGAGCGGGAGCTGTTCGCGTGACCGGGGCGACTTGCGCCGCGGGGGACGTTGTGTTGAATTTGGGCTCGGCGGCTTGCGATGGGCGCTGCTCTAGTGGGACGGGCACAACAGCCGGTTTACTTGTTTGGGCCGCCGGTGGTGGCGTTGGTTCAGGTTCCGGGGCGACTGCCACCAGACGGATCGGCGACCAGCCCAATCCTCCAACCACCGCCAAGGCCAAAGGTGCCGCCAGCGGGATCATCAGCGAGAGCGCCAAGATCGCATGCACCAGCGGTAACGATCCGCCGCGCAACCAACGGGCCAGCAGCAAGCCGCTGCCGCAGGTGACCAAGGACAAAAGTGCCAACCCCAACAGTGGAAATAGCCACGTCGCGGGAACACCGGCCGGTAGTTGGATGGTGAGCATTATTGGTTTCCTTGACGAAAAGAAGAGGAGGAGGGGGCTTGGTCTAGCAGCGTACGAAGCTGAGCAACTTCCGCCTTGGAGAGCCGGTTGGATCCGAGCAGGCTCAAAACCAACTCACGGGCGGAACCGCCGAAAAAGTCGTCCACAAATTTCTCCGCCACATCGGCGGTCGCCGCGTCGCGGTCGACGGTCGCCTGATAGCGAAACACGCCCCCTTCTTTTTGTCGCCGGAGCCAGCCCCGAGCTTCCAGCCGGCCTACCAGATTCAACACGGTGGTTCGCCCTACTTCGCGACTCGCGGCGATCACCTCCCAGATCTCGGCGACGGTGGCACCGCCGGGGGCGTTCCAGATCGCTTGCATAATCTCAAACTGAACCGGCGTCAGCTTGGCATCGTCGGGTGGTGTCATCAGGGGCACCTCTTCTCCAAAACAGGCAGAGTCCAGCGAGACGGCCAGGTGTCGCCGTGACGACATCTGTCGTCGCCCCTGATTCTACCGAGACGACAGGTGTCGTCAACGTGAATTTGGCAAAAACAAGAAATACCTTATGCATGTCCACCACACTTGAATTTTACCTGCACTTGCAATTAAATTGCAATACAGTAAATTGATCCCCGTTCAGGCTTAGTGAAATGACGCAATACGAGGTGTGACGATGAAGCGACTACCGGTAACCGTGCTGTCGGGATTTCTTGGGGCGGGCAAGACAACGCTGTTGAACCATATCCTCTCGGGCCGAGGGGACATGCGCGTCGCGGTGATCGTCAACGATATGAGCGAGATCAATATCGACGCCGCCTTGGTCCGGGGAGGTGAATCGGCCTTGAGTCGCACCGAGGAACAATTGGTGGAGATGTCCAACGGGTGCATCTGCTGCACCTTGCGGGAAGACCTGCTGCTGGAAGTGGGCAAGCTGGCTCGGGAAGGGCGGTTTGACTATTTGCTGATCGAGTCGACCGGCATCTCAGAACCTTTGCCAGTCGCCGAGACCTTTTCGTTTGAGGATGAAGAGGGAAACAGCCTTTCGGAGGTCGCCGAAATCGATACGATGGTCACCGTGGTCGACGCCGCTAATTTCTTTGCGGACTACGCCTCCTGGGATGATCTGTCCGATCGCCAAATGGAGCTGAACGAGGAGGATACGCGAGGCGTGGTCGATCTGTTGGTCGATCAGGTCGAGTTCGCCAACGTCCTAGTCATCAACAAGTGCGACCTGATCGACCCGGACGATTTGCGGACCCTGACCGGCATTTTAGGTCGGCTCAATCCGACCGCCCACATCGTCCATGCGACCCATGGCGAGGTCGACCTGAAAGAGATTTTGGGTACCGGGCTGTTCAGCGCGGAGCAGGCGGCCCAATCGCTTGGTTGGATGGCGGTACCGCGGGGGGAAGAACACTCGGAAGTCGACGAGTACGGCATCCGCCACTTTACTTATCAGGCGCGGCGTCCGTTTCACCCGGCGCGGATTTGGAACGCCCTGGACCTGGACGAAGGGGTGTTGGCCGGGGTGATTCGCTCCAAGGGATTCCTGTGGCTGGCCACGCGGCACGACCTGGCTTACCAGTGGTCGCAAGCGGGAGTCTCGATTCAGATCAACCCGGCGGGTTACTGGTGGGCATCCGCGCCGGCGGATTATTTTCCGGAAGACGCGGCCTCGCAAGAGGAGATTCAGGAACGGTTCGAGGGGAACTATGGGGACCGGCGGCAAGAGTTGGTCTTTATCGGGATGGACTTCGACCAGGCTCGGATCGAATCGATCTTGAATGACTGCCTACTAACAGACGAAGAATGGCATGCGGGACCAGACCAGTGGGCGGAGTTGGAAGACCCCTTCCCGGAGATCGAGCCTTGGGAAGAGGACGAGACCATCGAGGATCCGGCGGTTGAAAACCTCGCCCCCAACGGTCATTCGCTGCTTGACGGCGAACTGAATTAGCCCGGATTATTCCGCGCGAAGTCGCCGCTCGACTAATCGCGGGCGAGCCGCGTCAATTGATCGTCGTTGATCTGGAACTGAATGCAATCCACTCCGGGATTTTTGTTGACCAAAACCTCAACGACCGGCGCGACCATCGTATCAACGAGACTGAGTCTGAAGATTTCGTCAGGCCGCTCAAAATCTGCACTGGAGATAAATCGGTAATCGGAATCGGTGATCACCATGCGGCTATGGGTTTTGTGAGCGCCTGCGCCTTCGAACACGAAGAGTCGCCGAGGCTCTTCCCGCTGGTTGACGTATTGAAATTCCTCACGGAGATGATAGTTGGGCCCCTCTGCCAGCCAGGAACAGGATTCCAAGCCGAGAAACCGGTAGCGTTGCAAATGGGTCAGGGCCTGTTCCCCGAACCCCGCTACCAAAAATCCTCCGAGCACAGCCACACTCACCGCGCCACGCGCCATGCCCGCCATCCGCGAGGCGGAATTTGTCTTCGCCATCTCTTCGCTGTCCTTCGTCCGACGTTTCGTCGGACGTGTTGGGGCCGCGGGGGTTCCAATCCCTCAGCCGATGCCTCTTGTCATCCCCATAGCGATTGATGGGGCAAAACGGAGATAGATGTTTCGCCATCGAGTCGCACCAGGGGTATCACGAATCCTTTGCCAAAAGGATCCGACACTCTGTTCACCTTTAAATGATGTTCACCTTTAAATGATCCAACCGCTCGAAAGGTTACACTTTCAAGCATGACCGGTTTTAATTCGTTCCGAACTCGCTCGATTATTCCCGCCGGAGGACGTCACGGGCCATTTAACGTGACCGGCGAACGACCTAGCGGCAGTCAACCGCTAGGCACCGGGGCCCTCTAATCGATCGCAAGAAATAGAAAAAGGCGACTCGGTCGGCGGGGGCAAACGTCGGGGGAAACGGGCCAACCGGAGTCGCCTAAAGGTGGCTAAGACCACCGGAATGTCAAACGAACGGTAAACCACTCGCTGACACCAACTTCACACCCTCATTGTTATCCGAACAGGTCCTCCTGTCCATGTGGTTTCCCGAAGGTGCTTTTGATCTAAACGGCTAGTCTACTTGCACTTCCGCGTTCGGAAACTCCCTGTCACGGGGGGGAGTATGTTGAATTCGTGTAAAAATTCACACGTTGGACGCGTTCTGCGTGTGGAGACCGCCCTTTTAGGCCGGATGACGTGGTCCGAAACGATGACCTTCGGTTCAACGAACGAAAGGATCAAGCGAGAAGTTCTGAGTCACTATTTCAAAAATTCGTAGGTAAACGGATCGTCGCGGTTAGTCTTTTTTCGACTCGAACGTGTACAGGATTCCGTAATCGCCAAACACGCCGCTCATGTAAACTTCCCCCTGCTCGTCTTCGCCGAAGGCGATCACCGGCGGGTTCTCGGGGGCCGCGATCCGGTAGTTCTGCTTCACCTTGTGGTTCTCTTGATCGTAGTCCAAGGCCCAGACTTTACCCGTCACATAGTCGGCGTAGAGGTATTTGCCTTCGAGCTGCGGCACCTTTTTGCCTCGGTAAACAAAGCCCCCGGTGATCGACTTGCCGACATTGTGGTGGTAGTCGAAAATCGGATCGATGAGCTCATCGCTCTGGTTGTCGCTGCCAGGAGGGAACGAGTGATTTCCTTCCCGCTTGTTCCAACCGTAGTTGCCACCCTTGGTGA
>JBBDIM010000068.1:0-5743 GCA_040880405.1 Pirellulaceae bacterium | reverse complement strand
TTCAAGATGGAGCGTTTGGAAGGGGATAAGGTCAATTACGGGTGCCGCGGATTAGAGTTCTTTGCCGCCGACTCCTTGTAATTGAAATCATCCCCTGCCGCTTCTCCATGACCTCGGTAGCAAAAAAAGAAGAGCCGCGGATAAGCGCGGATGGGGTTATCCGCGGTTCGTCGTGCTACACGCTTGCGATCCGCGTACATCCGCGTTAATCCGCGGCTAAAAAACTTCACTTGCCAAGCCGGGTGCCATGCCCACGCGCGGAAAGCGTGCGCATGAGAAGTGAGAGAAAATCGTGTCTCTTTCGGAAAGTCTGGACGCCGGTTCGGGTTCCATCAGGCGGCGTTGCCAGTGGAAAACGTGCCCGCCAAAGCATGCCCACGTTGGAGGGCGTGGGCATGGCACCCGGCCGCAGCTGCGGCGAAACTTCCTAGTCTTGGGCAGCCTTAGCCGCAGTTCACCTGTTTATCCTTCTGATGAACCGCCGGATCAAGATAATTGCCCGGGCCATCTTCAGCGTAAAACGCGTCACGGATGGCGTGCCAGTCCTCGCGCTGTCGAACATGGGCGAACTTTGAACGGACCTCCTCCAGTTGCGGGTGGAGAAAAGAGTATTTGACCCCGAACTTGCGGAACTGGGTCATGGCTCGGTGTTCGCCGTACAGGTCGATCGTGAGACGCAGGTGCTCGTCGATGATTTCGCGCTGTTCGAAGATTGTCGGCGGAGGGGGGAGCGGAAGGCCATCGATTAAGGCCTTCGCCTGCTGGAAGATCCACGGATTGCCAATCGCCCCTCGGGCCACGGTCACCCCGTCGACGCCGGTCTCGCGCATCATGTCGAGACAGTCTTGCGCCGTGAATAAATCGCCACTGCCGAGAATCGTCCTGGAACCGACGTGCCGTTTGACGTCCGTTAAAAATTCCCACCGGCTGGGGCCGATGTAACGCTGCATGACGGTCCGGCCATGGACGGTGACGGCGTCGACGCCTAACGCGAACGCCCCGTCGAGAATCTCAAAGAAGTGATCGCGACTTTCCTGGGTGTCGTCGATTCCCCGCCGCATTTTCACGGTTAAGGGGGTTTCGGCCGGGACGACATCGCGCGTGCGGCGGACGATTTCCAAGGCAGTTTCCGGTTGACTCAGATGAAACCCGCCCCGACATCGCCCTAGCACCTTTTTTACCGGGCACCCGAAATTGATATCGATCACATCATATCCGGCCTGAACCAATCGGGCCGCACCGGCCGCGAATTGCTCCGGTTCCGCCCCCATCAGTTGGCCACCCACGGGGTGTTCTTCCTCGGCGATCGCCAAAAAGTGGCGATTTTTGTGCCGATCTTTCAGCGCCACGAGAAACTGGTCGAGCATCACCTCGCAAATGGCATACGAGGCACCCAGACGTCGCGCGATGACCCGCATCGAGAGGTCGCTGTACCCGGAGAGTGCCGCTTGGACCACCGGAAAGTCGAGTTCGAGATTTCCTAGCTTGAGCATGGCACGCGGATGAAAGGGAGCGGACGATTCGGCCTAAAAATATTCGGCCTAAAAAAGGAGTCTACCACAAGCTCAATGCAGCACGGGGCAAACATCGAACCATTGTCGGCCACTTTCGGCCATCCACTGGGTGGAGGCTTCCGGGCCCCAGCCACCCACTTCATACGACTGCATTCGCGGGGCGGCTGGGCTGTTCCAAGCGCCGAGGATCGGGTCGATCACACCCCAGGCGAGTTCCACCTCATCGCTCCGCGCGAATAGGCTGGCATCCCCCTGAATCGCATCGAGCAGTAGCCGCTGGTAGGCGTCCGGCAAGTCTCCCGCGAAGTGCTGCCGAAACCGAAAGTCGAGGGCGGTCATCCGCATCTTCATCCCGGCGTCGGGGACCTTGCTCTGGATTTGCATCTGGATTCCCTCGGCCGGCTGGATCTGAATGACCAGCCGATTGGCCTCTAATTCGCCGCCGCTCGGGTCGAACAGCGTATGGGGTGGCCGGTGGTATTGAATGACGATTTGCGTCGTTCGGCACGACATCGCCTTGCCGCTCCGCAGGTAAAACGGAACTCCCTTCCACCGCCAATTATCGATCCAGAGCCGCATCGCGGCGAAGGTCGCCGTGTTGCTATCCGCGGGAACCCCCTCCTCTTGTAGGTACCCGTCGTACCGTCCCCGCAGCGTCTCACGGGCAAAGTCGGCTCCCTGCATCGCGCGCAGCGACCGGAGGACCTTCACCTTCTCGTCGCGGACGATATCCGCCTCGAATCGGACCGGGGCTTCCATCGCGGTAATCATCATCAGTTGCAGGAGATGATTCTGGAACATATCGCGCAACACGCCCGCGGTATCGTAATACCCGCCCCGGCGTCCGACGACCACTTCCTCGGCGACGGTGATCTGGACGTTGTCGATGTAGTTGCGGTTCCAAAGGGGCTCGAAAATCGAGTTGCCGAACCGCATCACGAGCAAATTCTGGACCGTTTCCTTGCCCAGGTAGTGGTCGATCCGGAAGACGAACTCCTCCGGAAACACCGAGTGAACTTCCTGGTTCAGCTTCTTAGCGGTGGCCAGATCGGTTCCGAACGGCTTTTCGATCACAATCCGGCGGGGCCCCTCGGCTTGATCGGCCAGGCCGCTAGCGCCCAGGTTTTCAATCGCGGCGGCGTAGAGGCTTGGGGCGGTGGACAGGTAGTAGAGGCGGCTGGCACCCTCCTCTCCTTCTAGCTCCTCAAGCGTCGATTTTAGCGCGCTAAAATCTTCCGGCTTGTCGATATTCCCTGGCTGGTAGTAGACCGACTGCGCGAACTGGTTCCAGCTCTCTTCGTCGAATTTCTCACCCAGAAACTCACGGGTCGAGTTACCCAGTTCCTCGCGCCACGCATCGTGCGAGAACGGGGTTCGGGAAACGCCCACCACCTTGGTCTTCGCAGGGAGGCGCGACTTGCGACTCAGACCGTAGAGTGCCGGAATCAGCTTCCGGCTGGTCAGGTCGCCGGAGGCTCCAAAAATCACAATCGTATTCGCCATGGCGTCTCATCCCAGGCCGAGTTGGAAGCTTGGCTAAATGCGCGTTCACCTTACTAAGCGAGGGTGATCAGCAAATCGCGGCCAATGCCTTAAAACCGCATCGCGGTAAAACCACCGTCGACATACATGGTCGCACCGGTAATGTAGCTTCCCGCCTTCCGAGACAAAAGCAAGAGGGCCGTCCCCACCAATTCCTCCGGTTCGCCAAACCGCGCCATGGGAGTTTGCGTCATGATGTGGTCGACCCGCTCCTTGTCCAGGATTTTTCGGTTCTGTTCCGCCGGAAAGAAGCCGGGGCACAAGGTGTTGAAGCGAACCCCTTGCGTGGCATACTCCCGAGCCAGATTCTGCGTCAGGTTGACCACCGCGGCTTTGGAAGCGGAGTAGGCGAACACCCGCGACAGCGGCAGATGGGCCGTGACGCTGCCGATGTTCAGGATCGAGCCCCCATCCTCCTGCTTGGCGAAATACGGGGCGAAAACCTGGCAGGCCAAATGGGTGCCGGTCAGGTTGGTATCGATCACCCGCTGCCAATCCTCTTCCGTGATTTCCTCGTACGGGGTGGAACTGTTCACCCCGGCGCAGTTGATCAGGCAATCGACCCGGCCATATGCCTTGATTGTGGTATCAAGCAGGCCCTGCAGCGACTCGGTAGAGGTGGCGTCCACTTCCGCGAACTGGGCGTTTCCGCCCAATTCGGTGATCCGCGCGACCTTTTCCTCGCCCCGCTTGGCGCTGGTGCCCGCCACGATAATCGAAGCACCGGCAGACGCCAGACCTTCGGCCAGGGCGCTTCCCAGAACACCCGAGGCGCCAATCACCACGGCCACTTGATTGTCAAAGCCGAACAACTTAGCTAAAAAATCCGACGACATTCGATCTCCGCGAGTGAAATAAGGCAGGCGAGCAAAATACCGCAAGCGGCCAGGTTTAGTCTTGCGGCTCTCGCCGGCGCTGGATCCACTCGGCGTGGAAGGTCCCTTCGCGATCAGTCCGCTTGAAGGTGTGGGCCCCAAAATAGTCACGTTGCGACTGGAGCAGGTTCGCCGGCAGATTCGCCGTGCGGTAGCCGTCGTAGTAGGCCAAGGCGTCGCTGAACGCAGGGACCGGAATCCCCAAGGTGATGGCCGTTTTGACGACATTTCGCCAACCGTCCTGGGCCTTCGCCACGGCGTCGTTGAAGAACGGGTGGAGCAGCAAGTTGCTGAGGTTCGGATCTTCGTCGAACGCGTCCTTGATGTGATCGAGGAACTTGGCCCGAATGATACATCCGCCCCGCCACAGCATGGCGCAATCACCGTAATTCAAGTTCCAGTCATACTCGGCCGACGCCGCCTGCAACTGGACGAACCCTTGGGCGTAGCTGCAAATTTTGGCGGCATACAACGCTTGGCGGACCTGTTCGATGAACTGCTTACGGTCCCCTTCGAACTTACCGCTGGGGCCTTTCAGAATGCCGCTGGCGTGGACGCGAGCATCCTTGATCGCGGACAAACTGCGGGCATAGACGGCGCTGGTGACCAACGTGCTGGGGACACCCAGGTCCATCGCCAGTTGGCTCATCCATTTGCCGGTTCCCTTGGCCCCGGCGACATCCAGGACCTTGTCGACCAGGTAACCGTCGGCCAAATCGTCCTTCACGCTGAAGATATCGCGGGTGATTTCGATTAGGTAGCTTTGCAAGTCCCCCCGGTTCCAGTCGGCGAACACCTCGTACAGTTCGTCGTTGGAGAGCCCCAAGGCATTCTTGAGTAGGAAGTAGGCCTCGCAGATCATCTGCATGTCGCCATACTCGATGCCGTTATGGACCATTTTGACGTAGTGACCGGCACCGCGAGCGCCAACCCACTCGCAGCACGGAATGTCCTCGTTCGGGCCGACCTTGGCGGCGATCGACTGGAAGATGTCCTTCACCGCGGGCCAAGCCTTAACGCTGCCGCCGGGCATCATGCTGGGGCCCTTCAGGGCACCCTCTTCACCGCCGGAAACCCCGGTGCCGATATAGAGCAGACCCTTTTCCTCGACGTACTTGGTCCGCCGTTCGGTCTCTTCGAAGTGGGTGTTGCCCCCGTCGATGATGATATCGCCGGCGTCCATCATCGGAATCAGCTCGTCAATGATCGCGTCGACCGCAGGGCCCGCCTTGACCATCAGCATCACCTTACGGGGCGACTTGAGCGAGGCGACCAATTCTTTCAAGTCGCGCGCGCCGACAAACTGCTTGCCCGCGGCCCGACCCTTGATGAACTTCTCCATGACCTCGGTGGTTCGGTTGTAGACCGCGACGCTATTGCCACGGCTTTCGATGTTGAGGGCCAGATTTTCGCCCATAACCGCCAGACCGATCAAACCAAAATCACAGAGTTCCGACATGACTAATACTTCCAAAAAGAGGACAACATTTGCGTGGATGTCTTGTTGAGGGGCGGGCGTCTTCGACGACGCGGGATTACGCGTCGACCGGCCACTTCGGTTTCTCGGGCAGGTAGCGATCGAATTCCGCCAACAGTTCCGCCTGATACGCGCCAGCGAATTGACCGGAGAGGAATTTGTCGATCCCTTCGTCATGGAATCGTTTCCAGCTGTTTTCCTCGTCGCCTGGGTTGATCGGGTAAAAGAGGCACTTGTTCGCCTCCGCGGCTTTGTAGTCGCCGGGGGCGTCACCAATCATCAGGACATGATCGGCGGCGTACTTGGAGGCGTTGGTGAGCGTCTCTTTTTTGTTG
>JBBDIM010000067.1:0-36417 GCA_040880405.1 Pirellulaceae bacterium | reverse complement strand
TGCGTGGGGATTAGGAAAAAATTTCTCTCGCAAAGCCGCCAAGACGCAAAGGGGGTGAATCACCCAGCGCCCGGCATTTTTCGCCGCTTCCACGCGATGCCTTGACCACAAAACCTACTACCCTGATCGACTCTCCGCTTTGCGGCTTTGCGCCTTTGCGAGAGCTTAAAATGGCGGCTTTTTCTCGCGCTAAGACCCACCGCATCGTCCGAAAAAATGACGAGCCGAATTTAAGAGTTTGAAACGCAGAGACGCTGAGAGCGCAGAGAGACTCTCGTGCATGGTGCTCTGCGATCTCCGCGCCGCTGCGTTTTAAATTCTTTCAATCCGACAGGCATTTCCCAAGCGACGCACCCAATAGAATTTCCCGACTCGGCGGAACGGGGCGCTCCCCCGCGCTTTGGGCAAGCGGGTCTACGGACTGGGTGTGAGAGGATCGCAGAGAAAGCGAAACGGGGCTATCGCCGCCGCCGCCGGCCTCGGCCACGGTCGTTACTTTCTTCATTGATGACCCGCATCAGCAATTCTTGAAGCTGCTCCGGGTCGGTCCCGCCGGTGATCGGAATCACCCGCATCGCGGTGGTTGGCTGGGCGGCTTGATCCAGCTCCTCGACGGTCTTGAGCACTAAGTCCATCAGTTCCTGTCCCTCGGTCGAAAGGACCAGGGTGTTGGATATTTCATCCACGCCGACCGACAGCTTGCCTTTGTAATTCGAGCTGCTAGTCGATCCACCGATGTTCGTAATGTAGGTTCGCTCGTTCGGCTGCCGGGCCGCCTGCATCGAGCGGTCGTTGGTCGAGAGCAGGTCACGGAAGACATCTTTAAGGGTCTCCGCGATCACATCCACCTTGGAGTGCTTTACTTGGTATTGCTGGTTGATCCGGGTTCGGCTTTCCCGGACCGGTTCCGGCTTGTCGTAAAGCTCAATCAACTCCTCAATCGTATTCAATTGATCGGCGCTGGCGTTTTGGACCAAGATCGTGTTCGTGTCGGAATCGGAGATGAACCGCAATTCACGCTCTTCGGAAGCGACATCCGCCTGGCCGGTAAAATAAGGGGAAGGCGCACGAGTGGTTTGTTGGTTGCTGAAAAACTCCTCCAGGTTGCTTTGAACCCAGAACGAGGTCGCGTATTCCATTTGAAAGATCTTCCAATCTTTCTCCGGCGGGGTCATCTCGCTCAGCAAATCTTCCAGCAGACCGATCAATTGAGGGTTGTCCGAGGAGGCGACCAAGTTGCCGCTTGCATCGCGTTTCAAGGTGAGCGGGGCACTGGTTGAGGACTCGCCCGAATCTTTCCCTTCCCCCTTCATTTCAGAGAAGTAACGGCGGAGCAATTCCTCCTGCGACATCCCCTCCAATTTGCCCGCGGAGCCTTCCCCGGAGCCCTCACTGTTCGCATCTTCGTCCCTTGAGGTGGCTTCTTGGTTGTCCCCCTCGGCTTGGTCTTCGCTCTCGGACTCCCCTTCGTTGGAGTCTTCCTCCCCCTCGGTGCCGCTATCGGAGGCAGGGGCCCTGTCGGAAGGTGTCCCTTCGTTGACCAGCGAGACCTCCGCTATGGTTTCGGCCTCGGTGTCGTTCAGGTTGTCCGAGTGGTCGGCGAGATCGATGTGTACGACCCGGGGTGGTTGAGGGCCGACCGCCACCTCGGTCGAAGCGGGGGCCTCTTCCGCCAGCTCAGCGTTCAGATTGACCGGCACTTCCGTAATCATCGCGATTCGATCCATCGTCGATTTAACGCGGCGATCGGTTGTCGCATCCTGAGGGGGTTTGCGCTCGCGCGCTGGTTTTTGCTCCTCGGAAGATTGGATCTCGAGCGGGGAGGGTGAGACAGTGGGCCAAACTTCCTCTAGCTTTCGCAGCAGTTCGTCTGCTTTGTCGGCCGAGCCGAGGTCGATGGTGCGGACACTGTGAACCTGCTCTGCCGACCCGGTGGGTGTTTCTCCCAGCTTGGCGAGCAATCCTTGCACCGACTCCAGTTCGTTCTCGTTGGCCCAGAGCAAAAGGCGGTTTCCGGCCGGATCGGCGTCGACGCGGAATTTGTCCTCGGAGTCCGTATCCCCCCGATAATATCGCCACCGCCGCGAGCTCTCGTCTTCTTCCTCGACATCCAACATAAACCGAATCGAACTAGCGACATAATCCGCCTTGAGACGGCGGAGCCGGATCATTTCAAACTTACGGCCGCTTCCATCCAGGGCGGAGATCAGTTGATCGATCATCGCTTGATCACGCTGCGGAGCGTACGCGATGATCGCTTTGTTCTTCTCGTCGGCCACCAACTGGGTCGCAGCGCTCAAGTCCCCCGCTTCCTGCAGCATCCGGACGGTAATCGCCGGGTCAAGCTGGGTCAGACGGTAGACTTTCACCTCGCTGGAGGTGTTCACCCGACCTAAAGTCGCCTCGCTCGGGACGTCAAACATCTTGACCGCCTCGGAAATCACCGCCAGCTTGGTGGGCGGGGCATGGACGACGATGCTGTTTTGACGGGAATTGATGACGATTTGCACTTCCATCTCCGCCACGGAACCGCCCCCCGCACCGCCATCAGAGCCACCTCGACCGCCCCGGCTTTCCGCCATCTTTTTCATCATCTTTTGGATTTCCTGCATCTCGCGTGACGCCCCGCCCCGTGAACCACCCTCGGAGCTCTTTCCGATGAGTGTTTCCAGTTGCGGTTTCAGATCCTCCGCTCGGATATGACGCAGGAAGAACTCATGCACTTTGGTCGCGCGCGATTCGGGCGATTGCTCTTCCCGCAGCATTTGATGCAGGTCCTGTAGGTTCACCACGACATCCATCACTTCCAGCCGATTCGACGTGGTGAGGGCGGTCATCTTGCCATGCGGGCTGAGCAGAGGTTTCAGTTCTTCCACCGCTTCACCGGCGATGAGCCAGCTCAGGGTGAACGAGACTTTCACGAATTCGTGCGAATCGCGGTAGCGGAGATCTTCCGGATGAACCCTGGGAACGCGGCCCGGGTCGAGCGCGTCGATCTTGGAAACGACCATCCCCTCGGTTTGCCGGAGCAGGGTGTAGCCTCGGGTCAGGAGCCGCTGGTTAATCAGGTCGCGAACCTCGTCCACGGTGTAAGGACGCTGGGTCGTGAGGTTTAGGTAGTCTCCCGGCAGTTCCTGCCAGTCGAGACTGGTGTGCGAAATTTCGGCCAACCAGTCGAGCACGCTCCGCCACGATTGCCCCCGGAAATTGAACTGGACCCGACCCTGGTCGTCCGGGCGGGCATTGAGCTCCGCGGGATCAGAGGCAGGGGGCGTCGTGTCTCGTTGGATCGGCTCCCCATCCGGATTGAGATACTTTTTGTCGAACGCGTCGTCCGAGGATTCCCCTTCACTGGAGGTTTCGGCTGGCGGATCGGAGTCGTTTTCCCCCTCGGTTTGAGAGGTGGCGGCGTCTTCTGAGGCGGCTTCCGAAGATTCCGCCGGCTTTTCTTCCTGGTCAGCTTGGGCTTCCGGCGAGGTGGCGGCGGAACTTGCCGCAGATTTCTCATCCGACGGCGCAGCCTCTTCTTCTTCCTCCGCGGTCGCTTGCATCGCTTCCGATTCCAGCACTTCGACGGTGCCATCGGCGCGCTCGATCTCGATTTGGGCCCGGGCCGTCTCGGCGGAGAGCCCGAGCAGTAGAGCGGTGAGAACGAGATACCAACAGGGCGACATGTTGGCGCGCGAAGCGAGGAAGCTGGAGCGTGTGTTATTCATGGCGGGAGGGTATCGGGAGGGAGGGAATTAACGAAGCGCGGGCGGCTGTCGAAGATTGGAGGTAGGGTGATCCAATCGATTACGACCCAACCATTATCTACCTATTAGCCTGACAACGCAAACGATTCCTGGCAAGGGTTCTTTCTTGACCGGAGCCATGGTTCCCACTTGCCAGGGTGGCATAAGTCGCTAGATTGCCTAAGCTGTCAATCAATCGGGGCATGAGAGAGGGGCCGCTAGCAGCGTTCCGGTTGACTGGAAGCTAAACTTATCAAACGACTTAGGAAGTTGTTGCGACCTCCGGGTGATACCTTAAAAGAACCGGTGTCAAGTAATTTTTGTAACTTGTCTCGCCGAGGGAACTTCTTGTGGCATTTTTTCTTCTCATAGGGTAGAGAGGATTATGACATGAACGCCGAACTCCCAGAGGAACTCCTGTCCGCCTACCTGGACGGAGAGCTTTCCGACGCGCAGCGCGAGCTGGTCGACCAACGGCTAAAAGTTTCGAGCCAGTGGCGCGACACGTTGGCCCGCTTGCGCGCTAGTTCCGAGGCGGTGCGGCAGATCCCTGAATGCCCCCTGGGCCGAGATCTGACCCCGGCGATTTGGCAACAGATTGCCGCCCGACAGGCTGCGGAAGCGAACGGGACAGGAACTGGGACGGGGACCGCCGGTGGAATCGAATTTCCCTTGGCCCAGGTTCCTATTTCCCAGGTCCTGGTTTCCCAGGCTCCCGGCCCGTCTGAGAACGCGGCCACTCCAACTCCTCGCGGCAGCCGTGTGGCGGCGCGACGGATGCGGTCTAAGTCGACGTTGCGGCGATATTTGGCACCCTTGGTTGCGATCGGCATCGCCGCCTCGTTGCTGTTGATCGCGACTCCTATCTGGTGGGGTAGCGGCGATCCGGGGGGAGTGGCCCAGCAAGACCCACCTGCCGTGGTGCCCGCGGACGACAACCGCGAAGCGGAGATCTCGCAGCCTTCTCCCGTGACCGACTCCCCCGATGAACCTGATTCCTCGGAGCCCCGCCGGAGCACTTTCCCCACGATCGAAGAATTAGCCCAGCAGCAGGCGGAAGAGTCGCCCCGTGACGAAACAAGCCGAGTGGATCAAGCTCCTGAGCCTCAGCGATCCCCCTTTCGAATGAACATTCGGACCGGGCGGCGTGATGATTCTCCAGAAAACCGAGCAGACGAATCGCAACCCGGCCCGGCCCGAGCCCCGCAAATGGGTCGGCAAACGCCCCAGTTGGCCCCTGCCGCCAATCTCGGTGGGTTCGACGTTCCGGTGACCCCTCGGCCGATGACCGCAGAAGTGGCCCGGCGACTGCTCGCCGCCTTGGGTGGGGAAAAGGATGGGGCGATCACCGATAAGGGGATGCGGGAAGCGATTTTCAAGTCGCATCAGCTCATCGCAATGAAGCAAGAGGAAGAGGCCCTACATGCTCTAGATGCCAATGAGGATGGCCAGCTTACGATGGCGGAAATCGTGGGGGCCATTGCCCTGGCCCGGGCGACGGTCACTGAGTCCGGGCAACAGGCGAAGGTTTGGATGTTCCGCCTCGATGCCAACGAGGATGGTCAATGGAGTAGCGACGACTTGGCGGAGAACGTTCGCTTTTTGGGCAATGACGCCTCTCAAGCCCGGCGGGAGTTGCGATCCCAGCAGGAGGAGTTTGATTCCACCCGAGATCGACGAGTCCACTTTGCCGAGGCCCTGTTCGCAGCGGATCGGTTGGTAGAGGCCCTAGAGCCGTACGAAGGAAAGATCTTCAACCCGCGACTGCACCAGCAAACGATGCGGCTGTTTCAGGAACACGATCGGGATCGAAATGGACGCTTGGGTTCGATGGAACTGCGCCGGTTGATCGAAGCCCACCCAGGTGATCTAGAGGGATTGAGCGAATTGCCCGCCGGATCGGTAACCCCTTATGAGCTGTATTTGGCCCTGGAACGCGAGCTTTTGTCCGTTTCGATGTAAATCGACCGGCGGAACGAACCGCGGAGAATGGAACCGCGTAAAGGGGGCGGGCATATAATGTTGGAACGGTGGCTGTTGAGAGTAGCCCGGGTGGCCGTGAAAAGGGGTCAGGACTCTTTTTCGCGACACGTTGTCCAATGGAACACGTCTGATGAAAAAGAGTCCTGACCCCTTTTCACTCCTCGAAACCAAGCCCCGTACCTTTACTTTGAATCGCGGGCTGGATAAAAAACATAGGACTGATCGGCATTTCAGACGAGCGAACCGCTCGGGCCAGGAAGTGCCCAGCCGCAGGGCAAACATCCGAGTTTGGTCACCGATCCGCTAGGCAAAGGCAAGCTGCCAGGATCGGTCGTCACTCGCCCCAATGCGAATGCCCGCATCGGACAAGGTTCCGATTTTTGTGTTGGAGGGATCGCTGTTCATGCCTGATGGAACTGTTTCTTCTTATCTCGGCGGGTCCGATACGGAAATGGGCCTCGCCTTGCTCTACGCCTCGCTCTGCAATGCGCGGCAGCAAGCATCTTCGCGCCTAGAGTCGACCGCGGTTGGGGTGGATGATCTGGGGGCGGACTGGTTAACCGGGCTGGAACTCGAGGTCTCGGGCGAGGGGACTCCGCAGTCCAAGACTTCCGGCCCACCGGCCAATCGCCAAGCAGCCACTCATCAGGCAACCAGTCGCTTGGCCGGAGACGACCATGTGCTCCAGTGCTATCTCAGCGAGATGGGGCAGTCCACCATGCTCTCGGCGGCGGATGAGCTGCGGGTTTCTCGACAGGTCGCCGAAGGTCGCCGGGCCTTTGTTCGCAGGCTGTTCGCCTGCGGGGTCGTTTCGCACGCGATTCGCGGGCTGTTTCAGGAAGTGGTGCAGGGAGGCCGGCGACTCGATCGAACGGTCGAACCGCAAGCGGATGGCCCGGGCGATCGGGACGGACTTGCGCGGCAACTGGAGCAGACGCTGACGCTCATGGATGAGGCGACCTATCGCAATCGCTACGATCTGGGGATCTTGCTCCGCCGGCATGAGTCCTCAGCGGCTCGACAGAGGGCCTCGGAGCGGCTGCTCCGTCGCCGATTCGAGCTGGCGGTGCGACTGGAGGGGCATGGGCTGCGGGAAAAGTTTTATCCGCACTGGATGACGCTCCTTCGCGAGGAGCTCACGCTGGTGGGTGACGCTTCGGTTTTGGATGCTGAGGGGCAGCCGGCCACGTTTTGTTTTCGCCCCCCGGAAACAGCGGAAGGGAAACGGCTGTTGGAGTGCTATCAGGAGACGCCGGAGACCCTTGCGTTTCAAGTAGAGAAAATCGACGAGGCGTACCAGTGGTTCAACCGAGCCAAGCGGACCTTGGCCGCCGCGAATCTGCGGTTGGTGGTCTCGGTGGCGAAGTCGTTTCGGGGCCGCGGGATGAGCTTCCCGGACCTGATTCAAGAAGGAAACCTAGGGCTGATCCGGGCAGTCGAAAAGTTCGATCCGTCCCGTGGTTTTAAGTTCGCCACGTATGCCACCTGGTGGATTCGGCAGGCGATTAACAAGGCGGTCTCCGAGCACAACAAGATTATCCGCGTCCCGACTCGGATGCAGCAGCGGATCCAAAAGATCCAGCTTACCAAGGCTCAGCTTCAGCAGGAACAGGCGACCCCGCCGACGGTCGAGGCGACCGCGGCGGCGGCGAATATTTCCGAGCGGGAAGCCCTGGAGATGGAGCGGCTTAGTTACCGCATGGTCTCGCTCGATATGAAAACAGAGACCGACGACGATGATTTCGCCGACGCCCTGCCCGACCTGCGCGAGCCGCATTACAGCCAGTTGGCCACCCAAGCGGCCCTGCAACAAGCGATGCAAGGCTTGTTCCAGGAACTCAACGACCGGGAACGGGAAGTGATTGAGCGCCGCTTCGGCCTGGAGAGTGGCGAGACGCAAACCTTGGACGAAGTGAGCCGGGTCTTCTCGGTCACGCGGGAACGCGTCCGGCAGATCGAGGTCGCGGCGCTCAAAAAGCTCCGCAAACCTCATCTGCGCAAGAAGCTGGAACAGTTTCTCGATGACCAGCCGAGCGAGGCTTAATCGCCGTTTTCCAAGGCCAAGTTACGAAGCTGCGCGAGCGCCTCATCAAGCTCCGGGACCGGGACGCCTACCTTGCGTCCCTCGCGGTCGCAGCGGGTGAGCAGTTCCAGCTCTTCGAAACTCTCGTTCTCTTTGAGCCGCCGCAAGGCCCGAGCCCCGAGAGTTCCCTCGACCAGCGCATGACCCAGCATGTGGTGCTCGATGAGCCAGTGGGTCCGCGGGGTGATCATATCCGCTAACGCCTCGAGCCCCGCCTGGACGTGGTCTTGCGGGTCGATCGCCTTCCCCACATCGTGCAACAGGGCCGCGAGCAGGAACTCCTCGTCGTACGGTAGCGCATCGAGGGCCAACTGATAGACCTGCAAGCTATGGTAGAGGGCGTCTCCTTCGGGATGATACTTGGGGTTTTGCTTGACGTTTTCCAGTGGCAGCAGGAGGGTCTCGAAGACCATGAAACGATCCAACTTGCTCTCCGCTTCGAGGGTTTCTTGATCGAGATCGATGCCGGGGTAGGTTTCCGTGAGAAACTGTTCCAGCTCGCGGATGCTGACTCGCTCAATCGATTTGCCGGTGATCGAGCTCTTTTGCAGGAGATGGGCCTGGTTGGCCGGGTAGAGGGTCAGCTCAATCGGGTAACGGTCCGGCACATGGATGTGCGTGTAGACGTGGGTCTCCCCCTGTTTGCGGACCTGCTTGCGATCGACATCGTACCGGATTTGGTCTTGCTCCAGCGTCGCCGTGATGGCCGAGAGGCTGTCGCTGAACAGGTGGATGTCGATATCGGACCCCTGCCGCACGTGACCTGTTAAAACGCTACCGATTAGCCGGGGGCCGAAGTTGGCCATAATCCGCATCATCCGCAGGGCTTCCAGCCGCATGGCCTGGAGGTGACCGAGCCGCGCATCCCCTTCGAACATCCTCGAGAGCGACAGGACTTCGTCCCGGATCTCGCCGTTACTGGGCAGATCGTCCGGCTTGACCCAACCCCGAAAGCACCGCCGCGCGGCCTTCATTTTGGCTTGGTAGTATTCGGACTCTTGTCGCTCGTAAAGAAGTTTGGCCGCGTGATGGGTAATTTGACGTCGCAGCTTGGAAGGTTCCACCAAAGGGTGCTGGTTTTCGCGCGGCGATACCACGCGGGGGCTACCAGTCTAACCGCCCCATACAAGTTGAGAGTGAGCAATGGCGTGTGCCATGCCTTCAATGGTAACGCTGGCTGGCGGAGAAGGGAAGAACATTAAGATTCGCGCCAGGATAGGCCGCGTCGCACCGCGCCGTGCCGGCGATCGAGTGCCCTCTCCCGACAACTGAATCCCCGGACGGCAACGGTGCGCACGTCAGCCACACGCAAGCAGAAGATGCAGGCACGCCGAACAGATTGAATCCCACGTGAACCGCAAACGCTATGCCGGAGGCGTGCTGTCGGGGGCTGGACAATTTTTAGTCACGCCCCCTAACGTTGGCTGAGATTTCGAGTTACGGCAGAGCGCGGCTTCCCACGGGCGAGACCGGCGTCTCTTCGTTAACCGAGCTTGCTGACGATCTATGCCCGCGCTGCCCAATTCCCTGGCACTCGAATTCAGGGTTCAGGTGGCTTTCATTCTCGTGACCGGTCGGGCTAAAATAGTTCCTCCCCACCACTCATCCTTCATCTCACACATAAGCGAAGCATCATGCGAATTGCCAAATATCTGAATTCCGCCGGTGAGGTCGCCCTCGGCGAGTATCTCGAAGAAGGCATCCGCCCCTTCAAATCACAGCAGTTAGTCACCTGCTTGGCCGATATCTGGGAATCACAGGACCCGCTCGAGCTAGTCAAATCGCTAGTCGACGAGCAGGCAGCGGTCCTCCCGCTGGCGGAGGTGAAGCTCCTGCCACCGATCGATCGCCAAGAGGTTTGGGCCGCGGGCGTGACCTACACCCGCAGCAAAACGGCGCGGATGGAAGAGTCCGAATCGTCCGCCGATTGCTACGACCGCGTCTACAACTCACCTCGGCCAGAGCTGTTCATGAAGGCCTCCCCCCATCGCGTCCGTGGCCCTGGGCAGCCGCTCCGCATTCGGTTGGACTCCCACTGGAACGTCCCCGAACCGGAGTTCACCCTGGTTGTGAATTCCCGCCTGGAGATCGTCGGGTACACCATCGGCAACGACATGAGCAGCCGCGATATCGAGGGTGAAAACCCCCTCTACCTGCCGCAGGCCAAGGTGTACGACGCCTGCTGCGGCTTGGGCCCCTGCATCGCGTTGGTCCAGCCCATGCGAGCCCAGTACCCGGAACTGAAGGACATCGCGATCAGCTCCGTCATCCTCCGCGACGGCAAAGAAGTTTTTTCCGGGCAGACCAACTTGGGGCAACTCGCGCGGAGTTTGGAAGGCTTGGTCGAATACCTCGGCCGCGATCAATCCTTCCCGGATGGGGTCTTCCTGCTGACCGGCACCGGCATCGTACCGGACAACGATTTCACCCTCGAGCCGGCCGACGTGGTGGAGATCACCATCAGCGGCATCGGCACCCTGTCCAACCCCATCACGCAGGGATAACCAAATCGTAATGGGTTAGTCGCTCAGCCGGCACAGCCTCAGCCCCAACGGGGCGACATGCAATAGCCAGGGGCGTAAGCCCCTGGTGAGAAGTTATTCAAAAACTCCTAAGCCCCGAAGGGGCGGCATTAATAATCGTCCAAGAGATGACTGCTAATTATAAAAGTTTGAAACGCGGAGGCGCAGAGAACGCAGAGACGTGCGTGGGAAGACTCCCTCTGCGATCTCCGCGCCTCTGCGATAAAAAAGCAAAGGCAACCAGCCATGACGGAAATCGAAATCATTTAACGCCAAGCCGCAAAGACACCAGGACGCGAAGAGCGCCCATGGGATTTCTTTGCGTCCCTGCGTCCTGGCGTCTCTGCGTTTCAATCAGATGATGTCCCATCGCCCCAAACCGGACCGCAATTGATTCAATGATGTTAAGTCCCCATGCCGCCCCTTCAGGGCTCACGTGGTTATGGGGACGGACTCCAGGGGCTCACGCCCCTGGCTATTACATGCCGCCCCTACCGGGGCTAAGAGATCGAACACCCACGATCATCCACCCCTCAATCCAAACTTCCGCAAGCAACGAACGAAAGCGAGTATCTCCATGGCAACGCAACCGGTGCTGATCGACGGACAATGGCGTGAATCCCAGCAAGTCGGAACCTTCCAGGTCGATAACCCGACGACCAAGTCCCCCTTGCCGGATGTTTTTCCCGTGAGTAGTTGGGAAGACTGCGATGCTGCGTTGAACGCCGCGGTCGCCGCCTTCGAACAACTCCGCCACCTCCCGGGCGCACGGATCGCTGAGTTCTTGAACCGGATGGCCGATCTGATCGACGAGAACAAGCAAACCCTCTGTGAAATCGCCCATCAAGAGACCGCCCTGCCGCTGAGCCCGCGGCTGATGGATGCCGAGCTCCCCCGGACCAGTAACCAGCTCCGTCTGGCGGCCCAGGCCGCGGCCGAGGGGAGCTGGAAGTCCGCCACGATCGACAGTGCCAACAATATCCGCTCGTACTACGCCCCGATCGGCCCGGTCTGGGTGTTTGGGCCGAACAATTTTCCGTTTGCGTTCAATAGCGCCAGTGGTGGTGATTTCGCGGCGGCGATCGCGGCCGGCAACCCAGTCATCGCCAAGGCCAATTCGTCGCAACCGGCGACCACGCGGGAAATGGCCAAGCTGGCCCAGCAGGCGGCCCACGAGGTCGGCCTTCCGCCAGCCACCGTCCAGTGCATCTACCGCACCAAGCATGAAGATGGCGAGCGTCTGGTCGCCGACCCGCGCACCGAAGCGATCGGCTACACCGGCAGCCGTGGGGCAGGACTCAAACTGAAAGAAGCCGCCGACAAGGTCGGGACCCCCATCTACCTAGAGCTTTCCAGCGTCAACCCAGTCATCATCCTACCGGGCGCACTCAAGGAACGTGGCGGCGATCTAGCCAAGGAGTTCCAAGGAAGCTGCCTGATGGGTTCGGGGCAGTTCTGCACCAACCCCGGCATGGTGGTCCTGCTGGCCGGCGCAGAGACCGATCAGTTTGTGGAAATGGTGAAAGAGGGATTCGCGACCGCCCCGGTCGGGACGTTGCTTTCCGCCTCGGTCGAAAAGAACCTGGCCCACAGCATTGAAGTGATCAAGCAAGGGGGCGCGACCGAACTAGCGGGAGGTTCCGCCGGCGCAGGCACCGGCTACAGCCACGCCAACACCTTGCTTTCGGTCCCCGCGCGGAAATACCTGGAAGACCCGGAACTGTTCCAAACCGAGGCCTTCGGCAACAGCTCGCTGCTGGTCATCGCGGACGATATCGACCAAGTCGTCCAGGTCGTCAACAGCCTGGAAGGAAACCTGACCGGCAGCCTCTACACCGACACCCGCGGCTCGGACGACGCCGCCTACGCGACCATCGCCCCGCACCTGCGACAAAAAGTGGGCCGTCTGATCAACGACAAGATGCCGACTGGAGTTGCCGTCAGCGCGGCAATGAACCACGGCGGCCCCTTCCCCGCCACCGGCCACCCCGGCTTCACGGCAGTCGGCATCCCCGCCGCCATCCACCGTTTCGCGATGCTCCAATCGTTCGACGGAGTCCGCCTCGACCGCCTCCCGGCCGAACTCCAAAACAAAAACCCCACCGGCCAAACCTGGCGCTGGATCGACGGAACCTGGACCCAAGCCGACGCAAGTTAACCCCCTGACTGCCCATCCCTGGGACCGCAGGCGTCCCGCCGGCACCCGCTCCGCGAAACATCCCTCACGCCCTCACTTCGGACAAAGGCCACCACCACTAACAAAGGGCCAAAGGCCCGGTTATATCCCAGCCTAGGGCATCGCCCTAGGTACCGGATCCCAATTGAAACGTGAGGGCTGAAGGCCCGGCATAATTCTCCGGGTGCCATGCCCACGCCCGGAAAGCGTGGGCATGTTTTGGCGTGAAACTTCTCCACCGGCAACTCCCATTATCAACCGCCACGGCTGGCCATCCTTCTTTCCTTCATCCGTGCTGATCCGTGGCTTTGTTCCTGTTTGATTTTCAGCCACGGATTACTCGGATGGTCCTCTCTGGATCAAGGCGTTCACTGGGGCCGATGGCGGCTTTTGCCGTCCGGTCTTTAGTCTTTCCGCGCCGATGCTCGCGCGTCGCCCAGGCCCGAAGGACCGACACAAGTCCATCGATTTTGCTCATGGGCTATCCAGAACGATGTGTGTCGGCCCTCCAGGCCTGTGAATTTTGGGAGGGTCCGGCAACCGGGGACTTACATCCCCGGCAGAGGTTATGTCGGCCCTGCGGGCCTTTTCTCCTTTCACGGACGGCGGGCTAAGAATTGTATGCCGACGCACGCGTCGGCGGTCCCAGGGGGCTACCTGCGACCGTTTGTCGCAGGTGTTGGTTTGTTTGGGGGCTGGTACACTATCGGGGGTAGGGATGTCTGAGGGGTGATGTTTTTGCACTGGGGGGAGGGTCGCGGCGGTGGACCAGTTTATTTATCCGGTCAATGATTACGGCCCGATTATGCCTGGCATCCTGATGGGCGGGGTGGCGATTGTGCATGTTTTTCTGGCCCAGTTTGCGGTCGGGGGTGGCATTTTGCTCTGCTACTTCCATTGGCTGGCGATGACTGGGCGGAACCCGCATGCGCGGCTGTTTGTGCAGGGGTATTTTCGCTGGTTGGTGCTGATTAGCTTTGTGCTGGGGGCCCTGACCGGGGTGGGCATTTGGTTCACGGCGATTCAGGTGAGTGCCCCGACCATTGGCGAGATGGTCCGCAATTTTCATTGGATCTGGGCAGCCGAGTGGACCTTCTTTTGCCTGGAGATTTTCGCCGGGTACATGTTTTACCGGTACCACGCGGTGCTGGACGACAAGACCAACATGAAGCTGCTCATCCTGTACGCGGGGGCCGCTTGGGCGAGTCTGTTTCTGATTAACGGGATTATCTCGTGGCAATTGACCCCGGGGGTTTGGGTTGAGACGCGGAATGTGTGGGATGGGATTTTCAATCCAACGTTCTGGCCGAGTCTGTTTTTCCGCACGATTGTGGCCTGCACGCTGGCCGCGTTGGTGGCGTGTGTGGTGATCAACACGATGACGGTGCTGGGCCGGAAGGCTCGGCACAGCTTGATTGGCCGGGCGACTCACCTGCTGGTCCCGATGCTGGCGATGCCGTTTCTGGGGATCTGGTTTTTGTGGGCGATGCCGGACGACAGTCGGGCCTGGATTTTGGGTGGCAGCCCGGCGATGACGCTGTTCATGAACATCGCGGTAGTCGCCTCACTGGCGATCGGCGGGTACGCGATCGTGGGGCTGTTCCTCCAAAAACTGTACATCAACGGAGCGACCGCCAGCTTGCTGGTCTTGCTGGCGTTTGGGGCGACCGCCGGGGGTGAGTTCGTGAGAGAGGGTTCGCGGAAGCCGTACTCGGTGCGGACGCTGATGTTCTCCAACGGGATTTTGCCGGGCGATGTGGCCCGATTGCGGGAAGTGGGCTGTTTGGAGGACGATCCGTATCCGCTGCGTGGTGCGGACCAAATGCCCAACGACCAAGTCCGCACCGGGGCGAAGGTGGTTCGCCGCCAATGTGCCGTCTGCCACACGGTGAGCGGGATCAACGGCCTGACCGAGCTGACTTCGCACTGGAGCGACGATCAAATGCGAATGAACATCGCCAAGCTCCAACAAACCAAGGCGTTCATGCCCCCATTCGCCGGCACGGCCGAAGAGCTGGAGGCGCTGGTCCAGTTTTTGAACTGGGCCGACGGCCAGCCAATTGAGCCACTGGAAGCAAGCGATCACTCCGCGGCCCTGGGGCGGATCCAGGAGTGGATGGACGAGGCAGGGACGGAGTCGATTTTGTTTCAAAGTGGGAAATAGCTGCGGAGTCGCTTGGCTTAAGTCAGGAGTATTAACCACGAATGACACGAATTACACGAATGACAACCAGCGAAACACCCGTATTCAAAACTTCAAACCGGTCACCCTAGGCCCATGGAGCAAAAGCTTTCTCATGCCGTCTCTGTGGCCTCTGTGACCTCTGTGGCTATCACTTTTTTACTTAGCCACAGAGCACACAGAGATCACAGAGAAGAGGGCAGCCAGCCAAATTGCTCCCCTCCGTTTTCGTGTCATTCGTGTTATTCGTGGTTAAAAAATTCCTTACAGCCTTTGGCCTGCGTTTTATTCAACCGAGGTCGCGAGATGCCGTTTCCTTTTAATTATCCTTGGCCGAGCACCTTTTACTTGGTGCTGTATGTGGCGACGTTTGTGCTGCACCATGTGGCCATGCATTATGTGGTGGCGGGCTGTTTGGTGGTGGCGGTGCGGGCCCTGTTGCCGCGGTCGATTGCGCTCGGCTCGGGGACCAAGCGGGTGATGGATCACATCCGGGGGTGGTTGCCGTTTTCGTTGGGGGCGGCGATTACCGCAGGGGTCGCTCCGCTGCTGTTCGTGCAGATTTTGTATCCCAACCACTTTTACACGGCCAACTTGCTGCTCTCTTGGCGGTGGATGATTGTGGTGCCGGTGCTGATAGTTTCGTTCTATTTGCTTTACCTCCTCAAGAGCGACATGTACCTCCGGTTCTCCCCCTGGCTGAGGGCCACGATCGCCCTGGGGACCGCCGGGATGTTTCTGTTTGTCGGGTTTTGTTGGACCGCGAACCACCTGCTTTCCAACCAACCGGGCGCGTGGCCGGAGGTGTACCTGACCGGCGACCTGCCGCTGGCCCCGCTGGTGGTGACCGCGCGGACGTTGATTTGGCTGGGAGCGGCGTTGGTGACATTGGCGACGATTGTCGTCTGGCAGTTGCGGTGGAGCATCACGGGGAAAGAGGAGGGGGAGAACCCGGTGAATCTGATCTTGCCGCAAATGCTGGCCTTGGCTGGGCTGGTGATTTTGGCCCTCGCGACGGCCGGCTACTTGGTGGCGGTTCCGGCGGCGGAACGAGCTTTACTGGGTACCGGCAGCGGGCTGCTGTATGTGGCGGTGATTGTCGTTTGCTGCCTGGCGATGGCGGGGCTGTGGTGGGTGATGACCAAGGGACTGGTGCCCCCACTGGTGAGTCTTAGCGCGGTGACCGGGGCGATGGCTCTGGCCTGGCTGGCGCTGGGAATGTTACGGGAACAGGTTCGGGTTGCCGCAATCGACTTTGAAGCCCTGCTACCCCAACATGCCGAGATGGCCAAAATTCAAGGGTTGTGGCTGTTTTTGCTGCTGGCGGTGATCAACGGAGGGCTGATCGCTTGGTGCTTTATGCTGGTTCGCAAGGGTCTTAAAACCGGCACTACTTCCGCGAATTTGCCGGCGGCGGATCAATCGCCTCCAGCCCCACCTGCGGAGGCGTAAATTTCAAAAAAACGCCCACTTCCACCAACTCAATGGATTGCCCTTGAACCTTAGGTGCCGATGAGAGTATTAACCCGATTATTCATGGCGGTTGTCGCGAAACTCTCGGGGTTTTCGCGAGACGCCTCCGGCGGGAGTCTTCAAGCCGAGCCATATTTTTAAATAGGCAGAGTTTGATGCAATTTCCCGGGGGTTCGTCCATGGAGACCATTGAGTGCATGTGGCAAAGGGTTCATGAGTAATCCGGGGTAACGCGCTGCGGAAGCGGAGTCGGGCTGGCCAGCCGCCTGATCGTTCCGGAGCGCGAGATGAACCGCTTGCCCCAGGCGGTTCTTTCCTGGAAATAAGGAGAGAGGCGATGTTGTCGTTCATTCGGCGTGGTAAAGACCTGATCGTGCGGGAGTTTCATGGTGGTCCGATTCGGATCCACTGCCAATCGGACCGCAACGCGAGGCTGCTGGAATCAGCCGAGGCGATGCTGACCATTTTGAACGTTTCGCTCGATTATCTCGATCGAGACGATTCCACCACCGACCCCCAGGTCGGCGAAGAGCTGAAAACCTTGGCCGAGCGGGTCAAGACCCAAATCAGCTACGTCGAAGGCTTGAAGGTCGAGGCAATGAGACGCGAGCCCTCCATCGCCTAGTTCCGGGGGCTCGTTCAGACGAACCAACCGGGAGAGGTAGATGAGATTTCAAGATCGCGTCGCCATTGTGACCGGCGGCGCTCAGGGGATCGGTGCGGGCTGTGCCCAGGTGCTGGCCGCGGAGGGTGGCCGGGTGGCCATTCTCGACCGTGACGCGGTCGCCGCCGAGGCCCTTGCGGCGGAGCTACGTCAGCAGTACTCGGCCGATTCTGCCGAGGCGTTTATCTGCGATGTGGCCGATACGCCCGCGTTAACCGCCGCCATTCAAGCCGCGCAGCAGCGGTTTGGGCGGATCGACTGCCTGATCAACAACGCCGGTATCCATCCCCCGGCGACCACTCTGGAAGACACCACGGCCGACGAGCTGCGGCGGGTGTTCGAGATCAACGTGCTAAGCAACTTCTTCGCCGCACAGGCCGCCTTGCCCTACCTACGGCAGACCAAGGGAGCGATCATCAACATGTGCTCGATGACCGCTGTGCTGGGTCAGGAGCATTCCACCGCGTACGCCGCCAGCAAGGGGGCCCAGCTGAGTTTCACCAAAGCGTTGGCCTTGGAACTGGGCCGCGAAGGGATCCGGGTGAACGCGATCTTGCCAAGCAATATCGATACCCCTCTCATGCGATCATGGGCCGCGACCTTAGCCGACCCCGAAGCGGCGCTCCAGCGGATTGCCGAGCTGCAGGTATTTGGGCGGATGGGCACCATCGAGGAAATCGGCCGCGTCGTTTTGTTTTTGGCGACCGAGGATTCCAGCTTCATCACCGGACAGGGGATCGAAGTGGAGGGTGGAGCGAGTCTCGATTATTGAGCGGCAACTACTGCCAGCGGGGCCGGAAGATTGGGAGGCTGGCCAGGGCGAAGAGGGTGGCCAGGATCAGGCCGAACTCATGCGGTGGCAGGAACAAGTACCAGACGATGCCCAGCGAAACGCCAATCACCTGCGGCCAGCGGCGGACCCAAGCGGCCAACGGTGAGCCGCCAATCAGGCCATCCTCTTGGGTCCAGCGGGCGGGGAGCCATACGACACAGCAGCCGACAAGGACCAAGCTTGCGGCGATCAGCCAAGCCCACCAACCACCGTTTGAGGCTGGCCGTGGCTCGACCTCAAACGAGACACCCAGCGCGTGCGGCGCGTCGGTCAGGTCCAACAAGTGGCGCTCGCCATCGCACTCCGGCAACCGGGTGATCGGGAGCGGTGGGTCTTTGGCGGCAGGAGCGTCCTCGCGGGAAATGAGCCACGTCTGGACCTCGGGCCAGGCCTCGCCGAACAATCCCTGAATTTCTCGATCAAGCGTCTGCTCCGGAGTGCCGGAAGCACGGAACCAAGTTTGGATTTCCTCCAGTATGGCGAGCGCTCTTTGGCGGCGGACCTGCCGCCAATGACTCACCTCGCGGGGCTGAAGCCCGGAGAATTCTTCGCCGGCCAAGGTTTTGAGGGACATCTCGCTCAGCAGGCGGTCGCGCAGCCACCGCTCTGGGGCGATTTCCGCCTCGGGATCCGATCGCCAGCGGTCGGGAGTGGTGACATCGAGCAGCGCTTTCTGAACGTTGCAACCGACGAGTTCCGGCAGTGGAAGCTCGCACTGGGTACCTCGGGGCGAGTCCGTATCGGGGAGGTTGCCGGAGACCATCAGCGAAACGGTTTGCGGTAACTTGCGGCTCTTCAGCTCGACCGCCACGCCTCCATCCACTTCCTGAGTAAAGGGGATCGCCTCCTCTTCCAGGAACACTCCCAAAACCTTCCAGTTTTCCGGCAGCCGCCAGACGACCGACTGCCGTCCATGGGGGACGATCCGGGCCATGGAAATCGCGAGCACCGCCCCTTCCGCATCGACTTGCGCCTGATGCTGAAGCAGGGGGACATCAGGAGTGCCGCTGGCGGTCATCCGGTTGATCATGTGGCAGGAAAAGTTGGAATGGGTGGTCCCCAGCAGTTGATAACCGCGGGGGATATTCGCCTGAAACCACAGGTCGCCGCCTGGGTTGGGAAGGAGTGCCCTGGAGGCCCAGAACACTTCCTGGTTACCGACAACCTCCGGGGTGGCGGCGAACTGTTTGATGTGCGGCTGACCGACGATGCGGACCGGCCCGAAATCGACCATCTCGCCCGTCTCGACCGCTAGGGTCATCGGTAGGCGGAGTGAAAAACCGACACCCAGGGGGCGTTTGGGGATCAGGCGATACACCCTCAGCGACTCGTCGGCGGAGAGCCGGGAACTGATGGTGAACCGTTCGAGCTTCTCCGTTTGCAGCGCCTGCTTGGGTGGCACCAGCAGGTCGAGATAGTCGACCGCCCCGGCCCGGACATCTAATTTCGCGATGCCATCGACTCGCCAGTTGCCGTCGTTTCGAGAGACGATGGTCAGCATGTCGCCGGTCAGGAGGAGGTCGTTCCGCGAGACTTCGAGCGGCACTTCGGTCAGGGCGTTGTCCAACAGGAATCGGCCGACCCGCGCGGAAGGTTGATCCGGATCGACTCCCGGGGAGGGTTGCTCCTGGGGGGTCAGACCGCGGTGATCGGAGATTCCGACCAACACCGAGGGATTCCGGCTGACTGTGAGCAGGTTTCTTTCGCTTTGCACCCCTTCGATTTTGGTTGGGCGAAACACGAATTCACCGACGGGAGAGCGGGGGTGCCGCCCTCGGATAAGCAGTTCCTGATCCCCATCGACCGCTTCCAACAGCAAGATGCCGAGCTTCCCGCTGGCGGAATTGTAATGCCACTGCAGCGGCCGTTTTAGGCCGCCGGTAAAGAGGTCGACCGAGCTGATTCGGTGCCCCGAGCCGACATCGGCCACGTATTGGAAGGTCCGCCCGCTGTAGGTTTCCACCGCCGCCAAAATCCGGAAATCGTGGCCATCCTCGTCAAAGGTGAGCTGATGGTCGATTTGGGCGAACGTCCGAGTCGCGATCGGCCGGGTCGAGATCACCCACTCCAAAGGCGTGGTATCGACCAGCGAGACGGCGAAGCGGAACCCGCCTACCGGGGCCTTCCATTCCCGCGTGAATTCATCTCGCGAAAGGATCGCGACCCGCGATTCGGCGTCGCTTTGAACTTGGAGATCCTCGGTCGCAGAGACCGCGGCCCAGCGGCGGCGGACCGTGGCCCCGGGAATGCTGACCCCGGGGAACAGCAAGTTGGCGACCCGCTGGGCCCCCCGGACATTAAATAACAGATCGAGGCTGGTGCTCGCTCCGTTGGTGGTGGAGGGGAGGGGAGCGGTATAGGTCGAGCTTTCCGGGTTTCGAGTCAAACTTATCTCAGAGCCGGCAATCGACGCGGTCACCAGCGACAGGCGGGGATCGATCGCCAAGCGGACTCGTTGGGCATCCGCTTCCAGCGATTTCACGATCAGGCGAACGCGGAGTTGGACGGAATCCTCGGAGATGTTCAGCAGGTCGAGTTGGTCGTACTCGAACCGCGCGGTCGCTTCCGGCATGTTCCAGCGGATTTTGAACTGGTCGATCGGGCCGAGCTCCATGCTCTTGTTGAGAATCTCCGGCGTGGGGCCAAGGACCCGCTGGGAGGTCTCTAGCCGGGCGATCAGTCCCGACCGGGCCGAGTCGATGCGGACCGACGTGCTGGGGCAGCGGAGGGAGGCAAATGCCAATTCGGGGCGGGTGGCGTCTAGGTTTTCAGTCGGGATGCGGCTTTGGATCTCAAGTTCGTGCTTGCCCGCCTCGCGAATGACGACGCTCAAAGCTTGGGCCGAGGTCTCCCAACTCCCTGGCTGGATTCCCTCGTTGATGAAGATGCTTTGGACGTTGTCTCCCAGTTTCGGGTCGATCGAGAGAGCCAACGCCAGCGAGGGGCGGAAGGTAGTGAGGGTGATCCGCGTGGTGGCGATGATCTGGGTCGAGTCCTCGGTCGGAAGTTTGAACTCGTAGCCGATCGTCTCGATCAGATAGTCGATCCGAGGTGGCGTCGCCGGCTGGCTCATCCGCGTCAGGTACTCATAAAACGGCTGCGGCAGATAGGCTTGGCCCACGGGGTTTCGACGGGAATCGACCGGAATCAGGACCGGGTAAATGACCCGCGCACGGGGCGTCACCAGCGGTGTCGGTTCGCGGGGCGTTTCTGAGTCCTCAGGGGGCGCTGTCTTCCCTGTCATGGGGGCGGCCATGGGCTGTCCCCAGGCGGAGGCGGTCGCCAGCCCGACGACAATCCAGCCGAGCAGACAGCCGCTGACCCTGGAGGCAGCACTGGGCGAAACGAGGGTGAATCGCTCCTGATCCAGCGGTTGCTCCGGGGCGGCGCTTGCCGGTGAAACGATCCAGGGGCGGAACCAGGCGATCACACTACCCAGGGTGAGCCCCACCACTAGGCCGCTGCTCCAACCCACAAACAGCGGCGGTACCACCAGGGCAATGGCGACCGCGACAATCCACACCGCCGCGGTACTTCTTGGGTTCCAACGGCCCCAGACCGCCCCGATCAACGCAGATAGCAGGAGGATGGCGTAACCGGTGACCACCACCGCCGATTGTCGCACGACCCAAGGCCGCGGTAGTTTTTTTTCCCCGCCTAAGGAGGCGATTTCAAGTGACGTGCTCAGGATTGAGGTCGACCCCACGGCCGGCATGGCAGCCACCGATCGGTCTTTGGGATCGATGCCCCCCTTTGCGCGATCGGTCTTGCCCAGTAGCCCCCCCGGCATGACTCCGCCCCACAGCCGATCGGACAGAGTAACCTCCCGCTGGGGTGTGGATTCATCCAACGAAAAGCCCAGCGGGCGAAACGCCGACCCGAGACTTAAAGTGAATCGCTCCCTTCCCAGCGGCATTTCAATTTTTGGGAGCCGAGGGGTCACCTTGCCGAAGAGGGAGAGGGAGGCCGGGTTCGTTTCATAAAAGAGGTCGACGCGGCGGCGGCCCGGGGTGCGGGGCAATCGGATTTCGATTCCGCCAGTGTCGTCGGACTGGCCGTTTTGATAGGCTCCGTCTACCTCGGCGAAGAGAAACCGCGACCCTGTGGGAAGTTGAAACCGGAGCATCGTGGAATCGCGATGACCGACCAAGTATTGGCTGTGATACCGAGCAGCGGCGTCATTTCCCAGGTGCAGGTAATGACTCGCCTCCAGGCAATAGGCCGCGGGGAGGAGGGTCGAGGGTTCCCAGCGAAACAGCCACGAGCTTTCCTCGTTGTCGGCCAACCGGGGAAGTTCCAACGGTCGATAGGCGAATCGCAGCACGCGGTTGTCCGTTTGCCAGTCGATGCCGCTGTTGTATAGGGAACGAAGCATCCTGGGATTGGCGACCAGGTGATCGACGGTGGAGGTCCGGACGGTGAGCTGACCGGTCTGCGTCTCGGCCGTCGCGACCGACAGCAAGATCGGCTCGGCCGGCGATCGGTCGCCACTGGTTTGGTGAAACGAGCCTTCCACTTGCAGCGGTAACGTGAGCGAGTTGCCCAGTTCTAACTCATAGGCGAACAGCGGCTGGCTGGTTTCGTCTTCGGAGAACATCAACCGAGTCTCCGATATCAGCCGGGCCGGCTTGCCGCCGTTGACCATCCAGGCCGTCTCCGCGGGAAGCGGCCGAGTGCTCCAGATGGTGATTCGCTCCGGGGCGTGCCCCTCCCCTTCCAGTCGCAGCGTCGCTTCCTGACGCAACCGGTTGGGGGTGACGCGGGCTTCGATTTGAATGTCGGAATTGTAGGAGACCGTTTTCGGAGAGACCCGGACCTCATAACGCGCCGGCTGGGCACCGGCCAGCGGAAACAGATGCCCTTCCGCCTCCGGATTGATCAAGGCCTGATCCTCGGCGGACAAATCCGTGGGGGAGATCGCGGCCACAACGCCATCGGTATCGGGGACCACGTTGTAACGGGCACCCCGGCTGAGCAGCATCCAATGGGCTCCTTCGTGCCTTGAATTCAGGAGCAGCGGTTGCAGATCGGCCAGGATGAAGTTGCCAAAATCTTTTTCCCGCGTCCGGTGAGCCTGGATTTCCAGCACCATCTCGGCCATCTCGGCGGAAGGCTCTTCGCGTCCGGGGGCCAGATCGATCCGCAGGCCTTGCACGCCCTCTTTCTGGATCTGGTCCCAGCGGATCGGGGTGCGTCGGGCTCGGTCGAGTACTTGATCGACCTGCCAGCCAGGGCCCAGCGGCAGTGTGCAAGCCAATATCTCACCCGCGACCGGCTGAACTCGGAGGTTCGTCGTCGCGCGGATGGAAAACTCGTCGAACTCAATGTGATGCACGGCCGTTTCGACGATGCGAGACTGCGCCGCAACCAAATGCAGGGCGATCCTCGGATGGTGACCATGGAGGCGGAATCGCAGATTGGATTGTCCCACGGAGTTATGGGGGACCAAACCAAGTGGCTCGGCCTGGCTGGTCTCGTAGCGAGAAAGGTTTTGGGTCTCGTCGATCTCGACCGTGGCGACGAACGACTCACGCATCACGTGAAGCGGGTTCATGAGCGGCAAGTCGAACGGCGGTTGCTCCCCTTCCTCGTCGATCGGCCCCTTCCCGCCGATGGCAAACGTCGCCTCGATGCGCAGGGTCGACTCGTGCGAAAGATTCGCCTCACTCAGATCGAGCCGCAGTAGACGCTGGTTCTCCGCGTCGCGGAGCAAGGTCTTGGTTTCCAGCGGGGTCTCACCGACCAACACCTGCGTGACGACCAATCCGGTCGGGATCGCCAGGGTCAATTCTCGGGGGAGTTGGCTGCCGCTAATCAGATTCAATCGCGTCACGCTTTCGCAGACCCTACCTCGCACGCGAAAATGGGAATTTTGCGTCACCCAGGTCCGGTGAGTCGCCTTGCCAGTCGAGCGGGAAGCGGTTACCTCAAAGGTCAGGCGGCCTGTCCAGTCTGGCACGAAGTGGCGAACGTCTTGATCGAGCGGTTCGCTTGCTTCGACCGTGGAAAAGGAAGTTCGCTCCGCCCCGCGAATCACACGCAAGGTGTTCTCGGCGGGAATATTCACGTACAGGTCGGTTTGCTGGGCGTTGGGTAAACGGAGGTCGTAATGCTGGGCCCCATCCGGGCCCGGTGTGGGGTGGAATCGCCATTGGACCTCCACTTCCTCGTCCTCGGCGGACCAAATCATGCCGGGTTGGTCGCGGCTTAGACCTAAGCGGGTCGCGTTGGGGCTGGCCGGGTCGGAGGCGAGTGGCTGGAAGGCGAGGTTTGTGTCTCCCAGCGGAATGAAACGAGTGTCGGTCGATGTGGCCGGTGTGAGCAGCGGGGAGTCATCCACCTGGGGCACCAGCAGGCAACGCCCCGTCAGGACATTCTCCTCCAGCGTCGCATGCAGCTCCGCCTGGGCGTACTGGGGGGGCATCTCGACTCGCTGGAGCCGATCGCGCGCCTGCTCAATGAGCTCCTCGAACGATTGGACTGGAATCTGCGGGGCGTAGCTGAATCCGGCCCTGGGCCAATCGGCGGAACGATCCTCCGGCACGAACACCCTTTGAAATTCGACCTCTTCCGGAACGGTGGAGTGGGAGGTTTCCTGGGCCGCAACCGGCCCCAGACCCAGCAGGACCATCCCCACCACGACCATGGCGAGCACTGCGAAATCGAATTTTCCAGCGAGAGTTCTCATGAATTCAGCTTGCCGGAAGCGACGGCCGCCGCGGTGGCGGTGGAGAGGGGATTGGGTGGAGACTGGGTTGTCGCGCGACTGGCCGCGGTCACGTTGGAGTCGCCCGAGCGGCCTCGGATCACCGGCTTCACGGGAGAGCGATACCGCGCCAACTGGTACAGCAGCACCACCATCACCAGCATCATCAGCCCCAACGCGGACAGCTCGGCCATCAGGATCGCGAAGTTGGGATAGAACGCCCCGAACAGCACGGCGATCGCGGCCACCACCCACAACAGTCCCCACCTGCGCGTCGTCGGCAGATAAAACAACATCAAACCAAACCCCAGCACGCCGCCGGAGACGATCAGCAGCAAGTGGCTCATTCGAATCAGCGTGACGCCGGTACCGGTGATCGGCCCGAGGCCACTATAGAGATAGCAGTTCATTCCCTCGGGAAACGAGGCCTGGGACGGAAACGACGCGAGGTGTTCAATCTGGCTTTGAGTGAGCCTGGGCCGACGAGTGTAATGACCATCGACCCATTGCCAGGTCATCTCCTCGGAGACATTCCCGGCGGAGAGGACGGTCCAGCTCCCGGGGGTCACGATTTGCAGAAAACTGTTCCCACCCTCGGCCAGCCCTCGGCCAAACCCGACTTTCGCGCCGCTGATTTGCGGGGCTTGAACATCGACCCGGTTGGCGATGCGATAGTCTGGGGCGTAGGTGTACCACAGTTCGAGCCGCGTCGCGGCCTGCTTCCGGCCGGGCGGGATGGCGATCGCGTAGCGGTTATCTTCCAGCGAGGTGACGGTGGCCGGAACGCCGTCGACGTATCCGTCCGGTTGCTCGGCCCCGGGGGGCATCGTGATTTCCAGTTCCGAGCGCGACGTCCGCAGGATGTAACTGGCCCGGTCTCGACGAAGCGTTTCGGTGAAGCCGGCCTGGATCCACTGGAAGTCGATCAGCACGGCGCGATCGGTATGAGTGGCGTGCAGTGGCACGACCAAGGCGACCGACGATTCCTCCTGGACCGCGCGCCAAACGGTCGACCCGCTGGTGCCGGTCGCCGCGCGATACCAGGAACTTTGCCCCTCCACCGGATAGACCGGTTCCGGCGATTCCAGGGTAAGCGTCGTCGGCTTGCTGATCACCTCGATCCCCGCGTCACGCAGCGTGGCCAGGTGCGGAGTGATCAAGGGGAAGTCCCGCGCATGCTCTGCCCCCGGCAGGGAACGTCCTTCCGTCGGGTAGGAGAATTCAATTTTGTAGGGAGGTTCGACGCCCGTCAAAGGGATGCGGAAGCGCGAGGTCCGAACCGGTGGTGTGTTGCCGGCGGCCGGCGCTACCAGAGTGGCCGGGACCTCCACGCCGTTGACTCGGGGAATCAGCAACCGCGCGCGAGGCTCGCTGTCTCCCGCGGCCGGGGCGATATCGAACTCGACGGCGTCCAAGCTTCCGTGATGGATATCGAACCGGAAATTTTGCTCGGTTGTGCCGCGGGTGAAGTCACCCGCCAAGGTGAGCTTCGACTCGGACGAGATGATCAGCCGCCGCTGGATTGGCTCGACTTGAAAGACGAGTTGTCGGTCCTCGGCGACCGAGTCGAGGCGATAAACGAGCGTCCCTTCGTCATCCCCTTCGGCCATGTCGGTGGCGCGGCTGCGGTCGAGCTGAAAGCCGACCGACTCCTCATCCCAAACCTTCAGTCGAATGTCATCCTCCGGGATCAGCACCACCGCGGCCGAACCGACCTGTTCCGCCTCGGGGCGGAGCCAATCCAGCGTCAGACGCTCGTCACCTGCGGCCAACTTTTGATGACCCCGGACCGTCAGTTCAACGGTCCGATGTTGCTGCCCCGCCAGGCCGTCCCCTTCGGTCGGTTCCGAGAGTGGCAGGAACAAGGTATCGCTCATGTCCATGGAGGGCTGCCAGTCTACGGCTCCCTGAGAATCGACATTGTCGATCCGCCACGAGCCGAGGTGAAAGACCAGGTCCTCTCGATACGAGCGCGGGAATCGGAACGTGAACCGGCCCACCAGTTGGGCCTCGTTTTTCATGATGTTCAGGCGGTATTCCGAATTGACCCGCATCGTGGTCTGGATCGGAAAGGTCCGAATCGGCAGACTGGCGGGTTGCGATTTGTAATTGAAGCCGGCCCGAAACGAGGAGGCGTCACTTTCTGATAACCGTTCCTCGCGGAGGTTCTGACCCTGATCCCATGTCACGTGGACGTCGTCCATGTAGCCAATCCGAATCCGCCCTTCCTGGAACTTGCTTTCCAAGACATTGCAGTGCCCAACTTGGAAGCGGCGTTCACCCCGGGGGCGGTTCTGGGAATCGTCCTGCTTGGTCTGAAGCTGAATATTGAGCGGCCCGAGCGTTGGTTCCTCGACATCGATCCGCACCAGATTTCGGTTTTGCAGCGTGGTATCTTCCAAGGCCCGGACTCGATAGGCGGCGGTCGGTTCGGGGGTCACCAACTGGGCACCCTCTTCCAGTTCCACCGTGAGCGAGGTGAAGGGGGAAGTTAAGCTCTCGACATTCAGGGAGATTTCCGAACGGAGGGCGTGGTCGCTACCCACCGTCGCGTCGATTTCACCCCGGACCCTCAATTCCGGGGCGACCTGTTCCATCATCTGATCGTCGTGCCGCCACGAGAGGACGAAATCGCCCCCAGCAAACTCCAGCCGCTTGAGCGACTCTTCCGGCGTGAAAACGGTTTCCCGGACCACCGAAGAACCCTTGTGGCTGATAATCGCCTGAGAATCGGGGACGGAAAACTCCAAGGAGCTGAAGGTATCCTTGGGGAAGCTAGTATCCAGAATATGCTCATCCCCCTTGGTGGTCGTGGGGACCAACACGGTCATCGAGAGGACAAACGATTCAGGTCGCGAGACCTCGTCCTCCGTCAACCGCGGAACGTCGATCCAGCAGGCGTAACCGTTGCGGCTGGGGTCGTGATCCAACCGCCAGCGCGTTTCCGGTTCAATTTGCACGGCCCCGCGGCGGATACCGTTCTTCAATCCAAGCGGGACCAAAATCCAACCGGAAGCCTGCGGCTGGATCTCGATATCGACATCCATCAACACCGCTTCCCCCTCGACCCTTGCCTTGACGTCGACCTGATCGTAGCTGAACTTCGGGAGCCCTTGCGGCGACGACTTCAAAAAGACATCGCGATACCAGCGGTGGTAGGCGTCGGCGCGAAGGTCGAGGACCAACTCCAGCGGGCCCCCCTCCTGAATCGCTCCGTCCCGAATCGGCAAGTAGTAGGTGCCCGGCTTCCGCTCGACGAGCGACCCATTACGAGACGCCGGTGTGCCGCTATCCTGGGCCACCGCGGGTGGAGGGGCCAAGGCAAAAAGGGCAGCGAAAAGCCCCAAGAGCAAAGCGAGGCAGATCATCCCGACCCGGTGCCTCGGTTCGGTCGAGCCGGATCTCCAGCCCTGACGGGGGGCGGATATCGGCCTGTTGACACCGGTGGCGAACTTCATGCCTGAAGATGAGTGCTAAGAGGAAGAGAAGAGTCATGGCCCCGCGGTGGGTCGGAAAACGCGCTCCCTGCCCATCGATTCGGTGACCAGCTTCCAGTTTATTTCGAAGGCCGTGACAACCGAATCCTTTGCCTGGTGGCGTAAGGTGGAAAAGGGGCGGTTTCTATAACGACCCTTCCGATTATAGCACTTACCCGCCTTGGGAGACGGATGATCGGTGAAAAACTTCACGCACCCCCCGCCTGTGCGGCCCAGGCGACTTCGGGGGAACTCAGGGACGAAGAATCGTCTGCATCTCCGCCTGAAGTGGCTCGAAGGGGGAACCGCAGGCGGTCAAGGAGCCGTGGTGGTTCGTTCCCGCGACAGCGCGTCGTAGCAACACAGCGCGTCGTAGCCACGCTTGCAAAAGCGTGGGAGAAGTGTTAACCCGCTTCGCCAGAGGGGCCAACCCAAGCTCGCGGGGCCCCCACGCTCTACGCGAGCGTGGCTACGAGAGAAATCTACGTAGCCGCGCCAGCGCGTCGTAGCCTTTGTGAGCGTCCCATTTGTAGGTAAATTTTAGGGGCAGCGGAACAATATCTTGCCGATTCCCCCTTGGCGAGAGCTTTTCCCGGCAGGGTGGCACTGTTAAGCTGGTCGATGCCCTCGTGTGCCACTGGCATCTTGCCAGTGCTTCGGGTCTCTATCCTCAACTAGTGTGGAAACCTAGCGAGTGGCGGTCGACCTGACTTCCATTCTGGGAAAAGGAGAATCACCCGGCCACACGATGCTGGCAGCAGCAGGGCTCTGCTCGAGCAGAAAGCAACTGGCATTGGCCAATGTGGACCGGTGATTTAAGTCTTGCCATAATGGTAGTCAGGTAGGTACCGGAAGGCCGGATGACGTTTGTTCACAATGGACAGCCCAGGCACTGGCAAGATGCCAGTGGCACACGGGGTTGTTGATCGGCTCGACAGCGCCACCCCGCCGAAGCGAAGATTTGGCTCGATCCAGTCCGTCTCGAACGAAGTGGGGGTTTTTCGGGAAAGGAACTGCGTCGGATCGAAGGGATTACAGCGGAACACCACCAACAACTGATGGATTCTTGGCATGACTTCTTCAACGGTTGATAGCCAACACGTTCGCGTGACCGCAGTCGTGGTTGCTGATGACCTTCTAACCGTGGAACTCTCAGACGGTCGAACGATTGCGGTTCCTCTGTCTTGGTATCCTCGTCTCTGTCACGGAAGTCCCGACGAACGTTCCGAATGGCACCTGATTGGAGGTGGGCGAGGAATCCACTGGCCGCAATTGGATGAGGACATTAGCGTGGAAAACCTGACCTTCGGCAAACCATCCGCCGAAAGCCAAGCGTCGCTCAGGCGCTGGCTTGAGAGTCGAGTCAGCGGACAGAACAATACAGTGAACCCGAGCGGCGGATGACGTGGGACGTGAAAACGACGGTGCTCGGCGGGCGGGTTGGCACTGTCACGAGTGCCAGCCCCGCCGGACGGACTTTTGCATTCTTCATTTTTCATTTTGTAGTAATCATTCCTGATTCGGGAATGAATGAGTAATGAGTAGTGGAGAATGAAAAAGTCAAAATGAGGGGAAGCATCCGGAGTTGACAACTGCTTGTTCTCTCGGCCGCGTGGCACTGACAAAGTGCTGATGTCTCGTCTACCGCTGGCCTCTGGCTAGTGCTTTTCTTTTTCCGGGTAAAGCGAGTGGCTCGACGGCCCACACTTTGCCATAATGGGCCTTGGGGTGTTCCATGCACGAGGCTAGGGCACTTCCTCAAAATAGCAAACCAAGGCACTGGCAGGATGCTAGAGGCACACGGAGTTGTGCAACGTTTCGACAGTGCCACGCCGGCCGATTGCCAAATTGGGAGTTAAAAAGGGGTCAGGAGTCTTTTCCGAAACAAGAAATCGCAGCCCCGCCTCCCAGCGACGATGAAAAGAGTCCTGACCCCTTTTTAACGGATTGGGCTCTTGGCATGAACGTCTACTCGCACCGCGTAAAAAAGGGGTCCGGACTCTTTTTGGCGACCCCTTCCCAAGTGCCCACCGCTCTCGTTTCGAAAAAAGACTCCCGACCCCTTTTTTACTCCACCCGGCCGGTTGCAACTGTCCAATAGTGGCCGACAACGCCACCGGAGAATAAAAGGATTGTTAGTAGGACGGACTAAGAATCCCCTGCATTTCCGCCTGCAGTGGCTCCGTGGCGGTGGCGACGATTTGGGGCCGCGTCCAGTCGATCGGGACATTCCCATAGTTGCGGACCAACCCCCCCGCTTCTTCCACCAGTAACACGCCGGCCGCGATATCCCACGGTTTGATGTCGCCGGCCCAATAGGCGTCGAGCTGGCCCGCCGCCACAAAGGCCAGGTTGAGCGCCGCTGAGCCGAGCCGCCGGATTCCCTGGCTCCGGACCATCACGTTCACGAAGTCGTCGATCTCCTGCGAGTCTCGGGTCACCGAAGGGGCGAAACTGGCCGCTACCAGCGACTGCTCCAAGGTTTCCGCCCCGCTGGCCTGGAGTCGCTCTCCGTTCATAAACGCCCCGCCCCCAGTTACCGCTTGGTAACTCCGATCAAACACCGGGTCGTAAACCACCCCCGCCACAATCCGGTCCCCCTCGGCCAACGCGATTGAAACGCAGTAATTTTGCAGGCCGTGCACGTAGTTGGTGGTTCCGTCCAACGGGTCGACGATCCAGTGCCAGGGGTTATCGCCTGGGCTGCGGGTTGAATGACCCTCCTCTTCACCCAGGAAGCCGAAATCGGGGTAGGGGCCCATTAGAATGTCGTAGATCGCCTTTTGGGCCTCCAGATCGGCCTCGGTGACCAAGTCGGCCCGACCTTTTTCGCGGACTTTGAACTTTCCCTCCCACCGCCTGAGGACCTCGCCGGCCGCTCTCGCGGCTTGGTCGCAAAGTGTGAGAAATTGGCTGTGCTGGGGGTCGACTGCCATGATTCACCAAAAAATAATCAGACCAAATTGCGGGAAACACGGTTGCGATCCGAGCTTGAGAATCGCCCACCACCGCTCTCTCTGGCAATCGTAAACCTATTCACTGTAAGAAGAAACCGGGCACTGGGAATACTTGGCAGAGGACGCATACCGCTCTGTTTCAGGCCGCGGTTATTCCGAGAAATATCCCTGATTTTATTGTGGACACCGCTCGATTCTTTGGTATCATGAACTTCATCATCCCTGGAACAGCGGTGATTTATTCAGCTTTACCACGCTTTAAGTGGTTTCAATCGGCCTCTTCTCTGTTCCGGCCCCGTCGTCTCATTTCGGTGAGCGACGGGGTTTTTTATTTCTTGGCCGTTCGCCACAATTGCTTGTATGACACACAGCATTTGGACCTCCGATTACGAAGTGGCGCATCGAGCCACCACCCCTGGCTTTAAGCTCGCGTCTCTGGCGACCAACCAGGGGGACGCCGTCTTCAAATTCCAAACACCGTCGGATCACCTCGAAGCCTGCCGGATCGACCTCCGAGAGCTGGGGACTCGAACCGAGTATTACATTCGGGGGGCCGACTTAGTTCAGCGTTACCAAGAGGACACGCAAAAACTTTCCACTGAGATTTACGCGCGTGTCTGTGAAGAGGAGTCGAGCTGCGAGCTGGTTCTCTCGCGGCAGACCGACCTGCTGGAAACCCACCCGGAGGCCAACCTGCGGGTCGATTTTCCGACCGCCTACTCCGTGGCGTTGCTGGAGGCGGAGGGTCCGTGGTCTCCGCCGGGGCTGGGCGCGGAGGATCACTCGGAACGCCTTCCATCGCAACCGGCCGCCTTGGCGGTGAAGGTGACCGATGGAAGCTGCTTTGGCGTATTCGTCTACCCGGGCGATTTTTCACGATTCCGCGCGATTCGCAAGGGATTTGAGCATGTGACGTTGGAGATCGGGATTTTCCCGGAGCCGCTGGAAAAAGGAGTCATTCGCCGCTCCCGGATCCAGATCGCGGCGATCGGCCCGGACGAGGATAAAGCCGCACTAGCGGAAGCCTACCAACGGTTTGTGGCGTCGGCGATCCCGCTTACCACCTAGCCGAAATGCGTCATGCACCATCCGCCGGGGATCGACGAAAACCCGTTTGCCTCGCCCCAGGAGGCGGGATCGTCCGACTTGTTTTGCTTGACTGTGGGGCAGGTCCGGATTCGCGAGTTTTTGCAAGCGCTTGTGGCCCTGCTAATTGCATGCCCGCT
Organism: Pirellulaceae bacterium; assembly: GCA_040880405.1. Lineage (GTDB taxonomy): Bacteria > Planctomycetota > Planctomycetia > Pirellulales > Pirellulaceae > JBBDIM01. The sequence goes on along the minus strand of JBBDIM010000067.1, from coordinate 4,403 downwards.
GGCAGGTCTGTTGTGGATCGTCTCTGAGGACCTGATGGTCGCCTCGCCTGGTTGGGCCGCGGCGATGCTGCTGTGGGCACTTCGGCTCGGTGTGTTGGCCACTTTGATGACCGTGCTGAATCATCTCTATCGCATGCGCCGAGCCAGTACGTATCTGCCGATCCGCCTCACCGCCGACGGGATCGAGGCCCGGTGCGAATTGAGGGGTGATCCGCAAATCATCTCGTGGGCTTGGCCCGATGTCGTAAAGCTCAAACTGACGCGGGAACGTACGTTGATCATCACGTCCCGAGACCAGGGCAAAGCCTACTGCGATCTCCGGTACCTCGGTCGCTCGGACTACAACGCCCTGCGCGAAGCGGCAAGATCCCGGGACCGCCGACGGGGATGAGTTCAATTACAAAGAGTCGGGGGCATAGAACCCTATGCCGCGGTACCCGTAATTGACCTTATCCCCCTGCGAAACGCTCCATCCTCAACACCCGCGCTCGGTTAGCCCTCGTCCAACGCCTTCAACGCGTCGATCACTTGCTGGTCGTGCCCTTCTACTTTCACGCGTTTCCAGACCTTCGCCACTTTGCCCTCTTGGTCGATTAGGAAGGTGCTCCGTTGGATTCCCATCGAGACCTTGCCGTACATATTTTTCTCGCGCCAGGCCCCGTACTTTTCCGCCACTTTGTGCTGGGCGTCGACCAGGAGCGGGAAGTTCAGCTCGAACTTATCGCGAAACTTGGCGTGGCTCGCCGCGTCGTCCGGGCTGACGCCGAGGACCGTTGCGCCCAAAGACTTGAGCTCTTCGCTCCGATCGCGAAACGCGCAAGCCTCGACCGTGCAGCCAGGAGTGTCGTCCTTGGGGTAAAAATAGACGACCACCGGCGAACCTTTGAGCTGGCTCAGCTTGACCTTCTCGCCGGAGTCGGTCGCCAGATTGAAATCAGGGGCCTTCTGGCCCGGTTCCAGCCAATCGCTCATCGGTTTTAAGTCCTTGAAGGGGTGCGTGTTAAGGTCTCGTGTCGGGCCGTGGCTTGGCCCCAGGAACGTTGGGTACTCCCACCCAATTGTCCGTCTTCCGGAGCCTGGGACAACATGGCGCATTTGGAATTTACGCGTGTGCCACCACTGGCTGGGGAGATAGCCGTCAAAAATATCGGTCCGATTGCTTGCTTGAGGTGTTGCATCGTGTATAACGAATTCGTGGATCATTCCAGAGAGATGAGGCGGACAACGAGATGAGACGTAACGGTTCTCGCCACGCCCCGCGTGGTCGAAACTTCAATATCCATCGGTGTCGCGGTCTAGAGGTGCTTGAGCCCAAGCTACCGTTGGCTGGTGATATGCCGCTGGATGAGCCGCTCGATGAGCCGGTGGTTGAAGCTCCGACTCTCCATCTTCGCTACACGTTCGTCGAATCTCCCACCGCCACGATTGACGGCGCGGTTGAGAACCTTCCGGCCTCGCTCGGGCGGATCGACGAATGGAGTTCCTATCATCTGGAAGTCTGGGTTCAGCTTTCCGGCGAGACCGCCGCATCGGGTCACGAGATCTCGTTTGACCTCGGGTATCGTACCGATTTGACCTCCGCTACCCATGTCCAGTACGGGGAACATTTCACCCCGAACCAGGAAGCGGAGTTGGACGACGCCCTGGGGCAGGTCCGGGGGATCTCAGTGGCAACAGTCGCCAGTCCGGCGGAACATGCAGGGCATTTGCTCTTGGCCAGGGTCCGGTTTGAGACGGTGGTCGCCAATGGCGATAACGTGCGTTTGAATCCGGAAGACCTCGCTACCGGCGGGGTTGGTCCTTACGATATCGAGTTGGCCACCCAGCAGGTAAACGTCGAATCGGCCGACGTCACGACCGAAGTCTTCGCCGAGCCCCCCCCGTCCATGAAGCTGGTACCGGTCATTTACGACCTGACCGACAGCCACACGGTCGGCCTGGCCGATTTCACCAAATTCATTAGCCACTATGGTCAATCCGTCGAATCGCCTGAAGATGGCGGGGGCTGGTTCGCCGACTTCAACAAAGATGGCCGGGTTGGCCTGGCCGACTTCACCTTGTTGATTTCTCACTATGGCAATTCGATCGGCTCGGATGTCTCGCTGCCGGAGAACTACACCGAGGCCTGGTTGCCCCGCGAGACCGAGGGTGAGCCGAACGTCGATCCAGGCGGCGGTGGTGGAAACGGCGGTGGTGGAAACCCTGGCGACCCGCCGGTCTTCGAGCTAGATGCCCTGTTCCAGTTCGTCCCCGGTCAGCCGGGCGTGTTCCTGCCAGGGGCCGACATGGTGTTCGTCCTGCTGGTCGGGCACATCAACTTCCAGGCTGGATTTGATGTCTCGCGACTCACCGCCCAGGTCTCGATGAGCGAGGATACCGAAGAGGAAGAAATCTCGGTCGCCACGCTGAGCATCATCCTGGAGGATGAAGAGCTCTACCAGACCGAGATCGAATTGGTCTTCGAGGGGGAACTGGTCGATACGCTCCAGCAATTCCTCGACATGGGCGGATTCGTCACCCAGTACACCGACTTCGTGATGCTCGGCGTGCGAGAACTTCTGCTCGACTCTTTTGACTAGTCCACGCCTATCAATAGTGAGGTGGGCGTTCATCTTCCGGCAAGCGATCTTGCGGCTTGACCGATTCTTCCATTTGGATCTGACGTTGCGCCAACCGCTGGTAGCGGTGCTCGAGCCGATCGATCGTGCGGGCCTGGTCAACTACCACCCGGTTGAGCTCCGCCACCAGCGAGTCAACATGGGTCAGCAGCATCTCCAAGCGTTCAACGCGCGCAGGCAAATCTTCGCCGGGGTGGGGTTCGTGGGAATCAGGGGAGGTCATGGTGCGATTGTCCGAAACAATTGGCGTTGATGCGAGGGTTTTCTGGCTTGAAGTCCGTCAATCCCACGGGGGAATCGCGTCCCCCTCAGGCCGAAGGGCTCGTTTGAAGGTTGCCGTCACTTTAAGGATTGATGCATTTACCGCGAAGGGGTGCCTCGTAAGTTGACTTACCCCTTGGTTACCGGCTAAAATACCCGCTTTTATGCGCCGCAATCCAGTCCCCATAAGTAAGTGGTGGACTCCCTTCGCGACCGTCTGCCAACCGTGCCTGCGACTTCAGGCGGTTGCTGATTTTTGACCTGCGGCGGTCGTGGTCAGTCACTTTACCTAAGAGAAACATTTGAAGCCGATGTCAATTTCCACTACCTCCGCCCAGCAGTTGTCCATTAACGCGATTCGCACTCTCTCGATGGATGCCGTGCAGCAGGCCAACAGTGGACACCCCGGGACCCCGATGGCCTTGGCCCCGGTCGCCTACGCCATTTGGAACAACCATCTGAATTACGATCCTGCAAACCCTAGCTGGCCCGGCCGCGACCGGTTCGTGCTCTCGTGCGGGCACGCTTCGATGCTGCTCTACTCGATGCTGCACCTAGCCGGGGTGAAGAAGCAAGACGGAGCCGCTGAGCCCTCGATCTCGATCGACGACATCCGCAACTTCCGCCAACTGCACAGCCCGTGCGCCGGTCATCCGGAATTCGGCGAGGCGGCCGGGATCGAAACCACCACGGGGCCTTTGGGACAGGGGGTTGCCAACAGCGTCGGGATGGCGATCGCCGCGAAGTGGCGGGCGGCCAATTTCGATCAGCCAGGCTTCGAGCAGTTTGGCTACGACGTGTACGCACTATGCAGCGATGGCGACTTGATGGAGGGGATCAGCACCGAGGCGGCCTCATTGGCCGGGCACTTGAAGCTGTCGAACCTTTGCTGGGTGTACGACGACAACAACATCACAATCGAAGGGGACACCAGTCTCGCCTACAGCGAGAACGTCACCCTCAAGTTCCAAGGACTCGGCTGGAACGTCCTCACCGTGACCGACGCCAACGACCTGGACGCGATCAACGCCGCCCTGGAGACGTTCAAGGGGACCACAGACAAACCGACGCTGATCATCCTCAAGAGCATCATCGCCTGGGGAGCGCCCAACAAGGCGAACACCCACGGAGCCCACGGGGCCCCGCTCGGGGAAGAAGAAATCACGCTCACCAAGGCGGCCTACACCTGGACCCACGAGAAGTTTGAGGTGCCTGCCGAGGTATACGAGCATTTCAACGAGAACCTGGGTGCCCGAGGGGCCGAGGCTCGGAAGCAGTGGGAAGAGGGGCTGGCCGACTACAGTGGCAAGCACCCGGAATTGGCCGCCACCTGGAATCAGATCGCATCAGGTGCCTTGCCAACTGGCTGGGACGCCGACATTCCGAAGTTCGAAGCGGACGCCAAGGGGATGGCCTCACGCGTTTCCAGTGGCAAGGTCCTCAACGCGATCGCGGCCAAGGTGCCCAACATGCTCGGTGGTTCGGCCGACCTGGAGCCCTCGAACAACACCGGGCTCAAGTTCG